>CALHNS010000079.1 GCA_938035125.1 uncultured Granulosicoccaceae bacterium | reverse complement strand
CGTAAGGGCAACCTAACGCATGTAAATACTCAAGCTGTTCTTCGGTTTCTACGCCTTCGGCAACGCATTCATAACCCAGTCCAAAAGCTAGATCGACCATGGTTTTAACCATTAACTTTGAACACTCATCACCAGGAAGGTGCCTAATGAAAGAACGATCAATTTTCAGCGTATCGACTTCTAGCTGTCCGAGCACAGAAAGAGAGCTATAACCGGTGCCAAAATCATCAATGGCTACACGTACATCCATTTCCCTAAGCGAATTGCACACACGTGTATGAGCTTCAGGGTCGCGGCTTAAACTCTCCGTTATTTCTATTTCTAAATCAGCAGGGTTGATACCTGCATTCATAATCGATGATTGTACAAATTTTACAAAGCCATTGGATGCAAAGTGATCACTAGAAACATTGACAGCCATTTGCAAAGTTAATCCATCCTCATTCCATTGCTTTAATTGTTTGCACGCAGAAACCAATACCCATTCGCCAATTTCTTTTATGACACCCACTCGTTCAGCTGTAGTTATAAATAAATCCGGTGGCACCAAACCTTTTTCAGGGTGGCGCCAGCGAATAAGCGCTTCAACACCGGCTATTGAATTACTGGCTATGTGCATCTTGGGTTGGTACCAAAGCTCAAATTCATCATTGGCTATTGCCTGACGCAAATCGGCTTCCATGCAAACACGTTCTATTGCATCAAATTCCATATAATCTTGAAAAACATAAACACTTTCAGAATCATCATTTTTAGCCCGATACATGGCTAAATCTGCACGTTTAATTAGTTGCGTGCAATTGTCTCCGTGTTCAGGGAAACACGACACACCGATGCTTAACTGCGGGTAAATCCGATGATTCCCAATTTGCAACGGTGAATCACAAAATTCTAAACAACGGCTTGTTATTTTCTTAACTTCATCCACCGTACCTACATCTTGCAAAAGAATACAAAACTCATCACCACCAAGCCGTGCGATGAAGTCTGTGGGGGCAATGATACGGCGTAAATGATTAGCGAATTCTAATAAGTAACTATCGCCACATTCGTGGCCATAAGAATCATTAACACTTTTAAAATCATCAAGATCAATGTAAACAACGGAGAAAGTCTTAGAAGTACTGTTGGCATACGTTGTGTGTCGTGCAATGAACTCATGGAAATTTGCACGGTTCGCTAACTGAGTTAAGCTATCGTAGTACGCCATATGATATATCTTATCTTCAGCTGTTTTTATTTCTGAAATATCCTGAACAGAACCAAATAAAAATACAGTTCCGTCTGCGTTGTACATTTTTTTAATTAACTGACGTAAATGACGCGTTCTAGCGTTGTTTGAATCCACCAATCGATAATCTAACGACATCTCTTTTGTGTTCTTATCATTCATCAAAGTAATTAACGATGTTCGAAATAAATGCCTATCACTTGAATGAACTCTGGCTATACAGTCTTTGTACCTCACGGTTCGATTATCAAAATCTAAAAGCTTGACCAAATTATCCGACAGTTCTACCGTCTTATCTCCAATGGTGTAATGCCAGTACCCCATCTGAGCCATTTTTTCAGTAGCTTTAATTAACGCGATATTATTTTCTTGATATTCATTCTTTAGGCGAATCATCACCAAGTAGTTGGTGCCCACTTTCGATCCACATAAAATCAAAAAACCAAAAACAAACGCTGAGTACAACGCAACTTCATGGGTTAATTGAGTGCCGAAGCTCAGCAGTCTAAGCTCAACCGATAGGAATAAAATTGATTGAAATACGATAACCAGCTTTCGATCATAGGGCAGTGACGCCAGTGCGCCGCCAGCTACTGCTCCCATCGTTAGCACAAGAATAACCTGATATGCAGGATCTGAATTAGGGAACAACAGCCAAATGGCGCTTGCCCACGTACAGGCCGAAGTCAGGGCCAGTATATAAAAACGTTTGCCCCACCATTGAGCTCGTTGAGCGGCCTTAGTGTCTTTATTAAATAGGTGCTGATCATACAATCTGGCAAGATAGACAATCGTTTGGAAGGCTAACCAAAGATACGTTGCATCCGTATTGACGAATGTGTGGAAGGTGAAAACGAGAACAACGGCGGCCGCTAACGACCCTAACGCTGAAAACCATATACCACCATAAAGCAGTACGTTCTGACTGTGCCGAATCTCAGCAGCCTTATACCCCGTCGAATCAACCATTTACACTAGTCCCAATTTCTCGTTTGGCAGAGCTTCCAAGCCGCAAAAATTTAATACAGTGCGCTAATTCAAATCGTAGGACTGTCTTGAGACTAACGGCATTTTTTTAAAATTCTTAACATTATATTGCTGGCATCTCGTAATTTCTCACTCATACCTCGGTTGACAAAAAGGATCAATATGACCTATCCTTTTGATTAATAAAATAATTTCATCAAATTCAATCTATGGGTGAATGCAGCCGTTTATAGATAGATTTTGGCGGCAGAGACACACAGGAAAATCAATTACCTGAATTATCCGCTTGGGAAAGAGTCAGAGATCATCGTCCCTTTATAATTGGGCCTGCGCCAGAGCAGCTAAGCTTCCTTGAGTAATAACACGATGACAACACAACGCCCACTAGCCATTATCGCCGGTGCAGGACCAGGCTTAGGCCAGAATATTATGGGCTTTCTTGAACAAGCAGGCTTTATGTGCGTTGGTCTAAGGCGCTCAGCTTCTGGCGGTTCAACCTTAAGTGAACATCAAGCAATATTGCCTTGTGATTTGTCTGATGTGCAATCAACAAAAACCACTGTGGCAAAAATCATTGCCGACTACAGTGCACCTCAATTGGTTATTCACAATACGGCCTCTTTAGTAATAAAGCCTTTTTTAGAAACAGAGGTTGATGATTTTGAATCTTGTTGGCGCAACATGGTGCTTTCCGCGGCAGCGTTGTCGCAATCGGTAATTCCTAGCATGGTTGATGCGGGCAGTGGCACCATTATTTTTTCAGGCGCAACCGCATCCTTACGTGGCGGACGAAATTTTGCCGCATTTTCATCATCTAAATTTGCACTTCGCGGAATGGCGCAATCACTTGCCCGCGAATTTCAGCCTGCAGGGATTCATGTCGCTCACGTTTTACTCGATGGCCTTATCGATACACCGGCAAGCCGTGAGCTGCATAAAGCAGATCCTGCCACCATGATGAACACAAAGCACATAGCGGCCGAGTATTTACGCTTGCACGAACAGCCGAAATCCACTTGGACACACGAGCTGGATCTTAGGCCACAGACTGAATCGTTTTAATGAACACACAAGTTCTTATCGTAGGCGGTGGCCTTGCGGGTCTCTCGTTAGCACGAAAACTACAAGCAGCCGGTTGCGATTGGCAATTGGTGGAATCCCGTGATCGCTGGGGCGGGCGAATATTAACGCACACCATTGAAGGCCAAGGCTATGATCTAGGCCCGTCATGGTTCTGGCCTGGTCAGCCGCGTATTGATGCGTTAGTTGATGAACTAAAACTTGAACGCTTTGATCAAGCCTACCGTGGCGATTTAATGTATCAAGACGAAACAGGTGCCGTGCATCGGGGGCAAGGCATGGCCTCAATGCAAGGCTCATGGCGAATGCTAGGAGGCTTTGGCCGTCTTATCGATGTGTTGGTTGCTGAATTGCCCGCCCAGCAGCTGCATTTGAACACCGCCGTTAACTCGCTACATTACAACGAACAACAAATAATCGTTAGCACTTCATCCGGTTTTCAGTGTCAAGCAAGCCACGTCGTGCTCGCCTTGCCGCCAAGAGTAGCATCCCACTTAAGCTTCATGCCAGCATTGTCAGATCAATCCATGCAGGCTGCTAGAAACATTCCCACTTGGATGGCGGGGCACGCAAAAGCCGTTGCGATTTACTCGAAAGCGTTCTGGGAAACTCAAGGTTTATCCGGTGATGCAATGAGCCGTCTTGGCCCTTTAGCTGAAATTCATGACGCATCGCCTCACACAGGCGAACAGGCGGCATTGTTCGGGTTTGTTGGAACACCTGCAAGCCATAGACGCAATAATGAAGAAGCCCTTAAAGAAGCCATACGTCAACAACTGGGCCAACTGTTTGGTGACGACGGTGCAAACCCAACAGAGCTTATTATCAAAGATTGGGCCTTCGATAAAAACACCGCTATCGATCTAGACGCTGAAGGGTTACGTCATCATCCGGCTTATGGTCGTCCGAAAGCCTTAAAAAATATTTGGGACGGGCATTTGCACTTTGGTTCAACTGAAATGGGCGCACAGTTTGGGGGATTTATTGAAGGTGCTTTGGAGGTATCCTCAGATCTTGCACAAGATATCATTGGGCGTTTAAAGTGATAGTGATCTAAGCCTTATGCTTACATGGCTTGCAGTTCAATGGTGTAAGTAAACTCAGAATCAGAATCCCCTAAATCTCGATTGGTACGAATAGTCATCGGGTAACCAAAGGTTTCGCTGTATTCCACTACTAATCGATTGTCATCCCCAATTAAGTTTCTTATTTTGGTAAAAAATCCATCGACTGTCAGAACGTCATCAAAATCTAAGGCGTTAATGTCTTCTAACAACGCGCCTGATTGATCAAACACTTGAGCGGCCACCACTTCATCGTTTACCACTGAAACACTAATGGGGTTGATTTCACAATCGCAAAATTCTGTATAACGCAAAGTGTAATTAGAAATATTGGATTGATCCCACAACACACGCTGGCTATTAAGTTCAGCGAAAAGTTCAGCTGGCTCATCACCTTCAACTGCGGTTGAACAGGCGCTAAGAACATTGGCTATTAACACCAAAAGAGCGGTACGAAAAAACACGGCAATCATGTATGTTCCTCAATGTTTAAGACTTACGTGCGCCTTGAACCAAACGATCCAGAATCATTGCACAAAACAAAATCGAAAATCCAGCCAAAATACCTTGCCCCACATTGGCGTATTGCAATGCCTCAAGCACATCTTCGCCTAAACCTTTCGCACCAATCAAAGAGGCAACTACCACCATGGCAAGCGACAACATAATGGTTTGATTGATGCCGGCCCTTATTGACGGGCTTGCTAACGGTAAGTCCACCTTAGTGAGTAAATACCATTTACTGGCACCAAATGAGATTGCCGCTTCACGCACGCTCTCTGGAACCCCACGTAGACCCAACACGGTAAGTCGGACAACCGGCGTTCCACCGAAAATCATGGTAGTGATAACCGCAGCCGGTTTACCCGTGCCGAAGAAAGCAATCACCGGGATCATAAAGACAAACGCTGGCATAGTTTGCATAAAATCCATGATGGGCTGAATAAACCGATAGAACCTTGGCCTGCGAGCGCAGAACATACCTAATGGGATCCCAATAATGATGGATAAACAGGCCGCCGTTCCTAATAAGGCAAGAGTTGTCATGGCTTTTTCCCAAAAGCCTAGAATGCCCATGTAAGCCAAAAAAGCGGCTGAGTAAATGGCTGCTCGAATTCCAGCGGTAAGCCAAGTCAACAGAATGATGAAGCTTGCGATCACTATCCAAGGGGTACTAACAAATACCAGCTCAAGTGCATCTAATATGGATCGAATGCCGTAAGTGATGGCATCAAACAAGGCATCCCCTCGGGTTGTTGCGAAGGTGAAAAATTGCTCCACCCAACCAATGGCAGTTGCGCGAATTCCTGAATGAGTTGGAAATTCATTTAATATCGCAAATTTTCCTGGAAAGCTGTAATGCAACATCGCTGCGATCACGATTAGGCCCATAAATATGGCGCTAAACACAAGATGCTTTGTGGGCATGCCAGAACGCACACTGCGATCGGATAGCCATTCAGAAAAACGTTGTTCTAGCGCCCAATTCCCAACTAGCGCTTGCACAAGCTTTACCGTTAACAGTACGGCCAGCCCAGTTAATGCGATGGTTGCTCCTTGTTCGGCCATGGCTTGAGCTTCTAGTTTTATACCACCAATGTTAGCTTCTAAAGAATCAACGGTACGTTGATACACATCCGCCTTGTCAGAGCCAGATTCGATAGCCGATGCCAGTTGACGCTTACGGAGTTCAAGAGTGCCTTCAATGGATGCGATACGTGCAAAGGCATCAGCGGCTAAATCACCAAATAACCCGCGAGCTATTTGTACAAGCCCCAATGTTTCCAGAATTAAAAAGGGAATGGCCCAGCTCCATAACCCACGTGCACCGAACCAAATAGGCCCTAATAAACCTGCTGCGATGTTAAACGTTGGTGTGAAACGCGCACTCTCGCCAATCTTGTTAAATTTTTTGACGTAATACTCTGAGTGTGTATCAACAAATTCAGAGATGTCTCTTTCTCGGTTTTGAGAAAAATCACGGGCAGCGTCGGTGTCGCTAGCATCCAATAGGTTCTTTATAGGTGCACTCATGACATCTCCGTGCCTTCTACAACCGTTTTGAGTAACGCTTCACGAGTGATAACACCAACCGTTTTACCATCATCAACCACTTTTATTGGCGCATCAGTGCCAATGGCTACATCAATAATTTTACTCAAAGTTTCGTTCCCAGGAACTTCAGGCGCATGGCTAGGCAAAGCAGGGTGCGTAGCCACATAGTCATCCACGTTTTGCATAACGGCGTGTGCATGCACCACTTTTAATCGAGAAATGCCTGCGACAAATTCAGCCACATAATCATCTGCAGGGTGCATAACAATGTCTTCAGCGGTTCCAATTTGAACCACCCGTCCATCTCGCATTATTGCAATACGATGACCAATCCGAACCGCTTCATCTAAATCGTGCGTGATGAATACCGTTGTTTTCTTTAATATATTTGAAAGCCTAAGAAATTCATCTTGCAACTGACGGCGTATTAAAGGATCTAGTGCACTAAAGGGCTCATCCATTAACAGCACATCAGGATTTGCCGCCAATGCTCTGGCTAAACCCACCCGTTGTTGCATTCCACCTGAGAGTTCATGGGCAAACTTACTGCCCCAAGCACTGAGTTCAACAATCTCAAGAATAGCGGCCGCTTGACGCATGCGCTCATTTTTACTGACTTGCCGAATCTCTAATGGCATTGCAACGTTATCGAGCACCGAGCGATGTGGCAACAAAGCAAAGTTTTGGAACACCATGCCAATTTTTTCATTACGAAATTTCTGCAAGGCGCGAGTACCCAATGCCATAACATCCGTGCCTTCAATCAGAATTTTTCCAGCCGTAGGTTCAAGCAGTCGATTGAAATGGCGAACTAACGTTGATTTGCCACTACCGGACAAGCCCATAATACAAAATATCTCACCACGATTTATAGTGAGAGAGACATCCGCAACACCTACCACCGCGTTAAATTCTTCTAAAACGTCTGCTTTAGGCAATTCGCGTTCTTGAACCGCTTTAAGGGCCGCTTGCGGATTATTGCCGAAAATTTTCCAAACATTAGACAGTTCTATAACGGTAGAGGATGAAGGCACGTTATTTCTTTAGGTTGATTGGTGAAGCAAATTTCAGGCGACGGCGTTGAATTACCGCCACCTGATTTTTATAGCTAGTGAAAACGACTTGGCTTACAAACCTAACCAGCTGTCAACACGATCGGAATTATTGGCAACCCATTCCTTTGCTACTTCGGCTGCATCTCGGCCATTTCCAGAAATTTCAAACGCAAAACTACTGACATCATCGGCAGTGAGTTCGAAGTTTTCAAAAAATTCTGCAATGGCTGGAGAACGATCCGCAAGAGACTTAGACCAAGCGATTTGCACCTGCTTCAAGGCATCTTTGGTTTCCACATTGGATTCTTCAAACCAGTTATCTGAATCCGATGGTTGAACCATGGTGTATTTGGCTTCATCGTAAGTGGGTTCTGACAGCATTTCCACATCAAACATAAACCAAACCGCGTGTGGTTTATAACAATAGAAAGCATAACCTTCGCCTTTAGCGATCGAATCTTTCACACGAGCTGTCTTGACACTTTCTTCTGCCCGAATCGGTTCAAGAAAATCGCCTAAACCGTAGTCGCGAACTTTCACTTCGTTTACATTCGCCGATGCCCAGCCAGGCGCACCAATCCACATTTCACCTTTGCCATCCCCATCACTGTCCATCTTTTCAGCCACATCGGGGCGACCTAAATCAGCAATGTCGGTAATGCTATTTTCAGCAGCGAAATCTTTGGAGACACAAAACCCTTGGTTACCTTCATAAGAATTACCCGAGAGTTGTACCGTGCCAGCACCTTCAACGTATTTATTGGTGAAGCTTTCTTGGTTTGGTAGCCAAACGTCGGGATGTACATCGATGTCGCCTTTACCTTGATCCATTGCTTGAAAGATGGTGGCATTGTTACCAGGAATTAAATCTGCTTCACCACCGATTTTCGATGTGACCACTTCAGCTAATAAATTAGCAATGGCTTGAGCACCCGTCCAGGAGGGTACGCCAATGTTCACTTTTTCAGCTGCGCTGGCGGGTACGGCTGCCACCGATAGAGCAATCGCTGCAAAAGCGGTTTTATATACATGTTTCATGATGATTTTCTTCCTCTTCAATTGGGTGTTTTATGTGAACCGGCATCCCATCATCCATGAATAGCCCTCCAACATCAAATTAATCTTCAGCTCACCTATGTCCGCATGACCAGTTGAACGAATTGAGCCATTTTGGTAGCCTTTACGGGTTATTTTCGGACCTTTTCCATGAACAAAATCTTTAACAACGCCGAAGAGGCTTTATCAGGTGTACTCAGTGACGGCATGCTGATAGCGGCCGGTGGTTTTGGCCTATGTGGCATCCCTGAGCTCTTAATTAATGCGATAAAAGAGGCGGGCACCAAAGACTTAACCATCGCATCCAATAATGCTGGTGTGGACGATTTCGGTATCGGGTTGTTGCTGCAAACCAGGCAGGTTAAAAAAATGATCTCCTCTTACGTGGGCGAGAACGCAGAATTCATGAGGCAGTACTTGTCTGGTGAGCTAGAGCTAGAATTCAACCCGCAGGGCACCTTAGCTGAGCGAATGCGCTCCGGTGGATGCGGTATCCCAGGCTTTTTTACAAAAACCGGTGTGGGAACACAAATCGCTGAAGGAAAATTCCACAAGGACTTTAATGGCGAAACGTACATCATGGAAGAGGGTTTGTTCGCCGATCTCTCGATCGTAAAGGCTTGGAAAGCGGACGAAACGGGTAATACGATTTTTCGTAAAACCGCGCGCAATTTTAATCCACCCGCTGCGATGTGCGGCAAAATATGCGTTATGGAAGTCGAGGAAATCGTCCCTGTTGGGTCGCTTGACCCAGATTCCATCCATCTGCCTGGTATTTACGTGCACCGCTTAATTCAAGGCGAGCATGAAAAACGCATAGAACAACGCACGGTGTCGGAGGGATAGAAAATGGCTTGGAATAGAGAACAAATGGCGGAACGCGCCGCGCAAGAACTTGAAAACGGCACTTACGTTAACTTAGGTATTGGCATCCCCACCATGGTGGCCAATTACATCCCTAAAGGGGTTGAGGTCACACTGCAATCAGAAAACGGCATGCTAGGTATGGGCCCGTTTCCAACCGAAAACAACATTGATCCTGACTTGATCAATGCAGGCAAACAAACCATCACAGAATTACCGCAAACCGCTTATTTTGATAGTGCAACTTCGTTCGGAATGATCCGAGGGGGAAAAATTAGCATGGCCATACTAGGTGCGATGGAAGTGGCCGAGAACGGCGACTTGGCTAATTGGATGATTCCAGGAAAGTTAGTGAAGGGCATGGGTGGTGCGATGGATCTTGTTGCAGGTGTTGGCCGAGTGGTAGTGGTTATGGATCACACCAACAAGAAGGGCGAATCTAAGTTACTCAAAAGCTGCACCTTGCCATTAACGGGTCAGTCCGTTGTCGACCGTATCATCACGAATCTTGGGGTTTTAGATGTGGTTGAAGGCGGCTTAAAAATTGTGGAAACCGCCGATGGTGTGTCTGAGGACGAAATCAAGGCAGCCACAGAAGCTTCGATCGTATAATCCAATATCACTCGAACCAACCGTTCGAACCCTAACTACCGCTGTTGGCGTTTGTTGGTCAGCGCATAACAAAAGGGTTTGCCATTGGTTGGTTCGAGGTATTGATCCACGTAGTTCGGGTTCGGGTGTAATCCATAATGGAATCTAAACCCGCTTCTCTGCCATAGCCTGATTGATTGAATCCTCCAAACGGGGCAATGGGAGAAATGGCTCTGTAGGTGTTAACCCAACAAATTCCTGATCGAATTTGATTGGACACCCGCATGGCACGAGATAAGTTTTCGGTGAACACGCCTGAGCCTAATCCGAAACGGCTGTCATTAGCCAAAGCAATTGCCTCTTCCTCGGTATCAAAGGCAATGAGTGACATCACCGGGCCAAACATTTCCGTTTTTAGTGTCTCAGTTTCTGCTGATTGGCATTCAACTAGTGTGGGTTCAAAGTAATTCCCATCAGGCAATGACTCGGTTCGTGTACCGCCAAAACGAATGGCTGCACCTTGTTTTACAGATTTTGCCAAAGTGGATTCAATGGTATTGATTTGTGCCGATGTGCACAGTGGGCCCACATGGGTTGCCGCATCTTGAGGGTCCCCAACCACGATGGACGCTGAACGCTCTTCGATGAGCAGGGCTAATTTTTCAAAAATGCTACGCTGAATGATTCCCCTAGAGCCTGCAACACACGACTGCCCTGATGCTCCAAAATTACCAGCGATTAATCCGTTGGCAGCACTTTCAAGATCAGCATCATCAAAGACAATGATGGGGGATTTTCCGCCCAGCTCTAAAGACGTTACAGCAAAATTTTCAGCCGAATTTCGTATCACGTGTTTGGCGGTTTCAGGCCCTCCGGTGAACGCTATTCGATCAACGTCTTGATGGCGTGTTAATGGAATGGCGCAATGCTCTGCATCACCGGTTATAACGGATACCACACCGGGTGGAAACCCAGCTTCATCAATTAACCGAGCGAATTCAAGCATTGGAACCGGTGCAACTTCAGATGCTTTAATCACCACGGTGCAACCTGCGGCCAGGGCAGGGCCTAACTTTGTGGCGGTTAAAAACATCTGCGCATTCCACGGCACCACCGCTGCAACCACACCAATGGGCATGCGCGTTGTGAAAACATGCATATCGGGTTTATCAATGGGCAGAACCGATCCTTCAATTTTATCGGCAAGCCCTGCAAAATAGCGATAATAGTCACCCACGTAACGCACCTGATTAACTGTTTCAGATGCCAACTTTCCGCTATCGCTTGATTCTAATCGGCCAATCACTTCAGCATTGCTTTCTATTAAATCGGCCAATTTGTACAACAACTTCCCGCGCGCTGTTTGTGATAAATCGCGCCAAGCAGGATCGTTAAGCGCTCTTTTAGCAGCCAATACAGCTTCGTTCACATCCTTCTCAGATGCACAGGCAAAGGTTGCCCAGGGCGTTGAATTGGCAGGGTTGATACTTTTCTCGGTTTGCGCAAGGCTGCCTTCGCACCATTTGCCATCGATATAAAGTTGATAGTGAGCTAATGTATCCATGTTAAATCCTAGGCAAATGCGGGCATAACGTCATCGATGAATCGACGTAAGGATGCACACTTACGTTCAAAAGACATACCGCTGTCCATCCAAAAAGAATATTCATCATAACCAAGTTTTTCATAACGCTTAATTTGTTCGATCACCTGCGAAGCGGTGCCAACCGTTAAATCGCGTTTCATATTTTCTGGGGCCATCAAAGCGTTACCTGCTAATTCATCTTGTGTCAGTGGTTTTATATGACCTTGTTCAACCGGGCGTTTATTTTGAAACCAAGCACCAAAGTAGTTATAAAATCGACTTAGTTCAACCGCCGCGACATCCACATCTTTCTCATCACTTGCTACATAGGTGTGGTGTAACAGCATGATGTTGGGTCGAGGGCCGCTGTACTGATCACACGCTTCATTGAATCGGGACATAAGCGTTGTGATCTCTTCAATGCCTTGCCAAAGCGGGGTAACTTGCACATTAAACCCGTTATTCACAGCGTATTCATGGCTGGAAGGATCTCTGGCGGCAATCCAAATGGGCGGCCCGCCATCTTGCACCGGTTTGGGGGCTGAACTGGTGTGAGGAAATTGATAAAATTCCCCCTCATGCTGGCAATCACCTTCCCAAAGCTGTCGTAACAACACCGTGGATTCACGCATGCGTTGGCCTGCTTCCCATGCATCCATTCCGGGCATAAGCCGTTCATACTCATAAGAGTAGGCGCCTCGAGCAACACCTAGTTCCAGCCTGCCACCGGTTACTAAATCCGTCATGGCCGCTTCACCGGCTAATTTAATCGGATGCCAGAACGGTGCGATGATGGTGCCAGTGCCAAGTTTTACATTGCTGGTGTGGTTGGCAATATCGGTGATGGTTAAGAAGGGGTTTGGCGCTATGGTAAATTCCATACCGTGATGTTCACCTGTCCAAATAGCCCGCATTCCACCTTCGTCGGCCATTTTGCACAGCGATATAAATTCTTCATACAGCCGACTGTGTTCTTGACTTGGGGCCTGTCGCTCCATGTGCGCAAATAATGAAAATTTCATAATTCTCTCTCTTGGAAATGAGTAAACATCCAAATAACCATCAGGCGCGCGCCTTTATCCCATTAACACCAGCCATGAAATAACCAAACGCTGCTTTACGCGCTTTAGAATTAAAATCACTCATACAATTAATTTATGCGTTCTGGCAAACGTCATCAGTTCATTTATAACCTCAGTGCCGTGTGTCATCGACATCATGTGCCGCGCACCACCAACCACCACACTTTCACCATGCTTAGTTAACGTTGCCATAGCGTTCGACATGGCAGGGGTTGAATTAGGCTCATCTTCACCGGTTATAAACAGAGCAGGGCAGCCGATAGCCTTCAGTGCGGCATCATCCGGTCCGTCGTGAAACGCGAACGCACGATAAGCTTGACGATAGCCTTCTGGATTAGCAGCCATTAACCATTTTGCGCACGCATCTGACGCTTGCTGATAATCACCGTTACTCTTATCGCCGAACCAACGTCTTAAGGTATCGGCAGAGTCGGTTGAATCAGTATCCGCAGAGTTTGCCAAATGTTCAGCCCGGGCTTTAACGGCTGCTTTGGCAGAGTCGCTGCGCTGATGTATCGCATTCATGGCGGCTATGGCAACAATATGTTCAGGAAAACGCGCGGCAAGATCTATGGCTATCATTGCTCCCATCGAATGCCCTACGACCGTCGTTGGTATCGCGCATTGATCTATGAAACGCGCTACCGCATCGGTGTAATCGGCCAATTCAAGCGAATCTTGGTTGAACGCTGGGCTCATCCCGTGGCCTGGTAAATCAATCACCGTTAAGCTAAAGTGATTTTGCAATTGGGGAATCAGATTCGTCCAATAGTTAGCGTTCATACCTACGCCATGAATAAGAAGCATGTGCGGTCCCGCACCGCCTTGCCAACCACTCAAATCGTTGTGAAGTTTAGATCGCCGCAGGGTTGTCCACATCGTGCCCTAATTCCTTAAGATCTTGGTATCGATCACCAATACGATGATGCGGCCTGCCACCTGTTGCCCCGCCAAGAGCAATGACTAATTCATCAGCTCGTGGGGCATCGGCAATTGAGAACTGAATGGTTAAATAATGCGAGCGTTTACCCGCATCGTGTTTATCCATCAACGGGATCGATAGGGGACTGTTAGCGCCGCCTCTGGTATTGGAGAAAGATAAATAACTGGTTGCACCTACCGCTTCTCGATAAAAATTGCCAAACCTTAGCGTGTGGATCAGCGCCGAGGCATGTTCAATTTCACCATCAAGCCCAACAACGCCTGCTTTACCATAGGCTTCGATGGCATCGCCACCTCCCGCTAATGCAATGATTCGCTTTGTTAGCTGCTCACCCAGCAAGGGGCCGTAGGCATGAATCTCAGGTTTTAAATCTTCAACGTATCGCCCAGCCCATGGATTTTTTACAACCGCTGCCACGGCGAAAAGACGCCAAGTAGAGTCTACTTTTTTAAACCCTTCACTAAGAATTTCTTCCTCAAAGGTGACAAATTTTCGAATTTCAGGGGTCATGATTTAAAAGGATCAAGAGGCTAACTTATTTACTATCAACGCCTACCAACCAATTGACAAGCAATACTTTTGAGGTCATAATCATTAGTATTACTAATGGCTAGCTTATGTGATGAGTAATCGAGCGCTCCCTCCCATCGGCTGGTTCAGATCATTTGAAAGCGCGGCTCGTTTATTAAGTTTTACCGCGGCTGCGAACGAGCTGGGCCTGACACAATCAGCCGTTAGCCAACAAATTCGCTCACTAGAAATGCGATTTGGCTGTGCGTTGTTTGTGCGCAAATCCCGCGGCATTGCCTTAACCGATGAAGGCAGACGGCTATTACCCCAAGTTAGCGACGGCATCAACAATTTAACCGCCGCATCTGCAGCTTTTGAACCTGCAGCCGATCCTAAGCTACTTACCATAGCCACAAGCGTAAGCGTTGCGCAATGGTTTTTGGTACCGCGCCTTAAGTCATTTATAAAGAAAAACAACGGCGTTAGAATTCGAATTCAAACCACGGTTTGGCCCGATGAATTTGTTGCCTCCACAGCCGATGTGCAAATTCGTTTTGGCCCAATCGATTCAACCCACTCAACATCGAAGCCATTAGGGAGTAATCGAATAGCGTTGGTGTCATCGCCTGATCTTATAAAAAAGAACGCAAAAAAAACATCCTCTACACCGATTGCAAACTTATCGCACCTGCCGTTAATACAATCGGTGGGTACATCGGATACTTGGCAACAATTTTCTGAGCACGTTGGTGAACCGTCCGATCGTCAAGCCTCTATCTTTGTCGATTCGCATGGAATGTCAGTTGATTTTGCAAAGTCAGGTGCCGGTATCGCTTTGGTCAGTGCGCTTATCAGTGCCCCAACCATCACAGCAGGCGCACTGGTGCCGGTGCACTCAACGCTTATGCGTGCAAAAGACGGTTATTCTGTGGAAACATTAAATGGTAATAACAGCGCGGTTGCGAAAAAATTTACTGCCTGGATTCGAACAGAAGCTCAACAGGCAGAAAAGCTTGCGTTTGGATAAATGTTAGGAAGCTTCTAAGTACACCTTGGCATGCTGCCGCGCAGCGTCGATAAAACGTGCGTTTCTGTTTCGTCCACCCGCTTCGTTCATCCTTGAGATATTCCATCCAACATAGGTGGCAGCACGCAGCGCCATGAATAAATCAAATGCGTTTAATTCTAATGGCCTAATGTGCTGATACCCTTCGATTAATGCAGATTTTAGATCTATAAAATCATTGTCATTCGAATGCTTTAGTAAGGCGGTAACAACCTCATAAAGTCGAAACCCCATGCCGCCATCATCAAAATCGATCAAACACATCGAATCATCTGAGACTAATACATTTCCACCCACCAAATCAGCATGGATTAAACCGTATTCAAGTTGGTTTTCATAACGTTTGAGATCACGGCGTGCATGACACCGAAGCGTGTTGAAAAGTTGGCGCTCTTCTGCAGACAATGAAGGGTTTTTCCAAAAACAATCCCACAACGGCGCATCACCCAGCAAGCCTTCTAAATCCCAAGCGCAGCGAGTGAATTGCTTAGAAGGAATCCAGGCATCTGACACTTTATGAAGTGTTGCCATCTCTTTTCCTAAAGTGAAAAACGCTTGCGTTCGTTCAGCCGTCGTTAAATTAGCGACATAGCTATCCAAGGGCGCACCAGGCAACCAACTTAAAACATCCACTTGAACCCCATCAATCACATGCAAACTATTACCCGACAATGAGCTAATGGGGGAGGGCACTTTAGTACCCCCTGCTGCCAAGGCGGCCATCCACTCCAGTTCAGAACGCAATTCATCATGGGAACGATACCCTTGACGATGCAGGCGCAAAGCCACAAATTCGTTTTTTGATGTGACTCGGTATACCGCATTTTCTCGCGCCGCAATAAGATTCGTTTGCGCACCCTCTAACCCCCACAAGCGCAGTGCCTGATTAACCACAACTTCAGCGTTCGGGTTTGTCACGACAGCGAAGTGTTCGATAACACATCATCTAAGGTATCGAAGAGTAAATCGGCGTTATCCATTGAAAAGGGCATGGGTGGGCGAATTTTTAATGTGTTTTTATAGCGGCCCAATTTTGAATGAATGATGCCGCGCTGGCGCATGGCGTTAATCACGCGATCGGTGTATTCACTGGCAGGTTGCTTAGTTTTACGATCGGTAACTAATTCGGCGCCGAAAATTAACCCAGAACCGCGCACATCACCAATAACATCGTATTTAGCCTGTAATTTCTTAAGCCGAGTGCGAGCATAAAGACCAACACGCAAAGCATTTGCCACAAGATCTTTATCTTCTAGTTCTTGTAAAACCGCTAGCGCCGCTGCACAAGAAACTGGGTTGCCACCAAAGGTGTTGAAGTAGCGATAACCGTTCCGAAATTCTGCCACGATGTCATGCGATGCCACCACACCGCCCATCGGATGCCCATTGGCCATGGGTTTTCCAAGCACAACCACATCAGGTACGATTCCCATTTTCTCATAAGCCCACAAATGCGTGCCCGTGCGACCAAAGCCAGACTGCACTTCATCGCAAATGATTAACCCACCTGCATTACGAACTAAATCGGCTGCAGGTTTCAGCCATCCATCTGGATGATCCGGAAAGCCTTCGTTTAAAAAGTAGGGGCAAACAATCAAAGCGGCAAACCCAATTCCAGCACACTCATGCGCATCAATTTGGGCTGCCACCTGTGCAGCAAATGCACGACCGTCCGGATCGGGGTTTCTATAACTATCGGGCGCTTGAACAAAACGTACGTATTGCTCAAGACCAAACCCACTAGCTGGGTTATTCGACTGACTGAGTTGGCTAACCAACGCTGAATTACCGTGATAAGTTGCATCGGTTGAAATGATGCCGCGTTTTCCGGTAACCGCTTCTGCCATACGCAGTGCAATGTCGTTAGCTTCTGAACCCGTGCAGGTCAAAATGGCCGTATTAAGTGATGCGTGCATGGTGGCTGTTAGCTTCTCGATGTAATCAAGAATTGTGTCGTGTAAATATCGAGTATGCGTATTCAACGTTGCCGCTTGATGAGAAATGGCTTCCACCACCCGCGGGTTGCAATGACCGACGTGCGGAACATTGTTGTAGCAATCAAGATAAGCACGGCCTTCGGCATCCCACAACCAAACGCCTTCTCCTTTTACAAAGTGAATCGGTTCATCGTAGAACGTTGATACGTTCGGCCCCATCAGACGGGCACGATCGGCAAGGAATTCGGATGTGGTGCGTGACAAAATGGCTCCTTTATAACTCCCACCAAACCGTATACGGCGGTGCATCCAATTGGAATATCTCCCCGACCAACGGCGCAACAATGGGCACACGGCGAGCATCTGCTTCCTTAACCGCTCGCTTTATAGGATCTGTCCATTGGTGCTTGGCTAAATCAAATTTTCCCCAGTGAATGGGAAAGAACAAACGGGTATTAAGATCAATAGCCGCCTGCACCGATTGCTCTGGCATCATGTGAATTTGCGACCATTGTGTGTCGTAGGCTCCGTTTTCAATAAACGCAATATCAAATGGGCCAAAGCGTTCTCCGATACGTTTAAATTCTTCCGAATAGCCAGAATCGCCACTGAGAAACACTGATTGTTCCGACGATTTCACCACCCACGAACCCCATAAAGTAGAGAACCGGTTGCTTAACCCTCGGCCACTGAAATGACGTGAAGGGGTGAGAGTAAATGCCGTGTTGCCGACCTGATGAGATTCATACCAATCGAGCTCTATAATGTTCTCGATGGGTACACCCCAACGTATTAAATGCGCTTGAATACCTAACGGCACGAGAAACAATTGCGTGGTGGATGCAAGTTCGGCGATGGACTTGTGGTCGAGGTGGTCGTAGTGATCATGCGAAATTAATACGACATCCATTGGCGGTAAGCCATCGATGGTGGGTGAGACGTCAAAATCAAAAGATTTTCCACCAATAGGGATGGGGGAGGCGCGGTTGAATACCGGATCAATAAGCACATTGATGTTATCGGATCGAAACAACAAGGTTGAATGACCAAACCAAACGAAATCTCCATTCGCCAAATTTTCGTGTTTAAATTTTACTGACGGTAAGGCTTTTCTGGGGTTCTTATTGTCAGGTGGAAAAATATAGTTGGCCAAATCCATTGAGTCACCTGGCTTACTGGTATCTAGTATTGTTTCTTCAATATTTTTGAAAATGCCATCTTTAAAATTTTTCGAAGCCTTCATGCGCAGCATTGATTGATCGCTGGGTTTTGCTCCAAAGGTGGGGGCGAATTGTAGAAATGCCGCAATGGCAGTCACTAAAATGATGATTAAAATTAGCGCCCATTTTAATACGTTCAGTAGTAAAAACAAAATTCCATCGCTTTAAGTTGCTTAGCGTTAAGCCTATCATGTTCTCCAGAATTGGCCACCGGTAAAACTCATCACGTGTTGTTGCCGATGATGGTCAATCACGGCGTTTTTAACTGATTGTCGGCTTCATCTTGAAATCGTTTGATAATCTCTGCAGGGTCTTGTCCCGACTCAGCTAATTTTTGCGCAAGCTTTCCCAACCCGCTAACGCCTTCAGCGGTTAACGCTTCGTGAATCGCACCGATTTCCTTCACTTTATTTACGTATTCAATATTTTCAGACGTCGCTACATCAGGATCATAAAGATCTGCCATCACGATCATCGATGTTCTGTCATCGGCAACGAACCCAGTTACGGCGTGCTCAACGTCTTCCTCGGGCATTCCGCTGGCAACGTAGGCAGATCGCCCCATACGCACCGAGCTGTCGTAGGTTTCTCGGATGATATCTCTGCAACCCGCAGCGTATAAATCGTACACATGGTTTCTGTCTTTTGCGCGGGCTATGACGTGAACGGATGGGTAGTTTTGGCGAACATAACGTACTAACTCTGTGCATTGATGCTTGCCATCAATTGCAACAATCAACTGTGAGGCTTCTCTAATGCCTGCAGCTTCGAGTAAATCAGGCCGCGTTGCATCACCAAAATAAGCTTTTACACCAAACATTCGAAGCATGTCTAACTGCGAGGAGCTGAAATCAACCACGGTTGTGGAAATGCCTGCAGCCTTTAACATTCGATTAACGATACCACCAACCCGGCCATGCCCGGCAATCAGTACTTGGCCTGTATCTTCTATGTTGTCAGCTTCTGCGATTTGGTTTTTTGAAAATTTGGGTGCGATGACGCGATCATAAAAAATGAACAGCGCGGGTGTGAGCAGCATGGATAGGGCCACCACCAATAACAGACGATCGGCCAAGGCGGTTGGTATTACAGAATTTGCCACCGTAAAGGAAAGTAAAACAAACCCAAATTCACCTGCTTGCGCCAATCCCAATGAAAACAACCATCGATCCGTGCCGCGAATTTTAAACACAACACTAAGAAACAGAAGTACCAACACCTTTATCGCCATCATCCCAAGGGTTAAGCCGATGATGAGCCATAGGTTATCGAACAACAGCGCAAAGTTTATCCCAGCGCCAACGGTCATGAAAAATAGGCCAAGTAGTAATCCACGAAACGGATCGATATCAGATTCCAATTCATGGCGATACTCACTGTTGGCTAAAACAACACCTGCCACAAACGTTCCTAACGCAGGAGATAAACCCACTAATGACATTAATAAGGCAATCCCCACAACAACCATCAATGCCGCAGCTGTAAATAACTCACGAAGCCCCGCACTGGCTATGAACCGAAACATAGGACCAATCAGCCAATTACCGGCAACCACAACAAACGCCACGGCGGCAACAGTTACCAACGTAGTTTGCCAACCGTTTAAACCATCAACTAAACTTAAACTGGCATGGTCGTCACCACCGTTCGCAGCGTTTGCGGTAACGTCCATTAATTCGGGTAGTGCCAACAATGGCACCAAGGCCAGCATTGGAATAACAGCAATATCTTGAAATAAGAGCACAGAGAAACTGGATTGCCCACCATCGCTGCGCATCAAACCTTTTTCATTAAGCGTTTGCAACACGATGGCGGTGGACGAGAGTGAAAATACCAAACCGATAGCAAGCGCCACAGTCCAAGGTTGCCCCATCGCCATAGCCGCCCCCATCACCAATAGCACGCTAAGAAAAACCTGCCCACCACCGACACCAATAAGCTTAGCCCGCATCGACCAAAGCACTGCAGGCTCAAGCTCCATTCCCACTAAAAACAACATCATGACAACACCAAATTCTGCAAAGTGTTGCAAGGCAATAACATCAACATGGAGCAAGGCAAGTAAGGGGCTGATTACAATGCCTGCTATTAAGTATCCCAAAACGGAACCTAGCCCCAATCGAGTGGCAATAGGCACAGCAACAACACCAGCCACTAAGAAAATGAACGCTAAAAGAAGAAAATTAGTCACGCCAGTGCATGCCTCTTAGTGATGTTAAGAATTGCTGGAGGAGAAAATGATACTAGCCGCGATGCTGAATACCGGGTAAAACTGGTTTGTGTCGGTGAAATCGAATAGTAGAGAACGATGGCCCAATGGATTCACCTCGTTCAACTTTACCACTCATCCAGTAGGCGGTAGAGAATGCGATAACACCTGCCAATGCATTGGCTAATGCTTGGCCTGCCAATACGCCTCGTGAGCCGAATTCAGAAGACAGTAAATAAATGAGTGGAATCGCCAATAACAAGTCACGAACGATATTACTTAAGGTAGCAAACCCTGGGTGGCGAAGCGCGGTAAATAATGGATTAGCGCTTAACTGAAGCCCAAATAAAATATAAGACCCCACAACAAAGGTTGCGTAAAAATTTAATAAGTCAGCCGCCTCACCTTGTAAGCTAAAGGCCTTTATTAATGCATCTTGAGCTAAGTACATCATTAGCGTTACCGGCAAAACATAAGCGGCAACGAATTTACCTGAAGCGGTTAATGATTCACGAACTCGGTGAAACTGTTTTGCGCCCATGTTCTGTGAGGCCACCGGGCCAACCGCGCCAGATAATCCGTAAAGCCCTGCAAAGGCTACCGGTGTAAGCCGCCCAATGACCGAGGATGCCGCTACCGCGTCCGTGCCAAATCGGGCCATTTGAGAGGTAGCAAATGCGGCACTTGCAGGGCCTGATAGATTGGTTAAAACAGAAGGAAGGGCGATACCACTGAGCGTTTTAAAATCTTGCAATAATTCTTGCCACACAGGTTTTACGATCAGCCCGTGTGTTTTTCCAATGCTGTATAGCGCGATAACGGCAACTGAAAGACGAGAAATCACCGAAGCAATCGCTGCACCGGTTAAGCCTAAACCTGCGCCAAAAATTAAAATCGGATCAATCACCGCATTGACGATGCCACCAATTATGGTTGACCACATCGACAACTTTGCCGCACCCACCGCTCGCAATAATGAATTTGCAGCAATGGCAAGCCCCAGAATGGGTAAAGAGGCCCCCACAATTCGAAAATAGTTAACAGCGAGCGATAGAGTCTCGCCACTTGCCCCTATTAACGATAAAAGTTCATTGGCATAAACAAGCGTAACGATCGTTATTGGAATGGTCCAGGCTAAAGAATAGAGCAGGCCGTGTGTTGCGTAACGCTGAGCTCGCGGTTCATTTTCTTCCCCTAATGCTTGCGCAACCACCGTGGATACAGCAATCGATATACCGATCGTAACGGATGCCCCTAGAAACAAACCCAATCCTGCAAATCCCACCGCGGCAGCCAGCGAAGGGATACCCAGAATGGAGATAAAGTACATATCAACCAGATCCACAATCATGATGGCGAACATGCCGATTGCTGATGTAATCGCTAAATTACTGATATGTCCGAAAACTGATCCTTCGGTGTAAGTTGCTGTATGGGTTTTATTATTCAAATGCTAAATCGTGTGATGCTGAAACCAAAACGGCTGCCGTGTTGCGGCAGCCGTTGAGTAAAAGCTCTACCCTGAATTAATCAGGAAATGGCCCGGGTGTTGTGGGAGAGCCATCGTCAAACTGAGCCAGCCAATCAACAGCGGTGCCGCGAAAATTATCCAGCCCCTTATAAGAAGACAGTTCAGGTGGCAAGGTGTTAAGTACTCTGTGCATGCGCTTTGCCCACTTGGGAACCGTAGAGAGATCTCGCATACTTAAGAAATAACAACGAATTGGAAACAATATAGCATTGGAACGCGGTAAACGCCAAAAGCTCTGTAATTCGATACGCAAAAAGAGTTTGTCCGCCACATTTTCAGGTGTTATGTGGGTATTTTCTGGGCCCCATTGATGGTAGTTTTCTGGGCTGGTATCCAGCCGTGGGTTTACCGTCATCGTCCAATTCAATCGTCTTGCAGGGTTTGATTGTTGAACCGCCAATAAGTATTTAATGGCTCGTTCGAAAATGCCTTTTTCGTGTGCCAACGGCACTGGCGCATGCCATTCGAAAAAATTCATGCCTATGTCAAAATCTAATGACCAATCAGCTTGCGTTGTGACCATACCGGCATCCATCCACAAGTTGTTGGCACGCTCATCGAGCACAACGAAATCACCTTGGGCTTGGCGGGTGATGTATTCCAATGGGCCATAGGGCAAAGTGGTGGCATCACCAAAAGTAAAGCGTTGATCAATGCCCATCGGTCGGTTTATCCAATGCCATTGGTCGCCATCACGCTCCAATGAAAAAGAGTCAGGATAGCTATTGGCTTTGCATTCCATCAGCAGTTCTAACGTATCCCAGCCCGCCATTTCCATGTGCGGTAAGCTCTGGCATCGCAATGGATCTTCGTCTAACACCAATGCGCGATCACGCATTTCAGCCAAATAATGTTCATCTACGTCGATGGGCTGCTCATAGGCGGTTCCGGGTCGCCCATCTTTGTGCAGCTCCATATTAACGGCGTACATGTACTCGTCTTTGTCAAACGGGAACGGTGCGCGTAATACCGACTCTGGAGAATTCCTGAAGCTGAAATCGTCGCGGTAAGTTCCGTCTTTGAATGTCGGAAGGCTAGCGGTGCTACCCATGTTGAACCTCGGCGTTAGTTATCAAGTAGTAAGAAAGAAACCCGTGCATAAAAGCATTACCTTTCAAGCACCAGTCGTTTGCCTTTGAAGCGCGACACACACGGCATGATTTTTTCACCTGCCGATCGCTCATCGTCCTCAAGCCAATGATCTTCGTGCAGTAGCTCACCGTCACAATCAAGAACACGAGTTTCGCATTGGCCACAAGCACCCCCTCGGCACAAATAAGGGGCTTCAATGCCAGCAGCTTCTATCGCTTCCAATAAAGATTGTTCTCGACCCACTTCAACCGTGACACCGCTTGCAGACAGTTCGGCGGTGAACGGCTCACCCGGAGAGGCTTTAGCAAAATGTTCAAAATGGATGTGCGATTCTGGCCAACCCGCACCGCGTGCTGTGTTTAACACCTTATCAATCATTGGAGTGGGACCGCACACGTATAAGTGGGTACCAGCAGGTTGTGTACTTAACAATTCGTCGAAATCTATGGATTGCTGTTGATCATCATAGTAAGTGTGTAAACGGTGCTGAAGGCGCTCTTGCAATACATCTAGGTAGGCACCGAGCTGAGCACTACGCACCCCGTAATGCAGCTCATATTCTCCACCCGTGCGTTCCAGTTGACTGCTTTGCGCCAGAAACGGCGTTATGCCTATTCCACCTGCAATCATTAAATGTTTACGGGCTCGTAAATCCAACGCAAACAAATTGGCAGGGGGGCTGATTTTCATTGCCATACCCGGCTTCACTTCTCTGTGCATGTACAAAGAACCACCGCGCCCCTCATCATCACGTCGAATGCTGCACTGGTAATCGCTGGTATCCAGAGGAGAACTCATTAACGAGTAGGGCGTTCGTCTTAATTGTTCGCCATCCTGCATTTCAATAACGATATGCGCGCCACCAGAAAATGCGGGTAGGTGTCCACCATCGCGGCGTTTGAAATGAAAGCGTTTGATCAACGAATTGACTTCAACCACTTCTGAGACGATGACATCAATTGCTGCATGATTGCTCAACGAAAAATCTCCTCTTTGGGTGGCACGTCCGAAGGATCCTCGGCGTTGATATTCACACCTTGGAAAGCCCCAATTCGTCGTGAATAATGATCACGAACCAACAACAACAGCCCACAATGAGCACACTCCGCTGGTTGGGTGGTAACGTCTTCTGTAATGCCTTTGCAATGAACGCATTGCATCCGTCTAGCAAGGCTACCTCGGTGTTCAGTTTGCAGGCCTTGATAATCAAGACCTGCTTCAGTGCACGCTTTTACAAAAAGACTTAAGGCCGACTCATTGCCCGTTAAATAAACTTCGGTTCCCATGCGCAAGCGATCTAATGCACCATGCAATCGAGGCACGGCGGCAGCAGCGGTTGCACTGGTATGAAAACGTGCAAACCCCAATTCACGTAGCGCCTGACTACGGCTGTTTTCACTGACGTAGGGCCCTTCTGCATAGAGCAGTGTTGCCTTACTGGCAAAATCCGCCGGTGCCTTGGCGATAAGATCCATCACCGCTTGAGCACCTTCGCCTTCTGCAACGATCAGATGAGCAACCGCCGATGCAGGCTTTAAAACACCATAAAATGGCCGGCTTTTAAAATCAGCGTACTGAACGGTACTCATCAATTACCCCTTCGCAGATCGGCGTTCCTTATCAACATCGTAAAACGGCATGGGCGCCGTTTCGCAAGCGATAAGGCCAGACGCGTTTTGCACTTGCAACTTGGTACCAGGCTTTGCACAATCCACCGGCATTCTTGCGATACCTACGTTGTGCTTATTCAGCGAAGAGTACATGCCGATAGTGACCACGCCGACTTGCTTACCATCTTGCATCAGGGGCGCACCTTCTTCAGCAGCTTCAGTGCCTTCAAGCTTGACGCCGTAGATTTTGAATCGCTCACGGCCCTTTAACCGGTAGTGCTCTTCTGCGCCGCGGAATCCAGTTTTGCCTTCACTGACGGTAAAGTCTAAGCCCAACTCCCAAAGCGTATCACCTGTTACATCGTTTTCAAACGGGTACATTTGCGAGTTATCGTATGGGTAAAACAGCAAATAACTTTCAGCACGCAACAAATCCAAAGTAGTGAAGCGCGTTGGGATGATGCCCATGGGCGCACCTTGCTCTACTAATGTATCCCAGATATTCGGCGCATCTTGGCCTCGACAAAAGATTTCGTAACCACGTTCACCGGTATAACCAGTGCGGGAAATAGTCACGGGGTGACCAAACAAGCGGGTAGGCATGTGAGCAAAGTAATTTAAGTTACGAATGCCTTCAACGTGCTTTTCAAGAAAATCGACAGCGAGCGGGCCTTGCAAAGATATATCGTGCAAGTTGTCGTCAAAACGAATGGAGACATCACGGCCAACGGCGGCACGCGTTAATGTTTCATGCCCATCACCAGAGCCGTGCACAACCATAAAGGTATTTGCGCCGGTTCGGTAAATCACACAATCGTCGATAAACTTACCTTCATCATTAAGCATGCACGCATAAGATGCACGTCCGGGGGAGATCTTTTCAACATCACGCGTTGTTGCGCGATCAATCACGTGGGAAGCGTGCGCACCCGAGATATGCACTTTTTTCAGGCCCGATACATCCATAAAACCTGCTTTGGTTCGGATGGCTAAATACTCAGCCTCTTGATCCTTATCGTAAGTCCAGGCGGTACCCATACCGCTCCAATCTTCTAGGTTAGAACCCATTGCACGATGTCGGTCACCCAGTGTAGAAAAGCGCCAGCTTGCAGTCATGTTATGTCTCCTGATCTTTCGTTAGATGCCAGCTTATAAAAGCAGACACTTATTTTATTCAAAATGTTTTTTACAAATTACGTTAAAAATTGAAGTCTAAGGGCTAAATGATTGCATCGCCCTAAATTCAAGCCATCAGCAATCGAGAGTATGTTCGCGCTCCCATTCGGATAAAGATGTAGCGTAACGATTCCATTCGTCGTTCTTAAGATTAATATACGCCTTACTAAAGTCTTCACCCAGTGTTGATCGCAAGCCCTCATTTGATTCAAACAAACGAATGGCATCTAAAAGATTCAATGGCAGTTTGCGTAAGTTTTCAACTGTATGCCCATGGGTGTACATATTGATGTCCAGCCTTTCACCACAGGCTGTTTTATTCTGAATACCGTGCAGACCCGCAGCCAATAACCCCGACATTAATAAATAAGGGTTAGCTGAATTGTCCGGCAAGCGATGCTCTATGCGTCCTTCATCTGGAATGCGGATCATGTGTGTACGGTTGTTACCACCGTAGGTGATAGAACTTGGCGACCAGGTGGCACCCGATAGTGTTGGCGGTGCATTAATACGTTTGTACGAATTAACCGATGGGTTTGTGATAGCCGCTAATGACTCAGCATGCTCTAGTAATCCACCGATAAACTGGTAGGCCGTTTCAGATAAACCCAGCTCACCATTAGCGTCAGAGAACTTGTTGGTTTTTTCATCGTTTGACCACATCGATATGTGCACGTGACAACCGTTACCGGTTAAGTGAGAAAACGGCTTAGGCATAAAGGTTGCGCGCAGGCCATGCTTCTCTGCAATCGACTTCACCATGAATTTAAAGAAAGCGAGTTGATCAGCACACGTTAACGCGTTGCTAAAATCCCAGTTAATTTCATACTGGCCGTTAGCGTCTTCATGATCACATTGATAGGGGTTCCAACCTAGCTCTGTCATAGTGGAACTGATTTCACCGATGACATCAATGCGACGCATAATGGTTGATTGGTCGTAGCAAGGCTTCATCTGCACGTCGCGCTCATCCGATATTGAACTGCCATCGGGTGTGATGATATGAAATTCTGGCTCTACACCTGCTTTCATCAGTAGATCATGCTTAGCTGACTCTGCCATCAGTTTTTTCAGCACATTACGCGGTGCTTGGCCAACCAATTCATCATCCATCCAGCAATCCCCGGCAATCCAGGCCACTTCAGGTTTCCATGGCAGCTGAATTAAAGAATCGGTATCGGGGATAACCAGCATGTCAGCATCGGATGGGCTGTAATCCAGCCAACTGGCAAAGGGGGCAAAGCCTGCACCTGCTTTTTGGATACTACTGGCTTTGCCAGCGGGCACAAGCTTCGCCCGCTGCGTACCAACAATATCGGTAAAGTTGAACAGGTAAAACTTAATGCCATGCTTCTCAGCGTAATCGGTTAGGTCCAGTGTCATGCTGATTGCAACTCCTCTAATTTTTTTTGATGGTGCGTCGTTCGGTTTTACTTAGTATGGTGTTTGACCTGGAATCCATGAGGTTCCCGCCAACGGAACACCTGCCATAGCAGCAGCTTCCACAGTCAGCGCACATAAATCTTCAGGTTCTAAATTGTGCAAGTGATTTTTGCCGCAAGCCCGGGCTATAGTTTGCGCCTCTAAGGTCATCACTTTCAAGTAGTTTGCAAGCCGACGACCTGCCACTTCTGGGTCAAGCCTACTGGCAAGTTCAGGTTCTTGCGTGGTAATACCTGCAGGGTCATGCCCAAGGTGCCATGCATCGTAGGCACCAGCGGTGCTACCCAATTTGTTGTATTCAGCTTCGTAACGCGGGTCGTTATCACCCAACGCAATTAACGCTGCGCTACCCACGGCAACCGCATCAGCGCCTAAAGCCATCGCTTTGGCTACATCCGCCCCGTTACGAATACCACCGGACACAATTAACTGAACTTTTCTATGCATATCCAGATCTTGAAGTGCTTGAACCGCCGGTCGAACACAGGCAAGCGTGGGTTGCCCAACGTGTTCAATGAATACGTTCTGAGTAGCTGCGGTTCCACCTTGCATTCCATCAAGCACCACCACATCAGCACCCGCCTTCACCGCCAAAGCCGTATCGTAATAGGGGCGTGATCCTGCAACTTTTACATAAATTGGTTTTTCCCAATTCGTGATTTCGCGTAGTTCTAGGATTTTAATTTCCAAGTCATCTGGCCCCGTCCAATCGGGATGACGGCACGCAGAGCGTTGGTCAATGCCCTTAGGCAATGAGCGCATCTCAGCGACTCGATCATTAATTTTCTGCCCCATGAGCATACCGCCGCCGCCAGGTTTTGCTCCTTGGCCCACAACAATTTCAATCGCATCGGCTTTACGTAAATCATCTGGGTTCATTCCATAACGAGACGGAAGATATTGATACACCAATTGCTTTGAATGGCCGCGTTCTTCAGGGGTCATACCACCATCACCTGTGGTGGTGGACGTGCCTGCTAAGTTTGCACCACGTCCTAATGATTCTTTGGCTTGCCCAGATAAAGAGCCAAAACTCATTCCGGCAACGGTAATAGGAATTTTTAATTCCAGTGGTTTTGATGCGTTTAACCCACCTAGTGTTACATCGGTTCCGCATCGCTCACGGTAACCTTCAAGCGGGTAACGGGAGATAGAAGCGCCAAGGAACAGTAAATCGTCGAAATTAGGTAGGTGTCGTTTAGCACCGCCACCACGAATATCGTAAATACCGGTACTGGCGGCACGACGAATTTCCGAGCGAGTGTATTCGTCAAATGTGGCCGATTCTCTGGGGGTAACGCGAGGAATGTTTTCGTCCATTATGCAAGACCAGTTATACCGAGCTTAAGGCTCGACGTTTGTGCAAAAGAAGAGGGTAATGTGTTCAGTAATGCGTTACACATAACGTTTAATACTCGTCAGCATGATCGATATCAAAGTTGTAAAGCTTACGGGCTGAACCGTAACGACGAAAACTCTGCACGCTTTTATTGATTTGTGAACGTTCAAGTAAATCAGCTAGCGTTTGTTCGTGTTCAGCTGTCATTTCTTTTTCAATGCAATCTGCGCCCAGGCTTTCAACTGAACCGGCAACGTAAAGTTTTGCTTCGTAAATGGAATCTCCTAACGCTTCACCTGCATCACCGCAAACCACCATATGCCCAACTTGCCCCATAAATGCCGACATATGACCCACTGAACCGCCCACCACGATATCTATGCCTTTCATAGAAATACCACAGCGTGATGATGCGTCGCCTTCAATAACAAGCAATCCGCCGTGGCCTGTTGCGCCTGCTGATTGACTGGCGTTGCCTTTGACACGAACGATACCACTCATCATGTTTTCCGCTAAACCCACACCGGCATGACCGTCGATGATGACTTCAGCTTGTTGATTCATGCCTGCACAATAAAAACCTACGTTACCTTTAATGTGTACAGATAACGGTGCGTTTATGCCACACGCAATCGCGTGCTGACCCATGGGGTTTTCGATGGCCCATTCTCGGCTGTTGGTTAAGGAATCAACCGCTTGCAAAGCACGATTAATTTCACGCAACCCAACTTCTTGAAAATCCATTGTGTTCATTACGCAGCACCCTGATCGGCGTGTTCGGAAGCGTTTGCTGCCATGCCATCGAGTGTTTCTGCACCCCATGCGTACACAGTTGCGGGGCGCGGCTCCCAAACTTTCGCTTGCTCAGCTCCTGGCAGTGTTGCGATAGCTCGGTATTCGGTGGCCATAGCTACCCAATCATCGGTTTCTGCTAATACAGCATGCTTACACGCAATGGGATCGCGCAGCACAGCGAAGCCATCACTGGTGCCAATACAGAAAGTAAAGAACCCATCTAAATCGTCTAACGCTTCTTCCAGCGCATCTTTTAACGACACACCTTGGCGAAGCTTCCAAGTTAAGTACGCAGCAGCCACTTCGGAATCGTTTTCGCTTCCGAAGGTAACGCCTTTACGTTTAAGTTCTTCACGCAACCGATTGTGATTCGACAGTGACCCATTGTGCACAAGACACAGATCAGCGCCGGTGGCAAACGGATGTGACCCGGCAGTTGTTACCGCGCTTTCGGTTGCCATACGGGTATGGCCAATCATGTGACGCCCTTGAGCACTTTCTAACCCAAAACGCTCATAAACTTGCTCAGGAAGGCCAGTTTCTTTGTAAATTTCAACGCTGCTACCACTGCCCACAACGCGTATGTCTGGCGCGTTATCCGCTAACCATTGCTGCACATCTTTTTCAGCACCGGATGTAGTGAGAATGCCGTGTGTATCTCGTTGTGTTACGTCGGCTCTGCAGGAAAGGGCATTGCCTAAGTTCGCTGCAAGCGATGTCCAGTCGTACTCAGAACTTTCGTGCGCCAAGGAAAATTTAACCTGATCATCGGCAACTGGATCACGGTAAATGGCCACACCTGCCGAGTCGGGGCCGCGACCTGTCATCTCAATTAACATGGGCTTAAATAATGCCCCTAGCTGCGAATAAAGAGCCTCGTTTTTGAGGTATAAACCGACGATTCCGCACATGGCAAAGCACACAAGGTAAGTTGATTACGGCAACACGTTATCATCGAACAATTGGATTTTCAAGAAAGGAATGATATTTTCTTCTGAATAATAAACTGCATTGATTCACATCGTGAATAGGTAAAGAGGCGTCTTCATTAGCAGCCGCCGTTGCCATGTTCCACATCGGCAACACCCAAATCCATCCGTCGTGGCACAGTAGGCTTCATCGATAGCATGATTCATACAGGTTAAAAGCATGAGCACTTCAACAGGCGATGACGGTTCCGGCAGTCGGGCCGACTTAGCAACAAAAGCCAAACTGCCGTTGAAGCAAAACCCACATTCGGTGCGCGGGGATACCGAACGCACATTAGAGGTGGCAATAGGGCGAGAAGTTAGAGCTGTGCGTCAACAGTTAGGCATCACCGTTGCGGATATGGCAGAGAACAGTGGCTTATCGGTTGGCATGTTGTCCAAGATTGAAAATGGCATGACATCACCTTCCCTCACTACATTGCAATCACTGTCTGATGCCTTGGGTGTGTCCATTTCCCAATTACTTAAACGCTTTGAACAAGAACGTATGGCGGTACAAGTTAAAAATGGGGAAGGTGTTTCGGCTGAACGCCGTGGCACGCGAGCAGGGCATCAATATCAATTACTCGGATATTTAGGTGCTAACAACAGCGGTGTTATCTGCGAGCCTTACATGATCACGCTTACGGATGAGTCAGATGTTTTCAAAACGTTCCAGCACGATGGCGTTGAATTTCTTTATTTTTTAGAAGGCAGTGTGGAATATCGACATGCCGATAAAACCTTCGTCATGGAGCCTGGTGATTCGCTGTTTTTTGATGCGGACGCGCCCCATGGGCCCACCAAACTGATTGATCTACCGGCAAAGTATGTATGCATCGTGGCTTATCCAACAGCAAAAGCCACTCTCACCGATTCTTAAATTGATTGACTGTCAATCGGTACACGTAGTTATATTATTTTCATTACAGGAAAATTTAGTGTAGAGTACTTCACGAAGTGCCAAGCCGCCTGCTGGGCAGCTTGCTAAACATACTTTCCGTTGTTGAGGTCATTTCATCCATGATCAAAGACATTGCTGAGGTAGTTTGATGAGTGCATTGGTTACACCAGCACCTTTTTCTCGGGCGGGAATTAGTTTTCCGGGCATGCCTGTGTTGCCCGATAACATCGAACGTCACCTCATTCCTGGCGGAGGCTCGCGGGCCCTG
>CALHNS010000078.1 GCA_938035125.1 uncultured Granulosicoccaceae bacterium | reverse complement strand
CCTCGATCACAAGTTGTTTCTGGCGAGATCGTGGAAGAATGCGTGGCAACAGGGAAGCTGCAAGTCTTCGCCAACACCGAAGCCACCGACTTATCCATAAAGGATGGACGCATCACAGGCGTTACCACCTCTAGGGGTCATATAGACGCAGACTATGTGGTGGTGTGCGCAGGCTTATGGGGCCGACTCATTGCCAACATGGCCGATGAAGATTTACCCGTGATGCCAGTGGATCACCCGCTATTGTGGTTCGGACCTTATGAAGAATTTGCAGGCACCGGTAAAGACATTGGCTGGCCACTGCTGCGCGATCAGGGGAATTCAGCTTACTTACGTGACACCGGTGACCCAACCAGCACCGAAGGCGGCATGATTGAGTGGGGATATTACGAAGAATCCGAGCCTCGCTTATGTCACCCACGAGACATTCTCGATAAAGAGGAGGCACGCTTATCGCCCTCGCAGCGAGATTTAGAGATGGAGCAAATCATGGAACCGCTTGAGCGAGCCATGGAACTGACGCCCATCTTAGGCGAACTTGGCTACGACGAAAAACGTTCGTTCAATGGACTATTGCAAGTTACCGCAGACGGCGGACCATCGGTAGGTGAATCAGCCAATGTGCGTGGCCTTTGGTATGCCGTATCGGTTTGGGTTAAAGATGGCCCGGGAACCGGTAAATTGATTGCCGACTGGATGACGGACGGCAAAACCGAGCTGGACCATAGCCACATCGACGTAGCTCGTTATTACAAATTCCAACAAGACGAACAATACATACACGATCGCTGCTACGAAACCGCATTTAAAATTTACAACCCAGCGGTGCACAGCCGTGAACCCTACTCTAAAGGTCGAAGCTTACGAAAGAGTCCGTTTTACGAACGTGAGGTTGCACTAGGCGGCTACTTCATGGAAGCAGCCGGTTGGGAGCGCGCCCACGGATACGCCAGTAACGAACATTTACTGGAAACTTATGGAGATAAAATCCCAGTACGCGAACATGAATGGGACAACCGCCACTTTTGGCGCGTTTCGAATGCCGAGCATTTAAAACTGTCTGAAGATGTTGGCATGGTGAATCTTTCGCACTTCGCTATTTACGATGTGAAAGGCCCCGATGCAGAAAAATTAATGGAGTACGTTTGTGTGGCCAAAGTGGGTGGCGATACCGCGGTTGGTAAAGGCATCTACACCCATTTTCTAGATCATGACGGCGGTGTCAGAGCCGACTTAACCGTGGTGCGTTTGGCAGAAGATCATTACCGGGTAATGGACGGCGGTGACGCTGGCAATCGTGATTTTGTTTGGATGCAACGCATCTCAACCGACAAAGGCTTTACCAACCTCAGCATCACTGATCGTATAACCGATTTTGCCTGCCTAGGCTTATGGGGGCCTAACGCCAGAACCACGCTAGAGAAAGTTGTTGATGACCCAAGCGCTTTATCGAATGAGAACTTCCCGTTTGTCACCGTTAAAACGATCACCATAGCGGGCAAAAAGGTAAGCGCCTTTCGCATCAGTTACGTGGGCGAACAGGGTTGGGAATTGCACTTTGCTTACGACGATGGCTTAGCTGTTTGGGATGCCCTAGCCGAACAAGGAGTGACACCTATTGGTGTGGAAACCTACGCCAATAGCCGCCGCTTAGAGAAAAGCCTACGCTTACAAAACGCAGACTTACTGACTGAATACAACTTGATGGAGGCAGACCTTGCCAGACCAAAAGTAAAAGCTGCTGATTTTCATGGAAAAGCGGCCTATGTGGCTCAGCGAGAACTTCCTAATCAGGTGGCCATGTTGTGTACCTTCGTGGTGGACGACAACGTTGATAGCCAAGGCGTGGCACGTTACCCCGTTGATACCTGCCCAATTTTGGATAAAGTGACAGGCGAAGTACCGGTTGATTCTAAAGGCAGACGCTCATTCACCACCAGTATTGCTTATGGCCCAACCGTGGGTAAAAACATAGCGCTGGGTTATCTACCTTTTGAATTAGCCAAAGTGGGCAATGAATTTAACATTGAGTATTTAGGGGAAACGTTTCCTATCAGCGTTGCTGGCGTTGGCTATGCGCCTTTGTACGATCCAGAGAACATTAAACCGAAGAGTTAATGGATTGCATAAAATCAAAGGCCTGCATCTTACGTCTTGACGCAGGCATTTGATGCGAGCAATCGATAGATTATTTTGACGAAAAAAAAACGCCTCGTAAGAACGAGGCGTTTTTCGTTAACGTTAGCTGTGATGCTAATTAAATTAGATATCAAACACTAACTGGAAAGTGGTAACGCTGTCGCTGCTGCTTGCCAATGGGTTCTCACCAGACGTTAAATCACTGTTGTTACGTGAAAAGTGGCTAACTTTGAACGATACGTTAGTTGATACACGAAAGCCAAGACCAATACCGAATTCTACAAAGGTATTCTCACTACCGAAATCACTGCGTAAATCAGCGGTGAAGGTAGTGTTTTCGTTAAAGCGGTTTAGGTAGTTAACACCTAAGTAACCGATACCACCGGCTAAGTCTTCGCCTGTAACTACCGTGGTGTTCTTGTTACCCACACCTAATTCAGCACTTAGGAAACCTGTTGCATCAGAGAAAAAGCGGTGACCCACACCAATGATTTGGCGAGTGCCTTGCTCTATGTTTGCAGGCTCATCCTGTTCCCAATCTAAAATACCGAAGAAGTAAGTGCGATCAGAATAGTAGAACTTAGGCTGGTAGCCTAAAGCTAGGCGATCAGATGTATCACCACGAACGATAGTACGGCTAACGTTGCCGTTTTCGTCTTCTTCACTAACCACAAGCGTTGATTCACCCTTGAAAACGGTGCCGAACACTAAGTGTTCCCAGCGACCCGTGGTTTTACCTAAACGAATAGAGCCATTAATGTTACTGGCTTCTGAATTACCTGTTGAAGTGTTGGCACCTAAAGTGGCGGTACCGCGCCATCCATCTAAAATACTTTCCTGTGCAAGAGAAGCCGATGAAAAAGATAACGCTGCCATACCGAGCGTGGTTGCTGCGATGGTACGCATCGCGAAATTCTTTGTGGATGTCATCATTGAATATTGAATCTAAAATAAGTAGGAATAGATAGTGTGGTACGGAAACCACAGTCGGTGTAGGTTTACAAGGTGAACAAGTGTTTCGCTTTAGTTGCACAAAACTTAACCGTCAACAAGCTGACGTTTTTTTAGTTTTTTACTGTAACGTTTTGCATCTAACGCATTACAAAACACATGTTGAAGGGAACAATTAATAATGGTTCTTGTCGCCTTACACCCTTTGGCCAGTGCGTTTTAGCCTAATGTGTAACAGTGCATTTAAGCTGCACTTAAAATAAAAACGGCCGTAGTACAAAACTATTTTTTTTCTAGGACAAAAATTTAACGTCACATTGGCAGTATTGATAATGAAGCCATTCGACGTTTGATTAAGGCGTAAGACGCACAGGTAAGTTATGGAAAAATGCACTGGTTATTTATTGCATGAAACCAATGCATTTTTAACCATGAGTTAATGAGTCAGCTCTTTGCCCCTTTCATCGCTTGCAACACCGATTGGGTGGCGGCAACTAGTGGGTCGTGGGTTTGCTTCAAAATGCTTACACGATCAAATACTGACTCATCCCGGTTAACGGCCTCACGCAATGCGTGACCAAATGCCATGCGCAGCTCGGTGCCAATATTGAACTTACACACCGCAGAGCTCTGAGCCAGACGCGTTCGCTGGATTACCGGCACACCCGAACCGCCGTGTATAACCAATGGAATATTGGTAACTGCCTCGATACTCTGAATGCGAGCCTCATCCAGTTCCGATGCGGACTCTTGCTGCAAATGCACATTACCCACCGATACCGCCATGGCATCCACACCGGTTTCTTGTGCAAACTGCTTAGCTTCATCGGGGTCAGTACCCGCCGAGGCTTCACCGCCGTCATAGCCAACAAAACCAATCTCGCCTTCACACGATACACCTGCCGCGTGCGCCATTGAGGCAATCTCGCCGGTCTCCTCTATGTTCTGCGCCAACGGTTTTCTTGAGCCGTCGTACATCACCGATGAGAATCCGCTGTCGATCGCTAGCTTGCATTCTTCAATGGTGTAGCCGTGATCTAAATGAGCGACAACCGGCACCGAAGCCTCTTCAGCCAAGTGCAGAAACATTTTCCCAAGGATGGGCAGCGGTGTATGTTCTCTACAGCCAGGCCCAGCTTGTAGAATAATCGGAGAATTTTCCAATTCTGCCGCCGCCACGTAGGCGCGCATGTCCTCCCATCCTAAGGTTACGACACCTGCAACGGCATGGCCTTGTTTAAGTGCAGGTTGTAAAACGTCTGCCAGTGTAACTAACGGCATTATTTGAACTTCGCGATCATGTCTTTGATACCCGGGATGGTTTCAATTTGATAGGCATGTGTGGGTTGGAAATACTGGACTAGGGATCTTTGAGTTAACCCGCCCAAGATGGTGAAGTAGTACATTTCATACCCAGGCAATACCGCGCAAGGGTGGTAGCCGTTGTCAATGCAAATGGTGGAGCCATCGACGATGTGGTACGCATCACCGGATTCGTTATCCACTCGTTGCAACATTTGCACACCCGAACCGTGATTGGGTTTGAATCGAAAATTATAGGTTTCATCATGACGGGTTTCATCCGGCAAGCGATTGGTGTCGTGTTTGTGGGATGGAAAACCTGACCACCCTCCTTGCCCAACGGTGAAAAGCTCACTAACTAACAAGCGCCCTACCTTGTCATGATGCTTTTGACCCAAAATGTGTTTAATTTTTCGATGCGTTTTAGTGTCATCAGATCCGTATTGCACTAAATCCAATTCAGCAGAACGCACATCAAAAGGCTCTAATACTTTGTCGTATTTGGCCCCGGCGATAAACGTCTCTGTGCTTTCAGACACACAAGACAAGGTGACTTTAGCGCCAGAAGGAATGTATACACCTTCAGGCTCACCATCCCAGACGTCTACGCCGCGATTACCTAAGGCGGTGTAACTTACGCCTTCTACTTCCACATCGATTGTTCCAGTGGCAGGCACTATGCAGGTTTCATAGCCAGGGACTTGATATTCGAACGCTTCACCCTTCTTCAATTTAACGATATTGAAGTAGTTCAAAGGAACCGTCTTATCGTCCGCATCAACGATGGGTTTATTTTGATTGTCAAACGGTGCAATATGCATTCGAGATCTCTTTAGTTATACGAAAATTGCGTAGAAAATTAAGTAAACGCTAACAAACGGTCCTTAGCGCGATTGAGCTAGGCCTCAGTGGGCCCAGGATGTGAAGATAAAAAGTCATCCAACTCTTCTGTATTTGGCATGGCAACAGAGCAGCCCACACGAGACACCACCATAGAAGCACTGGCCGAGCCACGCATTACAGCATCACGAACACTGTGCCCTGCTGCCAAGGAGGCGATGAATCCTCCCATGAAACTATCACCGGCACCGGTTGGCTTCAGTGCATCAACGGGGTATATGCCAGTTTTGATTTCCTCACCGTCCACCAAGGTGATTGCACCAAGCTCCCCCATTTTGAATACCACAATACTGGCATCTCTTGCAGCAAGCTCTCGTGCTTTATCAAGGCCACCTTCGTAGCTTCCTGCCATAAAACCAAATTCCACATCATTACCAATGATCACATCGCACATGGCCCCTGCTTTAGAGTAGGTGCGAGCGGCTTCTTCGGCTGAAGCCCAACTGTAAGGCCGGTAATCCACATCAAATATTAATGGAATATTGGCTTTTTGCGCTTTTTCAAACGCATGAAATGCAGCCGTGCGCGAGGGTTCAGCGGCTAGTACCGTACCCGTGGTGATTAACGCACTGTACTGGGTGAAATCAATCGCATCCACATCGTCAATTGTCATTTGAAAATCGGCCGCACCGTTTCGGTATATCACCGATTGATGGTCTTCTATTCGGCTTTCGACTACCGCCAGTGAATTTCTGAATTCACCACCGACCGACTTTACGTAAGTTCGATCTATGTTGTAGCGGTCGAGCTCATTTAAGCAAAACCTACCGATAGCATCGTCTGATACTGAGGTAACTAAAGCGGTGCGCCCGCCTTGCTTAGTAATAGCGACACAAATATTGGCTGAAGAGCCACCTAAGCAGCTAAAAAACTGGGTGGCCTCTTCGGTTTTTGTACCCGGGGGGTCAGGATAGAAATCCATACCGGCACGACCGATACACAAAAACGGTTTATCAAACCAGGTAGTGGCGTCAATCATCTAACTTATACGCCTTTACGTTGTTCAGATCGTGTGCTTTCCCAATCTTCGTGCGCATCACGCACCGACTGGCTCTCACTGACTTCAGGGGTGCCCACTTCCCACCAAGTGTGGCCCTCGGTGGTCCAGCCTTCGTAGGCATCCACATTCATTACGATCACAGAAGTCTCTTTTCGCGCTTTAGCGCGCTTAAAAGCATCGCCTAATTCCGCAGGGTTGGCCACGGTTTCTGAAACCGCACCCATGGCCGCTGCGTGTTGTTCAAAATTAACCGCAACCGGATTTGATATGGTTGGGCTATCGACAATGAGGTTGTTAAAACTTTCGTTGCCGGTGTTGTTCTGCAATTTATTTATAACCGCAAAACCGCCATTATCAAGCACCAACACGATGAGTTTCTTTTCAGTAAGTACGGCTGAATAAAGATCTGAATTCAACATCAAGTACGATCCATCGCCAACAAACACCACCGTATCTTGTTTGTCTTCTTTTTCCGTTTGCGCAATGCGTGCCCCCCAGGCCCCAGCTATTTCATAGCCCATACAGGAGAAACCGAATTCAACATCTACCGTGCTAGTTGATAAGGTTTTCCAATTCGCGGTTACTTCAGCAGGCAACCCTCCAGCTGCTGCAACGACACGATCACGCGGTTCCATTAAGTCGTTTACCACACCGATTGCTTGTGCGTAACTGTTCGGTTTGTTACCACCGAATGAGACGTTGCTGGCAACATAATCGTTCCATTGTTTGCGTAAGTCTTGGGCTTTACTTACCCAGCTGTTGGCAACTTGAAAATCACCTAGTGCATCGGTTAATGCGGTAAGTCCGAGTTTTGCATCGCCCACCATGCACAAAGCACCGTGTTTCATCGCATCGTGACGACCCACATTCAAGGTTAGTAATTGGGCTGACTTATCAAAGGCTGTCCAAGAGCCTGTGGTGAAATCTTGTAATCGCGTACCCACAGCAAAAATCAAATCAGCCTCTTTAGCCACCGCGTTGGCAGAATCAGAACCCGTTACCCCCAGAGGCCCGATGTTCAATGGGTGATCGTTGACCAAATTGGCGCGTCCAGCAATAGTTTCAACCACCGGAATATTATGCTTTTGCGCAAAATGGGTTAGTTCGCTCACCGCATCGGAATACTGCACACCGCCGCCGGCAATTAAGATTGGTCGCTTCGCTGCTTTTAACGCATTAACTGCCTCTTGCATCTCATCGATATCAACGGGTTGTCGGCGGATGCGATGCACACGTTTTTTAAAGAACGATTCTGGGTAATCGTATGCCCAGCCTTGAACATCTTGAGGCAAACCAATAAACGCAGGACCACAGTCGGTTGGGTCTAGCATGGTCGCCAGCGCGTTCGGTAACGATTGAATGACTTGCGCAGGATGGCAAATGCGATCCCAATAACGAGTGACGGGTTTAAAAGCATCGTTCACACCGAACGTGGGGTCATTGAAATTTTCAAGTTGCTGCAACACTGGGTCTGGCAAGCGAGTGATGAAGGTATCACCGCACAGCATTAACATCGGCAAGCGGTTGGCATGAGCCAAAGCGGAAGCTGTCAGTAAATTCGCGGTGCCTGGCCCTGCCGATGCTGTACAAAACATCATTCGCCGACGACGATGATACTTTGCATAACCTGCGGCGGCAAAACCCATGCTTTGCTCGTTTTGGCCACGGAATAGCGGCAATTCGTTACGGTACTGGTAAAGCGCTTCGCCTAAGCACGGCACATTGCCGTGGCCAAAAATCCCGAACCCACCACCAAACACACGAACCTCTTCACCATCAACAACGTGATACTGGTTCGCCATCCAACGAACAATGGCCTGCGCGGTGGTTAAACGTACTGAGATCTCGTGCTCACTCATGAAACAAATTACTCTTTTACGGGTTGACGCTGAAAACCTGTCAAGGATACAATGAAATGCAACCGGTTGCAAATCTCGAAAGTGGTTGATTCTATGTGTATCAGCTCACCATTTCGTGCAACTGTTTCCCTATCGTTTCAAGGTACTCAATAAATGAGCATAAAAATCGGAAACGCACCCTGCTCATGGGGTGTGGAGTTCGCCGATGACGCCCGCAACCCCAGCTGGCAATCGGTATTAAATGACTGCGCTAAAGCAGGCTACAAAGGTATCGAGCTGGGTCCTGTGGGTTTCATGCCAGAAGATCCCGATGTCTTAGGCCCTGCGCTGGCTGAGCTCGATTTAGAACTGATCGGTGGGGTGGTGTTTCGCCCGTTTCATGATCCCAACGCATGGGATGATGTGCTGGACGGCGCACACCGAACCTGCAAAGCGCTAAAAGCCCATGGCGCCGAGCACTTCGTTCTAATCGATTCCATTGCCGAACAACGCGCACCCACGGCAGGTCGCCCTGCAGAAGCCATCCAAATGGACGATGCGCAATGGAAAGCTTATGTGGATCGCATTCAAACCGTTGCCAAAATTGGGCGTGATGAATACGGCCTAATCCCTGAAATTCACCCGCACGCGGGCGGCTTCATGGATTTCGAACCCGAAGTGGAACGCTTACTCAGTGAAGTGGATGCAGATCTTTTAAAAATTTGTATCGACACAGGCCATTGCACCTACGCAGGGTTTGATCCTGTTGCATTTATTGAACGCCATCGTGAACGCATCACATACGTTCACTTCAAAAGCACCGACGCTAAGATTAAAGCGGCAGCAATTGAAAACCGCACCGGTTTTTACGATGCCTGCGGTCAAGGCATCTTTTGTAATCTGTCCGACGGTGAAGTGGATTTTCAGGCTGTGCACAAGCTGTTAACCGATACCCAGTTTTCAGGCTGGTGCACCATTGAGCAAGATTGTGACCCAACGCTTGACCCTGAACCGCTTCGCGATGCCACGGTAAATCGTGAATACTTACAATCCATTGGTTTTTCTTAAAAAGGCGACTCAAGCGTGAAAAAACTTTCTTGGGGAATGATTGGTGGTGGCGAAGGTAGCCAAATTGGGCCTGCGCACCGCTTAGCATCCGGCTTAGACAGCTTATTTGAATTCACAGCCGGTGCACTGGATCACCGACCTGAAGAGGGGCGTCGTTATGCCCAATCTTTAGGCATTGCAGAAGATCGCGCCTATGGCGATTGGAAAGAGATGTTGGCCGGTGAATCCGCTCGTGAAGATCGTATAGATCTGGTTACTGTGGCCACACCGAATTCAACGCACTATGAAATAACAAAAGCATTTTTAGAAAATGGCTTTCATGTGTTGTGCGAAAAGCCCATGACGATGACGGTTGAAGAAGGCGAAGACATTGTACGAACTGCCCAAAAAGCCAATCGTTTGTGCGCTGTAAATTATGGCTATTCTGGTTACTCTTTAGTTCGTCACATGCGCGCCATGATCGCCCGTGGTGACATTGGCAAAGTACGTTTAGTGAACGCTGAATTTTCGCACGGTCATCACGCCGATGCAGCCGATGCGGATAACCCACGTGTTCGGTGGCGCTACGATCCTGCACAAGCTGGCGTATCCGCACAATTTGCAGATTGCGGCATTCATGCTATGCACATGGCAAGCTTTGTCACAGGCCAAGAAGTCACAAAACTATCAGCCGACACCGTCTCGTGCATTGCCTCTCGTGAGCTTGAAGACGATGCCATGGTTAGTTTTCGTATGGACGGAGGCGCTGTGGGCAGGCTATGGACATCATCGGTGGCTATTGGTCGTCAACACGGGTTAGGCATTCAAGTGTTTGGTGAAACCGGTGGGCTTCGTTGGTCGCAAGAACAACCCAACCAATTGTTTTACATGCCGTTGAACGAACGCTTGCAAATCATTGAGCGCGGCGAATCTGATTTATCACCAGAAGCAGATCGCACATCTCGAGTCACCATTGGTCACTCAGAAGGCATGCCTTTGGCTTTTGCGAATATTTACACCGATTTAGCCGAAGCCATTCGGGCTAGTAAAGAAAATCGTGACATCGATCCTGCAGCGAACTTATTCCCGCGCGCAGAAGATGGGCTTCGATCGATGTCAGCGGTTACAGCGGTTGCAGAATCAGGTAAAGCTGATGGTCAATGGGTGGACGCTCGCCCACCTATGTTTCGCTAAGCAGCAAGCTTAACGGCGTAGCTTTTGTGTCTGGAAGCTCGTTTATTTTTTAAGGCTTTGGCCGCAGCGTTTTACGCTCGGTTACCGTACTGGGAAATAAACGGGCTTCTGGGTAATAGTCCGGATCGTCCAACATGATTTCTATTAACTCAATGGATGAGCGAACGATTTGCTGAATAGGTTGACGAATCGTGGTTAAGTTAATGCTCTCCCACCCCGACATCTCCATATCGTTCAACCCCAGAACACCGATGTCTTCAGGCACCGATAACCCACGATCTTTTATGGCACTCAGCGCGCCAATGGATAACACATCATCACCGCAAAAATAGGCTTCCGCCACGGTGCGTTTTGGGTCATCAAGCAAACGCAGCATTTCTTTACGGCCCGCATCAAAAGAATATTCATCAGCATTGGAGTGACTTACCTCAATGTGAGGCGTTAGCTGCATTTCAGTTAAAAACCCTTGCAAACGATCTTGCGTCGATGTGGCCTCTTGCGGCCCGCCTAGAAAGCCTACTCGTTTATAACCACGTTCAACCAATTCACGAGCAGCAATACGCCCGCAGTCGACATTATCAACACCCACCACATGAACTTGTGGCGCACTGGACTGACGACCAAACGAATGCACAACGGGCATGCCTGCTTCTCTAAACGCGCGTGAGAAGGTGGGGGGTAATGTTGAGGATGCCACCACCACACCGTCCACCGAATATTGGCGTAACATTTTTAAGGATTGTTCTGGGTCGGTTTCATCGGTTAAATTAACCAGCAGTGGCCGCAAACCGCGCTCTTGCAAACTGCGTGTGAATAAATCAAACACCTGCAAAAAAATTGGATTACGAAAGTTGTTCGATACCAGCCCAATGAGGCGTGTGCGCCCGGTTGTTAAGCTAGAGGCTAATGCATTGGGGGTGTAGCCGAGTTCAGATGCCGCTTTTTCCACCCGCTGGCGCATGTTATCGGACACAGACGCACCATCGGTGAAGGTACGAGATACGGCCGAACGCGACACGCCGGCCGCTTTTGCTACATCTTTTAGGGTTACTGACACAGGGCTTGCACTACGCTCTAGCAACGAAACTTGACCAGATTATGCGAGCAAGCCCCTGCCTATGCAAGCTGCAAACTACAGAAACGGGAGCTCCTGCACGACACCGGGCACAGGACCTCTGGCCCGTTGCACGATAACCGTATCCCCAGGCGCCACATCGCGGCTGATTAGTGCATAACCGATGTTTTTGTTCATCCGCCTGGAAAAAACGCAAATCGTCATAGAACCCACGACTTTCCCGTTAACCTCGATAGGCTCCCAGGCAAACCCCATTGGATCGGGTGTATCGCCTTCTAAAACCACACCCAACTGGTGTCTTTTGATGCCATCAGCGTGCAGTTGTCGAAGTGCTTTTATGCCCACCACATCATCGGGTACCTCTAAATTTACATAACCCCCTAAACGCACTTCATAAGGATTCGTGGTGTCATCTGAATCACCACCAACCGACACCAAGCCACTTTCAACCCGTTCAGGCGTTGCAGGCGCGCCAGGACCAATATCGTACGGCTTCCCTGCTTCTGCCACTAAATCCCATAGCTCGGTGCCGCGTGAGCCATCTTTTAAATACAGTTCAAACCCACCTTGTTTAGACCAACCCGAACGTTGCACCACCAGCGGAATGCCATTCAATGAGGTTTCTTTAAACCAAAAATATTTTAAGTCTTTAACCCAATCACCAATGAGTTCAGACACCACGTTTTCAGCTTTGGGCCCTTGCACCGCAAGTGGAGAAACATCCGGTTCACTTACCCTTACATTGAGCCCTCGTTCAGCGCCAATGGCTCTGGCCCAATACCAGATATCCGAATCGGCAATGGATAACCAAACCAGTTCATCTGAAAACTTTAAAATGATGGGGTCGTTGAGCAAAATGCCGTCGTGGTTACAAATGGGGGCGTACTTACCTTGGCCTTCAGCGCAATTGGATAAATCACGCGGCGTTAACAACTGAGCAAGCTTTAGTGCGTCCGGGCCTTCTAGTTGAACCTGGCGCTCTATGCCTACATCCCACATGGAAACCCCGTTAATAATGCGCCAGTATTCGGCTTCTGGGTCGCCGTACGATGTGGGCATGATCATGCGGTTGTAAACCGATGCAGAATCCATCCCCGCCTTAACGGCCGACTCATAGAACGGCGAAGGGCGCAGACGTGCGGTTGGGAAAATAGAGAACATAACGAGAGCCGTTATTGCCTATAAAAAGTGGCTAAAGTGTGCGGTTTTCATTAAATCGATGCCATGCCTCACCTGTGCTCAAAACGGCATCAACTGATGCCAGAGCGCTCTTTAACCCATTTTGAGAACTCGCATTTTGCTGATTTTCGGGTAAGCCACTGATATGGGCGCAATAGGCAACGGCCGCGCCTAGTCGAATGGCATCACGCATTACCCCAGCCTCGCCTTGCAAAGCGCTCATACCTAATGTGGCGCAGGCTTTGGCTGCGTCCAGCTGATCGCTAACCTCTTGTTCTGGCCAAGGGTTGGCGCGCGCTTGTTGCACGATGCCCAACGGCACGGGCTCTATCGGCACTTCATTAAGAGTGATGTTTTCAAATGACACTATATCGTTTGCGTTTGAGCCTGCGTTTGTATCTGAGCCTGCATGAGAGTCGATGGCTTTACGCCACGGAAAGTAACGTGACACTTGCGCCAGTGAAGGCACGATTCCACCCTCCACACCGCGCACGAACACTGCATTATCAAAACCTGCGATGTTGGCGCACATGGCATAAATCGGTGGATAGGGTTTATGCACATAGCCAGTCACTAAGGTATTAGTAAATTCTGCTTGAAAGGGTTGCACACAACATTCAATGGTGGACAAACAAGGGCGCTTCACCATTAAATCTCTTAGTGGGTTAAGCCGTGCTAAATGGGGTGTGACCACCGCTTGATCAATCACAACCCAACCTGAGTTTGTTTCTAATGTACTGGCAGCACTTTGCATAGAGTCTGCCGCACTAACACCTGCTGCTTTCAATACCGACAACGCGGTTAAACCGTACTTAGGTGCCATAGTGATTGGGCTGTGAATAACGGATGGAACCTGTAATGCGGATAACACGGCAGGTATAAACGGTGATGCAGGTAATCCGCGTGCGTATCCTGCGTATTGATCGGCCAGTGTGATGAGTGCGGGAACCCGTACTTTTTGTTGTGGAGCATCGTCCAAAATAGCTCGGAATATTCCGGCCATCTCATCTGCCGTTTCCCGCTTCATTCGCAGTGCGATAAAAAATATTCCACTTTGCACATCGTGCACATCCCCACGCAAAATGGACTGCATAGCGCGGTAGGCTTCTTCTTCGCCCAAATTTTTGCTCAGGTGTGGGCCTGTGGCAATTTTTTGAAGAACCGGTGTTAAATTCAAAGTTTCCATAACGCACAGTGTAAACCGCTGGCGGATTGAGAGGTAACCTGCGCCATTGCGCTATGCTTGTGTCTATGCAACAGTTTCCTCTTTTTATTCAACTTGAAAACCGCTCCGTATTGGTTGTTGGGGGTGGCACGGTGGCGGCAAGAAAGTCACGCGCCATTGTCGCTGCCGGTGCAACCGTGCATGTTGTGGCCCCACAGCTCTGCCCTGCCTTGCAACGCATGTTAGACAACAACCAGATCACGCACGCACAACGTGGCTATCGTACAAGTGATGCGCAGAACGTTTGGTTGTGTATTGCCGCAACCGATGAGCCTTCTGTGAATGCACAAGTGGCACAAGATGCCAAGGCCAGTAACACATTGGTTAACGTAGCCGATGATGCGCAGCTCGGTGATGTAAGCTTTGCCTCTGTAGTCAATCGCGATCCTTTACAAATTGCGATCAGTACCGGTGGCCATTCACCGATTCTTGCTCGTTTAATTCACGCAAGAATCGCTGCCTTTATTCCTGCAAGCTACGGTGCATTAGCGAAGCTCGCTGGTGACTATCGTCAGCGCATAAAAGAGCACTTCAATACATTAAACGAACGGCGACGATTTTGGGAATCGGTGTTAACAGGGCCCATTGCCCAGCGCCTATTAAGAGGTGATGAAGACGGTGCACGTAAAGCTCTTGAGCTAAGTCTTATCGATAAAACGGCACGCAAGCCCACTGAAACCGGCGAAGTGTATTTAGTGGGTGCAGGCCCTGGCGATCCAGATTTATTAACGTTTCGTGCGTTACGGTTGATGCATCAAGCCGATGTGGTGTTACACGATCGTTTGGTCTCGGATGAGGTGTTGTCCTTATGCCCCAGCGATGCAGAATATATTTATGTGGGTAAACGCCGTGCTAATCATGCCATGCAACAAACCACCATCAACGACACCTTGGTTCAATTAGCAAGTTCTGGCAAACGAGTGCTGCGTTTAAAAGGGGGTGATCCGTTTATTTTCGGACGCGGTGGTGAAGAAATTGAAACCTTAGCCGATGCTGGAATTCGTTTTGAAGTGGTGCCTGGTATAACAGCTGCCTCTGGCTGCGCAAGTTATGCAGGCATTCCGCTTACCCACCGCGATCATGCACAAGCCTGTGTGTTCGTCACAGGGCATTTAAAGGAAGGTTCACTGGAACTGAACTGGCCACATTTAGTACAACCGAACCAGACGCTTGTTTGTTACATGGGGCTTGTCGCGCTAGCTGAACTGTGTGAAAAACTGATCAACCACGGCTTACCCAGTCAAACCCCTGCCGCCTTAGTGGAACGCGGAACCACACAGCATCAGCGTGTACTGAGTGGCACCGTTGAAACATTGCCTGAGATTGTTTCAAACACTGCCGTAAAAGCCCCTACGTTGATCATAATCGGATCGGTGGTGAGCTTGCGAGAGCAGTTACAGTGGTTTCAGCCGCAACCAGCTCTAACCTAATGCGCTTTGACAATTCATAACGGGCAATGAATTGCGCCTGATCGTATCTGTTGGCTATAGTATAAGAAGCGTTATTTAAGCCCCGAACACAGGAACCCGCCGTCGTGAATTCAGAGAACACAACACAGATCCAACCCCCTCAGGGCGAATTGTATTTGGGCTCAAATAAAGATGACGGCTCGCCGCTTTTCTACGATTCAGCCAATTTCACCACGCACGGGGTGATCGTGGGCATGACAGGCTCTGGTAAAACTGGCCTTGGCATTGTTCTCTTAGAAGAAGCCTTGCAAGCAGGCAAACCCACTTTAATCATTGACCCCAAAGGGGATATGGGCAATCTTCTTTTAAGTTTTCCCAATCTCTTACCCACCGATTTTATGCCATGGATAAGTGAATCGGAAGCCAACGGTGATGTCGCAACGGCTGCCTTTGAAAAAGCGACGGCATGGAAGGAAGGGTTAGCGAAAAGCGGGATAACACCAAGCCGCATTGAAGCCCTTCGAAATAATGCAGGCTTTACGATCTATACACCGGGTTCTAGTTCTGGCATTCCGCTAAACGTTATCGGTTCAATGAACGCACCCATCGGTGCAGATCCAGAAACATTACAAGACGAAATCGAAGGGCTTACCTCATCGTTACTTGGCATGGTGGGCATTACCGGTGACCCGTTAAGTAGCCGAGAACACATCTTGGTGGCCAACATTGTTAATCATTTTTGGTCGGCGGGAAAGAACTTAGATTTAGGCATGCTGATTGGGCTTATCCAGCAACCACCTATGCGTAAATTAGGCGTGATTGATTTAGATACGTTTTTCCCACCAGGTGATCGGGTAAAGCTTGCAATGAAGTTAAACGGATTAGCAGCCTCGCCCTCTTTTGCCAGCTGGACAGAAGGTGAAGCCTTAAACATACAAAACATGCTGTACGGTAACGACGGTAAGCCGCAAGCCGCCATCGTATCCTTAGCTCATTTAAACGACGATGAGCGCCAGTTCGTCGTAACGTTGTTGCTATCTAAAATGGTTACCTGGATGCGCTCGCAACCGGGCACCTCCGATTTACGTGCCTTGGTGTACATGGATGAAGTGTTTGGATACGTACCACCGGTGGGTAACCCACCGTCTAAAAAACCGATACTCACTATTTTGAAACAAGCTCGTGCGTTTGGTGTGGGCTTAGTCATGTCAACTCAAAACCCTGTAGACATCGATTACAAAGCCATTTCAAACGCTGGTACGTGGATGATTGGCAGATTACAAACCGAGCGCGACCAACAACGTTTATTAGAAGGCATGAGCGCATCTGACGGATCAATCGATTTAAACGAATTGTCTAAAACCATCAGTAATTTAGACAAGCGCCAGTTTGTTTTACATTCCACTAAAGCATCAGCGCCTGTGGTGTTTAACACGCGTTGGGCTATGTCGTATTTGCCAGGGCCTCTCACCCGAGAGCAAATTTCAACATTAACTACCGATGCACGCCGGCAACAAGGGTTGCAAGCGCAAACGTTAGGCAGTAGCTCAACCGATGCCGTTGCTAATTCAACCGGTGCATCTGCAACAGCAACACCGAGCGCTGCACCAGCTGTTGAAGCACTGGCGGACAATGAAAGTAAAATAGAACCGCAAGTGGCTGACACGGTATCGGTTCGATACTTAGACAACGGTGTGCCTTATGCCGATGAAATTGGTGCATCCCCTGGCGGTAAGCGATTGCAGGCAGGGATTGCGGTGAGGGTGGAGATGTTATTTGATGAAACCAAAGCAAAGCTTCGGCATGAAGTGGAATGGGAAGCCATCGTAACGCCATTAGATGGTCCGTTCGATCCTGACGATGCATTAATCGTTGATTACGATGACAGAGATTTAGTCAAACAAGCACCTGAGGGTGCAATCTATGTGTTGCCCGATGCAAAGATTAAAAACAAAGGCTACTTTTCAGCTGCAAAAACGGCCGTAAAAGATCATCTTTACCGTGACAAAGAAATCACCATATTTCACAACCCGTCATTGAAACTGTATTCACGTGCGGGTGAATCAGAAAGTGATTTTGAAGTGCGCTGCCAAACCATGGCCGATGAAATGACCGATAAAGATGTAGAAAAGCTGCGTAAGAAATTGGTTACCAAACTAGATCGCATCAATGCATCGATTGAAAAAGCGAACGACAAGGTACGCGAGATTCAATTTGATGCCATGAGCCGAAAATCGGATCAACGCACCAGCCAAGTCTTAGACATCGCAGGCGGTGTTCTAGGCGGATTACTCGGTGGGCGAAGTACAACACGATCCATTACTAGCGGATTGCGCCGCAGCCAAAGTAAAGGACGTATGGCCGCTAAGGCAGAAGAACGATTAAGAACGGCTGAAAACCGTTACGCCGAATTACTGGATGATCGTGCCGAGTTGGAAGAAACCATTGCCGATGACCTTCAACAGATTCAAGAAGAATGGTCAGATAAAGTATCTGATATTGAATCAATGGATATCGGGCTTGAAAAAGCGGATATCACCATCGATGACTTAACCCTTATTTGGATACCGATAGACTAACGCTTTTAATGTGTTGGGCTGACAATACCTAAGGCAACGGCTTTTGCGACCAGATGAACTCGGTTACTGGCGTTAAGTTTGGTAAATGCGTTTCGTAAGTGGAAGTTAACCGTCGTTTCTGCGATGGCTAATAGTGTGGCAATCTCTTTAGAGGTTTTACCATTCGCTATCCACTGCAAGCACTGTTTTTCACGCTGCGTTATTTTATTGATAATGTTCAATGCATCATCAGGCGTTTGCTGGGCAGCGTCTTTTGATGTGCCAGGTTCTGATGGCAAGCTGAATAAATAATTCAACGCCATCTCACCGGCTTGCACACCCAATGAATAGCCACTGCTCTGAACACCTTGTTCAGCATTTTGCAAAGAGCGTGTTTCAAAGCCTTCCACTGATTGGTCAAACACCATGATGTTATCGGTGCTGCTCAACGCCGACTGCAATTCAGATGCAGAACGTAAGCTGCCGTCTAGCAACACCAATTTACAACCGGTGTTCAATAATTTTCGACAACCATCGAGCCTGTTTGGAAGATCAGAGGCGGTGATGCGCACAATAGTGCTAGCGCCACTGGCCTGTAAAACACTGTCTAAGCCTTCGATTAATCCGCTATGAATTTGAAGGCTGTTACGCGTGGACACGACACCCACATCACCTAGGCATAACTGTTGAGAAGTTGTCATAGCGGATACGACTAAGAACCGTGCAGGTAGTTGCATGTTTTTCGTGAAACCGACCAAATAATTCATTTTTTGGCGCAGTTTGCTAACTCGGTGATTCGGTATTGTGACCAAACTTTCAGGCCTGCAATCACCAATAATTGACAGCTCAAGCGGTTCTCACCCACAATTCGCACTTAAAATCTAACCCTGAAAGGACGCAACGACATGCGGATCCCATCCGCTGGTCAAACCAGCTTTTTAATCGCCTCATTAGTCACACTGACTGCCTGCAGTGATTCATCGAATACCACCGTGAACAGCGCCTTAGATGCTGATGCACCCGCATTAACAACAGCGCTTGAAACGCAAACCGATTCCGATCCAGTAATTAACGATGTCACGGTATCCCCATCCACTCAGCAGCCACCAGTAACTGACGTTACACAAATTAATACTCCCGCAGCCGATGCTCCTGACACTAGCGTTGTGCAAACACCTGCTGTGAACGAAAGTACGAACGAAGACGCAGTAATCGGCGAGGAAGCGCCAGCCTCATCGTCAGATGACAACGCTGCCGACGCCCCGCCTGTAGACAATGTGGTCAACACTCCAACCGATGAGGCACCAGCGGCTCCTGCCACACCTCCAGCGAATCAGACGCCTGTACAAGGAGAAATCCCTGCTTTGGTTGCCAGCAATTCAGCGGCGGGCATTGACAGTTCTGGAGGCAACGATGACAGCCCAACAAGAACAGAAACTTTATCGCTGGTTGGCCCTTTCTTAAAAGATGTCAGCCGTCCAGCAGGCCCACCATCTGTGCCTACAGGATTAGTAGCGTTAATGGCATCAGACGATTGGGTAGAATTTAGCTGGGTGCCATCTGTTGATGATCAGTCGGTTGAAGGTTATGAAGTGCAACGCAATGGTGAAGTGGTGCATACCATCCGTTTCGACAACCCGTATGAGTTTGATCACCGCAGTTGGATCGGCACCAACTACATGGACTGTAACTACACGCGATACACGTTCTGTGAATCAAATGCTCCGGCTAGCGGATCAACCAACAGTTACTCGATTGTCGCTATCGATAATGAGGGAATGCGTTCAGCTCCTTCAGCTCCGGTTACTATCACTTTGCCTCAGCGGCAAACAGGCGCTGCCGATCTAACCGGCTACAGCCTAGTGCTGGATGAAGAATTTGACGGCGAAGGTTTAGATAGAGCACTGTGGAAAACCTCGTTACCTTGGGGCCCCGATCGCATCATCAATGCTGAGCAGCAATACTTTGTTAATCTGTTTGCCAACGACGATGTGAATTACGATCCGTTCGTATTTAACGGCAGCACCTTATCCATTACGGCTATTCCTACCCCTGCTAGCGAATTATCAGGTGCAAATAATCAGCCCTATTTGTCCGGTGTAATAAGCACGCAAGATAACTTCAGTTTCACCTACGGTTACGTGGAAATGAACGCAAAAGTGGCCAGTGGCCAAGGCTTTTTATCCACATTCTATTTGTTCAACCAATCGTTTGAAGACAATAAGCCAGAGCTCGATATATTAGAATATCGTGGCGATCTTCCTACTACATCGCACCAAACCTATCATTACTTCGACAGTAACCGCACGCGCTGGGCGTCAGGTGAAACTCACTCATCACCTACGATGACCACGGACGTAGGCTTTGATCTCAGTTCAGGTTTTCATAAGTACGCTATGTTGTGGGAACCTGGGTTGGCCGTTTGGTACATAGACGATGTTGAAGTACGCCGCATTGAAGGCCCGCGAGTGTCGTCTGAACCGATGAATGTGATCGCTCACTTAGTAGTGGGCAGTGAATGGATCGGTGCACCAGCGAGTGCGGCACAATTTCCGAACAGCATGGAAATTGATTACATCAAGGTGTGGCAGCGTTAAGTTACGCTTTCGGGTACACCATCGGGAACCAATCCTCTCGTAACCGTTCCCCAGGCTTCATGTTATGCCCGGGGAACGGTGGTGAGGTTTTTCCGGTACGCTCCACGTAGCGTGCATCAGCCCCCACCACTCGCAGCGAGAATGCGCGTCGCAGCTCGGTTGACTCATTGCCCTTAGCACCGTGCAATGTGCGAAAGTGAAACGCCACGGCATCGCCAGGCTGCATCGCCCATTCGGCAATCTCCATCTTCTCGTTATCAGGATCCGGCACAGGCTGATAGGCCGTAGCATCCGCATAGAAATCATCTTCTGCTAACCAACGCGTGGGCAGCACTGGCTTTTGCCAACGATGAGAACCCACCACACAGCGAAGCGTGGCGGTGGAAACGGGGTCAAGCGGCACCCAAAAACTGATGGTTTGCTCACCCTCAACAAAATAATACGGGCTGTCTTGATGCCAAGGCGTTGGTTTCGAGGTACCTGGAAATTTAACCAACACATGATCGTGAAATAACTGCACGGTGTTTGATTGCATCAATTGGGCAGCAGCCTCCCCAACGACTGGGTCTTGCGCTGCGGATTCAAATTCTGCAATGCGTTGCCAATTGCAATAATCATCGAAAAAGCGCCCCGTATCGCCCTTGCCTACATTCTCAGCCGCATAGGGGCCTGGGTTGGCTAAATTCTCAGCAACCCCTGCCTGCAGACTTGACACTAAGTGCTTGAACAGCCCGGGGAGCAAAACCACACCGTCGTTCTGAAAATCTTGGATCTGCTGAGGTGTAATCGTTTCTGTCATAGGTGCATTCTGCCAATGTTTAGCCTGCGAGGTCTATAATCGCAGCCTATTCTGATATAGGCCATCCTTTGTGATCACCACCGCCAACGTTACGATGCAATTCGGCGCTAAACCCCTGTTCGAAAACATCTCCGTAAAATTCGGTGATGGTAACCGCTATGGGCTTATTGGCGCTAACGGTTGTGGCAAATCCACTTTCATGAAAATACTGGATGGCAGCCTTGAGCCCAGCAACGGCTCGGTGTCCATTTCCCCCAATGAACGCATCGGACGATTGAATCAAGATCAGTTTGCCTTTGACGAATTCTCGGTGGTCGATACCGTCATCATGGGGCACGAAGAGTTATGGGAAATTAAACAAGAACGCGACGCCATCTATGCAAAACCTGAGATGACCGACGAAGACGGTATGCGGGCCGCAGACCTTGAAGTTCGGTTTGCCGAGCTGGATGGTTATATGGCAGAAAGCCGAGCCGGAGAGCTACTCAACGGTGCAGGCATTCCTGAAGAGCAGCATTTTGGCAAAATGAGTGACATCGCCCCAGGCGCTAAACTGCGTGTGCTACTCACCCAAGCGTTGTTTAGCCAACCTGACATTCTGTTATTGGATGAGCCCACCAATAACTTAGACATCCACTCCATTCGCTGGTTGGAAGGTTTATTAGATTCGCAGAAAAGCACGATGATCATCATCTCGCACGATCGACACTTTTTAAATTCTGTGTGCACACACATGGCCGACATCGATTACGGCGAACTTCGAGTCTACCCTGGTAATTATGATGACTTCATGACAGCGTCTACACAAGCACGCGAAACCATGCAGAACGAGAACGCAAAGAAAAAAGCACAAATTGCCGAACTCAAACACTTTGTTAGCCGCTTCTCTGCTAACGCATCGAAAGCTCGCCAAGCCACCTCACGGGCAAAGCAAATTGAAAAAATCGAACTGGCCGATATCAAGCCATCCAGTCGAACCAGCCCTTACATTCGCTTTGAACAAAATAAAAAATTACACCGTTTGGCATTAACAGTTGAAAAACTTGGCCACGGCTATGACGAAGGACCATTGTTTGAAGGCACAGATTTATTGTTAGAAGCAGGCTCCCGTGTGGCGGTCATTGGTGAAAACGGTGTTGGGAAATCAACCTTTTTACAATGCTTAGCCGGAATCACCGATGCAAATACAGGAAAAATTCAGTGGTCAGAAAACGCCCAAGTGGGCTATTGCCCGCAAGACAGCACTGCAGAATTTGACAACGACTTAAGCTTATTTGATTGGATGGTGCAGTGGCGCTTAGAAGGTCAAGATGATGATGTGGTTAGAAGCACCTTAGGTCGTATGCTGTTCTCTTCCAATGATTTTAAAAAGAAGGTTCGAGTCTGTTCTGGGGGTGAGAAAAACCGTTTGTTATTTGGCAAACTGGTCATGCAAAAGCCCAATGTGATGCTAATGGATGAACCCACCAATCACCTTGACATGGAATCAATAGAGGCGTTAAACCTTGCCCTAGAACATTACGAAGGCACGTTGATTTTTGTTAGCCATGATCGTGAATTTGTCTCTTCGTTAGCCAACCGGGTTATTGAAATAAAAGACAAAAAAATGGACGATTTTAAGGGCACTTATGATGAATTTTTAGCCTCTAGAACTCGTGATTGATATTGAGTTAGAACAAGCTAATTAACCGAAACCAGCTTCCCGGGATTAAAAATATTCAACGGGTCAAACGTTTTCTTTAAATCTCCCATCACAGAATACGCATCGCCGTGTTCTTCAAGCATGTAAGGCCGCTTTCCAATACCCACGCCATGCTCACCGGTTACGGTGCCCCCTAAGGATAAGGTAAGACTGGATATATCGTTGGCCAGCGCTTTGGCCTGTGCCAATTCTTTCGGACTACCATCAATCAATATGGCTAAGTGGAAGTTACCGTCACCAACGTGGCCAATTAATGGGGCCGTAAGGCCTGATTTTTTTACCGCTTTCTCTGTCTCTTTGATGCACTCGGCCAATTGCGAGATAGGCACACAGCTGTCAGTAACATAACCTTCACAACCTGGCCTTAATGCTTTGGTGGCAAAGTAGGCATCGTGTCGGGCTCGCCAAAGTGCGGTTCGATCTTCGTTTTTAGTGGCCCATTGAAATTCATGACCACCACCATCATTAGACAGCTCTTTAAATAGTTCAATTTGCTCAGCAACCCCATTTTCGGTGCCGTGGAATTCTAAAAATAAATGCGGAGCTTCAGTTAAGTTCATGTCTTCGTTATAGGCGTTCAAAGCTCGAATGGATAACGTATCGATCAGTTCGATTCGAGCCAGCGGAATGCCCAACTGTATGGCTTGTATAACTGTATTCACAGCGCCTTCTACTGAATCAAATCGGCAAGTGGCTGCTGCAATCATCTCCGGCTGACCAAACAATCGCACGGTAAGTTCTGTCATAAGCCCCAGCGTACCTTCGCTGCCCACAAACAATCGAGTTAAGTCGTAACCCGCCGATGACTTTCGAGCTCTTGTGCCAGTTCGAATCACTCGCCCATCGGCAAGCACCACCTCTAGCGCCATAACATTTTCTCGCATGGTGCCATAGCGCACAGCATTTGTACCCGACGCCCGAGTGGCCGCCATGCCACCGATCGTAGCATCCGCACCAGGATCTACCGTAAACATTAGCCCCGTAGTTTTAAGCGCTTCATTGAGCTGCTTACGGGTAACACCGGGTTGAACTACAGCGTCCATATCGTCAGAATTGACCTGAAGTACTCGGTTCATTCGACTGGTGTCAACCGTAACACCGCCGCGCACAGGAATGATGTGGCCCTCTAACGAAGTGCCTACACCATAGGGAATTATGGGGCATTGATCGGCAGCACAGCGTTTAACAATGTTAACCACATCGTCGGTAGATTCAGGGAAAATCACCGCATCTGGGCGGGCCGGTTTGAAATGCGCTTCATCGCTAGCGTGTAAATCAAGAACCGATACACCGGTGGACACTTTGTCGCCCAATGCATCTTTTAGCGCAACCACTGTGGAATTAAAATCAGTCATACAGCTTATGCTAGCACTAATTCGGTTAACTAATCTCTAAGCCACAAGTCGCAGATTACCGCGCTCATCGAACAGATTGCTAAGATGTGCGTTTATATCCTCAATGCTCTCGGCAAGCGCATCGGCAGGCGCAGGCTTACTAATGTAGTAACCTTGGATTTCATTGCAGTTACACGACTTTAAGTATTCTAGCTGCTCAACCGTTTCCACACCTTCTGCCAATAGCTTTACGTTCATACTACTTGCCATTGCGATAACGGCACGGGTAATGGCCGCATCGGACTTATAGTCGGTTACGCCTTGAACGAAACTTTGATCTAACTTCAATCGGTTTATTGGGAAGTGTTTTAATTGGCTTAAGCTGGAATAACCGGTACCAAAATCATCAATGCTCAGTTGTACGCCAATATCTTTTAGTTTACGCAAAATTTTAGTGGCAGATTTTGTGTCTGCAGCCAGCAATGATTCTGTAATTTCCAATTCTAGATTTTCTGGTGCTAAGCCAGTTTCATCTAATATGCTTTGCACAACGTTGGTAAAGTCAGGGCGCACAAACTGAAGCACAGAAATATTAACAGCCACTTGCTGGATAGGAAAATCATTCGCAGCCCATTCCACAGCTTGTAAACAAGCCGTTCGAAGCACCCATTCGCCTAAAGGCACAATGAACCCGTTGTCTTCTGCAATATAAATAAATTGATCAGGCGGTATAAATCCCAACTCGGGGCTAATCCAGCGGATTAACGCTTCAGCGCAATATAATTTTCCCGACTCTAAATCAACCTGCGGCTGGTAGAAAAGTTGGAACTCGTTTTGTTCTAATGCGTTGCGCATTCTAGATTCAAGTTTAAAGCGATTCTGTGCTTCTACATCCATGCCTTCGTCATGATCACGAAACGTATTTTTACCCGCCTTCTTTGCACTGGTCATTGCCATACTGGCGTTTTTAAGCAAGGCTTCAGCACTGCAGGCGTGATCAGGGTAAATAGCTACCCCAACACAACAAGATGAAAAAACTTCTCCACCGTTTAAGGCAAACGGCTCACAGAGTTCTTGATTAATATCAGACGCAATAGCCATTGGGTCTTCACAGCCTTCATCTAATGGCATGAGCAACGTAAATTCGTCAGCACCCATACGGGCCAGGGTGCAATCCTCTGGCACAATTTTATTGACTCTGACCACGATCTCATTGAGCATCATATCGCCACTGGCATGCCCAAGCGTGTCATTCACTTGTTTAAAATCGTCTATATCAATATAGAGTATCGCCGCACTGGCATCAGGCGATGATTCGATCCGTTCTTCTACTCGTTCTTGAAATAATGTTCGATTGGGTAGCCCCGTTACCCGGTCATAGTTAGCAAGCTGTTTTATTCTATGTTGTGCACGGCGATGTTCGGTTAAGTCTTGCAGCACCCCGTGCAGTTCTATAACCTGCCCCTCATCATCGATGACTTGTTCCACTTGCTGTCGAAAGAACCGTTCATCACCCGCATTTGGCACCATAAAAAATTCAATCGATAGGTTATCAGAGCATTGTTTTGCAACCTCACTAAACCAAGACTTCACGCGATTTACATCGTTTGCGTGCACCGGTTTAAGAAATTCAGTTAATGAAGGTTGTTTAATGCTAACTTTCTCTCCCAGCAAGAGATAAAGCTGATCTGACCACACCATATCACCGCTTGATACATCGATATGCCAATTTCCCATCTTGGCAATTCGCTGTGCCGAGGCTAAGCTTTTTTGGTTCTTGGTAAGTTCTTCTGCCGACTGCCGCGCTCTTAACATGTAGCGCAAGCGATGGCATAACAGCATCCAATTAATGGGTTTAGTGCCAAAATCGGTGGCACCTGCTTCAAACGCCAGCTCGATACTTTGGTTGTTATCTAACCCGGTTAGCATCAAGATGGGGGTGTTTTCAAAACCTGCGCAGGTGCGAACTCGCTGGCATACCTCAAAGCCATTAAGGCCTGGCATCTCCACATCGAGAACGATAAGATCAGGCGCTTGTTCGCTTAGGTGTTCAAGCGCTGATTCACCGCTGCTAAAATCAATGACATCGAAACCCGCTTGAGTCACAAACTCTGTAGCCATCATTCGAGTGGGGTTGTCATCATCGACAACCATAACCAGTGGCTTTTTGTGGGTTCCTGCCATATCGCTTCCAGCTAAAGGCAGCTAGATCTGCCCTCAAGGTTTTCATTTAAGATCGAATGAACCCATCTTCGGGCTCACCGACCGTAACGTTGTACGCTATGAAGGTTTAACGGCAGAAATCAGATTTTTCGAATGTTAAAAAGTCTCAAGTTTTGGTTAACAATTGTGTTATTTCGTGCGCTAACCAACGTTAACATTATCAACAAGATAACCAGTTCAAATCCTAAGGCCCCACCCACACGAATTCGCGAATCACTAACCGTAATGGGGCCAGTTACGGGCACATCGGCAGCAACTGGAACAGCCGCTGGTTGAGGAGCTGACACAGGTAATGCCGTTGCTTGAGGTTGTGTTTCAATGGCTATTGGCGTTGTCACACTATCTTCAGGCCCGTCAAAAACAGGAACCTGCACCGAGGCAATGACAGGGCTTGGAGCAGGCTGTTGCGCTGGTTGCTGCTGATCTGTTTGTTGCAGCATAGGCGCTTGGTTCGGCCGAAGCACCGCCACAGGGGCAAAGATATTCGGCGCGATATAGCCCGCCGCATTCGGATCGTTTAAATCCGTTGGCGTACCTTCAGGCAATGGGTTAGGCCCTGTTGGGTCAGCCAGTTCATTAAACGCCAAGGGCGCTAGATTTGCGCCCATGATCCGGGCCGCTTCAGGCAAACGAGAGGGCTGCGCGTTGAATGATCTGGCCACAGGAGCAGGTACTCTACCCAAGCCATAATCGCGCCCATAAATAATGTATGAAGCACCTTCCCCAGACGCACCCACAATGATGTCGTTTATGCCATCGTCGTTAAAATCATCTGCACCGCGTGTGTACACACCAAAGTAATCTACCGTACCGATACCGTTTATACGAAAGCCATTGGCGCCGTCTAAATCATTTAACGATAATCGAGCAGGAAACGCTGATTGCGAACCGAAGATGATGTACGTCTGACCTACACCCTTTCGCCGAGCATTAATGATGGTATGCGATGCGCCGATCATGAAATCATCCATGCCATCACCGTTCATGTCTCCCACACCATCCAGTGAGGTTCCTGCTAAGTCTCCCCAAATCGCTTCATTGTTTTGAATGGGCACAATGCCACCTCGAATGCCTCGCACACGAACGCCATTGCCACCATTTAAATCACGCCGATCGATTTGATCGATGCCTGAGAATTGGCCACCAAATAAAATGTACACCTCACCTGGATAATCGGATGGGGTTCCGAAAGGCCCTTTACCTGGCGAACCGATAGCAACATCATCAAATCCATCATGATTCAAATCACCAATGCCTGACACCGAAGCGCCGGTGTAGTCTTGGTTATCAAGCCCCTTGATTACAAGGCCAGTGTTTGCGGTTAAGTCGAGTACGCTAATGGTGCTGGGATGCCCTTGAGGTTGACCATAAACAATGTATGCCTCCCCTACTTCCGGCTTTGAATCTTGGGTTTTATTAGGAGCACCAATCATGATGTCATCGATGCCATCGTGATTGAAGTCGCCTGCTGCGCCAACGGAATGGCCGATGCGATCTTGCTGCTGCCCACCAATGACGGCATAACCTGCAGAACCTGCGATGTCGTCAATGGTTAAACGTGCATTGAATCCTGTCGATCTTCCATAAACCACATAAGCGGCCCCCACACCCGGTAAGTTATTCACCGTTGCATTGGCATTACCCAAAAGGATGTCATCGATTCCATCACCGTTTACATCACCTGCATTACTGACGGCGGTAACTGAAGATTCAATAGAAAATCCGTTTCGGCCATTGAGTGCTGATACATCGAAAACCGTAGGGAATCGTTCTCGGCTACCGAAGATCACGTGTGCACCACCCAGTGAACCCACCAACACATCGTTTAAACCATCGTTGTTGATATCACCTGCAGCACTTACATACGAAATATTCACACTGTCGTGACGAATGGTGAAGCCGCTAAAACCGGTTAATTGAACACCGTTAAGCACGCCGTTGTTGCCATTGGTTGGCCCAAACACAACGCGCACGGTACCCACACCAGAACCGACAATGGCATCGTCTAAGCCGTCGCCATTCACATCACCGAGTGAATCCACTGGCCCGCCTCGATCGATCAGCAGACGATCGCCTGCCCCAAATCGGAAAAGCTCAACAACAGGATCGAATGGTGCCGCTTGGGCACTGCCTGTGTGTAGAAAAAAACTTAGGCTGAGAATCGACGCGGTTGCACGGCTCAGTCCTTTTAACACCGTAGTACTTATATTCATATCAAAGCGCTTCGTGTCGCGAATTTTATGAGACTAATTTATCCTAAAGCCCTAATAGGCCGACCGTAGGCAGTTAGCGTTTTACGCGTAATTCTGCCTAAGATGGCCTGAATCGGTAATATATGCGAACCAATAGAAAAAAAGAGGTTTTACCATGTTACCAATGGGAACGATTATGGCGGCATGCCTGCTGATCGGAGCCGTTGGAATGGGTGTGGTTTTCAAATTACCCAAACCAGCCGTCATCGGCTTAGGCCTGCTTCTAGAGGCGGCCGGTATCTGGAACGCGTTTTGGTACGGATTGCAGCATTTCAGTGAGTTTTGGGGGCAAATGGCCCTTTGGTCCGGTCTAGTCATGCTAGCTTCCGGGGCCTTTTGCCTGCGGATGAGTAAGCCTGACGTTGTGGCTAAATTCAGAAAATGGGTCGGGCCAGCCGTGGCTTTAATGGCCGGATTTGGCGGATTTTACGCTTGGACTATTTACAACTTGTAATGCTTGGCTCCAGCGTTCCACGCGATTTTCATCAAATCCGTTTTGAGCAGGCCAGTAATGCAGATGCGCTTTTCCATCGCTAAACGCCATTTGGCAAATACTCTTTGTGTGCGTATCGCGCCTAACCATGAACAGCGCATCGCTGGGTGGCACCGTTGGATCGTGTAGATGAAGGCTGGGTATGGTCCCGATAGTTTGGGTATCGATACCCGCTGCGTTTTGCTGCTGCCGGTAGGCTCGATAACGTTGCTCACGCTCATTGGGGATGCTCAGTGATCGCAGCGAAGATGAGGATGAAAACACTTGGTTGGGATCCTCATGTTCGGTTGTGCTTTGCTGGGTTCTATCCCAGTCGTATTGACGGCAAACGGTATTGCTGAACACCTGCAACCTAAAGCCGTTATAACGAGCTAAATCCAGAGAGCTGATAAATTCACTCACCTCATCGGCGGTTGTACATTGAAGTGCTTGTGGAATGATGTCGCCACGACTGATCATCGTAGCCTCGCTTGATAGAGGCGCATCGTAGCGATTCAATAAACAAAAAATAAGGCCATAACAATTAATGCCACACCATGTGCCGCCTGCATGCGCATCGGTTGGATAACAGTGTGTTTCTGCGCAAAATAACGGGCCTTCAAGACGCAGGCGCCGCTCATCGCGATTCATAGTTGCAATGAATGACTGGCTTGATGCAAATGTGCTAACCGTGCACATGGTATGCGCTTAGGTAACGTGGACTAACCAGCGGATCGGTTGTGAGTGGCCGTGGCTGGCGCCATACCAATTGAGTCGTTAACCACCACACCGTTAAACTTAAGCAACAAAGCCACGTATGCCATGTGATGCACAGTGTGATTCAACACGTATAAAAGCTCTCGCGCTGTATCAGAATCGATAGTTACTGAGCAGCATTCGCACAGCGACACTTCTGACTTAACTTTTAGCGGCTGTGATTCATCGCTTAGCGATTGAAGCCACTGCTTGGTGTCTAACAGTTCTTGTTTGGCGATGCGCCGATTGGTTTCAACTTCGCTTTGACGGCTGCGGCAATCGTAATCCACCAAACCGACAGAAAACCCATCGCGCAGCGCTTGATAATGATCGAGCACGTGACGGATGTGAGCTCCAGGCTGGCTCCTACCGTCGACACGGGCTTGGTAAGCCGCATCAGTTAGCGACTCGATGACTTCAAGAGCCTGATCGATCGCTTCTATATTGGCGCTGGTAAGTTTGTTCAAGGTATAACTTTTCTGGATTTACGTGTCTTGGCAAGTAAGAGTTTAGATCAGAACGAAAGTTTCAACAGCTTATGAGCATGTAGGCTTTTGTGAATAAGAGTACATATTGAGATAAGCACCCTTCATATCAGGGCCAATATAGCTGTGAAAGCCCTACAGATCAACCTTTGCTGTGATCAACGCACTGAACGCATCCTTCAAACCAACCAAAATTGTACCCAGATTAACCTCATTTGCGAAACATTAGGTTACGTAATCGGCACCGAATGTACGTAAATTAAACACAGCCATTCCATAAACCTCTGCCCGGTTCCGTACCTAATGAGAGCTATTCGTGGTTTCGTTGCTCTCAGCCGGGGGATTTTTCAAACCCTTTACACCCACAGACAGTGAACGAATTCCTTATCCTTGACGCAATTGAGAGATTTCGGCAACCGTTGGCCACACCGCCGCGCGATAGCCAAGCTGTACCGGAGGATTTTGCGCATTAATCCAGGCCTTCTCACCTCTGTGCTGCCACATTTCGTCACTGACCAATACGGCCGATATCCCACACTGATAGGCCAAGCTAACCTGATCGGGAATGAAATCGCCTTTCAACCACACCGTCGGAGCATCTGTTTTTCTGGCAGCTGTTAAATGGCCGACAATTGAAAAGCATCGCCCATCAGCACTGCCAGTCATGTCCAATAAAACGATTGCATCAGCCGATGACTGCATCAATTCGTTCTGTGCAGCATCCACATCAGTGACATCGATCAAGCGAACAGAAGCCATGTCGTCTGCATCGATCTTACGGACCGTACCATTGGCACTAAGCAGTCTGTGCGACATCGTCTTCTCCGTAAATAACCGTTTTGTATCGCTCTTTACCAATACGTTGGTAAGTATCGTTGAAGGTTTCATCAGCATGACGCTCGTTCACGTAAAAATGCACGATACGTTCAACAGTTGGTGCAACTTCATCAGCAGAAATACCAGGCCCCATACGATCGCCTACGCGTGCGTTTTGATCACTCTGCCCGCCTAGCGTAATTTGGTAATTCTCAACCCCGCCTCGATCTAATCCTAAAATACCAATGCTGGCCACATGATGATGCGCACAGGCGTTAATACAACCTGAGATGTTCACGCTAACACTCTTTGCATCGGCTTCCATCGCTTGCACTTGTTTTGAAATGTCTTGCGCAATAGGGATAGAGCGTGCAGTAGCCAGAGCGCAATAATCTAGCCCAGGGCACGCAATAATATCGCTGGGTAAGTCAACGTTACTGGCCGCCACACCTACACCACGCAATAATTCCCATACCGCGTAAAGATCTCTAACACGCACTTGAGGTAAGACTAAGTTTTGCCTGTGCGTTACTCTAATTTCGTTATGCCCATATTGCTCAGCAAGGCTCGCAATTTGACGCATTTGATCGGACGTGACATCACCTGGAATTTCGCCGTGCGCCTTTAATGAAATAACCACGCTGGCATAGCCGCCGTGTCGATGCTCTTTCACACATTGCTCTAACCAGTGAGACCATGCACCCCGCTCGTTTGCCGGAACGTTAACGCCTTGCTGTAACAATTGAAGCCTGTTTGGCCAAGCTTGGCGTTCTGCTTCGGGAACGGCATCCGTATCATCTAATTCAGGGTCGATAAAACGTGACTGAATTCTTTCAAAATCTGCAGCGGCTGCATCAAACACACTTTTATCCATGGTTTGATATTCAGCATCCACCTGTTCTTGCAGTTTTTCTAATCCGGTTTCCACCAATAAAATTTTAATTCTGGCTTTGTATTTATTGTCACGCCGACCGTGTAAGTTGTAAACGCGCATGATGGCTTCTAAATACGGCATCAATTCGTTTAATGGAACTGCCTCTTTAAATAGCTGGGCAATTTTTGGTGTTCTGCCTTGTCCACCACCTACCCACACATCAGCCACAGTCTCGCCAGAGGCAGATCGTTTTAATCGTAAGCCAATATCGTGTAATTTAATGGCCGCACGATCATTGGCGCTACCGGTTATAGCAAACTTAAATTTACGCGGTAAATACCGAAATTCAGGGTGTAAAGTGCTCCACTGACGAAGCCATTCTGCAATGGGCCGAGGATCAACGTCTTCATCGGCAGCCACACCTGCAAAAGGGTCGGTAGTAATATTTCTAATACAGTTACCACTGGTTTGAATGGCGTGCATTTGCACCGAAGCCAACGCTTCTAAAATATCCGGCGTTTCTACCAATTGCGGCCAATTGAATTGAATGTTTTGGCGAGTGGTAAAGTGCCCGTAACCTCTATCGTACTGATCGGCAATGTCGGCAAGTTTATTTAACTGCTGTGACGACAACACGCCGTAAGGGATTGCCACACGCAGCATGTAAGCGTGCAATTGAAGGTATAAACCGTTCATCAGTCTAAGCGGTTTGAATTCATCCTCTGACAATTCACCTGCTAATCGCCTGCTGACTTGCTCACGAAATTCTGCGCAGCGTTGATCGACAATAGCTTGATCGTACTCGTCGTATTGGTACACAGTTTATAGACTCCTTATGTGCTGATGCACTTAGGCTGAATCTTTAAGATATTGAATGCTGGGGCCTTCCACTCGAAGACGTTCACGCACGTGTGTTGGTAACCCTGTTGAGGTTGCATCAACCAAGTATGCGCCCACCACTTCATTGTTATTTTCGGACTCGGCGGCTTTTTTCATTGCATCGCTTGCAGATTCATCGCTAGTTAAGCGCCAAGCGTCATCAAAATTAACCGACCATACGCCTTGCTCGGTGAGGTATACCGTTAGCCCAGATCGCAAATCATTCGCTAAAACGATGGCAGCCTCTTTTACAGTTTTTACGTCGTGTGTGGCCATTTTATGCTGCTATCTCATCATCAGAGAACGGGTTATCAACACCTAAACGCTCGTGCATCAAGGTACTGGTTGTGGTGTATTGCAATGAGGCCTTCTTGCCTGGGTTCAATTGTTCTTTTATGGCAAACGCTGCTAAGGCTGCCTCATGAAAGCCACTTAAGATCAACTTCTTTTTACCTGGATACCAGTTGATATCGCCCACCGCGTAAAACCCAGGTTGGTCAGTTTGGAATTTCTCAGTATCAACAATGAATTGATTTTTCTTACGTGTGGCCGGCCAGTCAACCATCGGCCCAAGCTTAGGTGACAATCCAAAGAACACCAGTAAGTGATCTAGCTCTAATCGCCGTGTAATGCCATCCAGTGAGGTTACATCGATGGATTGCAAATCGGTTTTGCTGCTGTCATCACTCTTACCATCAAGGGCTGTTACGTTACCGATTAACAATTGCATTTCTAATGCGTCGCAATGTGATTTTAAACGTTCCAATGATGCAGGAGCGGCCTTAAAGTTTTCAGAGCGATGAATCACCACCACGCTGTTCGCAACGTCTTTTAAATCCAGTGCCCAATCCAGCGCAGAGTCACCACCGCCTAGCACAACGATGTCTTTATCTCGGTGCAATTCAGGGTTTTTAACCGAATAAAATAAACTGCTTCCATCACGCTGCTCAACACCGGGTACTTTCAAACGAACCGGTTCAAACGCACCTACACCACCAGCCACGATAACCGCGTGCGTAATAAATTCTTGGTTCTTACTGGTCACTAAACGCCAGCGTTCATCATCGGTTCGTTCAACGGTTTGAACTTGCTGACCAAAATGAAATGTGGGATCGAATGGCGCCGCTTGCTTCATTAAGTTATCCACCAATTCCTGTGCGCCGATAACCGGCAGTGCGGGAATGTCGTAGATCGGCTTGTCGGGGTACAGCTCGGCGCATTGGCCACCAGGCTTATCCAAAGACTCAATGACGTGCGCTTTTATGCCCAGAAGGCCTAGTTCGAAAATTTGAAACAAGCCACATGGGCCTGCGCCAATGATGACCACATCAGTTTCTATAGCGGCGTTGCTCATGACAGTCTTTTATACCCTCGGTTTAGGTTAATTCAGACCTCTATTTTGAATATTGTTCCAATTATTTCAACATGAACCGAGCATATTTGGAATATCATCTGTATAAAGACTTAATATGTGAACATTATTCTATATACATGACTCAAACACGAACCGATTTAACGCTGGATCCCACCGACCTTGAGCTTTTACGAGCCTTGCAACAAGATGCCTCGGTTTCCATGGAGCATTTAGCGAAAACAGTGGGCGCATCCAAAACGGCCGTTTGGAACCGAGTCAAGCGATTGCAGAAAGATGGCGTCATCAAACGCCAAGTGGCGATACTAGACCCTGCAAGCGTTGGCTTACCTGAAACCTTCTTTATTGCTATTAAAACAAACCAACATGAAGATAAATGGTTAAAGCGATTTGACGAAGTTGTTCACAAGCACCCAGAGATTGTCGAAGTTCATCGATTAGCCGGTGAAACTGATTATTTAATAAAGGTTCAAGTGGCATCCACTCGCGACTTTGATCAACTGTATAAATCGGTGGTTGCCGAAATTGACTTATACAGCGTTACCTCGAGCTTATCGATGGAGGTACTTAAGTATGAGACGGCTTTGCCTGTGTAGCCGCACGGCCAGCGATTTGCATCAAAATACCCGGTAACTGATCCGCTTCACCCAAATATTCGCTGGTGGTGAAGGTAACGCTCGGGTGTTTCGCTTTCGCAGCTTCCAACGCTTCAGGAATGTCACTGGCAACGTGTGCCCCACGCGCTAGAAAATACGGTACACATAAAATTTGTGTTTCACCTGCAGCCACAAGCCTATCGATCGCTGTTTCGATAGACGGTTCTGCCAATTCTAAAAAAGCGCAGTCTACTTGTTGATATTCAGCCCCTGCCAATTCGCGTAATTTGGACGTTAGCTGCCGTATCTCTTCATTGGATCCGCTTCGGCGACTGCCGTGCGCGATGAGTAATAACGATTTCATATGAGTAAACCTGTACAGCGAAGCTATAGTTGCAAACCTGCGGCCCATTTAAATGAACTTATCAATTTAGCCGGACACTTAAACCGGTCAATCAAACAGAGCCACAGCCATTTGCATTGCAATGTTTAGGACAACAACCAGCCGCCGTCCACGTCAACCGTTGTACCGGTAACAAAATCGTTTTGGATCACGAACATCAGAGCTTCTGCCACTTCACCTGGCAAACCGGCCCGAGGCAAGAGATTGTTGCCCGTCATTTTTGCGTAAATCTCATCACGTTCAGCACCTTGGGCAGGCACCATAGGTGTATCGATTGTGCCAGGAGACACCACATTGATTCTTTTAGGGGCAATCTCTGGTGCTAGAGCTCTAGCCAGCGCCTCTACAGAGCCGCCTACGGCACTTAACGATACTTGGCCAGGCTTACACCGTCTGGCAGGCGCTCCACTAACCAGCACAACTGTGCCGTCATTGGGTAAATGTTGGGTGCCATGACGAACCACATTGGCGTAGCCCCAAAGCTTATCGAATGAGCCTTGAAATCCTTTCATGTCCATGGATAAAAATGGCCCGATGGCCCGGTCACCACCGGTTGCTGCAGACACCAATATATCGAATGGTGCTTCAGCCTGACACAACGCCTCAACTTCGGCCTCATTGGTTACATCGCAAGCCACCAAGCGAACGCCATCGGGTGTGGATGCAGCTGCTTTATCTGGGTTTCGACTGATACTAACAACGTTTGCACCCGCGGCGACCAATAGCTCGACGGTGGACAAACCAATACCCGAGGTACCACCGAACACTAATGCTTTACGACCTTTGACGTTCATATTTTAAAACCCCTTTTGTGTCACACAGACGGTTAAGTCACAGGCCTTACAGAATACAATGTTAAATAAGCAAGCGGGCCAATATTGTTGCCCAATGCCAGCGTGGCTTGAACACAACACAGCCCTCAGGGTGTTTCAGATGCAGGGTAAAACCCACTTGGATCAACATCCAGTGATTGTCTTCTGATGAATTTTTACAAGCGGCACATGAACGCTTTACCGACTGGGGCACCCAACGAAACCATGCCTGCCAACCACGCAGCGGGGCACACCCCATAGGAATTTGGCCAAAAAAGCACGCAACATCCCACACGCCACCTAAGCTGATTTGCTTTTGCTTCATAACATCTAACAACGCTTGTGGCTGAATGTGATTCGCACTGTCGGTGGTGGATTGTTCAGGTTGTAATTGGGCGGTGAGGGATCCTTGCAGATAATCAGCAACCACAGAATGCAACAGTGATACGCCAAAGTCGCGATTCGATTGTGCGGTTAATTCCTGTTTAGTTTTCCCCAATACTCGCAGAAAATTCACTTGCCCTAAAATCTCACCTTGATCCACCTGCTGTGTAAGCCTATGCACAGTGATACCCATATCATCCACTTCATCCAAGATTTGCCAAAGCAATGGGTTCCCGCCGCGATAGGCAGGTAAAGCAGAATGATGAACATTAACCCCACCCTGGGCAACCGTTGTCAGTGAGTACATAGGAAGAACGGGAACCAAAAAGGTGATAACAAAATCGGTTTCCCAACGCTTAAAGTATTGACCCAACGTGGGTATGTTTGCGTGTGACACATTGGCGTAGTGAAGATTGTTCTTTACACAATACGCTTTACATAACTTCTTGCCATTCATCCAAGAGGTGCGGTAAATTTTAGGAGATAATTCAATGATGCCTATCGGCAATACTGGCTTTGGCATTTGAAGGAAGGTTTCAACATACTCATTAAATCCTGAAACCACCAGTACTGTGCGAGTGTTTTTTGGTGTCAATGCGTTAGTGGCTTTTAGTTTTTTGCTTATATGAATTTTTCAAATCGTTTTTTAAGTCGCTTTAATGGGCAGAAGCTTTAATGACAATGCACTGCCAAGCATGATGACAGACCCTGCAACGATCATAACAGCGCTTATGGATTCACTTAAAAACAACCAGCCAAAGGCAACCGCAAACAACGGCACTACAAACACCACAGTGATGGCACGGGATGCACCTATTTTCTCAATCAATCGAAAATACAGCACATACGCATACCCAGTAGAGAGCACACCTAAAGCAATCAGCGATAACCAAGCGGTGAGCGAAATGGGTTGGCTGGGCCACAACAACACGGTGGGAATGATAAGCACTGAAGCAGCCCCTATTTGACTGTTTGCAGCGTTCACTAACGGCTTGGTATTGTGTAAATATTTTTTGGCAAAATTAGCAGAAAAACCGTAGAAGACGGTGGATAGAATCCCTGCCAATAACGCTAAAATTCCTGCGGCACTATCAACTGCCAATGATTTCGAACCAGAACCTATTAGTAAAGCGACACCTAAAAAACCAACAACCAATCCAACCACCTGCCATCCGGTTAACGAGCTGCGTAACCACAGCCAGCCAATAAACGCACCCCAAAATGGCGCTAGCGCATTAATGATGGATAACACACCACTACTGATCGTTAACGCAGCGTAAGCCAGTAAAACAAAAGGAATGGCAGAATTGAGAACCCCTATTCCCATTCCTGCCCACCGTTTTTCAGGTAAATGTGCAAGGCTTCCTGCAAAACTCAGTAATACCAACAAAGTGATTGCACCAATTCCGCAGCGTAATCCCATAAGTGCGGCTGGGCCAAATTCAGGCGCTGCAATTCTCATGAATAAAAACGATGCGCCCCAAAGCGCAGAAAGCATCAGATGATCGAACACATCGGATACGGTTATCGCTGATTGTTCAGACACGGATTATTTATACCAACACGAACTGTTCACACTTAAGCTCATGCGACAACAGCGATTCTTTTCTCTCTAATCCACCGGCATAACCGGTTAAAGAGCCATTTGCACCAATCACCCGGTGGCACGGAATAACAATGGAAATGGGATTTCGTCCAATGGCTGCGGCCACCGCCCTTACTGCTGCTGGCTTATCGATTGTTTTTGCATGTTGCCCGTAAGTGTTGGTGCTACCTGCGGGAATGCGTAATAACGCTTGCCAAACTTGTTGCTGGAAATCTGTGCCACGCGGCGCTAGCTTAGGACGCTGAGCATCAAGATCATGTTCTTTGATTGATAAGGATTGATCAAAATCGGCAAAGTATCGGGTTAACCACTCGATGGTGTTTTGAATGATCTTAGATTCTTGCCGCTGCATGCGAAAATCACCCGCATTCGGTGCGTACTTTTGATCGGTAAACCATGCCCCAACAAGCGCATCATCGGTTGCCATTAACAGCATCTCACCCAAAGGTGAACTCCAGCACTGCCTGTATTCGCTCATTGCTTCGCCTTATGAAAATGAAGCAGTGCTGGGTTTTCCCAAGTATACGCTACGTTAAGCTATACGCTACGCTAAGCCGCTGCCATTAATTGTCTTGCTTCTCGAAACGATACCAATCGCCGTTCTTTTTCATCCCATAACGCTAGGCGAATGGTTTTCAAACTTTGCCAGAACGTGATTCTTCCCAAGCTTTTCAATTCAGGAAAGTCTTTTAATACTTTTGGCAATTGGTGAAAAGGAATGCGACTGTTTAAATGATGAACGTGGTGAATGCCGATGTTGCCGCTGATCCACATCAAGGGCTTAGGTAGATCGTAATACGAGCTACCGTTCAACGCCGCCACATCACGTTTCCATTCAGGAGGCACATCCCACATAGTTTCATCAAATTGATGTTGCACATAAAAAAGCCACGTTCCGATGGATGCACCCACAGCAATCATGGGTAAATGAATCCACAGGAAGGCGCCAATACCGAACACGTACATCATGGCTAAAAATACCACGGCGATGCCAGCGTTAGTGACCATGGTGTTAAGCCATATTGTTTTATCTTTTATTAACGCTAATGGTACACGGTGTCGAAGAAAGAACATGTACGCAGGCCCTAAGCCAAACAGCACAATCGGGTGACGGTACACTCTGTACTTAATCTGCTCCCAGCGACTGCTTTGACGATACTCTTCAACCGTTAGCGTATCGATATCGCCAAATCCGCGCTCGTGTAAATTACCTGAATGCGCATGGTGGCGAGCATGAGAATCACGCCACGAGTCGTACGGGGTAACCGTGAAAACGGCTAAACATCGCCCTACTGAGTCGTTTAATTTTGTTGAATTAAATAGCGATCCGTGACCGCAGTCATGCTGCAGAATAAACAATCGGATCAATAACGCACCGCCGGGAATGGATAAGACCAAACTGGCCAACAACCCCACGTGAGTGAATGCGGCCCAAGACAATGCCCAAACGGCAAGAAACAATGTCAGAGTCAAGGCGATTTCTACCCACGCTCGTGCATTAGAGGCTCGACGATAGGGTGCTAGGCGCTTGGACCAAGCCTTTTCTGGCTGGACGTGGTTGTGCGTCATAGGATTATTTATGAGGTTGCTTGAATGAGTAGATGTACTACAAAAATCATAAGCCCTAAAGCATAGCCCGAAAATGCGTAATGAGTTGTCATTTTTATGTAATTGGCTGCCGCTTAGGCCTAGAGATTCAACCCGTTAATTCTACTAGAGCTATGGAAAATATGGCACCCTGCAAACATTGATGGGAACATTCACAGAACAATTAGAAAGCCTGCTAGGTGAGAGCGGATGGCTGAACACGGAATCAGCCGCCAAATACACAACCGATTGGTTAAAGCTTACGCAATCCCAACCACTGGGTGTGGCGCGCCCTGCCACGGTTGAAGTTCTGTGCAGCCTAGTGCAGCTTTGCCAGGAAAACGCCGTTCAAATCGTGCCTCAGGGCGGTAACACGGGGCTGGTGCTCGGCAGTGTTCCAACACCAGCAGAACGAAGCTGCATCATTGTATCGATAGAACGTATGAACGCTATCGAACATATCGACACCATCGGTTGCACTGTTACAGTGCAGGCAGGCGCTGTACTGGAGCAATTACAATGCGCAATCGGAGATGCTGGCTTGACGCTACCTTTGCACTTAGGCTCAGGGGGTTCGGCGCAAATTGGTGGGCTCATTTCCACTAACGCAGGTGGTTACCATGCTCACCGTGACGGCATGATGGGCGATCGAGTTTTAGGTCTAGATGTGGTGCTTCCAAACGGACAAATTTGGTCTGGAAATCGCGCTTTAATCAAAGACAACGCTGGGTATGATTTAAAGCGTCTGTTCTGCGGGGCTGAGGGCACGTTAGGCATTGTCACACGTGCCACTTTACGACTTGAACCATTGCCAACCTCCACCGAGACGCTGTTGTTGGCTTGCAACAGTTTAGCGGATGCGCTGAATGTATTACGTTGTGCGCAATCTTTGGCAGGGCCGTTATTAAGTGCTGCAGAATTTATGCACAGCGCCGGCATCAGCCTGCTTCAACAGCAATGCCCGCAGGTGAATAATCCGCTTGACACCATACCGCCTTACGCGCTTTTAATAGAATTCACCAGCTCCAGCGACATGCTGAATCTGCAGCCCATCGTAGAGCGTTTACTAGAACAGTCGCTAGAAAAACAATGGGCCATAGACGGGGTGGTTGCAGGTAATGAGTCTCAACGCAAAGCTCTTTGGCAGCTTCGAGAAGAAATACCTGAAGGCCAGCGATTGCATGGGCCCCAGTTAAAGCATGATGTGTCAGTGCCTGTGGCCTCATTGCCAGAATTTATTGATGTGGCGACAAAAGCCTGTCATAGCGTCATGAACTCAGTGCTGGTGAACCCTTTCGGGCATTTGGCTGATGGCAATGTGCATTTCAACTTAAGCGCACCTATCGATGCACCGGATGAATTTGTGGCTCTGAAGCAAGAATTTAATACCGCCGTTTACGACGCTGTCGTTGGCTTCAATGGATCCATTGCCGCAGAACATGGTTTGGGGCGCAACAAAGTGTCGTTGGCAGATCAAACTCGCTCACAAACTGAGCGCTTACTCATGAAAAAGATCAAGCAAGCGATTGATCCCAACTCAATCATGAATCGCGGTGTTATAGTTGCGCCATCTGATGAGGATCCCATTAAGGGATGAAAAGGGAACAACGTGAAAAGCGTTGGCTGCCCCCGCAACTGTAAGTCGCATTAACGAGCGTTTGTATCGATTCCACTGAGCCCGACTCGGGAAGGAAAAACGCATCGGTGACCAGCCAGGAAACCTACCTATCAGTGTAAGTGTTAGACCCAATTCCGGGTGGGATTTGAAGGTCACGTATAAATGGTTTCTCGTGCAAATGACATAGAGGTTTTGCGCGTCCAGAAAATTCTGGTCGCAGCGTTCTGGTGCGCCTGTCCATCACACGCTTTTGCACAAAATGATACGAACCTCATTACCGATGATCAATTGCCCACGTTTTCCATAGAGGCAAATGCTGAAACGGTGGTAGGCGAAGTAGAGCACCAAGATTTTGCCGGTCGTTACACCCGCATAGAAGGCGATACCTTAAAACGCACCGATACCGGTCTTGCTGATGTATTGGCCTTTGAATCGGGCGTGCAGCTGCAACGCGTTGGGGGCTTTGGCAGTTTCAGTAGCATCAGTGTTCGAGCCTCATCGCCCTCACAAACCAATATTTTTCTAGATGGTATTCGGCTAAACGGGGCTGCCAATGCCGTCATAGACTTATCCGCTTTCGACCTTCGCTCATTAAACTCCGTTGATGTGTATCGCGGAGCAGCCCCCCTACTACTAGGCTCAACCAACTTAGGCGGTGCGGTGAACTTAACGTCTGCTGCCACGGGTGATGACTTTACCCAAGTTAAGTTTACGGCCGGAAGTTTTGGCACATTGCAATCGAATTTATCTCATCGACAAAGTGGGCAACAATGGCATTCGGTTACCACGGTTGATGTGGGCCGAAGTGATAACAGTTTTGAACTACTCAATAACAACACCACGCCTCTGAACCCTAACGACGATGTTCGAGAACCCCGTAATAACGCCGATGTGCGATCGTTTGGTATTTTAAGTAAGGCTGGTTTTTCGCACTCTGAGCAAGCGTCTAGCGATTTATTGTTTCAACACACCCAACGCACAACCGGTGTACCTGAATTTAGAAACAATGAAAACAACGTGGCATCCTACGAGGAAGGCCGAGGGCAATTGCTGCTTAGCCACAGAAACAATAATTTTGATGGCTGGGCTCGACGCCACACCGCGTTTATACAATGGGCCGATGATCATTACGATGATCGGCTGAGCCAAGTGGGTTTAGGTGCGCAGAATTTTCGCAGCCAACAACGAGTGTTTGGCGCATCGACTTATTGGGATCAATTCAGTTTAGGGGGCAAATGGGCCTTCACCGCAGAAGCCAGACGTGAAGGTTTTGATAGCGAAGACCCGTTTGGTCGAGACCGTGACATTAACGCAACCAGAAACAGCCTGAGCGCAGGTTTGGCGTACACCCGCTTTGCGTTTAACGATAACGTGATAGTTACCCCAAGACTTCGCTTGGAAAGTCATCGTAGTGATAGACAGGGCAACAACCTAGCCTCAGAATCAATGGACAGTGGCTTTGTATTTAACCCCGAGCTTAGCGCACGATGGCAACAAACCACTCGTTTGGCATGGACGGCGTCACTAGGTCGTTACTTTCGCATTCCCACTTTTTCCGAGATGTTTGGAACCCAAGGCCTTGTGATAGGAAACGAAGATTTAAATCCTGAGCAAGGC
>CALHNS010000077.1 GCA_938035125.1 uncultured Granulosicoccaceae bacterium | reverse complement strand
ATTCGCGCATTAAATAAAGGCGCTAAAAAAGGCAACTTCGCCCACAACACCGGCGAAGGCAGCATCAGCCCGCACCATTTAGCAGGCGGTGCTGATTTAATTTGGCAAATCGGTACAGGCTATTTTGGTTGCCGAGACAATGACGGTAATTTCAACCCAAAAACCTTCACAGAAAAAGCCACTCGTGAAGAAGTGAAGATGATTGAAATCAAACTTTCTCAAGGAGCAAAACCTGGCCACGGCGGATTACTTCCTGCGGCAAAGGTGACTGAAGAAGTGGCTGCGATTCGTGATGTGCCGGTTGGCGTAACGGTGGCATCACCTGCTGCGCATACCGCGTTTTCAACCCCTAAAGGGCTGATTGAATTTGTGGCAGAACTACGAAGCTTGTGTGGAGGAAAACCGGTTGGCTTTAAGTTTTGTTTAGGCAATAAGCACGAATTCATCGCTATATGCAAAGCCATGATTGAAACCAACACCTTCCCAGATTTCATCACCGTTGATGGTGGCGAAGGCGGCACCGGAGCCGCACCCACCGAGATGACAAACTCTGTGGGCACCCCGTTACGTGATGGTCTTATTTATGTGCACAACACGTTGATTGGCATGGGCATTCGAAATGAGATGCGCATTATTGCTTCTGGCAAAATGTTTTCAGCCTTTCATATCATCCGAGCCATGGCGCTAGGGGCCGATACGGTAAATTCTGCGCGAGGTTTTATGTTGTCGTTAGGTTGCATTCAGGCCCGCGCCTGCAACACCGATCATTGCCCCACCGGCATTGCCACCACCAACCCAGCACGAGCCAAAGCCTTAGTGGTGTCAGATAAGTCACAACGGGTGGCAAACTTTCACCATGAAACCGTGAAGAATTTAGTGGAGCTTGCAGGAGCTGCGGGACTGCATAAACTGGAAGAACTTGAACCTCATCACATTCAGCGGCGGGTTCAAGGCACAGAGGTTAAGAACTACGCCGAGCTGTACCCAACCATCCCAGAGGGCTGCATTTTGGACCCAGCAACGCGCCCCGCCGATTGGCAGGCCGATTGGGATCGCGCCACAGCCGACAGGTTTTAAACGGACTTTACAAGTTTGTATAGTTTTCGACAGCTACCGGACAAGTTGGAAGTCGATTATGAAGTTGTTGGATCAGAGGCGCCTCTCCCTAGCCAAGATTCAACCACATGCTGAAATTCTGAAAACCTGATATGTGTTCAACCAATTCGAGCGTGTAGAAAGCTGGTGAAAATCCAGCGTCTGAAAAGGCCTAACTCCTCCTTGCGTTAGGTCTTGAAGGAGCCGGTGCGAAGGTCCGTCTTAGCCGTCGCACTGGCTTTTTCTTTTAATCCATTTCCAAAAATTCCCGTAAAAAAAATCAAATCCACATTGAACGTTTTGAGTTCTTTCTGGACCAATTACCAGTACGAACACGAATACCTTGGGCACGAGCGCCTTGCTAGCCTCTAACCGAAGGGTTTGTACTGTTGTTCCAGATCGATCGATTTAAGAATGTGTTCTCACTGGGCGGGTTAACCGCCCTTTTTTTGATTTATGTGAAGCTTTACACCGTTGTAAGGTTCACGCAACGCCCCGCCAACCTTCAGTACCGATACTAGGTACATACACAATGAGGGTTCACCTGATGAACAAACGAATAACACAGCTCGCGGCGGCGGCCTTTTTAGCCCTAGCCAGCTCGGCCACCTTTGCATCACCTAGCGTTAACCAGTCTGGTTACATTGTGGGCGACATTCAAATAGCACCACGCCCGTTAAACGAATCTGGCTCCAATCAACCCGAAATTAGGATTGGTGGTTACGATGCTAATCAAGAACCGCAATACGAAGAGGATGTCAGCGACCCATTGGTTGCACTGCCTCAATTAGTGTGGACGCTTGAGTGATTTCAACCCGAGCGGGCCAATTAATTAGGCAACAGCTCTCTCAAACCAGCCAGTCAACTCGATTATTTTGCACCGCCGTAATACACGGCTCGATTATCGTGTTTGTTGGTCTCATCATTGTTGGCGTACTGATGGTGGCGTAAGCCACCATCAGTTACCCAACAAACCACCTAAACCTTTCTTTAACTTATCAGCGGCTTTACTCGCCTCTTGCTGAAGTCTTTGTTCAGCCTTAGCTTTCTCAGCATCAATTTTTGCTTTAGCCGCCGCTTGTTCTTGGGCTAACTTTTCTCGCACCTTCGCCTCTTCTGCGGCAAGCCGTTCACGCGCCCGAGCTTCTTCAGCTTCCAACGCAGCTTGCGCCTTCGCTTTCACTTCATCAGCTTTTTGTTTGGCTAAGGCTTCTGCCTGCTTTTGTAAATTGCCACTGATGTTATCTTTCACACCATTAAAAATAACCTTGGCAGGATTAGCTGCTAATTCTGCAAACGTTGCCTTCACCGGCACATCTAAAGCCACACCATTTAAAGACGTTAAGTCTTCACCGCCTTGACCAGCGGTAGATGCCGTAACTTTTATGGTGGTGGTGTAATCGATCGCCTCACCGGGTAAATTAACCAAACCTTTCCCGCCAATTCGAAGTAGCGGTGAGCGTAAATCCAAATCGTTTGAATTCATCACCCCATCAGTGAACTGCCCACTGACAGATAGGGATGAAAAATCAGTTTTCTTTACATCGGCTTGCTCTGGCATATCGTTGCCAGTAAGCACAGCTTTCGCCCGGCGAAGTTGATACCCGATATTTATACCGTTCACAGCCCCATCGGAAAAAGCGGATGAGAAATTACCGTTTAGCGCAGCTTTTAATGCGTTCACGCTGGCGCCACCGGTGGTTAAGTCGAATGCAATATCACCGGCACCACTGATTGGGGCATCGCCTTGCAATAGGTCTTGTAATAGTGGTTCTGCCTGTATGCCGCCTAGGTTAAGTGATGCCGCCATGGCAGCTGCACTTCCTGTGGCATCAAGCTTTGTGGTTGCCGTGAGCTGGCCTTGGTATAAGTTGGCGCTTAAGCCATCAACAGCCAACACCCCATTTTGAGCAGAAACGGGCACCACAATATTTTCAGTTACTAAGTTAGCGGCTTTTATTCGCCCTGCCTGCACATTGCCAACCACATTCAATGTGCGAAGCGTCTCTAATGGAAGTTCAATGGCGGTATCACCACCGGCATCCGTTGCAGCACTTGCTTCAGCTTCATCACCAACATTTTCAACAGGCGGTGGCAGGTAGCGATCCACATCAATCGCATCTAACGCTAAATTAAATCGAAGTGGTGGGCTAGCGGCCGATAAATCTTCGATAGCCGCGGTGCCTGTGATGTTTGAATCATCTAAGCGAATAGCAATGTTATCAATGGCAAGTGATGCAGGTGTTGCGTTGATGTTCATAGACAACACACCTTCTGACATTACCGACGCATCGGCCATAACCGGCAATTCAATGCCCAATGCTTTCACCACATCACTGGGGTTAAACGTATTAGACGATGCAGTTGCTACAACAACGGGCTCTGTGTTTAAAGAGGTTACCTTTGCATCAGCGGTTAATTCAATTCCTAAGGCTTTTAGAACTAAGCCAGATACATCCACTGTTTCATTGGCAAGCTCAGCAACCACATTACCGCCTAAGCTCGCTGCCAAGGCACCGTTCGGCAACGCATCGCCTGCCGCATCTACATTCAGCTGAAGCCCTGAGAGTTCGTAGCGTTGATTTTCTAAATCTAGGCTGACTTT
>CALHNS010000076.1 GCA_938035125.1 uncultured Granulosicoccaceae bacterium | reverse complement strand
GGGCTACGTGCCGTCATTTTAAAGCCATTGGTCAGCATCTTGCGCACCAATGATGGCCATGTTTCAACTGTCCCACTGTTGATTCGGTAATACACGCTATCTGAACCACAGCGGTATCGCTGAGTTTATAGTTCGGCATCGTTGCCCAGCGCTGCTCTAGCTTTAGCCAGAATTTCATCTCGCGTTAGGTTTGAAAAATCGCCCTGCTCTGCTCTGCGCTGATAAATTTATTTCGAATGTACTCGTTCTCGCGAGCTTTTCGAATAAGATCGTTCACGACCTCGCTTTTGGAGTTGTATTCTTCATTCTCAACCTGCTCCCGGAGCCAAGCTTCATTTAACCAATGTGGCAGCGCTATCCTTCTTCTCAGCATCAAGTAACGCTCTTTTCCGCTCCAAGCCCCAACGATAACCACCCAGCGTTCCATCACCTCTTAATACTCGATGACAAGGGATCAATACCGCAATTCGATTTTTCGCACACGCTGAAGCTACTGCCCTAATGGCTTTGGGTTTATCGATTCTGTCTGCAACTTCGCTGTAACTAAGCACATCACCATCTTGTATGCTTAACAGAAATTGCCAAACTTTCATTTGAAATGCGGTACCTTGCATATCCAGTGGCAAATCTGGCCTAGGTGCACCTTCATTAATATGTTGAACAAGCTCGTGCATCCAATGATCCAATTCTGGAGAATCCTGTGCTTCAGAAGCCACTAGCTTCGCTTCCGAAAATTCATTCTCTAATAGCGAATACAACGACTTCTCATCATCGCCAAAATGAACAAAACAAATTCCTTTCTTTGTTCCGGCCATCATAATTAATCCAAGCTCTGTAGCATGGCAAGCATAAGTTATGGATTCCCCTGCGCCTTTAGAACGATAAGCTTTCGGGGTCATCCCAATATTGCGAGTGCTTTCACCATACACTCGGCTTACAGAACCGAACCCTGCTGAATGAATAGCATCAGAAACACCACGGCCTTGTTGCAAGCTGCGCTTATACACTCGAATTCGAACCGCATCATGGTAGGCTTTAGGAGAAATGCCAAAATTTTCTTTAAAAGATTTTTGTAATTGAGAAGGTGATTGACCGACAATTCCTGCAAGGGTCTGAAGCGTTAAGTCTTCCTCGTAATGCTTCTCTATGTGCCTAGCTATTTTAACTACTCGATCCAACTTCTCGTTGCCGCCTAACGGCGCGCACCGTTTGCAAGGTCGGAACCCAGCAGCCATAGCGGTTTTTATACTGGTAAAAAACCTCATATTCTCAGGCTTTGCTGAACGTGAAGTGCACGATGGCTTACAAAAAACTCCCGTGGTAATGACACCATAAAAAAACGCACCATCAAGGCACTTGTCCCTGTGTTCTACCGCACGTCGCATTGCTTCTTCGGTGAGTATTGACATAAAAAGCACTATTAAATTAGGTTTGAATTAGACTAACTTACCGAATAAAAAAATAAACTCCGATTCTTGCTTTTATATTTTAAAATTTCAACCCTATATTAGGGCCACCTTACTCTATAAGCATTCTTGCAATCTCTTTTTCTGATTACCAAGGCTGTCAAAATTTGCCGGATGAAGCCACATCTCATAAGCTGATCTCAGTGCAGGCCAATCCTTATCGATAATAGAAAACCATGCCGTATCACGGTTCAAGCCTTTCACTATAAGATGTTGTCGAAAAACACCCTCAAACTGAAATCCAAAACGTATCGCTGCTGCCTTCGACGGTAAGTTATCGTTGTTGCATTTCCATTCGAAACGCCGATAACCTAACTCATCAAATACGTACTTCGCACAAAGAAATAATGCTTCCGTTGCAGCGCGCTTGCGAGATATCAATGGCCCCCAATAGATGTTACCGATCTCTATAACACCATTGTCGGTATCTATTCGCATAAGAGACTGGCGGCCTGCCACTTTGCCACTGTGTTTATCAATCACAGCGTAAAATATCGGATCTTTACTCTCAGCGCTCGTTTTTACCCAGGTACGAAATTGTTCAACATTTGTGGGTGCATATTCTGGAAGCCAGGTAAATCTAACATCGGCATCACTTATTTGAGCAGCCGCAAATAATTCATCAGCGTGATCCTCCACGCTCAGTGGCTCGATGCTAACGTATTGCCCTTCATTAACGTTACGAGCTGGCAGTGGCCGAGGCTGCCAATCCGACATAATTTCTGCCATAAAAACTTAATCCCGAAAATTTTGAAACTGCATGGGCAAGCCTAATTCTGCCTCTTTCAACAACTTCATCGCCTGCTGCAAATCATCGCGCTTCTTACCGGTAACACGAAGCTGTTCACCTTGAATTTGGGCTTGCACTTTCATTTTTGATTCTTTGAGTTTTGCCACCGCCTTTTTAGCAGTTTCTTTATCGATGCCCTCTTTCACACTCAAGCGTTGTTTTACGCCCTTACCCGATGATTCCACCTTGCCGGCATCCAAACACATGATGTCAATGCCACGAGCGCTTAGCTTGGTGTACACGATGGGGTGCATTTGCTGAATTTGGAAATCACTGTCGGCTGTGAGCACAATGGCGGAATCGGCAATTTCTGCGCTGGCTGATGTGCCTTTGAAGTCATAACGGTTTTGGATCTCTTTTTGCGCTTGATCCACTGCGTTGGTTAATTCGTGCTGATCCACTTCGGAAACTACATCGAACGAAGGCATAACTTCCCCTAACTTGCTGTACGGTATGCTGAAAGGGAAACTTTACCATCTAAGCCTGTGATCATGAACAAAGACGATTTAATTGAAGCCCGACGCGACTACACCGCCAATTCGCTGCGCCGCGAAAATTTGGCCAGCACGCCATTAGATCAATTCACTCAATGGCTACAAGAGGCGCGGGATGCAAAACTGATTGATGCCACGGCCATGGTGGTGGCCACGGCCAGCGCAAACGGCCAACCCCATTCTCGTGTGGTTTTACTCAAACAATTTGATGAGTCAGGCTTTGTTTGGTACACCTATCAAGACAGCGACAAAGGGCAACAAATTGCCGAGAACCCGCAAGCCAGTATTTTGTTTTATTGGAAAGAATTAGAACGTCAGGTGCGTATCGAAGGGGCGGTTACTAAGCTTGACCCCAGCCTGGCAGATGAATATTTTTATTCACGCCCTGAAGGCAGTCGTTTCAGTGCAGCCGCTTCTGTGCAATCCCAACCGGTAGAAAATCGCGGCGTAATGGAAGAACGAGTGACTAAATTGCACGAACAACACCCGGATGGCAATGTGCCAAGGCCTGCCGTTTGGGGTGGTTATTTACTAATGCCTGTTCGTTTGGAATTCTGGCAAGGCCGCGCCGACCGCTTGCATGATCGATTTATTTATACGCGGGATAACGCTACTAATCAGAACTGGGATATATCAAGGTTACAGCCGTAACCTAGGTGTTTTACAAAAATATTACGGTTGCATCACACAATTTGATGCATGCGTTTGTCATCGTTCTCGGAACCGGTTTCGTGCATCCGTTACAGTAAAGCGGTTCAGGTGATCGAAATTCAACACAAGATAATTTCTACAACACCTTAAAAAACACGCAAATTAGGTAACAACGATGAATTCTCCGCTAAGCGTTTTTTCGCAATCGATTCGGCTCACCGTACTGATAAGCTCGTTAACACTACTCCTTATAGGCTGCTCTGAAACGTCAATTTCAGATAGCAACGCCAACTTACTCAACGGCAATACGACTGGCAACACACCCGGCACGGCATCTGGCAACAACGGCGGTACCGTGGTGTTACAACCCGTGCAAGTAGCTCTTGAAATAGCGCCGAATAATACGTTTCGTATCACCTGGCAAACAGCTCCGAATGCAACGTTTTACCGAGTGCTGGAAAATCCAGACGGCGTATCAGGGTTTAGCAACATCAGCGGGGACCTCCCTTCAGCATCCACACGTTTTGATCATCGTGTTGCACTGTTTGCAAGAGTGAATGCGCAGTACATCGTTCAAACCTGCAACGATCAAGACTGCGTAAATTCAAACGCTGTTATGGTCACAGGCTCTCTTAACAACGCCATTACCTACGTTAAGTCAAACAAGCCTGAAAATATCGCATCACAAAGTGATGAATTCGGTGTATCCGTCGCTTTAAGCGCCGATGGCAACACCATGGCAGTAGGCGCACCTTCTGATGGCGGCGGTGTGTTGGATTTACCCGATACCTTAGCCAGTGGTGCTGGTGATGTGTACGTGTTTGTTCGTAATGGTTCACAGTGGCAACAGCAGGCACTCTTAACAGGCAGCAATACCGAGCCTTCCGATCGATTTGGTTATAGCGTTAGTTTAAGTGCTGATGGCAACCTAATCGCTGTTGGCGCACCGGGTGAAGCAAGCGCTGCAACAGGTATTAATGAAGAACAAAACGACAATACCGCTAACCGTTCAGGGGCTGCTTATACCTTTGTTCGTAGCGGTGATGACTGGCAACAACAAGCCTATATCAAAGCCAGCAACACCACCGCATTTGCACGATTTGGTTGGGATGTAAGCTTAAATGCGGATGGCAATACATTAGCGGTTGGCGCACGAGCAGAAGCTAGTTTTTTGCCCATTGTAGAAGGTGAACAAAACAGCGAAGAGTTCCTTGGCCGAGGCGCTGTTTATGTATTTAACCTAACGAACAATCTATGGCAACAACAGGCTTTCATTAAAACCGGCACCTTTGATGGGGGAGATTTTTTTGGCGATGTGGTGGCGCTAAGCGCCGATGGTAATACCTTAGCTGTGGGTAATCGGGGCGAAGACAGTGCAGCTGTGGGTATCAATGCTGACGCACTTAGCGGCTCTGCTGAAGAATCAGGCGCTGCGTACGTATACGTTCGAATCGGTGAAACTTGGCAAGAGCAGGCGTATATCAAAGCCAATAACACCGATGCACGAGATCAGTTTGGTGCTGCTATCAGCATAAGCTCTGATGGCAACACGCTCGCTGTTAGCGCTGTAAACGAAGACAGTGCAGCGAACACCATAAACGGCAACCAAAGCAACAACTCAACCGTTGAATCGGGCGCTGTTTATGTTTACGTTCGAGAAGGGGAGCTTTGGCAACAGCAGGCTTACATCAAAGCCAGTAACGCAGGGGTCAGTGACGTATTCGGTCAAGCCGTTAGTTTAAGTCGCGATGGCAACACATTGGCGGTGGGTGCCGTTGATGAAGACAGCGCCGTTACTGGAATAAACGGTGATGAGTTCGATGGCGCGTCGCCAAATTCAGGGGCGGTGTACGTGTACGCTAGAACCAGCGGTATTTGGCAACAAACCGCTTACGTTAAAGCCAGCAACACCGGCGCTAACGATCGTTTTGGTGATGCATTAGCTTTAGATGAAAACGGCGACACCTTAGCGGTTGGCGCAAGACATGAGGACAGCGCAGCGGTTGGTATCAACGGCAATCAGAGCGACAATACGGTAAAGGATGCTGGTGCTGTGTACCTCTACTAGCTACTCAGCCACACCCGCCGCTTGCTTATCGGCATGATAGGAACTTCGCACCATAGGCCCACTGGCCACGTGTGAAAAACCCATTGCCATGCCCACATCGTGCAGTTCTTGAAATTCATCGGGGTGCACAAATCGCATTACCGGGTGATGATCTAAGCTGGGTTGTAAATATTGGCCTAACGTAAGCATGTCGACGTTATGCGCGCGTAAATCGCGCATTACTTCTTCCACCTCTTCACGCGTTTCACCTAAGCCAAGCATTAAGCCCGATTTGGTTGGCACCTTGGGAAAACGTTCTTTATGATTTTTCAGTAGATTCAACGACCACTGATAATCAGAACCGGGACGACATTGCTTATAAAGCCTGGGTGCGGTTTCTAGGTTGTGGTTGAACACATCCGGTGGGTTATGGCTCATGGCTTCTAATGCCATATCCATACGGCCACGGTAATCGGGCACCAGCACTTCAATTTTAATTCCTGGCGAGCTTTCTCGGATGGCACGGATACAGGCATCGAAGTGCCCTGCTCCACCGTCACGTAAATCATCACGATCAACGGATGTGATCACGACGTACTTTAAATCTAGCTGGCCAATCGCTTTAGCTAAGTTGGCAGGCTCTTCTGGGTCTAACGGGTTAGGACGGCCATGCGCCACATCGCAGAACGGGCAACGGCGCGTGCAAATATCGCCCATGATCATGAAGGTGGCCGTGCCATGACTAAAGCATTCACTTAAGTTCGGGCAGCTGGCCTCTTCACACACCGATGACAAACGCAGCTCGCGCATCATGCGTTTGATTTCGGTTACTTTTGGGTCGTTACTAACACGAGTTCGTATCCAATCAGGCTTACGTATGCGCTCGGTTTGCTTTTGCACTTTTATCGGGATGCGCGCAAGCTTTTCAGCGCCACGTTGGTGGCCGTCGGGATTTGCTCGGGAGGGAGGCGTATGGTCCATAGGGCTTAGTCTAGCAAGTTAAGTGCTGAGTTCGCGTTGCAGCTCGGCCAACAGTGTCATGATGGTGGCTTCTCGATCAAACTCCAAGCCCTTTTTTGGCAATTGATCAATAAGCCGCGTTACCCCCAGCCCTTCAAAGCCACACGGGTTAATGCCCCGCCACGGCGCTTGATCAGAGTCTAAATTCATTGAAAGCCCATGATAAGTACTGCCTTTGCGTACTCGAAGGCCCAAGGCGGCTATTTTTTCATCGTTCACGTACACCCCAGGTGCATCCTGGCGCCCAGCCGCTTCAATATCAAAGGTGGCAAGCGTTTGAATAACGGCCCGTTCAAGCCGCTCAACCATGCCGCGAACCCCGTAAGCCTGCCTAGTTAAGTCAACTAAGGTGTATATCACCACCTGCCCTGGCCCATGCCAAGTAACCTGCCCGCCCCGGTCGGTTTGCACCACAGGAATGTTTGCAGGGTTCAAAAGATGCTCATGTTTTCCGGCTTGGCCCAAGGTGTACACAGAATCATGTTCCACCACCCAAAGCTCATCAATGGTGCTCTCATTGCGTGTATCGGTGAAGTCACGCATCGCTTGCCAAGTGGTGGCAAACGGTTCACAGCCCAAATGCCGGATGTTGAATTCGGTGCTCAGAGGACGTACAGCACGCGTTTTTCTGCCCGTAAATCGGCATAAATGGCGTGCAGCTGCTCAAGATTTTGTGCGGTGAAATGTGCACTGATGGAGACGTACTTAGCCTTCTTACTGGCAGCTTCAGTAAAGGTAAGCGTCGCACCCGATACATGCGGTGCGATGATGGATTCAATTAAATCCTGAAACGTCCCATCGTTTAAGCCCATGGCTTTAACCGACAGCTTGGCCGGAAATTCAATCAGTGTTTCTGGAGGCTCGTTAGAAGATGCGCTCATAGAACGAAACGTTTACGTTATTGGAAGTAACGCATGATGGAGTGCTTCATGCGAAGAAACAAGCCTCCCTCTTCCACGCGTTGCAACGCCAGTAATGGCACCTCGCCAATCACCTCCGTTTCAGTTTGCAATACCGAGCGTCCAAATTCATCGCCGATGTCGATGGGTGCTTTGATGTAATCAGCAATTTGTATTTCACTTTTAAGCGAATCAAATTCGGCCCTTGGCAAGGTAAGGTACAAATCTTCTGCCACACCTAGTTCAATGTTTTCTTGTTTTCCCATCCAAATGCGTGAAGAACTGATGACTTCTCCGGCTGAATAGACTTTTTCTGTGCGGAAATATCGGTAACCGTAATTTAACAGCCGTTGGGATTCTGCAATACGGGCCTTATCGCTTTTGGTGCCTGTAATGATACTGATAAGGCGCATATCGTCTCGTACTGCTGAGGCCACCAAACAATAACCAGCAGCTTGTGTGTGACCTGTTTTTATGCCATCCACTGATGCATCGCGCCACAGTAAGGTGTTGCGGTTTTTTTGCTTAATGCCATTGAATTCGTATTCGCGCTCAGAATACATGGGATAGAACTCAGGGTGATCCGCAATGGTGGCCCTTGAAATGATGCTTAAATCGCGTGCGGTGGTGTAATGATCAGGGTGCGGCAAGCCCGAAGAATTAGCATACCGAGTGTTGTTCATACCCAGCTCTTCAGCCTTAAGATTCATTAAATCAACAAAGCCTTGCTCAGAGCCTGCAAAGTGTTCAGCCAAGGCCACACTGGAATCGTTGCCCGATTGCACAATTAAGCCACGTAAAAGATCGGCTACTGTCACCACAGTGCCCTCTTCTACGAACATTCGCGAACCGGGCATCGATTGCGCAAAGTCACTGATAATGACCGGCTCTTCTAGCACCGCCACACCTTTTTGCAATTCATCGATGACGATATAAGCCGTCATCATTTTCGTAAGGCTTGCAGGCTCAATTCTTAAGTCGGCGTTTTTTTCAGCTAATACTCGGCCACTTACATGATCGAGAAGTAAAAAGCTTTCAGCCGAGAGTTGCGGCGGCGCAGGCAAGGGCGCAGCGTTTGCCTGCAAGGCACCAGCAAGAGCAACTAATAACAGCGCAACGGTTGCGAAAAATCGAAGGCACACAGGGGACGGTCGGAGTTTTAACATGAACAATTCGAGCGCAACGTGAGTGAGGCGGAAGCAGCCTTCTATCATAGAGGAATTAGCAAAAGAATCGGGTTGAATTTACGCTTATTGCCGTCCAGATGGCACCATTGTAAAGTTCACAACGCCTTGTGTCTGCAAAGCCAATACGGTGGCCTCGTGCTCCTCGGCGCTATCAAAAGGGCCCACCCAAACTCGATACAATTCGCGCGCTGCATCGTGATTGAGTAATAACGGCGTTGGGCTATCGTTGGCTAATTTTCCAATGAAATTTTGCGCGTTCGACACCTCACTGAATGCACCCAGTTGCAAATAATTTCCAGACACGTAAGTGGGCAGAGTTTGCGCAGGCAAGGATTGAGTTGGCGCATTTTTAGAGCCTAGAAAGGGAACCGGCTGCGGTGCTTGAACTGTTTTCAATGTGTTTGACGGAATGTGCGAGCTAAGCGCTTCAATGATCACAGGCGCTGTGCCCGCTTTTAGAATGCCTAAAGTGGCCGCGGCTTGATAGGACAAATCAATAATTCGCCCAGGCACAAAAGGCCCGCGATCATTCACTTTCACTACGATCGAATCCCCCGTGTCGGTGCGGGTCACCTGCACGAAAGTGGGAAGCGGCAGGTGTTTATGAGCTGCGGTTAATTCATACATATCGTAAATCTCGCCACTGGAGGTCTCGCGGCCATGAAATTTACGCCCATACCACGAGGCCTTGCCCTGCTCGATAAAACCTTCGGCTGAATCCAGCACCGCATAACGCTCCCCACCCACGGTGTACTCGCTGGGGTTGCCACGCTTAGATTTCGGTAAATTGCTCACCCGCACAGGCTTAGGTGCAGAATCCGGTGCGCGCAATCCTGGGCCATCACCTGCAATCGCATCCGCCACCCAAGCGGCCGGTTGCTCGGATGCAGCAGTACCGGTTACCACCAGCGGACCTTTAGAGGAGGAGGCACAACCCGTTGCAAAGGCCAACCAAACTACAGAACACATCCACAAACGCATCATCCATTCACCTCTAATTGCTGAGCTAACTGCATCACCGCCATGGCGTACAACCGGCTGTGGTTATAACGCGTAATAACGTAGAAGTTTTTATAGCCTAACCAGGTTTGTTTTCTATCTTTCGCCTGCAATTGCATCACCGACACCGCCGAGCTGCCCTTGGCATCAAAGCCTAATTCCTTCACCGTGCTTACCGCCACAGTAGGTTTTAGTTTTTTGTTGTCAAGCTTTGCAATCGCTTGAAAATTTGCTTTCGAGGTTAACCAACGCTCGGCGATGGGCTCACCGGTTCGCCAACCGTGCTCGTTCAAATAATTACCCACAGAGCCAATCGCATCTTCCACGCTGTTGATTAAATCTCGCTTGCCATCGCCATCGAAATCAACCGCATAGGCACGGTAACTACTGGAGATGAATTGTGGAAAACCCATGGCAGCTGCATAACTTCCACGGCGCTCTAAAGGGTCCCAGCCCTCTTCAATCGACAATAAAATAAACGCTTCTAGCTCATCGGTAAAAAACCGGCTGCGTGGCGGGTAATCAAATGCCAAGGTAGCCAGAGACTCTAACGCCTCATGTTTACCGGTATGTTTTCCGTAAAACGTTTCAACGCCAATAATGGCGGTAATAATTTCCTTTGGTACGCCATAAGTATCTTCCGCGCGTTGCAGCGTGCTTTTAAAGGTTTGTAAAAATTTTTTACCTGAACTGATGCGTTCATTGCCTAGAAATATCGGGCGATACTCACCCCAAGTTAGCCTGCGTTCGGCAGGCGTTGAGATGGCTTTAAGGATGTGCCGTTGAGGGGTTAACCCATTAAACCAACCGGCAATGGTGTTCTGATTAAGACCATGGCGATTGGCCACATCCCGAATAAAATCCTGAACCACGGGCCGTTCTATGTACGGGGTGGTGTCAGTGCTGTACTTTGGTTCTTCTGCCGCAACCAACGGTGAACCAGCTAAGCCAAACAACCACCCCGCACCAACAAACACTGCACGAACGGTTTGCTTAAAAAACGTCGTGCCAGTCGATGGGGTTTTGCTTTTTCTCCACCAGCCACTCATTGGTTTGCGAGAAGTGTTTACTGCCGAAGAACCCGCGGTGGGCAGACAGGGGCGATGGATGAGGTGCCCGAAGTACGCGATGACGCTTGGCATCGATAACTGATCCTTTTTTCTGCGCATAGCTGCCCCACAGGAGAAACACTAAATCGCTACGCTCATCGCTTAAATACTTGATGACCGCATCAGTGAAGGTCTCCCACCCCCGTCCTTGGTGGGCAGCGGCCTGACCTTGTTCAACGGTCAATACGCTGTTCAATAAAAACACACCCTGCTGTGCCCAATTTTCAAGACACCCAGCGCGGCGTGCAGCCAAGGAAACTTCACCGCCAATATCGGTATCAATTTCCTTATATATGTTCAGTAGCGAAGGCGGCAACGGCACACCCGATGGCACCGAGAAACTCAGCCCGTGAGCTTGGTTGGGCCCGTGATAAGGGTCTTGACCCAAAATCACCACTTTCACTGATTCGACAGGGGTTAACGAAAACGCATTAAACCACTGACTAGAATGAGGATAGACCACCACACGCTGAGTCTTGCGATGGGCCAAATATTCACGCAATTCGGTCATGTAAGGCTTGGCGCGTTCAGCATCAAACAAGGGCTGCCAGCTGGGATCTATAGGCGAAGAAGATGTATTATTTGACATAACCCGTCAACAGCAAAAAGAGCACTACACAGTTTACGGGAAAAGCCGTCTATCATTCGCACTCACCCGCATCAACTGGCCCGTCCCATCGCACGCATTTGTGGCAAAATTTTGCTCGGCTCTAGCCTTCTGCTGACAGCACTCAGCGGACACGCCCAGCAGTGCCCGGCACCTCTTTTCGTATACACCCCAGGGGCTGGCGTGGTGCAAGACCCAGACGCCCCCGTTGAAGCCTTGGCCGATAGTGTGCTCAGTGAAGATGGCCTGATATCGCTTGAGGGCAACACCAGTATCACCTGGCAGGGCCGCACCATAACGGCTGAGAACGCCACCTACAACCCCGACACCGGCGATGTGGAAGTGAACGGTGATTTACGCTTTGAAGCCGAAGGCATTCGATTGCAAAGCAGTCGCGCCGATATTGATATTGATAACGATCAATTTAAAACCGGATCTGCCACCTACGAAATTGATTTAAACGGCAATCGAGCCACCGGAGAAGCGGCATCCATGGAACGATTGGATGACGGCAGTTTTTTAATGCGCGGCGCCACCTACTCTTCGTGCCCTGCACTGGATAACAGCTGGTTCATTAAAGCCAATCGCATTGCGTTGTACCCCGATGATGGCATTGGTGTTGCCAGAAACATCGTGCTGCGTTTTAAAGGTGTACCACTTTTAGGATTACCCGTATTCAGCTTTCCCATTAGCCCCGATAGGAAAACAGGATTTTTAGCGCCTGTGTTAAGCCGAGGGGATAACACAGGGTATGAACTGGAAGTGCCTTGGTATTGGAACATTCGGCCTAACCTTGACGCCACTATCACTCCGCGCTACATGAGCCGACGAGGTTTGCAGCTGCAAACCGAGCTGCGTTATTTAAATCAACAAGGCAGTTGGACGTTAGATAACGAAGTGTTGAACGATCGCCGGTTTAACGATAACCGCAGGCGCTTTACACAACTTAGGCACAACGGGCAGTTTGGGCCTTTCTGGAAATCTTCCATTACGGCCAGTGAGGTTACCGACAAAGACTATTTCGAAGATTTAGGCAACAGCTTGCAAGTGGCCAGTATTACCCACTTAGAAAGGCGAGCTGATGTGGTGTACGACTGGAACAACACGCAAGCTGAAGTACGTTTGCAAAGTTACCAAACCGTTGATCAAACCATTCCAGCGGCAGAACGTCCGTATCGGCGGTTACCGCAATTTACCTACAAAACCGTGCGCTCTACCCTACCCCTAGGCATTCAAGCCAACTTTGATAGTGAGATGGTGTTCTTCGACCGTGACGATTCGGTTACCGGTTTACGAATAGACGCTGTGCCTAAGTTATCGCTACCCATTTCAAGTAGTGCATGGTTTTTTAAACCGTCGATCTCGCATCGCTTTACTCATTACCGGTTGAGTGACACCGCTGCTGATGTCTCTAGCCGACAAAGCCGAAACACGAATACCATCTCGCTAGATGGCGGATTGTTTTTTGATCGGTTATTAGCGGATAAATCAGTATTAACGTTAGAACCGCGCTTATTTTATTTACGCGTACCCTTCGAAGATCAACAAGACATACCCATTTTCGACAGTAACGAATTTGATTTTAATATCTCGCAGCTGTACCGAGAAAATCGATTCACAGGAGCAGATCGCGTGGCGGATGCCAACCAACTGTCCTTGGGTTTAAGCAGTCGGTTGATTGATGGCAGCGATGGCCGAGAAGTGGTTCGCGGCAGTATTGGGCAAATTCTGTATTTTGATGATCGGCGCGTATTTTTAGAAAGCGAAGAAGAACGTGGCCCCGACACCTCTAACACGTCCGATTTTGTGGGTGAAGTAGCAGGCGAGCTTCCCCTCAATTGGCGTGCAAAGGGAAACATTCAATGGAATCCGAACAACGACAACACCGTTCGAAGTTCGGTTCTACTCAGCTACCGCCCCACTAACGATAAAATCATTAACATCGGGCACCGTAACGTGCGCAACGACACCAGCGCCGATACAGAACAAATTGACTTCTCTTTCTTATGGCCCATTGGCGATCAATGGCGGGTTGCTGGGCGCTGGAATTTCTCATTAGATGGCGACACCAGCATAGAGACGTTATTAGGGCTGGAATACGACAGTTGCTGCTGGGCCTTTCGTTTTGCGGCAAGGCGCTACATTGCTGAAGATGGGCTGGAACATGATACGAACTTCTATCTACAATTAGTGCTCAAAGGCTTAGCACCGCTGGGCCAAAATTACGGCGATTTGCTGGAATACTCCATTCTGGGCTACCGAGACGAAATTGAATGAAAAACGGGCTTGTAATACTCATCAGTGGCGCTTTGTTACTCAGTAGCGCATGGTCTAGCGCGCAAGATGTGGTGCTGGATCGCATTGTGGCGGTAGTGAACGAAGGCGTGGTGCTGGAAAGCGACATCGCAACCGAAAGCGCTTTTTTAGCTGCAGAATCTCGTGCGAACGGTGTGCAGCTTCCCACCCCCGATGTGCTGCGCGAACGCATCGTGGAGCGCTTAATCGATCAAGCCATTCAACGCCAACAAGCGGCCCGCTTGGGCATTGCTGCCGATGCAGGCAGTGTGAATCGAGCCTTAGCGCAAATCGCTCGCGGCAATAACATGAACACACAGCAGTTTCGTGATGCGTTAATTCAGCAAGGCTTCGACTACAACCACTTTCGAAAAAATATCGAACAACAAATCATCACCGAGCGATTAGTACAGCGAGAAGTGCAAGCTAGAGTGCGCGTTTCAGAACAAGAAATTGATGATTTTTTAAGAACCTCTGAAAACAACGCCGCACAGCAATCCCGATTTCGATTGCAACACATCTTAGTGGCAGTGCCAGCTTCAGCCAATGCGCAGAGCATTGAAGCCGCTAACGAAAAAGCCGACGGCATCTTAGATTCATTACGAAACGGTGGCGACTTTGCCACTATTGCTGCAGCACAATCTGATGGCTCCCGCGCCTTACAAGGTGGTGACTTAGGTTGGCGCCAGCGCCAAGAGCTTCCCAGCTTTATACAAACCGCGCTGAGCACAATGGACGTTAACGATGTTCGTGGCCCGCTGCGCTCGCCGAACGGGCTGCACATAATAAAGCTTGCTGAAAAGCAATTGGGCGATGGCCCAGCACAGCAGGAAACCCGCATTCGACATATTTTTCTTGCAGGCACTGAGGCAACGCTAGAACAGCGATTAATCAGCGCAAAATCTCGCATTGAAAATGGTGAAGGGTTTGACACCTTAGCGGCCGAAATCAGTGAAGACCCCAATAGCTCAAACAACGGTGGCGAATTGCCTTGGTACACACAAGGCCAACTGCCTGAAGTGCTGGAACGAACCGCCGCCTCTTTAGCGGTGGGTGTTATCAGTGAGCCCTTTCAAACACAATTTGGTTGGCACATTGTGGAAGTTTTAGAACGTCGCGAACGAACGCTAACCAGCGCAAGCGCCAGAGCCGAGGCTGAAGGGGCATTACGTCAACGCAAAGTTGAACAAGAGGCCGAGCGCTGGATTCGGCAATTGCGCGATGAATCGTTTGTTGAGCTACGAAATCCGTGAGCGTTCCGCGTCTGGCGATAACGCCTGGCGAGCCGTCGGGCATTGGCCCAGATTTATGCGTATTACTGGCACAAAGTGACTTGCCCATCGAGTGTGTATTTATTGCAGACCCTGAGCTATTACAAGCGCGCGCATCACTTCGCAATCTGCCGCTTACCATTCATCGCGTTAGTGTGGAAGAACTTAAAAACGGGGCAAATGGCGCTAAAGACGCTGATGAACGCACAGCCACTCGGGCAAACCATATAAAAGTGCTGCCCATCGCCACAGAGGACGCCGTAATACCAGGAGTTCTGACCACCGGCAACGCACACTACGTGCTCAGCACCTTAGATCATGCCGTTGCCGGATGCAAAGACGGCTATTTTGATGCCATGGTGACAGGGCCTGTGCATAAAGGCGTGATAAACGATGCAGGCATTGCCTTCACTGGTCACACCGAATACCTTGCGCACCAAACAGGTGGTGAGCCTTTAATGCTATTAACCGCTGAGAATGTAAATCCGCCTTTACGCGTAGCCCTAGCCACCACTCACCTACCCTTATCGGAAGTGGCGAACGTTATCAGCCCACAGCGCATCGAACGAGCGCTACACACCTTAAACACAGAACTTCGCACCCGCTTTAACATTGATAAACCGCACATTCTTGTCTGTGGGCTAAACCCACACGCTGGCGAAGGTGGCCATCTTGGGCACGAAGAAATAAACATCATTGAACCTACGCTTAAACGTTTACGCGACCAAGGCATGAACCTTACCGGCCCCCTGCCCGCCGATACCTTGTTCACACCACATCATTTAGCCGATGCCGATGCGGTGCTGGCGATGTACCACGATCAAGGGCTGCCGGTACTTAAGTACGCAGGGTTTGGACACTCGGTGAACGTAACCTTAGGCTTACCCATCATTCGCACATCGGTAGATCACGGCACCGCAATTGATAAAGCAGGCACTGGCAGTATCGACGTTGGCAGTTTAAAGGCTGCGATATCGCTTGCTGCAACCTTATGTCAATGACTGAATTTAACGACTCTCATCACCGGGCGCGCAAGCGATTTGGGCAGAATTTCTTGGTGCGTGAAGACATCATTCATCGCATCGTGCAATCGGTTAACCCACAGCCTGGCGATGCATTGGTTGAAATTGGCCCAGGTCTTGGCGCGCTAACCCATGCGCTAGTGGACGGTGCGGGTGCTTTACACGTTATCGAAATCGATCGAGACTTAGCGGGTAAGTTGCGAGAACGATGCGATTCGCGCTTAACCATTCACGAAACTGATGTGTTAAAAGTAGAGTTTCCATCTTTAATGGAAGACGATAAACGCTTACGTATCGTGGGTAACCTGCCCTACAACATCAGCACGCCCTTGCTATTGAAGCTCGCTCACGCCCATCACTGTGTGGCCGATTTACACGTAATGCTGCAACTGGAAGTGGTGGATCGAATGATTGCGCAGAGCGGCACAAAGGCCTTTGGCCGATTAAGCGTCATTTTGCAAAGTGTCTTTAACGTTGAACAAATTTTATCCGTTCCCCCCGATGCGTTTAAACCTGCACCCAAGGTGCAATCGGCAGTGGCTCGACTGACCCCGCGAGAGGACATCCCCTCAGGGGATATGCTCCGTGCCCTAGAGATAACCTCCCGTATTGCGTTTGGTAACAAACGTAAGACGCTGAGAAACAACTTTAAGAACACACTGACTGAAGCTCAATTACTGGAGCTGGATATCAACCCCAGCGCACGAGCCGAGACCTTAGATTTATCCGCGTTTCATCGCTTGGCGAATGTTATAGTCAATCTCCCTTCAACGAAATAACGCCAGTGCCACAATGACAGAGCATGACGCACAACCGATTTCTGTGGACGTAAGAACGGTTTTTTTAGAATCCCAAAGCGACCCTTCCAGCCAGATTTATATCTTCGCTTACACCATCAACATTCGTAACAACGGCACGGTTGCAGCCAAACTGCTTTCACGTCATTGGGTTATTCGAGATGCCAACGGCAAAGTGCAAGAGGTACAAGGCGAAGGCGTGGTGGGTGAACAGCCCTATCTACAACCCGGTGAACAATTCGAATACACCAGTGGCACACAGCTGGAAACCTCCATGGGCACCATGGGCGGAAGCTACCTAATGCGCACTGATGATGGGTCAGAATTTAAAGCACCGGTTGATGAATTTTTATTAAGTGGGCCCAGAACATTGCATTGAACACTGCATTGAACGCTGCATTGAGCACCTACATCATTGGCGACCTTCACGGCTGCTGTAACGCATTAGAAAAACTACTCGATAAAATAAAATTCGATGCAGCGAATGATCGATTGTGGTTTGTTGGAGATTTAGTTAATCGAGGCCCCGCCTCCCTTGCCACACTGCGCTTAGTGAAAAACCTAGGCAGCTCAGCTACCGTCGTATTAGGCAATCACGATATCCATTTTCTAGCGGTGTACTACGGTATCCGCAATAGCGGTGCCAAGGATACGTTGCAAGACATTCTGGATGCACCCGATGTTGACGCATTAGTGCAGTGGTTACGCACTCGCCCTTTTCTTTATCACGATAAAGAACAACACACCGTCATGGTGCACGCGGGCATCCCTCCGGTGTGGGATCTTAAAACAGCAAAAAAACAAGCAAAAAAAGCTCACAAACGATTAGCATCTGATGATCCTGTGGATTTTTTATCCAACGTTTTTTCAAAATCTCCAGATCATTGGGGTAATGCTCATACAGCCAAACGCAAACGAAACTACACCGTTAACGCCTTAACTCGAATGCGATACTGTTGGAGCGATGGCTCGATGGATTTTACGTTTAACGGCTCACCCAAAGCACGCCCTCAAGGGCTTAGCGCTTGGTACAAAGCACCTAACCGAATACCCATTAGTGAAACCATTGTGTTTGGTCATTGGGCAGCACACCCTGCAATCGCCCCACAAGGCATTGTGCCAACAGACAGAGGTTGTGTGTACGGAGGAAGTTTGGTGGCCTACCACCTAGAGGAAAAGCGGAGTATTTGGGTGAATTGAAGGCGGTCGAGGTGGCTTAAGGTGGCTTGAATTCGCCCGAGCGTAACAGCCTAACTCAAGCGCGCTCTAGTACCAAATAACTGAATGCTGGCACATCACCATTAGCATTCACATTCTTACGCGATACTTCTTGCCACTCATTACTAACATAACTGCTAAGCCAAGTATCACCTTCGTATTCTGCATCAATCACGGTTAAATACAAACGCTGGGTAAGCGGCATGGCCGCATCGCAAATACCGGCCCCACCAATCACCATCACTTCATCGGTGTTGTCACTTTTGGCAAGCTCAATGGCGGCCGTTACCGAATGCACAACATCGACGCCGGTTGCGCTCCAATCAGTATTTCGAGTTATAACCACGTTACGCCTACCGGGTAATGCACGGCCAATGGAATCGTAGGTTTTACGCCCCATGATGATGGGCTTACCCATAGTGATCTCTTTAAAGTACGCTTGCTCACCAGGGATATGCCACGGCATCGCGTTATCTTTACCGATCAGTTGGTTCTTATCCATGGCCATTACCATGGCAACTTGTGTGTTCATAGCTCAGGCCAGCTGGTGATAAAACTGAAGTAAACCGGTTGTTGATAATACAACGAACCCAACTATTACGGTTTATTCGCGGTTACCACAAAATGCCTATCTTGCTTGAATTGAATGTCGGTGTAACCTGCGTCGGTTAACAATCGACGCATGCTCTTTTCACTTTGAAAGGATTCATAGACGCGCCTTTTTCTACCTGCGTTAAAGGTTCGCAAAATAGGCGCTGGAAACACTTTGCCAAATACGTTCAGTGAAAGCCCATTGAGTAAGACGTACCAACGATAAACACCGTCTTTTATTTTGCCCGTTCGCATCGAATCAACCAACTGCTTCCAAGTATTGCGCTGTGGGTGCATGGAAATCCATAGATGCCCACCAGGGCGGGTTACCCTAAAAATTTCATTGATCGATGCCGGTATGTCAGTATGCTGAAGGCTAACTCGGGAGTACACAAAATCGAAACTACCGTCTTTAAACGGCAACGACTCTGCAGGGCTGCATGTAAGGTTTAAATACTTAAACTTTTCTTGCCCATAATTTACCGAATCGGCATCAACATCCACACCGGCTAAAGTGCCATTGGGCAAACGCTTAGTGCCATCTGGATTGGTGTGCAACCCAACCAGCGTTTGGCCGATGCCGCAACCCACATCAAGCACATCCCGATCATCGGCTCGTAAATTCGGCAGATTATGATTCTCTGACGCTGGGCTAAGAGCGGTGTCTAGCTCACTCAGGTGGTACTCAATGTCCGATGTTACCGCTGGCATAGTGTGGTTTGTGGAAAACGAAGACCTTGGCAAGGTACCAGATCAGTATGTTTTGGAATGTGAATTTAACGAAAGCCTAATCTGGCGCGCTTTTCCAAACACAAACCTAGTGATTTTCGTTGCTAAACCGCAATAGGCGCTGGAATATTTTCATCCGCTTTGTAACCCACTAATTCAATATCATCAAAGGTATAAGCGAATAAATCGTTCACAGAGCTATTCAAATTAAGTTGCGGTAATGGTTTAGGCGTTCGAGTGAGTTGTTGCCGCGCTTGTTCAAAATGATTCGAATACAAATGCGCATCACCCAATGTGTGCACAAACTCCCCTACTTTAAGGCCGGTGACTTGCGCAATCATGTGCGTCAGCAGTGCATAGGATGCAATGTTGAAAGGCACCCCAAGAAAAATATCCGCACTTCTTTGATACAACTGACAAGACAATTTGCCATCGGCCACATAGAACTGAAACAAGCAATGGCACGGCGGCAATTTCATGTTATCAACATCGGCCACATTCCATGCACTCACAATCAATCGGCGGGAATTGGGGTTGGTTTTTATCTGCTCAAGAAGTTGTGTTATTTGATCAATCGTTTCACCATTACCTGCTGGCCAAGAGCGCCATTGATGACCATACACGGGCCCTAAGTTACCCTCATCATCGGCCCACTCATTCCAGATACGCACCCCATTATCTTGCAGATACTTAACGTTGGTATCCCCAGCTAGAAACCACAGGAGCTCATGAATAATGGAACGTAAATGCAAGTGCTTGGTGGTAAGCACAGGAAAACCTTCACTTAAATCGAACCGCATTTGATAACCAAACACCGAGCGCGTGCCTGTGCCTGTTCTATCAGATTTATCTATGCCCGTATCGAGTACGTGTTGCAATAGGTTTAAATACTGCTGCATTGACGACTACCTTTTGTACCTTGTTACGACCATCAAGGGTCGGGCTTCAATCGTTAATCAATAATGTTGCGCTTGTAACCCACGTACATCATTAACATGCCGGCAAGAATCATCGGCAGTGATAACAACTGCCCCATGGTAAGCCAATCAAACGCGATGAAACCTAATTCACGATCTGGCTCTCGCACAAATTCAATGAGAAAACGATAGATGCCATAACCAATACAGAACATGCCCGATACGGCAGCGCGCGGCCGCTTGGTGGATGAGAACCACCACAACACACCGAATAAGATAATGCCTTCACCGATGAATTGATAAATTTGATTCGGGTGGCGCGGCATGTTATCCACATGGGGGAAAATCATACCCCAAGGTACATCGGTAACGCGGCCCCAAAGCTCACCGTTAATGAAGTTACCAATTCGCCCAAACCCTAACCCAATCGGTATGCACGGTGCGATGAAGTCAGCCACTTGAAAAAAGGTGCGATTAGTTTGCCGCCCGTAATAATAAAAGGCGACTAACACACCAAGAAAGCCACCATGAAAAGACATACCGGCATTCATGGGGTTTAAGGCCGTTAACGGATCGGAGAACAAGACTTCGGTGTTGTAAAACAACGCAGAACCTAACTTACCGCCAACGATCACCCCTAAAACCACATAAAAGATTAAGTCACCGATATCATCTTTCGTCCAACCCGAATTGGGTTTAGCCGCTCGCACGGTGGCCAACCACCAACCCACCACGAAAGCGACGAGGTAGGTAATGCCGTACCAATGAATTTGAAAAAACCCTAAATCAAGGGCCACCGGATTAATGTTGGGAAACTGCATGGATGCGTCTCTGACGTAGTCTGTTCAGTATAGGTAGTCGGACCCTTGCCCGTCTATTTAGATCCTAAGTCTTAAATCATTCTTGCGCAAAAACCCGTCAAATACAGCGTCTCTGGCATAGCCGCATGCACAGGGTGATCTGCATCTTGGCGAACTGAACCCAACACTTGCAACGCAGAATAATCACGCGGCAAGTTTTGCCTGGCCGCTTGTATGCCATCGGATTCAGAAAACGCCTGGGAACACGATGCGCTGTACAAATACCCTTCAGGGTTCAGCAGTCGTAGCGCTTGTTTATGATTCGAATGATAGTGCTTACTACCCGCATCACGATCTTTTTTTCGTTTGATAAACGCTGGTGGGTCTAGCACCACCACATCAAAGCGCTCACCCTTTTCATACAGTTCTCGCATGGCGGTAACCGCATCGTTTTGAATCGTGCTGACCTTATCTGATACGTTTAAGCGGTTTGCGTTCTCGTTCAATGCGGCTAAGGCCGATTCAGAAGAATCTACACATACCACTTCATTTGCACCGGCCAATGCACTTTGCAAACCGAACCCACCGAGATAGCTGTATAGATCCAGCACACGAGCACCCTTGGCACGAGAGGCCACGGCACGTCGCGTGGCACGATGATCGTAAAACCATCCGGTTTTTTGTTGCACAGAAGCAGGCACAATAAATTCAGCCCCATTTTCTACCACTTGCAATTGATTGGGCTGAGCGCCTATTAGCACCCCAGATTCTCGGTCTAAGCCTTCTAATTCTCGGGCCGGAATGTCGTGGTTACACACCACAGTGGTGGCGCCACTGAGTTCAGTTAACAGCGATACCAAATATTCGCGCCACGCTTCCATGCCAGCGGTGCTGATTTGCATCACTAACACATCACCAAAACGATCAACCACTAAACCAGGTAGATCATCACCTTCGCCGTGTACCCAGCGATAGTGTGGGGTTGGGAATAAGGCCTGTCGAAGGGTTAAGGCTTTACTAAGGCGTGCTCGAAGCTGATCAGCTTCAAAAGGCTGCGAGGCCTTACGGCCGGTAATGCGAACGCTGATCAATGACTGAGGATTGGCGTAGCCGTGAGCTAAGAATTTGCCAGTAGCGCTTTGTAATTCAATGGGAGCACCCGGCACGATACCTTTCAGCGGGGTAACGTCAGTATCAATTTCGTTGGAAAAAACCCACAAATGCCCGGCGCGAACTCGGCGGTCTTCGCGCTTTTTTAATCGTAGGGTATTCATAGGGTGCGCTCGGGTTCGATGGAACCCGATACCTTACACCCTGAAGACTATTTTTTTGCGGCTAACGCAGCAAGAATCTGATCTTCCAAATCGCCACGAGTGGCAATCACTTCGCCCAGCTTCGACAGATCAGAATCCAATTCATCCAGCTCTTCTTCAGTGCCTTTGAAATCTACGTATTTGTCGTTGAAATCGACTAAGAAATTGGTGGTATCAGCAATGCCTGGATACACTTTCGCCGCCACTTCTTTTACGGCTACTCGGCGCTCTTTGCCATCGATGATGCGTTGGTACACTTCAAAGTGCCCCATTGCGGTGTAATCCACCATCACTTGGCAGAATTCTCGAAGCTGATCGCCTTGTGCTGCGGGCTGCTCAACCATTTTGCGATCGAACGTGCTAACGCCTGCCAATTGACAATAGCTAACGAACATTTCTTGACGCAATTGAATCAAGGAACTGATGGTTTCGGTCAGCCGTGTACGGCGTTCAACGTTTTGAGCGCCTGCTGGTGGTGTTTGAGCGTTTGCATTTGCCATGAGTTTTTCTCCAAGCAAGCGATATTGTGATTTGAAACGTTTTTGGTTTCGCCTGCTGCAATTCACTGTGCAAGCTATCTGCCAACTGTGTCGCAATTTAACCACAAGTAAGTTCAAAAACCTACAACATTTTTATAATTTCTGAAATTCAATAGCTTATATAACCAATTGAAAACAAAAGAATTGTTTTCTTGACATTTTTTCGTCTTACGACTACTCCTCGTCCTTAGGCCATTCCACTAACCTTTCAGGTAATTCATGAATAGGCACCTTATTCTCAGGTACGCAGCGCCCTGCCATGCCGATACCCGCCGCATGCACAGAATTTGGGTCTTGACTGATTAATGGGTGCCAATTGGCCAACGGCCTGCCCTCGTGCAATCGCTTGTAGGCGCAACTGCTGGGTAGCCATCGAAGCTTATCGGCGTCCAGAGGTTTGACATTTAGGCATTCCGGTACGATGGATTTACGTTTTGAGTATTGGCTGCAACGACACGTCTCGGTGTTCAACAACACACAGCTCACATCGGTGATGTGAACCTCTTCGGTGTCTTCATCTTCCAATTTCAACAAACAGCAGCGACCACAGCCGTCGCATAAGGCCTCCCATTCTGCGTCGCTCAATTCCTCTAACGAATATCGCTCCCAGAATTTAACTCGCAAAGGCTCAGTAGGCATTAATGGTGGTATTCAATTAAACGCTCCACTTCTTCTGCAGAACCCATCATCACCGGTACGCGTTGATGCAAGTTATCGGGGGCTACCGTTAAGATGCTACTGGCACCGGTATGCGCAAGGCCACCGGCTTGCTCCATGAGCCAACCCATCGGGTTCGCTTCGTACATCAATCGTAGCTTGCCCGTTTTACCCGATTTCTCCATTCGAGCATCGGATGGGTATAAAAATACCCCACCACGGCATAAAATTCTATGCACATCACCCACCATAGAACCCGCCCAACGCATATTAAAATTTTGCTTTCGTGGCCCAGCTTCCCCTGCAACGCATTCATCAATGTAGCGCTTGATAGGTGGGTGCCAGTGCGATGCATAGGCTGCATTTATCGAGAATTCAGCGGTTTGCTTTGGCACCTGCATAGAAGGATGTGACAGCACGAATTCACCTTGTTCAAGGTCTAGAGTAAAACCTGCTACCCCTTTGCCAAAGGTTATTACTAGCATGGTGGCAGAACTAAACAAACAATAACCTGCCAACACTTGTTGATTCCCTGCTTGCAAAAAATCATCATCGCTCGGCGCTGACTCTTTTGTATAAGGCAGCACAGAAAATATTGTGCCCGTAGCGCCATTCACATCAATGTTTGATGAACCGTCTAACGGATCAACGGTAATCAGATAGTTGCCGCGAGTGTATTGATCGGGAATGGCGTAATGGTTATCCATTTCTTCTGATGCAATGCCTGCTAACTGACCACAGTTTTGCGTTTTTTCGATGAACACATCGTTCGCAATGATGTCCAGTTTCTTTTGCTCTTCACCTTGCACGTTCTCTTGCCCAGCCGCCCCTAAAACACCTGCCAGTTCACCGTGACGAACCAGCGCTGCAATATCAACGCACGCATCAGCCACAGCAAGGGTTAACGCATTCAAGCCTTCTGCGTTATCCATACCTTGAGTTTCTGTTGCTAGAAAATCGGCCAATGTGATGCGAGTGGTCATGGTTACTGGTTTCCAAATGAGGTAATGCGGTTTTTCGTGTAAATGGGCATTGTCCGTGCCATTGTCGCACCTAGTGCCCTGATGGAACTGCCGAAACGGCGCGTCAATGGTATTGTTTAGTCTTAATTTAACGCACATGCAAAAATACTCAGGAGAACTTCCGTGGCAGCCTCTGCAGAACTGTTCCAACGCGCTCAAAAAGTCATTCCAGGCGGTGTTAATTCCCCTGTGCGTGCGTTTGGCGGCGTGGGTGGCACCCCAAAGTTTGTGGCGCGTGCGAAAGGTTCTCACCTGTGGGACAGCGACGGAAAACCCTACATTGACTACGTTGGCTCTTGGGGGCCAATGGTGTTGGGCCACGCCCACCCTGAAGTCATCAAAGCGGTGCAAGAGGCGGCAGAATTTGGCTTAAGTTTCGGCGCTCCCACCTCTTTAGAAACTCAGATGGCAGAACTGATCTGCAAAGCCGTGCCGTCAATTGAAAAAGTACGCATGGTTAGTTCAGGCACCGAAGCCACTATGAGCGCCATTCGTTTAGCACGAGGCTTTACCGGCCGTGACAATATTGTAAAATTTGAAGGGTGCTACCACGGCCATTCCGATTCTTTATTGGTAAAAGCTGGGTCTGGCGCATTAACCTTAGGCGTACCCAGCTCCCCTGGCGTACCAAAAGCCTTTACTCAGCACACATTAACCTTGCCTTTCAATGATGAAGATGCACTAAAGGCGCTCTTTAAAGAACAAGGTGATTCCTTAGCCTGCGTCATTATCGAACCCATCGCCGGGAACATGAATTTTGTTGAACCAGTACCGGGTTACTTAGACACCTTGCGCAACTTGTGCACACAGCACGGCACGGTACTAATTTTTGATGAAGTGATGACAGGGTTTCGCGTAGCACTAGGTGGTGCGCAAGAACGTTACGGCATTACCCCCGACATCACCACCTTAGGAAAAGTGATCGGCGGCGGAATGCCTGTGGGTGCTTTCGGTGGAAGAACCGATATCATGGATCACATTGCCCCTATGGGCCCTGTGTATCAAGCCGGAACCTTATCGGGTAACCCCATTGCCATGACGGCAGGCATCAAAACATTAGAGTTGTTATCGGCGCCAGGATTTCATAGCGCATTGGGTGAAAAATCCGCCGCCTTACTTAGCGGGTTGCAAGCATCCGCAGATAAACACGGCATTCCACTGTGCACCGCCAGCGCAGGCGGTATGTTTGGTGTTTTCTTCACCGATGCAAAGTTGGTATCCAGCTTTGAACAAGTGATGGCTTGCAACACAGAACAATTTAATGCCTTCTTCCACGCCATGTTAGACGCTGGCATTTACATGGCGCCCTCATCGTTTGAAGCAGGCTTTATCAGTAGCGCCCATAGCGATGACGATATCGGCTCAACCATCGCAGCGGCGGATAAGGCATTTGCAAACCTTGCCAAATAAAACTCACACCATCGCGATGTGGTCAGGCCCAAGAAACCTGTCTACCGCCATGATGCGCGCTTGGGAAAATCGCCCCGACACAAGCGTTGTGGACGAACCGTTCTACGCCTATTACCTTGCGAAAACAAACCGCCCCGACCCATTAGCTAATGAAACCCTTAAAGCAGGTTCCACCGATTGGCAAACCGTTGTAAATGATTTAACAACACCACCGCCGAATGGCATGGTGTATCACAAACATATCACCACTCATATTTTTCCAAACGATTCTTTAGAGTGGTTAACCCATTCTCCGGGTATGAAACACGTGTTTCTTATAAGAGAACCTGAACGTGTAGTAGCCTCTTTTACTCAGCTTTTTAACGAAAACGATTTAGATGAACTGGTTGACCATGTTGGGTTTCACCAACAACTTAGAATTTTTAAACACGTGCAAGAGCAAACGAGCGACACCCCACTGGTTATCGATAGCACACGTTTTCTAAGTAACCCTAAACAACATTTAGAAAAAGTGTGTGAGGCGTTAAACATTCCATTCTTACCTGCTATGTTGTCTTGGCCAAAAGGCGCACGAGACAGTGATGGGGTTTGGGGCTCGCATTGGTATAAGTCGGTTAATGAAAGCACTGAGTTTGGCCCCCCGCCTAAAAAAACACCTGAGTTAAATACGCAACAGCAGGAGGCAGCGGCGCGTTGCCGGGATGCTTATGAGTATTTGTTGGGGTTTTCTTAATGTAAAGTGCCTCTGCCAGACAATTTGTCACTGATGTTTGGGAATATTTTTTCGTTTGACTATCGCATATATTGTTAGGGCGATAAAAATAAACAACGCGGGCAAGAGAACATAGTCTAACCAACCAATTGCCGCTGATAGACCAACAGCCCCAAGAACAACAACGAGTATCGGTGTAAAGCAGCAAAGGGCAGATATTATCGTTCCGACCAACCCTATTTTTAACAATTTTGAATGATGCACTAAGGTATTTCCCTGAGTTTGTTTAGAAGATTATACCGGCAGCAAAGCTACTCCCACACCCACTAAAAATAAACCTTAACCCCAAAATTCACCGACGACACCTCATCGTATTCACCCTCTTGATGGGTGTATCGAATAAAGTCAGCGCTTAAGTCGATGTTCTCTGATAACTGCGTTTCCATACCAAAACCATAAGAGAAACCTGACTGCCTATTGACGAGTTCTCTGTCCGCCAGCACGCCGGTAAACTTTGTCCAGTTGTACCCACCTAATCCATACAGCGCACTGCGAAAGCCTAACGGCAAATAGCCTTTTAAATACACACCGGCAAGGGTTGCATCGAATTGATCGAAGACCTGAGTTTCATCATCTGATGTGCTAGCAATTTGCGCTTCTAAATCGAACGCTTGGCTTAATCTAGAACCTACTTTCAATCTAACACCCACCGGTGAAAACTGAACATCTTGAGCGGTGGAACTACTAACGGATAACGCAGTGCCTTCTAGGGCAAAATACGTGCTGTCGTGGTTTGCAAAGGCAGGGCTTGCAAGTGCTGCACTTAAACAAAACGCAAATGCGGATACTTTGGTATTTGCAGAATAGTTAAATTTTCTAGAACCTAAAGCAAGAGTCATTGATCGTCTTCTGTTGTTTAACGAGATGATCACTCTATGCGTTTAGAACTGAACGGTGTCTGAATGACACCGTTCTTGTTACGTCATGTTACTGCTATCCAGCGTTTTACTGTTTTACTTAAGCATCCAATGCTGCAGATTCTTGCTTGTTGGATTTAGTAACATTATCGTCGTTACTTGCTGTTACAGCCATATAATCAGTTAACGGTGGGCAGCTGCAAATTAAGTTTTTATCACCGTACACATGATCCACTCGGCCAACCGGTGGCCAGTATTTCACGCCAAGCGTTGTTGAAGCGTTGGGGTATGCGGCTAACTGACGACTGTAAGGGGCAGACCAATCTTCACTAATTAACGCATCAACCGTGTGCGGTGCATTCACCAGCGGGTTATTGTCTGCTGGCCATTCACCCTGACCCACACGAATGGCTTCTTCATAAATGGATAACATGGCATCGCAGAAGCGATCAATTTCAGCCAATGATTCGCTTTCGGTTGGCTCGATCATTAAAGTGCCCGACACAGGGAATGACATGGTGGGCGCATGAAAGCCGTGATCCATTAAACGTTTAGCGATATCATCAACAGTAATACCGGTTTCCTCTTTTAACACCCGCGTATCAATTATGCATTCATGAGCAACACGGTTGTTTTCTCCGCGATAGAGAATAGGAAAAACCGACTCTAAACGCTTTGCCATATAGTTTGCATTCAAAATAGCGGTTTTGGTGGCGCTCATTAAGCCATCTGGGCCCATCATCCGAATGTACATCCAGGTAATAGGTAGAATCATGGCACTGCCATATGGCGCTGCACTCACGGTGCCCACTTTTCTATCGAGTAAGTCGTGACCAGGTAAAAATTTTGCCAAATGTTGACCCACAGCAACAGGACCCACACCAGGACCACCACCGCCATGCGGAATGCAAAAGGTTTTGTGCAAATTTAAATGCGATACATCACCACCAAACTTACCGGGCAATGCCACGCCCACCATGGCGTTCATATTGGCACCATCAATGTACACCTGACCACCGGCTGCGTGCACGCGTTCACACACAGTGCGTACATCAGTTTCAAACACGCCATGGGTGGAAGGATAGGTAATCATGATGGCGGCCACATTGCCTTCGTGCTCTGCAATTTTTTCGTCTAAGTCGGCTAAATCTACGTTACCTGAATCATCACAAGCAACCACGACTACGTTCATACTGACCATTTGAGCACTGGCTGGATTGGTACCGTGAGCTGATGCTGGAATTAGGCAAACGTTTCGATGCCCTTCCCCACGGCTTTCGTGGTACGCACTAATGGCAAGAAGGCCTGCGTATTCACCTTGGCTTCCTGCGTTGGGTTGTAATGACACTGCATCGTAACCGGTGCAGGCACATAACCAGCGCTCTACATCGTCAATCATGGCGCGGTAACCCACGGTTTGATCCGCCGGTGCAAAGGGATGCATACGGC
>CALHNS010000075.1 GCA_938035125.1 uncultured Granulosicoccaceae bacterium | reverse complement strand
AACAAAAGCTCATCCGATACGTGCTACTCAAGACACTGACCGCCAAGCGCACAAAGCGAAAGCTACCTGGATTCCTAAAGCTCATTGAGCAACTTCATCAAAGTCCACTCAGATCGTTAGCCAAGACCTTAGAATCTTGGCTAGAACCCATTGTTGCCATGTGGCGATTCAGCAAAAGTAACGGGATTACAGAAGGGTTTCACAACAAGATGGAGATGCTCTCAAGACGAGCCTACGGGTTTAGGAATTTTGAGAATTACAGGCTAAGAGTACTTGCCCATTGTGGATGGGATGGTATTGTTAACAGGATCTGATGAATGCTCATCCCCCGTTAATTGGGTAGAGCCCAAATCCGCCGCACCACTCACGCACCACTCAGATTTTGAATTGGTGAACGAAGTGCGTAAAAAACACGTATGTTCTTGATTTGAATAGTGGCTACACCTAGATTCGAACTAGGGACCCCAACATTATGAGTGTTGTGCTCTAACCAACTGAGCTATGTAGCCATGAATTCCAGCCGCCAATGATGGGCAATTTCGCCTCATCTGTCAAGGTACAACGGCTTAAACGTTAAAGCGAAAATGAACCACGTCACCTTCTTGCATCAAATAGTCTTTTCCCTCTAAGCGCCACTTGCCGGCTTCTTTGGCGCCACTTTCGCCATTGTTGGCCACGAAATCGTCGTAGCCCACCACCTCAGCTCGGATAAAACCTTTTTCAAAGTCGGTGTGTATGCGTCCTGCGCCTTGGGGGGCTGTGGCACCTTCTTTTACGGTCCAAGCTCGCACCTCTTTCTCACCTGCGGTGAAAAAGGTTTGAAGGCCCAATAAGGAGTAGCCTGCGCGAATTACTCGATTTAGGCCAGGTTCTTCTAAATTCATTTCGGCTAAGAACACTTCACGATCTTCATCATCCAATTGAATAATTTCAGCTTCTATGGAGGCACATACCGCCACCACGCTGGCGTTCTCGGTTTTTGCGTGTTCGGTTAACGCATCTAACATGGCGTTGTTTTCAAATCCGCCCTCATCCACATTGGCGATGTACATAGTGGGTTTAACGGTTAATAGGTGATACAACTTCAACCAGCCCATTTCCTTATCGTTGGCTTCAAAGGTTCTGGCAGGGTTACCCGCCTCTAAATGTGCTGAGACTTTCTCGGCGAACGCTTTCTCTGCGATGGCTTCCTTATTGGCAGATTTTGCTGTGCGCGTTAAACGCTGCACAACCTTTTCCATCGATTCCATATCGGCTAACAGCAACTCGGTGTTAATGGTCAGTGCATCATCGATGGGGTCAACTTTGCCAGATACATGAATAACATCGTCGTTTTGGAAGCAGCGCACAACGTGCGCGATGGCATCGGTTTCACGAATGTTGGCAAGAAATTGATTGCCTAACCCTTCACCTTTGGATGCGCCTGCAACAAGGCCTGCGATATCCACAAATTCCATGGTGGTGGGCAACACTTTTTCAGGCGATACGATGCTTGCTAATGCATCTAGGCGAGTATCGGGCACAGGAACCATACCCACGTTCGGCTCGATGGTGCAGAACGGATAATTTTCAGCGGCAATTTCTGCGTTAGTGAGTGCATTGAACAGCGTGGATTTACCCACGTTCGGTAGCCCTACTATGCCAGCTTTGAATCCCATGACTAAATTACCTGCGTCGACCTACGACGGCTTGTGTGTATGAATGTTTTGCGTGGCAATTTTTACATCACCATCAATGAGCGTCAGCGATTGGCGAATGGCAACATCTAACCCTTCACTTACTGCTCGTTCAATATCGGCTGGCGCTTTTTTTAGCACGTAGCCTGATACGGCACTTTTATGACCTGGGTGGCCCACGCCAACCCGAAGCCGCCAAAAATCTTTGGTGCCGGTTTTTGCAATGATATCGCGTAACCCGTTGTGGCCTCCGTGACCACCACCTTGCTTTACGCGAACAACACCCGGTGGTAAATCAATCTCATCGTGCGCCACCAATACCTTATCCATCGGCACTTTAAAAAAGCGTGCAACTGCAGCCACACCTTGACCACTGTTGTTCATAAAATTCCATGGCTTCACCAAATAGATGGTTCGACCACCCAGACGCGCTTTGGCAACGTGAGAGAACGCTTTTTTGTCGCTGGTAAAGGTAGCGCCAAGCTCTCTAGCCAATGCATCTAAGTACCAAAACCCGGCGTTGTGTAACGACGGTTCGTACTCAGCGCCTGGATTTCCCAAACCTGCAACAAGTTCAAATTGAATTTGATCACCAGCCATAGCCAAATCACCGGACGATTCATTATGAGGCGTATGCCATGGCATATGCGCCGGGGTAAAAACAAAACGCTTTCGGTGCTAACACCGAAAGCGTTTGTACTTCAACGATCGTTAAGTTACTGGTTTACCAACAACCATTAGGCTGCAGATAAAACCACTAACGCGTTTAGTCAGAAGATTCTTCTGAATCGCCTTCTTTCTTATCATCGCCATCAGCTGCTGGAACAGCATCTGCTTCAGGCTCTTCTTCAACAATGGTGCGTTGAGCGATAACAGAAATAAGAATGCGATCTGAATCATCACCCTTCTCGCCCAGATCAACCAATTCAACATCGGCAGGCATGGTTAAATCAGACAAGTGAATCGAATCACCGATCTTCAAATCAGCCATGTCGATTTCAATGGATTCTGGAATATTTCGAGGAAGACAGCTGAGTGTGACTTCGTTTTCAGTACGGTTAATCATGCCGCCTTCCGTTTTCACGCCGTAGCATGTGTCTTCATTCAACAAGTGCAACGGAACCGTTACTTGCAGAGCTTGACCGGCAACAACACGCTGAAAATCTAAGTGAAGGACTTGCTGCTTATAAGGGTGGCGCTGAACGTCACGCAGTAGCGTTCTAACCGCTTCTTTACCGTCCACACTCAGCATAAGAAGCTGTGAGTAAAAGGATTCGTTTTCGAGGTGCTTGATAACCTCGTTATGCTTTAGCTGTAGCGCCTGGGGTTCGTCTTCAGCACCGTAAACGATAGCTGGAACCAAATTTTCGCGACGTAGGCGGCGGCTCGCACCTTTTCCGAATAACGTACGCGACGCTGCAGCGACTAAAATGTCATCTGCCATGCCGGTTTCTCCAATGAGATTTAATAATGAGCGGATGAGTCAGAATTAACCCAATCCGTTGCCCTGCCCGCGACCAGACAAAGCCTAACGAGTATAACAATTTTCCAGCCACTTACGGTGGCCTGTGCAAACTGCACTCATTCCATATAGACGGTACTGACCGACTCGTCTTCATGAATTCTGCGAACCGTCTCACCTAAGAGTTCAGCCACACTGAGCTGGCGGATGCGAGAACACGCCTGCGCTTCTTTAGACAGCGGAATGGTATCGGTAACCACCAGCTCATCAAGCTGAGAATTAACAATATTATCGATTGCCGGGCCTGATAAGACGGGGTGTGTTGCCAAGGCAACAACACGCTCGGCCCCGTGGGCTTTCAGCGCTTCCGCCGCTTTGCACAGGGTGCCAGCGGTATCAACCATGTCATCAATGATGACGCAGGTACGATCTTTTACATCACCGATAATGTGCATCACCTGCGCCTGATTGGCCTGCGGCCTGCGCTTATCGATTATGGCTAAGTCGGAATCGTCTAGCTGTTTGGCCACAGCCCGTGCGCGAACTACCCCTCCCACATCCGGGGAGACAACAATCAAGTTGTCGTACTTATTGCGCCAGATATCCACCATGAGTAACGGCGATGCGTAGACGTTATCCACCGGGATATCGAAAAACCCTTGAATTTGTTCTGCGTGTAAATCTACCGTTAGCACTCGATCGACCCCGGCTACGTGCAGCATATTGGCCACAAGCTTTGCAGAAATCGGCACACGAGCTGATCGCACTCGCCGATCTTGGCGCGCATAACCAAAGTATGGGATGACGGCGGTAATTCGCTCAGCCGATGCTCGACGAAGGGCATCCACCATCAGCAATAAATCCATCAAGCTGTCGTTGGTGGGCACGCACACGGGCTGCACGATAAACACATCGCCACCACGAACATTCTCAAGAATTTCTACCGTGGTTTCCCCGTCACTGAACTGTGACAAGTGGATTTTGCCTAGCGGCTGATGCAGGTACGCAGCAATAGATTGCGCAAGCTTTGGGTTGGCGTTGCCGCCAAAGATCATCAATTTCGGATCACGCATGGCCTAAGCAACGCAGCTGGGAAAAGAATGGCTGGGCCGGTAGGATTCGAACCTACGAATGCCGGGATCAAAACCCGGTGCCTTAACCACTTGGCGACGGCCCAATAAACTGAAGTGCGAAGATTAGCCGGAAAAGTCGTACAGAGGGGAAAAATTTCGCCCTTTCACAACATATCCGGTCATAGAAGCGGGTAATTGAGCGCACAACTCCTGTGCATGCTCTTCGCTTTGACACGCAGTAAAAACACAACTTCCTGTGCCGCTCATTTTCGCTCGGCGTTCAGGATTCAATTTACGAAGCAAATCCAATGCCGCAGACACCTCTGGGTAACGCGCACGAACAATCGGTTCGAACACATTCATGCAACGACCGTCCATGAAATCACGGATGGTGATGGGGTGCGTGTTGCGAGTCAGTTCAGGCACGTTGAAAATCAAAGCGGTTGAAATTTGCACATTCGGATTCACCACTAAGTACCAAGGCTCAATAGGCGCTACGGGCGTTAACTTATCGCCAATTCCTTCAGCCCACATGGATTGACCGTAAACCAGCACGGGAACATCAGCGCTGACGGTAACACCGATTTCAGCAAGCTCTTTTATGCTGAGCCCCAAACGCCAGAATTCGTTCAATGCAACCAATGTGGTGGCAGCATCCGAACTGCCCCCACCTAAACCACCGCCCGTGGGGATGTGTTTAGTGAGTTCAATATCAGCCCCTGAGCGGGTGCCGGTGTGGGCTTGCAGTGCGCGCGCGGCACGAACCACCAGATTTTCCTCAGGTGGCACCTCATTAAAATCAGAAAACAGCTTCACATCGTTATCGTCGCGCACAGCGAAAGTAAGCACATCGCAAAGGTCTACGAACTGATAAACCGTTTGTAACGTGTGATAACCATCGGCGCGGCGTCCGGTGATGTGTAAGAACAAATTGATTTTGGCCGGAGCCAACCATCGTGCAGTCAAGAGTATTCCATTCAAGCAATTACAACGTATGTGCACATGGTAGCGATCATCGGCTCGCAATTCAAAGGCTGTGATACCCCAAAATGGTGGTTTTCACAAAGGTTATGCCGATATTGCCGGGTTAACTGCTACTGTTTGGGATCACTAATCGACCCTTTGCGTCGTTAACAGCGGGTTTACGGTCGGAATTCACCGAATCGAACCGCCAGTTCTTTAACACCAACCTGATGTTGTAAGGGCCACCTGTGGCCGTAATGAGCGACGGTACTTGCAGCCCATCTACGGCAATATAGCGGCGAATTAAGGCCTGCCAGCTCACGCCTGTGCCATCGGCGTAGGTTAACGACTGAAGCCGCCCTTGCCCATCATAGGTGACAGAATTTGCATCCCCAGGCAAACCGCGCATCCATTTAGAGAGCTGAGAGAACGGCACGGGCACCGCCAGATCTAACGCTTGCTGCACTAAAGTATCGGGGTCGTCACCAAACACATTAGAGTTACCTCTTTTTAAGCTTGCGCCAGCTGGAGTTGCTTGCAAATTCATTTCCCCAATGCCCAGAGGCCCACGCAAAATCACGCCTAGATTATCGTTGCGCTCTGCCCATTGAACAGATGCGGTTATGCTTTGCTCAGGAGAGGTTTCTGTGCGTTCACTCCATAACCCCAACGCCCCTGTGGCTGACCAACCCGTGCGGGCACGAAGCGCGCTCACAAGCTCTGCATCGGCGTTTGCACTGCGGCCTTCTGTAGGGCTACCAGGCGTGGCGCACCCTGTGATAACCAGCGCGCTAACAACGGCTGCACAGTGCACGATAACCTTGGCGTTTTTAAGCCACAGGCTTAAGAATTTAGTCTTCAAGAAGATAATCACTTTTCACCAAAACGGTTCAAAACCGCGTTCAATACTTTATGGTTAGGCTCATCTTCAAGAGCCTTCGACCACACTCGGCGCGCAGCCGTTTCATCACCTTGCATCCACAGCACTTCACCTAAGTGGGCAGCAATCTCAGCATCGGGGAAAATAGCATACGCATCGGTTAACAACTCTTTCGCCTCTTCCAATCGGCCTTGACGAAAACGCAGCCAACCCAAGCTATCCATAATGGCCGCATCATCAGGTTCTAATTTTGTTGCCAGCTCTAAGTAAATTTGTGCATCGTCTAAACGTTTGTTATTCACGGCCAAGTGATAACCCAAAGCGTTCAATGCTTGTGCGTTATTAGGCTCCATTTCTATGATGGTTGCCAGATCATCTTCCATGATTTGGTTGTTGCCGTTACGTTCTCCTGCCAATGCGCGGCTGTATAACAACGCTGTATTTCCAGGGTATGTTTTTAGCCCTTCGTTGAGAATAGCAAGGGCCTCATCGCCACGATCCGCCTCTTGTAAAAGTCGACTTTCTGCCGATAAAAGCTGTATTTTTCTTGAAGGCTCAAGAGCTAAAGGGCCAAGTTCTCGTATGCGCTCTAAGCCATCGTTAAGGTTGCCAGATTCTGCCGTTAGTTCTGCTGCCCTAATACGAGCGGTGATATAAAATTCGCCTTGTGGCACCGCATCGAAATAGCGAATCGCTGTTTCATTGTCATGACGCGTATCGAAAATTCGCCCTAAATAAAAATTAGCGCGCTCGTTTAACGGATCATCAATCAGCACACCTTCTAGAAACAACTGCGCCTGATCGTATCGAACGGCTTGCAACGACAATAACCCTAAACGCAGCCAAGTATCCGGTTCACCTTCACTGAGCTCACCGGCGCGATCAAGCACAGGCCCTGCCCGATCATAAAGCGATGAATCGACCAGTAGCTGAGCAAAACCTAAATGCAGCGGCAATGAATCGGGCTGCTCACTCACCGCCGTTTGCAATGTGTCTAGTGCATCAGGAGATTGACCTTGATCGATCAGAACTTGGGCTTTTAATAACGATGCCTCTACCGATTTAGAATCCAATGTTAGGGCGGTATCGGCGGCCTCCAATGCAACGGTTTGGTCCCCTGCGGCAAGCGCTAAACCTGCCCTACCGATATGCGCTTGTGCTTGCTTTGGGTATAGCTGGGTTAGTTCGGTTGATAAATCATATGAAAAGCTCTGCTGTGGATCGCGCAGTAGCAAGGTGTTGATGGTTTCAAAGGCAGCTGATTTATCTTCAGACGCATCAAGCCATTGAGTAAATGCCTCGATGGCTCCTGCTTTATCCATCTGCCGCAATTGAATTTGTGCCAACGTCTCGAATGCCGCCACCGCACCCGAATCAAGTGTTAGCCAACGCTGCGCCGCAGTTTCAGCTCTTGCCCAGTCTTGGTAGTACAACGCCAACTGGGTGGCACGTTCTGCCACACGTGGGTCATCAGTGCGCTTAGTGGCACTCAAATAGCCTTCTGCGGCAATGTCCAATTCGCCGCGACGAATAGCCAATTCTGAAACCAACAGCTCGTACATCAATTGGGAGTCATCGGAACTGAACGCAGGCTGTGCGCTGGCGGTACGTGGCACCAACGGCACGGTTGAGCAACCTATTAGCAGCGTAAACATCGCCCCAGAGGCGATGCGAGAGACGATTTCTGACCAATGAAAATTCATAGTTTTCCAAAAAAACTTGCCACAGCATCCAGTGTAGTGCCAGCCGGATGTTCGCGGTACCCCGCAAAGTGACGTATTGCTAGATATTTCTCACCTACTTCTGTTTGGTATCATGGACGCCATGTCGCTTTTAGCCATTGGCCTGAATCATCATACGGCTCCCGTGGACGTTCGGGAACGTGTGGCCATCAATGAAACCAAGCTTTCCGAAGCCTTAACGAACTTACGTAGCGTTGAGGCGGTGGACGAGGCTGCCATTGTTTCCACTTGCAACCGCACAGAATTTTATTGCGACCTGCAAAGCGACGATCCTGCGCCCGTTATTGACTGGTTGAAAGATTACCTCCAGATAGATTCTGATCAACTTTCGCCCTACTTGTTCCATTACGCCGATGAAGACGCGGTTCGGCATTTAATGCGGGTGTGCAGCGGCCTAGACTCGATGATCCTGGGCGAGCCGCAAATCCTTGGGCAAATAAAGAGCGCCTACCGAGGTGCATCCGAAGTGGGCACAGTGGGTCAGCAGCTCACCCCTATGTTTGAGTCGGCTTTCTCTGTAGCAAAACAGGTTCGCACCGATACCGACATTGGCGCAAACCCTGTCTCGGTTGCTTTTGCAGCCGTTAGCGTGGCCAAACAAGTGTTCACCGATTTATCCAAACGAACCGCATTACTGATTGGCGCGGGTGAAACCATTCAACTGGCCGCTCGGCATTTAACCGCCAACAACATTGGCCGAATCATTATCGCCAACCGCACCGTGCAACGCGCAGCCGATCTAGCCGCTGACGTGAATGGTCAAGCCATGGCGCTTGCCGACATACCCGATCATTTAGCCAGTGCAGACATTATCGTTAGCTCCACAGCTTCTCAACTGCCCATACTAGGTAAGGGAGCTGTTGAACTAGCTCAGAAAACTCGACGCTACGAACCTACTTTAATTGTTGATATTGCTGTGCCGCGTGATGTAGAACCCCAAGTGGCTGAATTAGAAAACGTGTTTTTGTACAGTGTTGATGATATGCAAAATGTTATTGCCGATAATCAGCGTTCAAGAGAACTTGCCGCTGAACAGGCAGAAGCCATCATTCACAGTCAAGTCGAAACGTTCATGCGCCGTCGTCGCGCGATGGATGCCAAACAAACGATCCGTGATTACCGATCAACGGTTGAGCAAACAAAAGAATTTATGTTGAAAAAATACCAACGGCAATTAAAAGCAGGCACAGCGCCTGAAGAAGTGCTTGAACAATTTGCCAATACGCTCACCAACAAACTCATGCACGGGCCCACAGCACAGTTACGCGAAGCCGCTGAAGACGGTGATTTAGCGTTAATCGATGCCGCTGCAAAGCTTTTCGATTTAAATCGAAAGTCATGAAGGCATCCATACTTGCCCGCTTAGAAGCGGTTAGCGAACGCCACGAAGAGATCGGTCTTTTACTGGGCGATCCTGAAACCATGGCCGATCAAAATCGGTTTCGTGATCTTTCAAAAGAATATTCACAGCTTGAGCCTGTGGTGAAAACTTTCGCCGACTGGCAAGCCACTAACGAAAATTTAGAAAGCGCAAAAGAGCTTGCCAATGATAAAGATCCAGAGATGCGAGCGATGGGGTTAGAAGAGCTACCCGAGCTTGAGCAAAAAATTGAAGAACTGAATTTACAACTTCGCACCCTGTTACTACCCCGTGACCCACGCGATGAATACAACGCGTTTTTAGAAATTCGAGCCGGTACCGGAGGCGATGAGGCGGCCATTTTTGCAGGCGACCTATTAAAGATGTACTTACGCTATGCCGAGAATCAACGCTGGCAAACCGAGATCATCTCGGAGCGTGAGGGTGATCACGGCGGTTATAAGGAAGTGGTTTGCCGTATCGCAGGCGATGGCGTATTTTCAAAATTAAAATTTGAATCTGGGGCGCATCGAGTACAGCGAGTACCTGAAACTGAATCGCAAGGCCGTGTTCATACCTCGGCCGCAACGGTTGCCATTTTGCCTGAAGTGGCTGAAGTTGAAGCCATTGATATCAACCCTGCCGATGTTCGTGTGGATACTTTTCGAGCATCGGGCGCAGGCGGCCAGCACGTTAACAAAACCGATTCAGCCATTCGCCTAACTCATGAACCCAGCGGCATTGTAGTGGAATGCCAAGACGAACGATCTCAGCATAAAAACCGCGCTAAAGCCATGGCCCTATTACAAGCACGCTTACTTGATGTTGAAACCTCCCGCCAACACGCTGAAGAAAGTGAATCGCGCAAACTGCAAGTGGGCTCAGGCGATCGTTCTGAACGCATTCGCACCTACAACTTCCCGCAAGGCCGTTTAACCGATCATCGCATTAACTTAACGCTTTATAAGTTAGATGATGTGCTTACTGGTGCGCTGGATGATGTGGTTGACCCGTTAATTGCCGAACACCAAGCAGACCTTTTAGCCGAGTTGGGCGAATAACTTAGGCGTTGATGTGAGCGCTGAACAAACCGCTTGGAACGTGCGAGATTGGTTAACGCATTCTCAGTTAGAACGAACCGAAGCGGAAACGGCTTTGTGTTATGTTTTAAAGCAGCCAAGAAGTTATTTGTTTGCCCACAGCGATGCGCCGCTAAGTGAAGAGCAATTCGAGCGTTTGAATCGTATTCAAGCGCGGCGAATATCCGGTGAACCTCTTGCCTACATCACAGGGTTTATCGAATTTTGGTCTTTATCGTTCAAGGTGTCACCTGATGTATTGATTCCGCGTGACGATACGGGCTGCTTAGTTGAGACTGGCTTAACGCTAATAAAACAAACTCCCAATGAAGGATCCATTATTGATGCAGGAACGGGTTCAGGAGCTGTGGCCATTGCCTTAGCTCATGAAACCCGCCAACCGGTTATCGCCATCGATCAATCCAGTGAAGCGTTAGTCATTGCCAAAGCCAATGCTGAACGATTAACCCCAGGTCTTATTCACTGCCAACAAGGGAATTGGTTGGAAGGTATCGCTCATTCTTCTGTGCGATTGCTGCTGTCCAACCCACCCTACATTGCTGAAGCAGATCCACATTTGGACGCACCTGAACTGCAACACGAACCGCAGTCAGCCCTTGTAGCAGGCGCACAAGGCCTGGCAGATTTAACCACGCTTTCTGTTCAAGCCCTGAACGTATTGATACCCGGTGGGGCAGCCGCGTTCGAGCATGGGTATGATCAAGGCCGCGCGGTTCGAGCCCTATTTACCGATCTTGGCTTTCTAAACGTTACCACTGTAAAAGACCTTGCGGGTAACGACAGAGTGACCCACGCCATAGCCCCGTAAGCTGCTACCCTTTTAGGTATGAACGAGAATGCAGCTAAGCCATCTTTTGCCGCCATTGATTTGGGTTCAAACAGCTTTCACATGGTGGTGGCAGAACCTGAAGGCGATTCAATTAGGTTGATTGATAGTTTGCGCGAAAGCGTACGTTTAGGCTCAGGGCTTGATGATAAAAAACGCTTAACGCCTGAAACGATGGAACGCTCGCTAGATACATTGCGCCTATTTGCAGAAAGATTACGCGAGGTGCCGCTAAAGAATTTCCGTGTGGTGGGCACCAACACCTTACGTCGAGCAAAAAACGCAGAAGACTTCATGGACGAGGCGTTCAGCATTTTAGGCAAAGACGTTGAAATTATTTCCGGCCGAGAAGAGGCTCGACTTATTTATGCAGCTGTTGCTCATACCCACCCCGACCCCGAGCACAAACGTCTTGTGTGTGACATCGGTGGCGGCAGTACCGAACTCATTGTTGGGCACGGTTTAAAACCGCGCTTAATGGAAAGCGTGAACATGGGTTGCGTTAGCGTGATGAACGACTATTTCGCCTCAGGCAAAATCACAGCCAAAGCGTTTTCAAAAGCCATTACTTACGCAGAGCTTGAACTGCAACCCTTAAAACAAGCTTATCGAAACAGCGAATGGGAAACTGCGATAGGTTGCTCCGGCACCATCAAAGCGACCAGTCGAATGCTCACTGAATTAGGCATCAGTGATGGGGTCATAACCCGAAAAGGCTTAAAGAGTTTACGAGAAACGTTAATAAACGTTGGCAATATTCAAGAGTTGGAATTTGAATCCATTAGCCAAGACAGAACCCAAGTTATCGTCGGAGGCATTGCCGTATTAAGTGCGGTTTTACGATCACTGAAAATCGACTGCATGAACGTCTCACAAGTGGCCCTGCGCGAAGGGTTAATTTTCGACATGATTGGCAAACACGAACACACAGATATTCAGCAAGAAACCTTAAGCACATTAAATCGACGTTTCTCAATTGATGAAGCGCAAGCTCAGCGGGTTGAAACCACCGCTTTAAAATTGTTTAGCCATGTACAAGACGATTGGGGCTTAGACGTTGAAGACGACTGCGGGCTACTGTGCTGGGCCACTCGCTTGCATGAAATTGGAATGGGTGTTGCGCACTCGCAATATCATAAGCATGGGGCGTACATTGTTGAGCATTGCGATTTGTTCGGATTTTCTAAAGCAGAACAAAACGCCTTATCATTAATGGTGCGATTTCATCGCAGGAAAATCGATTTAGAAGCGTTCGATGGGCTGCCAAAGCTTGCCCGAAAACGCCTACTAAAATTAACCGCTTTATTACGACTTGCTGCATTACTGCATCGTGGTCGGCACGATGATGATTTAGAGCGAGTCAAACTCCATGTTGATGGCAACACACTCACTTTTTCATTAGCCGATGACTGGGTTGAAGAGATGCCCTTAACCCATGCAGAACTGGAATCAGAGGCTGCTCGTTTGGAACTGATCAACATTACTTTGCAAACTCAGTTGCATTTAACCGTGTGATTTTTTGCACTTTAACCGTATAGATTTTACAGCTTACAAAGTCTCTCTATGTTCCTCAGCGGCGCGGATTAAATCAGGAAAAAACTGATCGAACACAGCCTTTAATTCAACATCATGGGCTTGTACGATTTCCACACCGCCTGTTATGGGTGCAAATCGTTTTGATCGACGGCTGAGCCTTTCAAGCGTTAAGCGCACTCCATCAAATTCTACATTGCCTTCAAGAACTTTTTCAGACTCTATAAACGCTGCAAATCGTTTTAATCGATCAGGCAATTGATCGTGATGCTCAGCTAAAGATTCATGCACATGAGCAACGTGCTTCTCTAAAGACACCTTAGAATACTTTTCCCAGTCCTTAGCCAGATAATGATCAAATAAAACATCGGTGACGATGCCAGCGAAGCGACGCACAGGAGGTTTAAACACAGCCCTTACCGCAATCGCCTCTGGGTAGTGATCGGTGTAATGGTCGATAAAACGATGCATGCGAATACCCACCTGCATGCCAACACTGAAGGCTGATAAATCAGAGCCTCGAACAAAATCCCCTGCGAACTGGCCCGCCAGCCGTTCACTGTTGCCCTGCGCAAACAGAGAGTGCGCTAAAAAATTCAAACGTTACCCCTTAAAAATAACACCCCTTACCCCTTTGTTTTATTGAATGGTTCAAGGTACATTCTTCACTATATCTTGCTCATGCGAATTATTTGTGAATACCGACAACGTTGAACGATACAGCAGACACCTCACCTTGCCTCAAATAGGTGAACAGGGCCAGGCTAAATTGCAAAATGCTCACGTGCTGGTTGTGGGAATGGGCGGGTTGGGCTCGCCGGTGGCGCTGTATTTGGCTGGCGCAGGTATCGGTAAGCTAACGTTTGCAGATTTTGATACCGTGGAAGTGTCGAACTTACAGCGCCAAGTTGCCCACACCACAGAGCGCGTGGGCGAACTGAAAACGCATTCGGCCAAAACTCAGTGCTTAGCCATCAATCCCACCATTGAAATTGAAACGGTCGACCACGGATTGGATGAAGAAGACTTAGCCGAGTTAGTACCGCAATGCACGGCCGTGGTGGAATGCAGTGATAACTTCCCCACCCGCTTTGCCGTTAATGCAGCTTGCGTAATGCATAAAGTACCACTTATTAGTGGTGCCGCCATTCGTTTCGATGGGCAAATTATGGTGGTGCGCGCAGACAAACCCAACACCCCTTGTTATCGCTGTTTGTATAAAGAAGGTGATGATACCGTTGAAACCTGTGCACAAACCGGCATCTTAGGCCCAGTGGTTGGAATGGTAGGCTGTGTGCAAGCCATTGAAACCATCAAAGTGATCACCGACATTGGTGAAGACTTAACCGGCCGCTTGGTTTTATTCGACGGCTTAGGCATGGAGTGGAATGAAATAAAACTGATGCAATCTAAAGATTGCCCCGTTTGTTTTCCAGCTTAAGTTTAGCTTTGCTGTAGCTTAGTTCTAATGCGCTAGTAAGCACTCAGAATCTATTTACACGGCAATTACTTTATACCGCGAATACTCATCCGCCCACTGCGTAACGAATCCCACCTAGCAAATGAGCTCGGAAATCAGGTTCACGGTAGCTATCGACGGTGTGTCCACCGCCTGTGTACCATGCGCGGCCGCCATCAAATTCGTGAAACCAAGCAATCGGATGGTCATCACCCATTTCGCCGCCAGAGTATGTGCTTTCATCTAACGTGAGTAAAACATTCACTTGGGCGCGCGGGTTAGAACGAAAATCGTACCACTCATCGGTGCGAGTCCAAGTGGTGCCTAGGTGCGTTGTTGATGCATGCGAACCGTTTTCAACGTTCATGGTGGCCGATTGAATTTGCGGATGACGCTGAAAATAAGCACCCACTAAGTTACCGTACCAAGGCCAGTCGTATTCTGTGTCACTGGCTGCATGAATGCCGACATAACCACCACCATCACGAATATAGTTTTCAAATGCGGCTTGTTCTGTCGCCTCTAGCACATCACCTGATGTTAATGCCCACACAACTGCATCGTAATTCGCTAAGTTGGCTTCAGTAAACACTCCGTTTGAATCGCCTGCTAAATCGGTTTCATACCCTGCAGATGTCATCAGCTCTTGCAACGCTTGCAATGCGCTTGGAATGGAGTCGTGACGAAAGCCTCTAGTTTCACTGAATAACAATACGCGCATGGGTTGGGCAACCTCTAATGGATCGGTGCCTGCGATGGATTCATCTAAATTACTGACGCCATCGTTATCACTATCCCAACGCGCTGAATCAAATTGATCGGCGGTTACTTGAAACGATTCGGCCTCATTCGCCCCTGTTTGGAAATCAGTTTCAAAGCTGGCTAAAGTAATAGCGCCATTATTGTCATTAAAGAACACACTGAGCAGATTGCTTGTGTTCGTTGGGAATTCACCCACTATATTCCAGAATTCATCGCCAACCCAAGCGGCGGACAAATCTTGATCGCCCCACGTTAGGCGCACTTGCAAAGCATCCGACTGATAGGCGGGTACTTCAATATCAAAGCTTACGCGTGTGGTGTTTTGAATTAACGGATCTGCAGCAACATTTTCAACCTCATCAGCGCCTGCGCCATCATTTAACAGATCAACGCTTGTGCCATCATTCAAAAGATCAGTACCTGCAAGAGCACCTGAATCAGATGAAGAACTTGAACACCCAGTAAGCATTAAAACACTTGCAAGTAATGCTGGGGTAATCACACAAGGTGTACCTAAATAGTTGCGCATAGCTAGAGTGTTCCGATAGAATTCTAATGAGTAGGAGCGGCCTACCCTTCTTATTATAGAGTGCGCCAGCTGCCAAAAATTGGCATTGATAAAACATTTGTGTCGGTAGTAGTACCGAAGATGCCTAAGCAACCGAAAAAGATGAGACGCTGTAGCGCTTAATGGCCTACGTCTGGGACATCGCTTGAAGCTTCGTAACCCGGTGTTGCGCTGAATAATGCATCGGCGTCCACTCGGTCATATCGGTAGGTTTCATCACAGAATTCACAGGTAACTTCGATGATTTTCTGCTCTTCTAATATGTCGTTCACTTCTTTCAAGCCAATACCTTGCAACATACCATCGATACGCTCACGACTGCACGAACATTGAAACGCAACGGATTCTGCATCAAACACCCGCACAACTTCTTGGTGATAAGCCAAATGCAGTAATCGATCAACGTCTTTATTCAACATCTCATCGTCACTAAATGACTCAGCTAGCGCAACCGCGCGCGTAAAACCATCTTCATCGTCCAACGTTTTGGCATCAGCTGGCAACGCTTGAAGTAATAGACCACTGGCAGAGTGTTCAGATACGGCAAACTGTAAATGCGTTTTTAATTGCTCGCTAGATTCAAAATACTGACGGATCGCATCACTTAACGACTCCCCTTCAAGCGCTACGATGCCTTGATAGGGTTCTGCACCTCTTGTGGCTTCTATTGCAATGGTTAGCTGTGCTTCTTGCCCAAACAATTCTGTTAAGGAATTGCCCGGAGGAATCGCTTGCCAACGAGCAAGCCCACGCAAATTCCCGTCGTTGGTAACTTGTACCACTAAGATATGAATATTCCCAGGCCCGCGCACTTGCAAAGTTAATTTGCCATCAAATTTTATGGTGGCGGCTAATAAACCTGCCGCCACAAACGCTTCACCCAAAACTTGGGAAACACTTTCAGGATATTCAATTCGCGCGCACGCATCCTGCCAAGCCTTATCTAGCTTTATATACTGCCCACGCACATCACAACTTTCGATTAAGAAGCGCTGTCGAAAGTCTTTCATGTGAGATTCTTTACCAATCGATTATTGTACGAAGGTGGCGTTATCCACTCGCGAAACACCTTCCACACCCCCTGCCACTCGTTCAACCGCGTAAAACTTAGCATCATTAGGCACTGTGCCTTTTAATATGACCACGTCTTCATCGGTGGAATACACTTCAATGTTCAACGTGTTGGTTTCTGGAGAATTTCGAAGCGCGTTTTGAACGGCTAGCGATAATATTTTTCCATCACCACCTAATCGGCCGCCAGGTCGGGGTAATGCCACACCTTGGCATGCTGATAACGCGACGACACCTGCCGTGCCTAATAAAGTACGTAGTGCAATTCGACGATTCATTTTGAACATTCCTCAACGATAGATACTTATGGGCAAGCTGCCCTCTTACTAGTTTAGCCGATGACGCATCCGACCTTTTATAACAACCGGTAATGATTAACCGTCCAGCTTCTTTTTCAGTATGTCGTTTAACTGAGCTGGGTTGGCCTTACCTTTCGAAGCGCGCATCACTTGGCCCACAAAAAAGCTCATTAATTTATCTTTGCCGCCTCGATATTCTTCCACCTGCCCAGGGTTCGCTGCTAACACTTCATCAATCATGGTTTCTATAGCGCCGCTGTCACTGATTTGCTTCAAACCTTTAGCTTCGATAACCGCATCGGCTGATTCTGCCCCCGCCCACAACTCATCAAACACTTGCTTAGCAATTTTGGCCGAAATAGTGCCATCTTCCATTCGAATTAGCATGCCTTTGACTTGCTCAGCCGATACCGGCACCTCAGATAAGCTCACCTCTTCCTTGTTCATACGAGCAAACAATTCACCGGTCATCCAATTCGCCGCTTTTCGCGGCTTAAAAGAATCATCAAGCGTTGCTTCAAAAAAATCAGCAACCCGCTTATCGGCGGTAAGCGCAACCGCATCATCGGTGGGTAAACCTAAATCTTCAATAAATCGAGCCTTACGCACATGTGGTAGTTCGGGCAACGTAGCTCGGATCGATTCAATGAACGTAACATCTACCACCAAAGGCGGTAAATCAGGATCGGGGAAGTAACGATAATCGTTGGCTTCTTCTTTACTTCGCATAGAACGGGTTTCATCTTTATCGGCATCGTACAGTCGTGTTTCCTGCACCACGGTACCGCCAGATTCCAATACATCAATCTGCCGCTCAATTTCAAACTCTATGGCTCGTTCTAAAAAGCGAAACGAATTTACGTTCTTAATTTCTGTGCGTGTGCCCAGCTCGGTATCGCCTTTTTCTCGAATGGACACATTGGCATCACATCGAAAAGAGCCTTCTTGCATATTGCCATCGCAAATATCGATGTAACGCACCAGTGAATGAATATGCCGAGCATAAGCTACCGCTTCTGCAGAACTTCGCATATCCGGTTCAGACACAATTTCTAATAACGGTGTTCCCGCACGATTTAAATCTACACCGGTTGCATCATTAAATTGATCGTGCACCGACTTACCCGCATCTTCTTCTAAATGCGCACGAGTTAAGCCCACCTCTTTTTCAGTACCATCGGTTTGCGCGACCGTCACCGACCCTTCGCCCACGATGGGTAAAGCCATTTGCGAAATTTGATAGCCCTTAGGTAAATCGGGGTAGAAATAATTCTTTCGCGCAAAAACAGAAGTTCTACCAATTTGCGCATCGGTGGCTAATGCAAACTTTACAGCCATCTCTACCGCTTGTGCGTTCATAACCGGTAATACACCGGGCAAACCTAAATCGACCGCACAAGCTTGTGTGTTGGGCTCTGCACCAAAAGCTGTGGAAGCACCAGAGAAAATTTTACTTTTCGTAGCCAGCTGTGCGTGAATCTCTAAACCTATAACGACTTCCCAAGACATAACAGGCCTCACACAGTCGCTGGCATTTTTTGATGCCAGTCGGTTGCTTGTTGAAATTGATGTGCAACAGCTAAGATGCGCGATTCATCAAACGCACGCCCAACCAGTTGCATGCCCACCGGCATATCGTTAACAAACCCACAGGGCATGGATAGTCCGGGCAAACCACTTAAATTCGCCGATACGGTGTACAAATCATTTAAATACATCGATACAGGATCATCGGTTTTTGCACCGCGTTTAAATGCAGGCGATGGTGTGGTAGGCCCTAACACTACATCAACCGATTCAAACGCTTTATCAAAATCATCGCTAATTAATCGACGAATCTGCTGAGCTTTTTTATAATAGGCATCGTAATAACCTGCCGATAAAGTATAGGTGCCAATCATAATGCGGCGTATCACTTCAGGCCCAAAACCCTCACCTCGTGAACGCTTATATAAGTCTTCTAAATCTTTAGGGTCTTCACATCGATGACCAAAGCGCACGCCATCAAAGCGTGACAAGTTACTGGACGCCTCGGCTGGCGCCACTACATAGTAGGCGGGAATGCATAAATGTTGGTTGGGTAAGCTGATCGACTTTACATTCGCACCCAATGCTTCAAGTTCTTTTATACCCGCTTGCACCGCATCACCAACGGCTGCTTCCAATCCATCACCAAAATATTCTTCAGGCAAACCGATGGTTAAGCCTTTTATGGATTCGTTTAACCCAGCGGCAAAATTGGGTACCTCAACATCGGCACTGGTGCTATCGCGCTCATCAAAACCTGACATAGCGTGCAACATCATGGCGCAGTCTTCAGCGGTTGCAGCAACCACACCGCCTTGATCTAGGCTGGATGCAAACGCGATCATGCCATAACGAGAGACTCGCCCGTAAGTAGGCTTTATGCCCGTGATGCCACAAAAGGCTGCCGGTTGTCGAATTGAACCGCCTGTGTCGGTTGCTGTTGCTGCTGGCACCATGCGCGCCGCTACGGCCGCAGCACTACCTCCTGATGAACCACCTGGCACGTACTCTTTATTCCACGGGTTACCAACTGAGCCGAAATAGCTGTTCTCATTGGATGAACCCATCGCGAACTCATCCATGTTGGCTTTACCCACCATGACCATGCCCGCCTCATTCAAACGATCCACCACAGTGGCGTTATAAGGCGCTGCAAAATTTTCCAGCATGCGAGAACCGCAGGTGGTGTTCAAGCGTTTGGTGCAAAAAATATCTTTGTGCGCCATGGGGATGCCGGTTAGTGGCCCTGCGTTTCCAGCCGATCGTGAGGCATCTGCTGCATCGGCGGAAGCTTGTGCACCTTCCACATCAACCTGCAAAATGGCATTCAAATCTGGATTAGTGGCTTCGATGCGCTTTAAGCTGTGATCAACCAATTCACGGCTACTAACGTCCCCTGCTTGCAGGGCGCTGTGCATCTGGGCCAAAGTCAATGTATGTAAATCTGCGCTCATTCGATCACCCTCGGCACCAAGAAGTAGCCTGCTTCAGCAGATGGTGCAGGCGCTTGTAACGACTCGCGCTGATTCTCTTCTGAGACCTTATCGGCACGCAAACGAAGCTGAGCCGCACCTGGGTGTGCCATCGGCTCAACGCCTGTGGTGTCGACAGAATTCATTTGCTCAACCAGTTCTAGCACCGTTGTTAAATCGGTTGCCAGCTCGGTAAGCGTTGCATCGTCCACCCCTACTCGCGCAAGGTGCGCAATGGAGCGGACTTCTTCAGGGGTTAGCGCCACAGATGAAAGCCCATTGATGTGCGTGGAAGAGCCGGAAATTTAGCATAATGACCCCATTCACGCCGCCATAAGCTCTTATCCTGATGACAGACAGCCAACGCCTTGAAACCTTGGAATTAAAATGTATGGACCTTGAAAACACGGTTCAGGCGCTAAACGACCAGCTAATCCAGCAATATCGCGACTTTCAGCGGGTTACGCAAGAAATCTCGCGGCTAGAAGCAAAAATTGATGCCAGCCAATCGCCCGATTCAACCCAAGGTGGTCATGAGGTGCCGCCGCATTATTAGCCGTGCCTTAAGCCGTGGCATTTGCCTTGCCGACATCAGCTTTAGCGAAATCGCGCCCCAAGTAGAACCAAATCACCGTCTACATCGTAGGCAGGCACTCGAAGATTGCCAACCGATGCATCGGTTTGGCCTGCAAAAATTCGCCCTGCGGCGTCGTAAATCACGCCGTCGCACGGACTGATAAAGCCGCCCTCTGGTCGAGATTTGTCCACCTCTATGGTGCAAGCCTTATCTTCTCTAACCGCTAAGCCCACAAACCACTCCGGTGTTTTCGAGCGATAGTTGTTTTGCGCCCATATGGGTTGAACCGAACGACTGGAAGCTGCATCGGCAAGCCCTCCTTGGGGCTGTGCTAACCAGGCAATTTCAGATGGCGTGCGTCGATAGATTATGATGGGCCGTCCTTCCCAATTTACTTTTAAACTTTCTCCGGGTTGCAGCTGAGACACCCCCACAGACATAGCATCCGGACTAGACTCTCGTTTCTCGGCGCTGAAAAAAGCAGAGCCGAAAACGTACACGATTGCCAATGCCGCCGCTAAGAACATTATCTTAAGGGCAACCCGCAATCGAACTTTTAAAGAAGAATCACTCATTGATGCACACATTAGTTAACTACTGGTGAACCCTACGAAAAACAACACCGAATGGACTCCGCCAAAAATTTTGGTACAACCCATAGCCACTCAACACCTACAGCAAGCCGCCGATGTAGTTGAATTCCTACAACAGCATAGTGACACACACGACGCTGTATTAGCGCCTGATATTGGTTCGAGTGAGGCCAAAGGTGAAAACGCGTGGCGTCTTTGCATTGGTGATGAGTTGCCCAGCCTGCATCGCCCAGATGGAGTTAGTTGGTGCATTGATTTTCGCAGTGCGAAAACTCGTCGACGAGCCGCCGAACAAGATCGCTCACAGCAACCACTTGCACGTGCTTTAGGTATCACTAAACTTCCCGCAGAAGAACGAAAAGCTTGGCACGTTGTCGACGGCACAGCCGGTGCCGGTGCCGATGGTTGGCAATTGGCCGCAGCCGGTGCAAGCGTAAGCTGGGTTGAACAGAACCCCGTATTGTTCACTTTACTGAACGCTGCATTACAAGCAGCACTTGAAGACGATAACACCCAAGCTATCGCAAACCATATTCAAGTGATTAA
>CALHNS010000074.1 GCA_938035125.1 uncultured Granulosicoccaceae bacterium | reverse complement strand
ATTAAATCATCAGCGCCAATCAATTCAGCAATTTGCTCAACGCTTCGATTGTGAGCAATGAGTTCGGTAGCCGCTGGCATGTCAATGCCGTACACATTAGGGTATCGAACCGGAGGTGCTGCCGACGCTAAGTACACTTTTTTGGCACCCGCATCACGGGCCATCTCAACAATTTGCCCAGACGTGGTTCCGCGCACAATCGAATCATCAATCAGTAAAACATTTTTCCCTTGAAATTCTAAATCCACCGGGCTGAGCTTTTGTCGCACCGATTTTTTACGCTGGGTTTGCCCTGGCATAATAAACGTGCGACCGATATAGCGATTCTTTATAAACCCCTCGCGGTACTTAACACCTAAGTGAAACGCCACCTCTAACGCAGACGTTCTGGACGTATCGGGAATAGGAATAACCACGTCGATATCGTTATCAGGCCATTCAGTTTTTATTTTTTTCGCCAATGTTTCGCCCATTCGTAAGCGAGCTTTGTAAACAGAGACGTTATCGATGATGCTATCAGGACGAGCTAAGTAAACGTACTCAAAAATACACGGAACCAGCTGCGGGGAATCAGCGCACTGTTGAGCATGCAGTTGGCCTTTGTCATCAATGTATATGGCTTCACCGGGCGCAACATCGCGTACTAAAGTGAAATCGATACCTTGCAATGCAACACTTTCTGAGGCCACAGCGTATTCAACACCTTGTTCGGTGTCCCGCTTACCAAGCACCATTGGGCGAATGCCCAAGGGATCACGAAAGGCAAACACACCACGCCCAACCAGCAAACCTATTACGGCATAAGCTCCTTTACAGCGGCGATGTACCGCTTCCACTGTTTTAAAAATTTCCTTAGGAGTAACTTGCGTGGCAGGCTTTAAGGCTTGAAGCTCATGCGCAAATACATTTAATAACACTTCAGAGTCAGAACGGGTATTGATGTGGCGAAGGTCTGATTCAAACAATTCTTGTTTTAACGCATCGGTGTTCGTTAAGTTACCGTTATGCCCCATCACAATTCCAAATGGGCTATTAACATAAAACGGTTGAGATTCAGCGGCAGCCGATGTACCGGCTGTGGGGTAACGACAATGGCCGATACCCATATTGCCTTCTAAACGCAGCATATCGTCGTCACGAAATACATCTCGCACCAACCCCGGCCCTTTTCGAAGCACCAGTTGATTTTCATGACACGTTGCAATCCCTGCTGCATCTTGACCGCGATGTTGTAACAACGTTAAAGCGTCATACAAGGAATGATTAACAGCGCTGCAACCCGCTATACCGATAATACCGCACATAGGTTAAAGACCTTTCGCCATGATTCGGAATAGTACCGGGCGAAAAAAAGTGTTCAAGATGAAAAAGAAAAATGCGTGGCAAGATCATCGGGCATTTTTTTATGGACCGATTTGGCCAACTGCTGCACTCCGGGCAAGATGGCAGACTCCTGCCACCAAGAATCCTGCTTTATTGACGGGGTTAAATTGGCTAAGAGCACCAATCCTGTAACGATTACAAGGCCACGAGCCAAGCCAAAAACAATGCCTGCGATGCGATCAAATTTACCGGCCCGCCGGCTGGCTAACACTTCCATGGTAAGCCACGTGGCCAGGCTGCCCACCAGAAGAGTGCCAAAAAACAAAATGCAGGCACTGATGCCTAATCGCGCTTGAGGAGACTCAATAGTTTCAGGCAATAGGCTGGCAAAGTTTGAACTGAATGCAAGCGTTAGAAACACAGCAAGAACCCAAACCATTAAGCTGATGAATTCTCGGTAGAAGCCTCGTATGAAGCTAATTACGGCTGACACAACAAGCGCCAATACGATGATTATGTCGATCCCGGTCATGCGGACGACCTAGAGTTTTCTGTAAAGGCATATGGTACCAAAGCGATCATGGATAAGGCATCACGATCGCTTCGCGCCCCAAAAGCTCCATGACATTATTTTGCACACGACCGGCTTGAGCCTTGTTCACCATGGGCCCCACCCTAACCCGAAACACGGCGCCATCATTACTTAAGGTCACAAAAGAGGGGTAACCGTCACGCCGAAGTCGGTCTCGCACCGCAAGGGCATTGATTTCTTCTCGAAAACTGCCCGCCTGCACCACCCATGCTCGGTAATCGGATATTTCATTATCAGAGTCAGCAGAGCTCGGTAGCTCAGCCTCAGTTTCAGCAGTTTGTGGAATTTGCACGGCTGAAGGTGTCACCAACTCCTCCACAGCGCCAGATTGCACAGCGACTCGGGCGTCCGAATTTTGTTTAGGACTCTCAGTGAAACGACGTTTCAGGCGTTGAAAAAACCCTTCGGATCGAGTGCTATTGGCATTATCTGCCAAGCTGCCAGACTCGACTAATGGCGCTGGTGCTGTCGCGGGTGCAGATTCAGGTATGGCCACGGTTCGACGCGATCCGTCTGAATTGATGACTCGAGTGGGTTCTTGACGCAAGCTTTCGACTCGGCGAAATTGGCTCTCGCTGCCCGAGCCATCCAGCAGCAACGGCAGCACAATCACCGCAATGGCGATCAGAATGGTGGCGCCCCACAGGCGTTGACGCCAGCGCTGCGCTCGTTGTTCTTCAGTTAGCGATTCGGCCGACATCTTGCCAATGTTCGTGCAAAGCAGTCAGGGTGAAAAACGATCCTGCAACCAGCACCACAGCCTCGGGAAGTGGATGCTTCGAATTATAATCGCTTGCTTGCTCAGACGCAGCTTTCCACGCCGCCGAAATCGTTTCGTGGGCATCAGCGGTGCCGCCCGCTTCTTGCACCGCAGCGCACAGCGCTTTAGCCTGTGTGCCTCGATCCCCGGGTAAGGTAATGCAATGCCAATGCTGCACTTTATCGCTAAGCGCTTGCACCACACCGGCCACATCTTTATCGTTCAAAGCGCCGAAAACCGCAAACACCGGTGCGTCTGGAAACCGATCATTAAACCCTGACACCACACTCAACGCTGCCGCCGGGTTATGCGCTACATCCAACACCACGTTCACTTGATCTCGTTTATGAAGCTCGAATCGCCCCGCTACGGTTACCGCTGCTAACGCTGCTTTGGCTTGCGCAAATTTAACCGGTAACACGCCGTGAAGATTAGCAACCGCTGTTAATGCAGAATAGGCATTGGTTTGTTGGTGCTCACCGGGAAGGCTAAGTTTTAGTAACTCTCGCGCCGAACTTGGAGGTACTCGTTGCACATCCATACCCGCATCGGATGCAAGTTTTAATACCGACTCGGGTGGATCTTGATCCCCCATAATGAGCGGGCGTCCAGCACGGCCAATACCAATTTTTTCTCGGCCAATGCTTTCTCGATCTGAGCCTAACCACGACTCATGATCGATAGCGATACTTGTAACGACAGCACAAGAGGTGTCCCAAACATTAGTGGTATCTAAACGCCCACCTAATCCCACCTCCAACACAATAACATCACAACCACTGTTGATGAACACGCACATAGCCGCCAAGGTACTGAATTCAAAATACGTTAACAGCGTATCGCCTCTTGCAGCTTCTACAGTTTCGAACGCTTCCACCAATTCAGCATCGCTTGCCAGTTGCCCGCGGTGTGCAACACGTTCATTAAAGTGAACGATATGCGGTGAGGTGTATACCCCAGTTTTGTAACCTGCAGCTCGGTATACCGCATCTAACATGGCAACGGTGCTGCCCTTGCCGTTAGTACCTGACACCGTAATGATAGGAATGGAGACCGGCAGAAGCTTGGCTTTTTGTGCAACCACACGTGCACGGTCTAACCCCATTTCAATTTCATTAGGGTGTGTGGCTTCAATCCACGTTAACCACTGGGTTAAGCTGGCACCTTTTTCAGGTGCAGAAGTTGTGCTCACGAGCCAGTAACGGGCGCATTTTGTTGATCGGTTTCCACCGCTAATGCCAAGGGTTTAGCACCGGTTAACTTTGCTAATAACGTTGCCAAGGTATCGCGCATTTCCCGTCTGTCCACAATCATGTCTAATGCGCCGTGGTCAAGTAAAAACTCACTGCTTTGAAATCCATCAGGCAAAGTTTCACGCACCGTTTGCTCAATAACACGCGGGCCAGCGAAACCAATTCTTGCACCAGGCTCTGCAATAATGATATCGCCTAACATAGCAAGGCTTGCAGACACACCGCCCATGGTGGGATCGGTTAGTACAGAAATATAAGGTATGCCTTTATCGGATAGCTTAGTTAACATCGAACTCGTTTTACCCATTTGCAATAGCGACATAAGCGCCTCTTGCATGCGCGCTCCACCACTCGCACTGAAACAAATGAACGGTACTTTATCGGCTAAGCAACGATCAATGGCTTGGCAAAAACGCTCACCAACCACCGAACCCATCGAACCTGCCATAAAATTAAAATCAAACACTGCAGCCACTACCGGAACACCGTGTACGCTGCCACGCATCACCACTAACGCATCGGTTTCGCCCGAACTTTTCGCCGCCGCAGAGAGCCTGTCTTTATAACGTTTCGAATCTTTAAATTTAAGCGCATCCACCGGATGCACTGATGCGCCTATTTCCTCTCGCCCCTCTTCATCTAACAATCTTTCTAAACGCTTACGCGCGCCAACTCGCATGTGATGAGAGCACTTTATGCATACGTCTTGGGCACGCTCTAATTCGGCGTGATACAAAACGTTTGCGCAGTTGTCGCATTTCACCCAAACACCTTCAGGCACACTGCCCTCGGCTGGGTCGTTAGCACGGGCACTGATTCGGGCAGGAATTAACTTTTCAAACCAGCTCAAAGCTCGTGGGGATGCTGCTTTCTTTTTGTCGTCGCTCACGGGTCTGCTTAAACTTGTGTATTTACGAAGGGTTGCATAATTGGGCGCAAAATTTTGCGCCTGCCAGTGCGTAGCGTATCAGGCTAGGGCGTTATCTGCCTGCCGAACCGCATTCACAAAGGCTTGCATTTTAGACAAATCCTTCAACCCTTTGGCCCGCTCCACCCCTGTGCTGACGTCCACCGCATAGGGCCGCACCTGCCGTACAGCCGATTCAACGTTCTCAGGGTATAAACCGCCAGCTAAAATTAATTGCTGAGGCGCCGATTGCTCTAATTTTGCCCAATCGAAGGCGTGCCCCGTGCCGCCGAGCTCCCCTGGTGCGTTGCTGTCGAATAAAAACCCCTGCGATTGCGTATAGCTTGCCAATACTTGAGGTGCTGGCATTCCATCGGCCACCCCAATCGCTTTTATGTACGGGCGATTAAACGATTCGCACCATTCAGCCGATTCTGTGCCATGAAATTGTGGCAGTAAATTGGGGATACACGATAACGCATCGTTTACTTCATTTATCGAAGCGTTTAAAAACAGCCCCACTCGAACCATAAAGGGCGGAATGTTAGCGGCTATCTGAGCGGCTTTGTCGGGGGTAATAGCGCGCTTTGAGGCTTCGCAAAACACAAAACCGATGGCATCCACACCAAGACGTGAGGCGTGCAAAGCATCATCAAGCTGCGTGATGCCACAAACTTTTATGCGGGTATGAGTCATAACGAGAATCAGTTTACGCGCTTGAGTGCGTGAATGTCGGGACCTCAAACCGATGAGGGTAATGCGCCTGCAGAAAACAAAGCCCATTAGGCGCTGCCGTCATGGCAGCCTGAGTTCGATCTTTCGCCATAAGCAATTCATCTAACCATTGCACGGGCTTATCGCCCTTACCGATAGCCATCAAACTGCCAGCGATAATACGAACCATGTTGTGCAAAAAACCATTGGCTTTCAGTTCTATCACCACACGATCACCATAGCGTTCCACACGCAGTTCGTGCATAACCCGAATGGGATGATTGGCCTGACACTCAGAGCTTCTAAAACTACTGAAATCGTGTTCACCTAATAGGCTTTGAGAGGCAGCGTGCATTCGTTCAACATCCAACGCATCACGCTGCCAGCTCAGCCGATGCGCATCAAGCCCAGGCCGGGTCGGTCGATTCAAAATGGTGTAACGATAGGAACGAGCATCGGCAGAAAATCGTGCATGGAAATCTTCTGGCATACGCTTCGCCCAATGCACTGAGACATCACGAGCAAGTGCTGAATTCACCCCGAACGTCCACGCGCTTAATTCGCGTGTTGCGGTGGTGTCGAAGTGGATGATTTGTGCGATGGCGTGCACACCCGTATCGGTGCGCCCCGAACAATGAACCGTGATGGGTTCATTGGCAATTTGGCTTATGGCAGCCTCTACAGCCGCTTGTACTGAAACCGAATGCGGCTGGCGTTGCCAGCCGCAATAGGCATGTCCATCGTATTCAACGGCTAATGCTACGCGCATGGAAAATCTGCGGGCACCGCCGTTGTCATAGAGCGTTAAGTTACGAGATTTTGCGCTTCAGCGTTTCCGCTTCAGACACTTGTTGCGGGCTACCGCTCTTTACAATCTCGTCCAACGCACTGCTGGCAGAATCGTTGTCACCCATGTCGATGTACGCTTTCGCCAAGTCCATCATGGTGTCCATCTCATCAACCGACTCTAAGCTATCGGTACCGGCTAGCATCGTATCGTCGCTAGTGGGAAGATTTAAACTGTCCACTGAATGAATGCTGTCATCCAACAATTCAGTGCTGTCTAATTCCATATCTCCAGATAGCTGATTTAAATCAAGAGTTAAGTCTTCGGCCGCACCAGAAAGATTCGATGTTGCATCTAGGTCTGGTAACTCAGGCATATCAAGGCTCATATCATTTACCGCGTTGCTAGCCTTATCACCAACAGTGCCTGCAATACCTGCAGCGCCTGCAGCCGCCGCACCAGCAGCTCCTAATGCTGCACCTTTAGCGGAGCCTGCCATTGATCCTAGGGAATCGCCGGCTGAATCTAAAGAAGGGAAATCTAAGCTTGCAGTGTCATCGCCTACATCGGCGGCAATCTCATCAGCAATCTGTGAAAAATCACCCGTTGCTTCTAAATCGGCTTCATCGAATGCAAACGCTGGATCAATACTTTGATCCATCAAATGCGATTCATCGCCGTCATCGGCTGCCGCACCGTCAACGCCTGCAAAATCTCCGCTGATGCTGGCAAAGTCGTCGGCGCTATCCGCAGCATTGGCGAAGTCATCTGCGCTCGATGCAGTATCGTCAAATTGACTGGCACCCATCGACGCAGCAGCACCAGCAGCACCAGCAACACCTAAGGCACCCGCTGCACCCGCCGCACCGGCACCAGAGAATAATGGGTTACTTGGATCAAGCTGTGTACCTTGATGTGCAATACCAGCCCAAGCGGGGTGGGATGCGCCAAATTTTTGTTCGAACTGTTCGGCCGTCGCGCTGTAGCCTTCCGCGTTCCCTTGTGCAGCATAAGTTTCCAATAACTTTGATTGGTACTCAGCGTTATCACTATCACGATCAATCGCTTTGGTTAATAGCTCTTCAGCTTGCCCGTGCAAACCGTAAGCAAGGTATACATCAACTTCTGAAATTGTATCGTCGTGATCAAGATCTTCTATGCCAGCATTCGCATCATGGGCCGCATCAGCTGTTGCACCGAAATGCTCATCGGACTGATAGTCATCATCGTTGCCACCCATACCGGAGGCAACCGCTGCGCCTGCTCCAGCAACACCTGCAGCCGCCGCAGCACCTGCTCCTGCAACATTGGAATAACCTGCACTGGCAGCGCTTTGAACACCGTCAATTTCATCATCGAAATCTGCGCCAGCGTGCGCTGCTGAACCCGCTCCGCCAACAGAATCCATCTCGTCTAAGAATTCAACGTCGTCCAACTCAATGTCGTCAACATCAGAACGCTTTCTGCGTCCCATGAACAAGGTGCCAAGTAAACCCAGCCCAAAAATAGCGCCCAAACCGATCGGAATCCATTTTAAGTTACTGCTCATGACTCCATCGAGCCAACCTTTGGATTCACCCGCAGCATCGGATGCTGCAGAGCCTGCATTTGATGCAGCCGTTGCCGTCGCAGCCGCTGCTGCGTTGGCAGAATCTGCCACAGAATCAGCTGCATCGCCGCCAACTAATTCAACAGCTTCAAGCCCTTCGCCGGCACTGCTTAACGCATTGCTTGCCGTATTTTCTAAGCCGTCTGCTGCTCCGCCAATTAAGTTACCGGCGCCATCAGCTGCACCAGTTAAAGCGTCACCAGCACCATCGGCTACACCACTTAAAGCGTCGCCGGCACCATTGGCTGCTCCACTTAAAGCATCGCCGGCACCATTCAACGCATCACCAGCAGCATTCGCAGCATCACCTGCTGCAGCTTGAGCACCGTTTAGTGCGTTGTTGTTAGCCGATTTAGCCGCTTCAAGTGAAGCTTCTAATTGAGCAATATCGTTTTGTTGTAAGGTCACTAGCGTGTCAAGATTCTCGCCCGTGTCTTTAAGTGCCTCGGCTTGATCATCTAAATCTTCTGTTTCACGAACCGATGAGGCCAATTCTTCACGCGCCAGCTGGATTCTACGATTGATCTCCCCAACCGCTGCATCGCTGTTTTCAGAAGACTCATCAGAGGTGGCACTGGCAGAAGTTGTTGTTGATTCGCTATCAGCAACAATGCTCAGTTCTTCACGTCGTAAAACTTCGGTGCGAGCGCGTTCTAATATTGCAGCCGCTTGGTCGGTTAAACCCGATGAATCGTTGGGTTCTGCTGCAGGCGTTGGCGCTTGCGCCACCTGTGTAGCGCGTTGACCTGAACGCGTTGAATCGCGGTATTCCTGCCACAAACGATTCTGATCGTTTATTCCTGCAAGCGCTTCGGCTTGAGAAATACGCGACGCTTCACTGGCGTCTGGAATACGTAAGGTGGCACCCGATTTAACTAAATTAATGTTGCCGTTTATGAACGCACTTTCGTTGGCGGCCAATAAAGCCATCATCATCTGTTGTGCTGATACGCCATTACCGGCAGCGTTCGCGGCGATCTCACCTAAGGTATCACCACGCTGAACAGTAATCGTACCGCCAGCAGATGACGTTCCACTTAAGTTATCAAGCGAAACGATTTCAGAACCTGAAACCACATCACCTGCTTCACTGCCACCGCCGAACAATTGCACGTCGGGTAAACCGTCGGCTGAGAATGTGGTTTGAGCACTGGTATTGGGTGCGCCAAGGTCGGTCAGTGTGACCACTTCGCCGCCATCAAACAATCCATCGCTGCTGGGCACGCCCACTTGCGAAGTATCAAGATCGGACAATGTAACCACTTCACCGCCAATATCTGATGTCAAATCGATAACATCTCCGCCCACTAGCGAATCGGTAGCTGAGCGCGCGGCATCACCGGTTGCTTGTGCGCGCTGGCCAGCGGCAACGCCAATGGCATCGAGTTCCAATGCATCTAATGAAACAGCCTCGCCACCATCAGAATCGAAACTAACAATGTCGCCTGGGATTACTTGCGAATCGCGTTGAATCAAGGTGGGAGTTACTAAAGAGGTGTCGTCGCGCTGCACAATTGCAGGCGAATCGGCCAATGTATCGGTTCGAGCGCTGGTGTTAGGCGTTAGGAATACCGGCGGATCAAGCAGCACCGTGTATTCACGAACCATTCGACCGGATGTCCAATCCACTTCTAATAGAAAGTTTAGGAATGGTTCAACTACTGGCGATCGACTAGTAATAATAATGGACTGTGTGGCTTCACTAACGGTAAATTCAAGATTTGCCAACACAGGAATGCGATCAATACCCGCACGCGCAAAGGCCTCCGGGGATGCCAATTTGACAATCATCCCGTCAAGTTCACCCGCCCGCACAGAAGACAGCCGAATCTCCGCGTTCATCGGTTGGTTTAACGCAGACCGCATCTCGATTTCGCCAAGGCTCAGCGCTTGCGCTGTGCCAGAAGATAAAGCGATGCTTACAGCCAAGGCCGTTGCTAGTTTTCGCACTGTTCGTATCCCAAAACGTTTCTTAACCAGCCGTTGAATTGCTGGATAACCTAATTGTGTATAGCCGATTTATCTCAGTACACCAGTGCTTTTGCCGCTTTAGGCTAAATGATCTTTAATCAAACATTCAGCAATTTGCACACTATTAAGTGCTGCTCCTTTGCGAACGTTGTCTGAGACCACCCAAAGGTTCAAACCATTCTCACAACTGATGTCTTCTCGTATCCTGCCAACATAAACCTCATCTGAACCTGCAGATTCGGTTACTGCTGTCGGATATCCTCCGTCCTTGTGTTCATCAATAACGACTATTCCTGGTGCTTCAGAGAGCAATTCTCGGGCCGATTCCGCCGAGAGTGGACGCTCCAACTCAAGGTGAACCGCTTCCGAATGGCCAAAAAAAACAGGAACTCGAACGCAAGTGGGGTTCACCTTGATTGCGTCGTCTTCCATGATCTTGTTAGTCTCCCAGACCATTTTCATCTCTTCCTTGGTGTAACCGTTGTCCTGAAAGCTATCGATGTGTGGCAGAACGTTGAAAGCGATCTGCTTCGGATAAACCGAAGGATCTATCGGCTTAGCATTTAAAAGCTTTGCCGTTTGCCCACCCAATTCCTCGATGGCCTCTTTTCCTGTACCTGAAACAGCTTGATAGGTTGCCACATTAATGCGGGTAATGCGTGCAGCGTCATGAATAGGTTTAAGTGCTACCAACATCTGAATGGTGGAACAATTCGGGTTAGCAATGATGCCGGTAGCCTTATACTGCCCAATAGCATGCGCATTCACTTCCGGCACTATAAGTGGCTTGTCGTCATCATAACGAAACTGACTGGTGTTATCGATTACTACACATCCAGCCGCCGCCGCCAGAGGCGCATACACCTTTGACACCGAAGCTCCGGGTGAGAAAAGCCCAATCTGTACGGTGCTAAAGTCAAATTCAGCAAGATCCTTCACTACCAATTGTTTGTTACCAAAGGTTACTCGCTTACCCACTGAGCGCGAACTGGCCAGCGCGTGCACCTCGCCGACTGGGAATTTTCGTTCATGAAGAATTTCCAGCATGGTCTCGCCAACGGCACCGGTTGCACCAACCACCGCTACATCAAATGTCTTACTCATGAGCATTTCACTTTAAAAATCGTATTTGAAAAATTTCGTGTCTTATAAACTTAAGATGCACTATCGAGTGCATTTAGAACCGCATCACCCATCTGCGAGGTGTTAACCACTTGGATTTTGGCTCCATCGGATTCTGCGGCAATATCTTGGCAGCGATACCCATTACTGAGCACGTTCGCTACCGCTTTATCGATCGCGTCGGCCGCACCGGACTGGTTCAAGCTATAACGCAGCATCATAGAAACCGACAATATGGTCGCCAGAGGGTTAGCGATGCCCTGACCTGCGATGTCGGGCGCTGATCCATGAACGGGTTCGTACATCCCTTTGCCGTTTGAATCTAATGACGCTGATGGCAGCATACCGATGCTGCCTGTGAGCATGGCGGCAGCATCACTTAATATGTCACCAAAGATGTTACCCGTAACGATGACGTCAAATTGCTTGGGTGCACGTACCAGCTGCATTGCCGCGTTGTCAACGAACAAATGCGAAAGCTCTACTTCGGGATACTCTTTGCCAACGCGCTCAACCACTTCCCGCCATAATTCAGACACTTCCAACACGTTCATTTTGTCCACCGAACACAAGCGCTTGCCGCGTTGCATCGCGATTTCAAATCCGCGCCGCGCGATGCGTTCAATTTCAGGTTCGCTGTACACCATGGTATTGAAGCCAACGCGAACACCGTTGCGCTCCTCTATGCCGCGAGGTTCGCCAAAGTACAAACCGCTGGTAAGTTCACGCAAAATCATCATGTCCAGTCCTGAAACCAATTCAGGTTTCAACGACGAGGCATTGGCAAGTTCTGGGAACAACATTGCGGGGCGTAAATTTGCGAATAAGTCCAATTCAGATCGTAACCGCAGCAATCCTCTTTCAGGGCGCAACTGGCGAGGAGCTTGATCGTATACAGGACCACCAACTGAACCCAATAATATGGCATCGGCTTCACGACAGGCGTTTAAAGTAACCTCTGGCAACGGATCATTGTGTTTGTCATAGGCTGCACCACCAAACAATTGTTCGTTCGTGGTGATCCCTAAATTATGCGCACTGTTTACAGCATCTAAAACGCGCATGGCTTCATGCACAATTTCAGGGCCAATGCCATCGCCAGCTAATACGGTTACGTTTGTCATGTGGGTCTCTAAATAACTTTATGAGTTAAATAACCAAGGCGCAGAGTTTTTGCGCATGGCTTCATAGTCTTCAATGCGATTTCGCTTTTGTAGCGTTAGCCCAATATCATCAAGCCCATTCAATAAACAATCGCGGCGAAATTCATCTACGTCAAAGTGATGTACTTCACCACTGGGTGTGGTGACTGTTTTTGCTTCAAGATCAATGTTCAAGCTATAGCCTTCGTTAGCTTCACATTCCTGGGCTAACTGTGCACACACATCTGCAGGTAATTCGATGGGTAATAGCCCACTTTTAAATGAGTTGTTATGGAAAATGTCGGCAAAACTCGGTGCAATCACACTGCGAAAACCATAATCGTCTAAGGCCCAAACGGCGTGTTCACGAGAGGAACCGCAACCAAAGTTATCACCTGAAATCAAAACTTGCGCACCTTGATATCGAGTTTGATTTAATACAAAGTCGGGATTAGGTTTGCGCGAATTCGCATCTTGCCCTGGAAATCCTTCATCCAAATACCGCCATGCATCAAACAAGTTCACACCAAACCCAGAACGTTTAATGGATTTTAAAAACTGCTTTGGAATGATGGCATCGGTATCTATGTTGGAACGATGCAGTGGCGCTGCCAGCGCATTCATTTGAGTAAACGCTTTCATGCAAAGCTCCTTACATCGACGAAGTGTCCGGCTATGGCTGCCGCCGCAGCCATAGCAGGGCTAACCAAATGGGTTCGACCACCCGCGCCTTGCCGACCTTCAAAGTTACGATTAGAAGTGGAGGCGCAACGCTCACCTGGCTCTAAACGATCAGCGTTCATCGCTAAGCACATTGAACACCCTGGCTCACGCCATTCAAAACCTGCCTCTAAAAAGATTTTATCCAAACCTTCCTCTTCAGCTTGTTTTTTAACCAAACCAGAACCTGGCACCACCATCGCTTGTTTAACGTTACTGGCCACTTTTCGTTCTTGAATAACCGCAGCCGCTGCGCGCAAATCTTCAATACGAGAATTGGTGCAACTACCAATAAACACACGATCAAGCTGAATGTCTGTCATTGGTGTGTCGGGTTTTAAATCCATGTATTCCAACGCTCGGCTCATACCATCAGCTCGCGTTGCATCGGATTCATTCGCAGGGTTGGGCACTTTGCCACCCACCGCGGTCACCATTTCTGGCGATGTTCCCCAAGACACTTGTGGCTCGATAGTAGATGCATCCAACCGAACCACCTTATCGAACGTTGCATCCTCATCACTGGTTAACAAACGCCAAGCATCGGCAGCTGATTCCCATTGCTGCGCTGTGGGTGCAAACGGTCGGCCCTTTATGTAATCAATGGTGGTTTCGTCTACAGCCACCATGCCAGCACGAGCACCGGCTTCAATGGACATATTGCACACCGTCATGCGCCCTTCCATTGATAATGCTCGGATGGCATCACCGCCAAATTCAATTGTAAAACCCGTACCGCCTGCCGTGCCAATCTCACCAATAATGGCTAATACGATGTCTTTAGCCGTAACGCCTGGGCCCACTTGCCCATCCACACTCACCAACATAGATTTTGATTTCTTTTGCAGCAATGTTTGTGTGGCCATCACGTGCTCCACTTCGCTGGTTCCAATACCAAACGCCAATGCACCAAAGGCACCGTGCGTTGAGGTGTGCGAATCACCACACACAACAGTCATTCCTGGCAAGGTAGCGCCTTGCTCTGGGCCTATGACGTGCACAATACCTTGGCGATGATCGTTCATATCAAATTCAGTGACACCAAACGCTGCGCAGTTCGCATCTAAGGTTTCCACTTGTAAACGTGACACCGGATCTTCGATGCCTTGGTCACGCGAGGTGGTTGGCACATTGTGATCGGCTACAGCCAACATCGAACCAATTCGCCACGGCTTACGACCTGCAATGGTTAACCCTTCAAAAGCCTGCGGGGAGGTCACTTCGTGCACTAAGTGCCGGTCGATATACAACAGCACAGTGCCATCTTCTTGTTCGTCCACTATGTGGGCGTCCCAAACCTTGTCGTACAGCGTTTTTCCGGCCATGTGTTTTGCTCTACAAATGTTGTTGGATAAAAGGAGTTAGATCAAAGTTGGGTAGGTTAACGCGTAGCGAATAATTACTCAAATTGATAGTATTCATTTATTGCATTCCAAAAAGGAATAGATAGCATTGGATACCCTAGCCTTAGAATCATTTGTGGCCGTGGCAGATGAAGGCTCGTTCTCTCGAGCTGCCGAGCGATTATTCGTAACCCAACCTGCCGTAAGCAAACGCATCGCTGGCCTAGAAGAGGACTTAGGCGTTGCGCTGTTTGATCGATTAGGCAGGCAGTTAAGTTTGACCGAGGCTGGCAGCACCTTATTAAGTCGAGCCCGACGCATACTCAGCGACATCGCCGACAGCCGAGACACCATACAATCGATAGGCGATGAGGTTGCTGGTCGCTTACGGCTTGCTACCAGCCACCACATAGGCATTCACCGCTTACCGCCTGTGTTAAAGGCATTTACGCAGCGCTACCCCGATGTGGCGTTGGATTTATTGTTTTTAGATTCAGAACTTGCTATCGACAAAGTAGCTAGCGGTGAGATTGAACTGGCCATAGTGACATTGCCAGAGACAGAAGAGCGCATGCTAACAAACGCATTAATTTGGGATGACCCTTTGGTGATCGTGGCCGCTCCCGATCATCCATTAGTAAAACCTGCCAAATCTCGTAAACAACCTGTCGGTGCCTTATCTGAGCACCCAGCCGTTCTGCCCAGCCGAAACACCATCACACGCCGAATACTGTTTGATTCTTTAACCCCACACAATATCAATATCCACACGGCACTGGAAACCAATTACCTAGAAACTATAAAAATGCTGGTATCAGTAGGTATTGGTTGGGGCGTGTTACCGGCCAGCATGCTTGATAACACAGTACGCGAGGTACGCATTGCGAATTTAACCATGCGCAGGCAACTAGGCTACGTAACACGAACGGATCGAACCATCAGCCGAGCAGGCAATGCGTTACTGGATATACTGGGTGTGAACAAATGATGGCAAATTCAAGGCAGTGTCCTCTATGACTTTCGGTGGTGTAGAAAATACCGGTTACGTGCATCTAGACGCACGCTTTAGCAAGTGCGTTATTGGGCATGCCCATGTGGAACGCCTGTGGACTGGCTGCCGATGGGCAGAAGGCCCTGCTTGGTTTGCTGCAGGAAATTATTTAATTTGGTCAGATATCCCGAACAATCGCATGATGCGTTGGGATGCGAACGATGGGCACGTGTCGGTGTTTCGATCGCCAAGTCGCAACAGTAACGGCAACACCGTTGATGCCGCGGGAAGATTAGTTTCGTGCGAACATCAAACTAGACAAGTTACACGGACTGAACCCAACGGATCCATAACCGTGCTTGCCCATAAATTTGAAGGTAGGCGCTTTAATTCTCCTAACGATGTCGTTGAACACTCAGATGGATCCATCTGGTTCACTGACCCCTCTTACGGAATTTTAAGTGACTACGAAGGTGATGCGGCCACACCAGAGATGGATTGTCACGTTTATCGTATTGACACCGATGGAAGCATCACGCGCGTTATCGACTCAATGGCCAAGCCTAATGGCATTGCGTTCAGCCCTGATGAAAACTATGTGTACGTATCCGATACGGGGGCAAGCCACGACACTTCTCTAACACCTCATATAAAACGCTATGCACTTTCGGCAGATAAAAAATCCGTTACCAAAGGAGAGATTTTTGCTGAATGCCAGGCAGGCTTTTTTGATGGCTTTCGGTTTGATCGTGACGGGCGGCTTTGGTCAAGTGCAGCCGATGGCGTTCACTGCTATTCCACCGATGGTGTATTGATAGGTCGAATTCAGATTCCAGAGCTGGTGGCCAATGTTGAATTTGGCGGCGCAAAGAAGAATCGCCTGTTTATCTGCGGCCAGACATCCCTTTACTCAGTTTATTTAGCGATAAATGGGCAATAGCACGCTGTAATTCGTGACTTAAGCCATGTTTTTTAACCCTATAAACGGCTCGGTAGTGCGCTAACGCTTGATAAAACAGGCTATCCGGGTTCTTTACGCCGTTGTAATGAGACTGAAAAGCTCTGTCAAACCGGCGGTCCGATAATAGATTCATCGGCTAAGGGAATACACCTTTAGCCAAACAATTTTAATCCGTTTGAATCATCTATTTTAAGGACTAACTTAATGAAAACTTTTACTAAAACTCTTGCTATCGCCGCTGTTGTTGCAGCATTCTCTGCCCCATCTTTCGCAGCCGTTCAAGATGAAGTGCGTGCTGTTGCAGCTTCTAACGGTCACATTAATGTGCAAGTTAACGGCGATACGGTAACGTTAACTGGCTTCGTTGAAGATCAATACGCACGTCAGCTAGCTGAGCAAACTGCAAAGAAAGAAGGCTTTGATGTAAACAACTACTTAATTCTTTCTGACTAATTCCTAGCTAAACAATCCTGATCTGCTCACCGAGTTAGATACTGTACTTCCTAAGGGCCGCAATTCGCGGCCCTTTTTTATCGCTTGTTGTTTATTTACTTTCTTTATCTGCACAAATGCCTTCAATAAACCGCTGCGACAAAGCGATGACACCCCGATAAAACCGCTACGCAAAAGCACAGCGTAACGCTAAGTCTCAACAGGACCTTTATGGAATGTTTCCTGCTGGAGCAATTCCATGAAAGGTGTCATTTTTACATTCCTAGCCGACATGGTAGAAGAACAATTTGGGCTAGAAGCCTGGGACTCGATCTTAACGGAGACGGGGCTCAATGGCGTCTATGTTTCTACCGAAACCTACCCCGATGAGGAAGTGTTTCGCTTAGTGGAGGCTACCCACAAAGCTACTGACATTCCCATGAATGACTTAATTAAAGCGTTCGGTCAATACGCTTTTGGCAAATTTCAGAAAAGCCACCCAGATTTTTGTAATCCTGAATACACGTTAAAAGAATTCTTACTCACCGTCGACAGTGTTATTCACGTAGAGGTGAAAAAACTACAACCAGATGCTCAATTACCTTCTTTCGGCTATGACAATGAGTCAGAAAACGAACTGACTATGATTTATTCATCTCCTAGAAAATTATGCATGCTGGCTGAGGGTTTAATAGCAGGCGCAGCCGAATTCTATAATACTCAATACACACTAACTCATGATAAATGCATGCACGATGGCAGCGATCACTGCACGCTGCATATCACTATGCACTGAGTTCAATGTCTAAACCACAACTTGAGGGTAAGGACAACTCGGCCGATAAACTGGACGTTTATAAGAGGGCCTACGAACGAGAGAAAGCTCGTCGTGAATACGTTGAAAAAATGTTGGAAGACAAAACGCGCGAGCTGTATATGTCTAGCCAAGAACTCACCTCAGCCAGTGAAGCATTAGATGATGCGTTCATCAAAATTGAATCGCAAAGCGATGTAATAACGGGTTTATCAAACGATTACAATCGCGTTACTGAAGATCTAAGTTACGCTGCTAAAATTCAATCCAGCTTGCTACCCAAAGCGTTAGATCTAGACAAAATTTCTATTATTGGGGAATTTAAAGCAGCACAATATCTAGCAGGCGACGGTTTTGATTATTTTCAATTAAATGAAAATATATTTGCTTTCTATATCATTGATGTTGTTGGACACGGGAGTGCTGCGGCCATGGTGTCGTTCGCAGTACAAGTGCTTTTAAACCCTAAACGTGATGGCATTTGCCAAAAACATCTGGCCGCTTCAGGCAATTTAAATGATGCCGTTGAAAACACTTTGAAAGAGATAAATCAGAACTTTTATCAAAGTCACACCTCATCTCAGTATTTTACGATGATCTACGGTTTGCTAAATCTTGCCAATGGCCATATTTCGTTAGGACAAGCGGGGCACCCCACCCCAATACTATTGGATTCATCTTCCAACCAAACAAGCCTACAAGGAAAAGGTGGAATGCCCGTAGCCATGTTTGATGACCCTAATTTCGGAATTTATGAGTGTAAGATGAATTCAGGGGATCGCTTGTTTGTGTATTCTGACGGAATCACCGAATGTCGAAACGATAATGATGAAGAATTTGGTACCGACAAACTCATGGCCAACATCGAATCATCAGCACACTTGAAAATACAACAATCAGCTGATTCGATTCTGGACACCATCACATCGTGGAACAGCAAGGAAGACTTTGAAGACGATATATCGCTGTTGGTGTTGGAATATCAGTGAATAATTCAACAACTTTCAACTCATGTCTTGATAACGTGATTTTCACTCGACACTGTGATTTGCCCAGCTTAACTGAAACTCAATGGGATGTTGAGCAGATTTTTCAGCAATGGATTCAAGATGATACGCATCTTAATTTCGTAACACTATCTATTGTAGAAGCGTTGGCCAATGTCTTTGAGCACGGATTAGAAAGTAAGGAAACTAGCGGAAAAAGCGAAAGCAACGTTATTATAAATATCGCGCGCAAAGCGTCATGTAGTGTTGTTGAAATCATTGATAACGGCGAACCCGCACCTTCTACCGTGCGCGAGAAACTAGCAAATAATGGTTCTACAATGCCTGATATAAACGCATCCGAATTACCCGATTCCGGCTGGGGATTAAACCTTATTCAGTTTGCCGCTTCAACTATAAAATACAGCACCGAAAACGGGTTGAACTACCTTGAACTAACGTTTGATGATAAACCTTCTGTTAGTCGGTAACGAAACACCTTCTTACACATTCTGCCAATCAAATTAATTTTATTACTATCAGCAAACGTTGCATCGGCAAGCAAGCGTTCGTCTACGGTGCTGTTAGTGCCACTCTCAATTTGATACGGACCAATTAATCCAATAGGTTGTGAATCCCTTATAAACTGCCATGACTCTTCGCGATTTTGTAGCATTTCAGGTTCGCATATGGATACTCCAAACCATTTAATGTTGCCGTTTACTAATTCAAACAACAAAGGCAACTTTGCCAATAATCGAAATCTGGATTGAATTTCTGCGCTTTTAATTTGCCTATGCGGCTGATGCGCTGCTCGGCCATTCCCAACGTACCGAGTCGGTTTCACTATTGGCATACCTTTGTAAACTAAAGCATCTACCAAGGCAATGATCCAAAGAGGAAGGGATAAGAGTAGCGCAATCCCCGCAATGGATCGACCAATAAAATGTTTGATTTTCAATATTAAAGCGGTTTTCGATAAACTTCCTATCAACCGATCATCTTCGAGAGTGAAATAAGAATCTTTATCGACATTAATTAACGTATTGCGCCAAATAATAGAATTTTCTATTTTTAAATGCTCACCGATGTATGTTTCATCCAAGATAAGGCTGTTCTTTATTGAGGTGTGCCGATCAACGATAACATTGTTACCTAATATGACAATGCCATTGCATCTCGCTTCAGAGTGAATCTGGCATCCTACACCTGTAAACAACTTTCCAGTTTCTAGATTCTGCTCACTAATCACACAACCTGGCCCTGCAATCACATTCGGATATTTCTGTTTTCCGCGTGTTAACACGTATTTCGGATTATTCTCAGCTACCCAGAAATTCGCTTGCTGATAGTGTTCAAGAGTGCATAGGTTTTGGCAGTATTCCAATGAAAGATCAATATTTCGCTCATTTTCAACCAAATCAGTTGAGCGGTTTTCTTGATTCTTGCCGTAACTTTCTGCATTCTTACAATAATAAGACAATCCACACGCTTCATCTTGATAACTTCCTGTTATGAACTGACCGGGCTCGGATTGAAAACGACTAACCACTGCATCTAAATCGCCTGAGCGAAAATATTGAGCATTGAGCAGCAAACAATCGTTATCTTTACCTATGTCATACCGAGTAAGTACATCCTCTATAGTGGTGTTACCTAAGGTTGTCACCAATTTTATGTTAAGGCCCCAGCGCTCACCCAGCCCTATGAACTTACGCACTTTCGCCGAATGCTCGTGCGTTAATAGGGTTACCTGATTAATATCAAGTGGTGTTAAGGATTCAAGTAAGTGATCAATGACGGTTCTACCGCAAATCGGAAGTAATAAATAACTGGTGTGATGCGTTAAGGGTTGCAGCTTGATATCTGTGCTGTCACCTATGATTATGACGTCAATACCCATAAGAACCTCGATTCAATATGCCCCCCGACCTGACAAAACGGCCGGTACAGTTCTAACCAAAATCAACACATCATTAATAATTCCGCGTGACTCTAAATAATCGATATCCAAATCCACTTGCTGCTCGAAAGTGGTGTCGGATCGTCCTGAAACTTGCCAAAGACCCGTTATCCCAGGTACCACTTCTAATCGGCGCCGATCACGGCCGGTGTACAAATCGACTTCACTTGTTAGCGAGGGGCGCGGCCCCACTAACGACATGTCCCCACGCAATACATTGATCAGTTGGGGTAATTCATCAATAGAATATTTCCGTAAATATTTACCAACGCGTGTAATTCTCGGATCTTGTTTCATTTTAAAAATAACGCCACCATCAACTTCATTGGTATTCAACAAGTCAGTCTTTAATTTTTCAGCATCCATTCTCATTGATCGAAATTTCAACATCTCAAACGTTTGACCGTAACGACCTACTCTTTTTTGGCGGAACAACACAGAGCCTGGCGATTCTAGTTTTATTAGCAAGGCCACAATTAGTAACAGTGGCGAAAACAGTAGCAATGCCGAACCAGAACCGACGAAATCTACCACTCGTTTGCCAATTTTCGATAATTGAAATTTAAACAACCAAATATACTGCTGCCGTATATATCGTTTGTTGTGCTGCTTTATTTCTCTATGAGGATTACTGAACCGCTTATAGTTCACACAGTTATGATCACTCTTTGCTTGTTTTCGAACCCGATACAAAAACAAGGGGTTGCCAATCACATACCGCTTCCAAAGCCTTACCGGTTCTTGCTTTAAGCGCCACACCCATTCCATCCCAATGTCTTGAACCCATTTCGGGGATCGTGAGATTCTTTTGGTTTGAAAGTCCAACAATCCGCCTACACCGATGAGCGCAAAGGTTGTTAGTTGATCTGCATACTGCTCTATCCAAAGCTCCTGCATGGGCGCACCGAATGCCACCAACACAATATCAGCGCCACTTTGGTTTATTTTCTCTATGACATCATTCGTTGATTCTTTGGGGAAATACCCGTGCTGCATACCAGCAATTTTAAGCCCTGGGTGTGCAGCCATTAACGTCTCGGATGCTTCCTCCGCCACTCCTGGCTTTCCACCCAGCAGATAGATTGAAGAACCGCACTCTATACAACGCTCACATAAGCGCGGCAACATATCAGTGCCATTTACATTAGCGTTTAATTCAACCCCTAATATCTGTGCACCGATTTGCAAACCTACACCATCGGCAAATACTTTAGTGTTCTTATGCAACGCATTTAAGTATTGAGAGTTCTTATAGGCAATATTTAAACAGTCAGCGTTAACAAAAGCCATCCGACTTTTAGTTTTGCTTTTTATACTATCAATAACTGAATTTACGGCCTCATCTAATGAGACATTATCTATTGGCACGTTTAACACTGAAAACTGATCCGGGCGAGTGTAACTTCGCTTTGGAACAATGAGTTTTATTAAAACAAAACGCAACAACACACTGACCTTATTGCCAATGGTTAATTTTTTATCCGTTGTTTTTTCATATTCGGTACCGCTAATTCTTTGAACTTTTTCAAGATTTATTAAACACGGTTTGCTGTCATCTTTATTAGGTGGCAGGCTTGATACCTTTCTTTGATGTGCAATCATATTTTCTAAAAGAAGACCATCACCCACTAATACAATGTCTCCTCTTGCCACATTAAATAGAACCCCAAGGTTTCTACCTATAAAAAAACCTGATAGTTTATATATCTCTATGGAGCCACTTGCGGTATTCACCTGTTGTCTTTCTAAAACAGCTCCTGTTTTAACGAATGCCACCACCGATCGAACTATCAGAAATGGCGATAGGAACAGAAGCAGCACAACGGCTAGGAGTCGATCGAAAGTAGGCCCTGACGGTTCTGCTCTCACGAATTCACCTTCACATATTTTAAATTAGGTTGTGTAGGAGTCGGTTTGGTATGATTATAGTCACGCATATGTTGTGCAAGCATCGTGGATATAATGCGTTTTTGAATCCAGTTAAGCTGCCCCTTTTTCTTACGAGCAAATGTATCGGGCTCAATCACAACGTTACCGGTTTGATTCCCAAATTCTCCGTATTTTTTAAGCTGATGAGGCGATGAAGACATACGTTGCAATACTTGCTCATCCGCTGGAATGTGCAAATACTCTAATATTTTTCCTAAAGCAACAACCGGGTTATCTTTCATTTGCTCATATCGCACCATGCACAGTCTTGGGTCATTGAGAATGAGCTCATTGGTTCCCTCTACTTTGAAAAAATATTGATAAGTTCTAATGGCTGAAATAATTGAACTAGGCGCCCAATTTTTCCCCCAACTTTTACTTGCATTCATCAACGATTCGATAACATCCTCAGGATTTCGCAATAAAACAATAATTTTTGCATCAGGAAATACTTTCCATATGGTTTTAATACAACGAATATGATCAGGAGTTTTATCAAGAAACAGCGTATTGGAATGGTATTCAGGTACGCTGCGGTACACGTCCAAAGCAATTGATCTAACCATCTGCAGAAATTCTGCATGGGTTTGATAGGCCGGTAATCCTATTCCCCCTCGCCCATCATCAAAATTCACCATCGCATCCCATTGATCCATCATGGGTTGCAAAAATTGATTAAACAAATGAGACTCTTGAGCCGTGCCAATATCGGGATGATTAGCCAGCATGCCTTGCAACCAGGTGGTGCCACTTCTAGGAGGGCCCACTAAAAAGACAGGAGCGGCCGAATCCTCATCAGATGAACCTAACGAATTATTAATCGAAGATGCAGTAGAGTTCATCTTGATGCCTCCACTGACTCCAACGACTTTTGTTGCTTATTAAATATTTCACTCATCCAAATTCGCAATTTTTGAATGAACCCTGTCGCCGCTATTCCTAAAGGCATTAATGCTTTAAATATTGTCTTTGGTAGTAATCGTTGTAAATACGCTGCCAAACCCGTGGATACGGTACGAGAAGGCTCAGTAAAGAGTATCCCTGCGTCACAAGCAAGAGATTGATGGAACATGCTCACTGCCATTTTCCCATCGCCCAGTCGAATTGCCTGCCGAGCTAAATAACGTAATTGATACGCCTTTGCACGTTGTCCGTGTTTGGCAATGAGTTCGGGTGCGTAAGTTCGAGTTTTTTCGATTACGCGTTGCCACGTCTCTAGCTGCTTGGGAATATTGGCTGACAATCCACCTGCGTTTAATCGGTATAACGTAAGCGGATCAGACAATCCTTCAATACGCCAATTCGTTTGCAACCGAATGCGAATCCAACATTCTATATCCTCAGATTGTCGAAGCGATTCGTCAAAATAACTGATCGGGTCTGAATGGCCTTGATTAGATTCAAATCCAATATCTTCAAAAACTTCACGGCGCACGACTGGCGCAGAGCCGTTACCAATAGGGTTTCGACATAACAGATGCTCCGCTGGCGCAAAGTCCAATTTTGGCATTTGACAATGAGACAAACGTTTGCCGTTTTCATCCATAAATTCAGAACGCGAGAAACTCAATCCAATTGCTGGATTCATCTCTAGATGACTTACGTGTTTATGTAGTTTCTCCGGATGCCATGCATCATCTGAATCAAGAAAAGCCAAATACTCACCTTTGGCCTGTCTAATTCCAGTATTTCTTGCGCCGGCTAGCCCTCGATTTTCAGTGTGTTCAATGATACGGATACGTGAATCATCAAATTTTCGACAAATATCTACACTACGATCAGGGGAACAATCATCAATGATCAAGAATTCAAAATCGGAGAAGCTTTGTTTTAGAACCGATTGAATAGCTGTTTCAACGTATTTCTCTACGCCGTACACCGGCATAATGACGCTAACTTTATTCATTTCTTATTCCCCCAGCTGGCTCAATCACTTTGTTGTTAAAAGTATTGTTTGAAGACTTCGTAATGTGTAATAACCGAACAAGGGCTGCGATAAATTGAACGATCAAAACAGATAGGGTTACCCCAAGTAAATCGAAATTCACACCGATTAAAATGGCTAATGTGAAAAACAAAGTGAATATCGTATGCCACCATAAATCGTTACCCGATCGCCCCTGTGCTCGTAAGTATTGAGTGGTTGCCTCCATAATTAACAGAGGAAAACCGGTTAAACACAACAACGCAACCAACTGAGCTGCATCAAATTCATTCCATTGTTCACCATAGAGAATGGGCACATATTGGTTTGCAAAAATAGCTTGAAGCCCTAAAACCGGCACCAACAACAAGAGCATGTACCGCAAGCCTTTTACAAAACCGCTGTGCAGCTTAAGATGGTCACTTTTCACCGCACACAAATGAGGGTAAAACGCATTATTCAATGACAATATAAAACCTCGAGTTATGCCAAGCCCAGCGTTAAATGCAAAATAATATATACCTAGCGCTTGCATACCCAGGAAGTACCCGATCAGTATGTAGTCGATATTCTGTCGAACAACACCCAGTAGCTCTACCCCCATAACTCGACTATTAAAAACCCAATGTTCATTCAACTTGTACAAAGTGATTTTCTTAGGGGTTTTCCAATGACTGGCATCTAAGTGTGCTTTTATCCACAAAGGCACCACCAATAACTTCGGAAGAACCAATGACCACACACCAAAACCTGCAAAAACCATCAACACAGTCAAGGCAGAATCAAGAAAGGTTTGTTGTATTTCGGTCTTAGAAATTAAACCAATTTTTTCATTTCGCAAATTTACGGCTGAATGCACTTGGGCAATCGGTAGCAACAAATAGCTAAAACTCAGCACGGCTACCAAGTGCAGAAGTGTTGGATTGCTGTAAACCAACGACAATCCCCAGCCGATAACAACTTGCAGAAAAAATAACGCTATTCCAACCAACCAATTCACATAATATGCGGTATTACAAATATCAGATAGTTCGTCATCATCTGCACGAATTATCCGGCCATTAGTGGCATTTTTCGCTATCACATGGGCTAATTCATTCGCCGCTAATGCGATGGCAACAACACCAAGTAGCTCCGGCGCAATCATTCGGGCTACAACGATCGTCGTCAAAATTCGACCCAACCGCATGGCAAGTTGGGAGCCGCCGACCCAAAGTGTCGAAATGGCTAAAGTTGGTATTTCAAATCTCATTATGTGCTTGACTATTCCTTACGCGATACATCAATCCTTGAAAATAACTCATGCAATACACCACTGCTTGAGCGCTCACTCAACCAAATATTATTTTTATTTTAAATGATGGCTGTTACAGCACAGTTAACGCTATGCATACTAGGGAAAGAAGCAATTTAAACAATAAGCTCGTATCCACATCAATAAACAACCTCGGTAAACATTAGGAATTCCATTGCATTTTTTTCGAAATGCTTAGTCTGCAGGTCTTATATAAATGGACTTATGTGATCGGGCTTAATATTTATTTGGAAAGTAGGATCTATAACGGCAATGCCAGAGAGCGTATTTAATCACCCAGATCACAAACTCTCAGAATAGGCTGCGTGTTGCGATACACATCCCAGTTGCTCATTGTCGTTTAATACTTAAAGGTAAACATCGGTTCAAGATGGAACCTCCGTCAGTCGCTATCCGTACTAGCGGTCGATATTTTCAAAAGACAAGGTCTTCAGGTTACTTTGAGTATCATTGTTTAGATGATATCTAAATCAAAGCAATCCTAGCCCTTTATCAACTGAATAAACCGACTCACCAATGTTCACAACGTTGTTTATTCACTAACAATAGGAACCCATCATTATGATTACACTTAGTCATTCCGTTGAGTGCGGCATCGATATTGTTGGTTTTCACGGTCGTTTAAGTGCTGCCGACGCAGGCTCTGTGTCAGATGAACTACACCGCATCTTAGAAACCGGTGGCAAAAACATTTCTATCGATATGGCTGAACTTGACTTCGTTGATTCCAGTGGCCTTTCCGTGCTGATTTCCACTTTGAAATTCGCCAGACGCGATGGTGGTGACATGGTATTGATGAACGTTAACTCACGCATAATGGCTCTGTTAGAACTTACGCGTTTAAACGAAATTATCGATATTTTTGAAGACCAAGACAGTCTGATTCGCGCATTTCAATAACTTAGTTAATTGAATACAAAGACGATCGGTATGCCTAGAGCTTCAGCATTAAGAACTACTCTATTACTTGCGATGCTTGCTAGCACGTTGATGGGTTGTCGAGCGATGAATGTCCACGACATTGACGGTTCTCACTATCAAAATGAACGTCGTAGTTTCTATGCACCGGAGAAAGAAGCAGAAATTAAGCGTTTCAGCCACGCCTATAAATGGGCCTCTGATGATCTAAACGGGTTCTGCTCAGAAATTAACGGCTCACAGCTAAAAAATGACCTACCAGCATTTTATTTTGTGAATAACGAAAAACGCTACCCCGTAGATACTCTTTATATCGACTCTGCCGCTCTGTTCCCTACCGATAAAAGTACCGTTTCATCCGCTGGTAAAGATCGGTTGAAGCAAGCTATTGAGCGCTTACAAAAATACGATGAAGTGCTTCATATAACGGTGAACGGTCATGCGGATTACAGAGGATCAAAAGCTTATAACCAAGAACTATCGATGCGCCGAGCTGAGGAAATTGCTCAAATAATGACTTCGATAGTGCCTGAGAAACGCATACGTGTTGTCGCATCTGGTGAAAATTCACCTCTTTTCAGTAGCAATCAAAAATCAGACATTCAAGAAAACAGACGCGTAAGCATTTCAGCCGTGGTTAAGCAGGAGAATCAACCAGCGAAGCCGCGACAAGCCTCAGCTATTAAAACCCTGTGCTACACAACCCACTCGACGCCCAATACACAAACCGCATTCGAATCTTTAGAGCGCACAGAGTTTCGAATTCAACAGTCTTTGCAACCACTAACGACTTCTAGGCCGCCTTTATCTGCTGGAGACCGGGTTCGAATCTCGATTCCTGAAGGCGACGAATTAAGCGGTGTTTACGAAGTTAGCATGAGCGGCGTGCTAGAAATTCCGTTCGCAGGATTTGTGCAAGCTCAAGGCCGAGATACTCGTCAGTTAGAACAAGATATTCACGATCGATTAATTGCTGAAGAAATATTCAATCCGGGTATGTTGAAAGTAAGCACAACCGTACAAGAGTGGGCTCCAGTAGACATACTGGTTTCAGGGGCTACGTTCGATCCAGGTCGTGTAACCATCAATCAACAAAAAGCTGATCATCGCCAGTTTAAACAAACCCAGCTTTCAGGGGATTACGCCAGAGACCGCTTACTAAGCACAGCGTTGCGCTCCGCAGGTGGGGTACGACCTGATGCAGATTTAGAGAACGTTAAATTATTCAGAAACGGTGATGTACAAACCATCAATCTTCAAGGATTATTCGATGGTACCTTAACAACCGATGTGGCATTGGCAGCAGGCGATCAGGTTGTGGTGCCGAGTACGGGATTTTTTCAACCCGAACTGGTGAAACGTAGCCAGGTGACCCCACCTGGTATAAGAATTTTTATCTCTAATTTAAGCATACCTGCAGATAACAATTCACAAGCGGCGATTAACGGAAATTCAACTAGCATCCCTTACGGCACTCGTTTTTTACAAGGATTGGTATCCAGTAATTGCGTAGGCGGCACACAACTTACTAATGCCTCTCGGCGCGCCATTCTCATCAGTAAAAACCCAATGACCGAACGAACCGAAGTGATCGAACGTTCCATACAGCAATTGGTAAGTGACCCACAAAGAGATGATATCAACCCGTTTCTGATGCCTAATGATGGTATTGCTTGCTACGATTCTGGTGTAACCAACTTCAGAGACGTGACCCGCACGTTGTTTGAATTTCTGACACCTGCGCTTAGCCTTGGCGGGCTATAAAGCTAACGTGAATAGCCCATCACATAGCTCAAGAATTGAAAATATCGATCATTTGGAGTTAGACCAACCCCAAACGCTTGACTCTGCATCGGTTAATGACATCGCAGCCAACGATGATCAAAAAGAAACCGATCACGTAAACAAACGAACTATCTGGCAAAAACTTGGACTTTCGAAACGTCGACGATATTTCTGGGCAGCGGTATTAAATTTAACGCTAATTTGGGCTGGCGCAATATCTTTTGTATTGATAACACCCGACAAGTACATCAGTAAATTTACCCTACTCATTCCCGGTGCTGGTGCAGGATCAAGCATCAACCTAGATGATCTTGGGCAAGCAACGACATCGGTAAATTCGGCTTATTCAAGCGCTAAAGTTGATCCAAAAACCAATTACAAAGCGATTGCCATGAGCCCTGTGGTTATTGAACGTGCAGCCAAAGCATCTGGAATAACCTCGCAAGAATTTGGTAGCCCCAGAATTAAATTGATCGATCAAACGACGCTTCTAGAAATATCTCTTAGCGCTAACGATGCAAACACAGCTTATGAACGAACAGAGAATTACCGTAAGGCGTTAGAAAGCACGTTATCAGATTTAAGAATCGAAGAACTCAGTACACGCCGAACAGCCAATGAGCAGGTGTTGTCGAATTACCGCCACAATGTGGATGTTGCGCAGGCCGATGTGCTTGAATTTCAGCAGCAATCGAATATTATTTCAACGCAACAGTTTGATGATCTAGTGCTTAATGTCGAAACACTAAAGCAGCGTAAAGCAGAGGCTGAAATAAAGTTAAATGCATTGACGGCCAATCTCCAAGAACTTCAAAAGGCGTTAAAAACTTCACCATCCGACGCTGCAGCCGCATTAAAGTTACAAAACGATTCATTGTTTAATACCCTTGTAGGGAAATCGGCCGAATTGCAAACGGAACTTAATGAAGCCCGTTCGGTATGGGGTAAAAAGCATCCCAAAGTTCTACACGCAACGGCAAGGCTGGACTCTGCTCGCAACGCCTTACTAAATCGAGCGACCAAATTAACCGATATAAAAACGCACGAAAAACTCAATGATTTGTATATCAGTGGTGAAGGCAGTCGTAGCCAAATCTTTCAACACATCATTACACTCACAGCTGAGCGTTCAGCCACAGCATCTGAAATTCAATCTTATACCGAACAGACAAGCACTCTAGAGGAACGCTTACATCGCAGTGCAAGACTCGCCGCTACGCTGCAAGACTTAGAAAGAACGCATCAAGTGGCTACAGCAATTTATGTATCAGCGGCAGCAAAAACTGATTTAGGTAATTCAGATATCTATGCGTCTTACCCTATGACGCAATTGCTTATGGCACCTAAAAAACCAGCAGGGCCAGAAAAATTCACCAAACCCGTTGCTGTCATTGGCGCAGTTATCGCTTCGGTGCTTATTTGTCTTGCCTTGTTACTTTCATGGAAGCGAAGCGAATTACTCCGGAAACTACAGAAGAGAAGCTGATTTGGTACACCATGGTAGGTACCTACGGTTTCTATTTAGTAGGAGCTTTGTATCTTGTTGTGCCTGTTATGGCATGGACGTTATTTGCATTAGGACTATGGCGCTGGCTAAAACCGAAATCGGGCGCTGAATTTCAATCTATTCCCAATGTGCCAACAACCGTTATTATTTGGTTCGCTGGAATGGCGATGATGTTGATGGCGTTACTATTTGGCCATTCATTAAATGGCTTAGGATTAAGCGCCACCATAAAATCCAGCATAGGCTGGGCGAAGGGCTGGGCCCTGTTAGCCATTTTCCCTTTCATTGGCTGTTTACACGTTCGCCCTGAGCTTTTGTATCGAGCTGCGTGTATTGTTTGCTTGCACACGCTGTTGCTCTTACCTCTATTCATTGGTGCCTACCTAGTCGGTTTGCCTCAAAACTTGTGGGTATCACCGTTCAAATTATTGGGCGGCCCAGGGCCTGAATTTTTTATGCTCAATCTTTATGAACTTGAGCCTGGCACAGGAGCCCCAAGATGGCGTTTTTTTACACCCTGGGCACCTGCCGCAGGGTTTGTTGCAAACATATATTTTCTGTTCGCTCTTAAAGAGAAAAATATTAAATGGCGAACCATCGGCATGGTGGGGAGCATCATCATCGTTTTAATGTCCAAGTCTCGACTTGGACTGATTAGCATCGGCAGCGTCTGGCTTGTTACTTGGTTTCTGACCAATCTTGGCCGCCCTTTTGTCATTTACATTATTGGCATGGGTACATTCTTTTTAGGTTTATTGGCCATGCCATTACTGTCTTTTGCGCAGATGTTCGTTGACGCTTTTACACAAGCCCGCGTAGATTCCTCAAGAGTTCGAGCCGCTCTTGCAAGAATCGCCGTTGATCGTTGGGCAAGAGAAGCACCTATTTGGGGTCACGGTGTTGTTGAACGCGGGCCACATCTTGTTGAATATATGCCCATTGGCTCGCACCACACTTGGTATGGTTTGTTATTTGTTAAGGGAATTGTCGGATTCTTCTCACTCGCCATTCCCATGCTTTGTAGCTTCGCAGCGCTTTGGCGAAATGCACTGTTAAAGGGTCGAGTGGGTGATGCCGCGCAGACAGGATTATCGATTGTATTAGTGTTGTTCTTATATACCTTCGGCGAAAATCTAGAGATACTGCCTTACCTAATCTGGCCAGGGTTGGTGTTTATTGGTTTAGGTGTGGCGATGAAACCTGAACAAGATGCTGAATTACTTAAACGCGCCTCTCCTCACAGCCCTATCTATCGTTAAATTTCCACTTGTTAGCCTTTATACAGTTCTTACACCAGTGTAAAGCAGCCGCAATGCGCTAACAAACTGGCCACCCGATACTGTATTCAACGGCAAAGAAAATTGATTCTTCGCCCCGCTCACTACAAATTTTGTGGACTATTCGATGAAAACTTTAATGAAAACTTTGGCTATCGCAGCAGTGATTAGCTCTTTTGCAGCCCCTACTTTTGCAGCTGTTCAAGACGACATCCGCAGACACGCGGCCACAAACGGAAATATCAATGTTCAAATTTCTGGAAACACGATTACCTTAAGCGGCTTTGTTGAAGACCAATATCAACGCCAACAAGCTGAGCGAACAGCAAAGCAACAAGGTTATGAAGTGGAAAACTATTTAATTCTTTCAAACTAACGGATCGCTTCACCAATCAGACCACTTCTCTCCGGGTCAGATTGTTTACTCCCTTTGGGTCGCTCTTTAGCGGCCCATTTTTTTATGATTTATCGTATTGACTGAAATTTTTACGGTTTCGCGCTGCGATATGCTCACCAGCTAACACAGGCACTTGATTATCTAAGCGTTCAAGCCCAAGCAGATTAGGGTCTATCAATGCATCACTATTGGGATCAAAGAATAAAGGCATTGAATATCTAGCACCACCAGAGCGGTTAATCACTCTATGAACCGTTGATGAGAAAAGTCCTGCTGTCCATCGTTGCAGTAAATCACCGGTATTGCATACCAATGTATCGGCAATGGGTGGTGCTTCAATCCATCCATATCGTTTAGATTTAATTTGAAGCCCACCTGAATTGTCTTGATATAACAGAGTGAGGACACCGAAATCGGTATGTGGTGCAACACCGTAACGTTGCTCATGTTCATCGCCCGCGGTTGAGGCGGGATAATATACCAACTGCCCTCGCGCAAGCGGCCGATCATAATAGGGCTTGAAAAGATCAGGACATGCATCAAAGCCCACAGCAATAGCAGACAAAACAGATTCGCCCACCTGACTTAGCGCTGAATGGTACGCCATAACAGATGCTTTAAGCTCAGGGCATACGCTATCTGGCCAGCGATTCATTGACACCATAGGTAATTGTGATTGCAAATCGGAATCGTCTTCCCCTATTTCTCTGCCATAGAAAAAAACCTCTTTTAAGTCATAGGTTTTTGAGCCTTCTAAATTTGCCATACCCGGCTGCATCCAACCTTTTTGATTCTGATCAACAGAGACGCTGGACTTTTGTTCATCGCTAAGATTAAAGAATGATTGGGTAGACTCTAACGCAGAATTAATCAACTCTTGGCTGATTCCATGGCCGCGTATATAGAAAAATCCGACTTCTTTTGCAGCGTAGTGAATAGATTCTGCAACCGATTTTCGAACATCATTTTTTATCGTTGCAGAATCGCTATTAGTTAATCCACTGATGTCGATGATGGGTATCGCTTGCTCATCGATGGTTTTGGCTGTAGCAAATGATTGGTCTTTATTTTCCATGAAACTAGCATGGCACATATAAGTGTTTAGTCGCAAACACATTGAGTTAGCGGTGTTACCGTCTGCCAGCTCCACTTTCGTGGAGCTGGCCAAGATGTGAGTATTAAACGCTAAACTTTTCGGCGTCGCATGCCTAATAAATACAGCAGTAGAAGTATACTCAATTCGCCTCCGATCGATCCACTACCTTGCGTATGGCTGGCTCTTGATCCATTAAAAGCAGGTTCAGACTGATCCACTCGAGTGGTTTGAATCGGTTGTGATTGGCGTTTCTGCGCAGCCTCGGTTTCAGAGTTACGACGCTTACGGTTCTTTCTTTCTATGTTTCTAGCCTCAAATTGTTGATCACTAATGACAATCATGGACGTATGATCTGTTACCAAACCGTATTCAACGGCGGTGTCTACGATCGCGCTTCGATATTCACTATCGTCACCTAAATAATCAATCATGTCTTGCATGTCGCGTATGCTGGCATAAGCCCACAGCCGTTCAATCTCAGGGTTACGTTCATCCTGCACTGGGAAATCAAACCGAGTTTTATATTCTTTGCGCTCCCCGGATACTTTTGCTTTCAAAGTGACTGTAGCTTTGCCACTTCCTGTGTAGTGACCAAAAACCGTAAGTTGCTCACCTCGGTATAACGTTTTAGTTACTTTAGGGGTAAGATTTCGTGTTTTCACGCCACTGATTTTTAAATCGATATCGTGCATAGCTTCATGAGTTACTTTACTGGTAAATTCAAGCAACTTTCCAACGATGTCATCACTGTTCGAAACGTTAACGGCGAAACCGTTTGATACCTCTGTCATCGCTTGAAGCAAGGGTCGATTAGCGCCATTGCCCATCATTGCCGTGAAAAGCCTAACATCTCTTTTTTCCATTAATTCTAAGAATTTCTTTTTCTCTTTTACACCCACATTGGCTTCACCGTCGGTTACCAAAACGATTACGCTGGTTCGATCTGAATCCAATGCACGTAAACCTTGCGCCATACCCGCGTATAAATTAGTCCCTCCTTGTGTTTGAGTTGCCGCCAATTTCTGAGACCAATGAGCAACCTCGCCCTCATTGGCCACTATCCAATCATTAGTAAGTTCCTCTGACTGGTTACTAAAACGTACTATTCTGAATCGATCTTTCGCACTCAATTGGCCTAGCGCACGTTGTACGCCATCAACCAACGTCGCGTATTTATGCGCCATTGAACCAGACATATCCAACACAAACATCCAATCTCGACCTTCAGTGATTGGAGCTAAATCATCACCGGGAGTAAGCGTAAGCATAAATGTACCCGTGCTTTTATCCGCAGCTTTGTGAGTTACCAAGTCAACGGATGCAGGCGTATTGGCGGCTAATCGCCAATAAACAACAATATCAGTATCAAGAGAACCTGCAGTGGCGGGTTGAGAGCCATCGATGGGGCTGAGTTCAGTTTCTTCTGACGCGTTTTGTGCAACGCTTGATGCGATGTTATTCAATGACGCATGCCAATTATTGTCATCTGTATTGCTGATGGATGCCTGCGGATGTGCAGGAAGCCGTATACCGCTAACCGAGTTTGAAGACCTTAGTTTAAAGTCGAAAGAAATGCGTTCTTGAACTACTGACTTTTCTAACCAAAATGCATTGGCTGCATCATCGGTTTCACCGGGTTCAAGTGGATACACATATCGACCAATTCCAGTATCAATGTCCACAGGTTGCATGTAAACCAACCGAATGCGGGTATCTTGTCCAGCTCGCACCGGTGTTACCTTAAGCTCAAAGTTATAGTGCTTATTTTTCTCTGCCAAACCCGCATCACGACCGGCCGCTTTTTCTTCTTGGTAAACCGTGCGCGCTTGTTCTTTTTCTAGCACTTCGCCAACAACAGGTTGCCCATCAATCCAGACGGTAAATTCAGACACCGCTGCTTTATCAGGCACGGGAAATCGATAGTTTGCTTCTAGATCTTGAGCAGAAGGGTTGAGAAAAATCTGGTTAACTTCTGTAACTGCAAACCCGTTTTCTACAGTAACGGAAACATCGTGTGATTTTATTTGCAGACCGGCCTGATCAGCCGCATCAACCGGTACCAACAGACCCGCAGCAGCCGCGAATTGCGGTGCCCCTAAACAAGAAAATCCGAGCACGACAGTGCTGGCAAATTTTGTGAAGAACTTCATAACATCGCCTTTGAATAATGAATGTGAGGCGAGTATCGGCGTAAGAACTATATTTGGATACTTTTAATAGTAAAGTTCCTTTTTTACATCTATCAAGTAGCTATTATTTGTACTTTTTAGCATGAGCCTGTACCTTTTTGCGGAAAAACTTCCGCCGAGAAGCGGTTAAAAACCACCTTTTTGACCTTCTTTACACCGTTGTATATCACCCGCAAAGCCCCGATAAACCGGCGGCCCGATACTTAATTCAACGGCGACGGACATTGACCCGAAGCCATTGGCTCTACACAACTTTTTTAATTATCTAATAGGACTAAACAATATGAAAACTTTCACTAAAACTCTTGCTATCGCAGCCGTCGTTGCTTCTTTTTCAGCGCCTTCTTTCGCCGCTGTTCAAGATGAGGTTCGTGCGGTTGCCGCCACTAACGGCCACATCAACGTGCAAGTTGCTGGCGATACGGTTACGCTTACTGGCTTTGTTGAAGATCACTACGCACGCCAGTTGGCTGAGCAAACCGCCAAGAAAGAAGGCTTTGATGTGAACAATTACTTACTTCTTTCTAACTAATAAGCAGTAAACAATCTCAATCCTTCCTCCTCCTCTTTTGAATGAGATTGTAAAACCCACTCGGGCCGCAATAAAGCGGCCCGTTTTATTTTTTCTAATAAAGGAATAAAAAAGCCCCTGTTTACAGAGGCTTTTATTGTTTTATACTTTTATCGTTTTAAAACTGAATGAGTTGTTTTTTTAAAACGGTATATCGTCGTCAAAATCGGCATTCGCATCGGTTGCCGACGGCGGATATTTATCCGCATCTTGAGGCGTGGGGGCATTGCCACCAGAGCCGCCAGAACTCGAACCACCACTCTCGCCTGCATTAGCGACACGCCAAGCGTTTAAGTTAGTGAAATACTTATCGTTCCATTCGCGGCCGCGCAAATCAAAATCCACCACAACTTGGTCACCTTCGTTGTAATCATCCATCAAGGCGCACTTGTCTTGCGTGAGCTGGAATTTCACCATTTGCGGGTATTGCCCGTCCTGCACTTCAATGACAAATTCACGGGCTGAGAAAGTGGCAGTTTTTTGTTCAGTGGGGAAAATCTTGTGGACTTTGCCTTCGGCTTTGTATGCCATGGGTGTCTTACGCTTCAGGTGGAATAATTGGGGTATCGCATTCTACCGCACCATTCTGCCCACGTTGGCGCAAGGCATGATCAATTAACACCAAAGCCAACATGGCTTCAGCGATTGGAGTGGCTCGAATGCCCACGCACGGGTCATGACGCCCTGTGGTCACAAGATCTATTGGAGATCCTGCGGTGTCAATGCTCTTACCTGGTAAGCGGATGCTGGAGGTGGGCTTCAACGCAAGGGCTGCAGTAATCGGTTGGCCTGATGAAATTCCACCCAGCACACCGCCTGCGTTATTGGATAAAAACCCGTCAGGTGTAATTTCATCGCGATGCTCGGTGCCGCGTTGTGCAACGGATGCAAAACCAGCCCCCACTTCAACCCCTTTCACCGCATTAATGCTCATCAGCGCGTGCGCGATGTCCGCATCCAGGCGATCGAACACCGGCTCTCCCCAACCCGGAGGCACGCCGTGAGCTTCCACCATGACTTTTGCACCAATGGAGTCGCCATCTTTAACCAATCGCTGCATATAGGTTTCAAGTTCAGGCACTTGATCAGCATCCGGCCAGAAGAATGGATTTTGTTCAATGGCTTGTCGATCGAATTTATCGCGCTCTAATTCAATCGGACCAAGCTGCGATAAATAACCAAAAATCGTGGTGTTAAATTGTTTTTTTAAGGCGATTTTTGCAATGGCGCCAGCGGCCACTCGCATAGCGGTTTCACGAGCTGAGGATCTTCCTCCGCCGCGATAATCGCGTATGCCGTATTTTTGTTGATAGGTGTAATCGGCGTGTGCCGGGCGAAACTGACTTTTGATTTTGTCATAATCGCGCGAGCGCTGATCGGTGTTTCGAATGATTAAACCAATCGGTGTGCCCGTGGTTACGCCTTCAAAAACACCCGACATGATTTCAATTTCATCACCTTCTTTGCGCTGCGTGGTGTAGCGAGACGTGCCGGGCTTTCGACGGTCTAAATCCAGCTGCAAATCGGTGCTAGTGAGCGGTAACCCTGGCGGGCATCCGTCAACAATAGCGCCTAAACCAGGCCCATGACTTTCGCCAAAGGTGGTAACCGTAAAAAGCTTGCCAAATGTATTTCCTGCCATAGCAGCCAGTATAACGGATGGACCGCTTACACCACACGTTCAACGGATTGTACGTTTCTCAATTGGCGCACACTGGCCATCACGCTGGTAAGATCTGCGATGCTCGACACATGCAATGTGAGCCGCATCTCAGCGGTTTGATCAGTTTCATCGGTTTTAGTATTCAAAGCCACCACATCGACATCGTGATTCGATAAACAGGTGGACACATCTCGAAGTAAGCCTTGCCGATCAATGGCCTGTACTCGAACTTCAACCCGGTATTGGCCTTTGTTGTCTTCACCCCACGACACATCGATAAGGCGTTCACGTTCGGCTTCACGCAAATTCAGCATGTTGGAGCAATCTTCACGGTGCACACTAACCCCACTGCCTTTGGTAATAAAACCCACAATGCTGTCATAGGGCACTGGCTGACAACAATTAGCCATAGTGGTTAGAAGACGCCCCACACCACGCACCTGCACCCCACCCGACTGCGAGGGCTTACGAAGTTTGCGCGGTATGATTTCAGGCAGCTTATCAACCGGGGTTGCCAAATGATCTATCGCACCCACAATTTGTGGAATGGTGACTTCATTGCGCCCAATCGATGCAAAAAGATCTGCCGGTTTTTCATAACCCAGTCGTTCAGCTATGCCATCAATAGAGACACTTTGCGTTTTTAAGCGCTTCAGCTCACGATCTAGAATGACTCGCCCATCGGCCACATGTTGCGCATGATCTTGCGAATTAAACCAAGAGCGCACTTTGGAACGGGCCCGAGAACTCTTTAAGTAACCGCTACTTTTATTTAACCAATCTCGGCTGGGTGCGGGTTCACGAGTGGTTAACACCTCCACTTGATCACCATTTTTTAAATGATAAGTGAGCGGTACGATGCTGCCGTTTACTTTCGCCCCACGGCATCGATGGCCAATTTCAGAATGCACATGGTAAGCAAAATCTAAGGGCGTGCTGCCAGTGACTAAATCAATCACCTCCCCTTTGGGAGTAAAGACGTACACCCGACTGGAATCGAGTTGCTGAGTAAGCCCCTCAACGATTTGCTCATCGTCGGCTTCATCAAGTAGCTGCTTTAAGGCGTTTAAATTACGTTGTTGATTATTATCAACTGCGCGCCCTTCTTTATAAGCCCAATGCGCAGCCACACCATTTTCAGCCGATTCATTCATTTGGTGAGTGCGAATTTGCACTTCAACCGCCTTACCACTTGGCCCAATCACCGCTGTATGCAACGATTGATAGCCATTTTCTTTAGGGTTCGCAATGTAATCATCGAATTCGTGCGTGATTGGTTGCCATGTGCTGTGCACCACACCCAACGCAGAATAACAGTGCTTTAAATCGTCCACTAAGATTCGAACCGCGCGTACATCAAAGAGATCAGTAAATTCAATGCGCTTTAGGCGCATCTTTCGCCAAATACTGTAAAGGTGTTTGGGCCTTCCAAAAACTTGTGCGCCATCGACAGCGTTTAGGCGCAGCTCGGACGCTAAGGTTTCGACAAAACTGAGAATGTAAGTTTCACGCGAGGCCCGACTTTCTTCTAGTGCTTTTGCCACCCGTTTATAGGCAGCAGGATCAACAATGCGAAACGCTACATCCTCCAATTCCCACTTTAATTGCCCTAAACCTAAACGGTTTGCAACCGGTGCATAAATACTTAAGGTTTCTCTTGCCACGCCTATTGAGCCAGGCGGAATTGCCTCATCGCCATCTTTAACGCAGTCATATAACCGTTGAGTTCGAAACGCAAGCTTAACTAATACCACTCGAATGTCTTCAATAATGGTGAGCAACATGCGCCGAAGCATTTCGGCTTGATCGCGTGAGCCTAATCGCCCTTGACCGTCAGAACTTATGTCCACCACATTGAGTTGGTTTAACCAACGAACTTCGTCAATAATTTTACGACACTCTTCGTTATAGCGAAGGGCAACGTTATCGCTGGAATAAAAACGTTCCGACACATCAGAACCTAATAATGCAGCGACTAAGGTGGGCACATCGGCGCGCATGCTTTTCAATTGCGCAGCCACCGCTAACGAATCAGGATAGTTGGTAGGCTGATCACGAATGGCAATGTAATCATCCACAGCGCGTTGCAACAAACGAGTTTCTTCGTCGGTGCAATTCGCTGACAACAACTGCACGGCCGCTTCAGGCGAGGACAGTAGTTCAACATCTTGGCTAAAGGCGTGTTTCACTGCAAGGATCTAGCGAGCATAATATTTCATACTAGCCTGTATTACGCAACGCCACAATGGGTGGTGTGTGTAACACTTTGCGAGTGGCTAGATAACCTGCAATGCTAATACCCACAGCGCCGCCTACAACGCCAAACAACCACAAACTGGGGTTCACTGAAAAAGGCAGCTCGAATACCTCACGGCTTAATCCCCAAGCAATGATGGTGGCAAAAAACGCTGCTAAAAATCCAGCGATAGTGCCTAAGATGGCAAATTCAGCCACCACGGCATGTCGCACTTGTTGATGCGATGCCCCTAACGCACGCAGTAATGCCGATTCGCGAATGCGCTCGCCTTGGCTGCTTTGCACGGCTGCCAACAACACACAAGTGCCTGCGAGTAACGTAAAGAAGAAGACGTACTCCACCGCTAAAGAGGCTCGGTCCATGAGCGTTTTTATTCGATCCACAATGGCTCCGATGTCTAGGGTGGCAATGCCGGGAAATTCTCTGGCCCATACCGATGTGGCTTTGGAGAAATCGTCACTTAAATAAAAGCTGGATACAAAGGTTTGCGGAAAATCGTTCAACATAGAAGGCGATGCCACCACAAAGAAGTTTACCTGGAAGGATTCCCAATCTACTTTGCGTAGGTTTTTAATGGTTCCTGTGGTTTCTACCCCCGCCACTTTGAAGGTGATGGTGTCACCCACTTGGTAGTTATATTCATTCGCCCACTCTTCTTCAATGGATAAGAAGTTACCCTCTTCTTCAGCTGACCACCATTGCCCGTCCACAATCTCGTTCGCAGCCGGTAATTCATTCGCATAAGTTAAGTTGTATTCTCGGCGTGCGCGGCGCTCTTCACGCTCACTCATAACCTCTTTTATGATGGATTCACCGTTAAAAGCTGCGATGCGGGCACGAACCATGGGAAAGAATCCGTTACTTTGAATACCTTGGTCAGTTAAACGAGCACCAAAGCCGTCTACTTGTTCAGGTTGGATGTTAACCACAAACACATTAGGGGCGTCTTCGGGTAAGTCACGCTCCCAAGCAGACAGTATATCTACACGAACTATGGCAATTAGCAGGAGCGCCATAATTCCCATCGCAAACGCCGACAGTTGCACCACACTGCTTGATGCTCGGCGTTCAAGCCCCGCAACGCTTAACCTAAAACGAGCCCCTGCCAATGTTCGAACCGCGCGAATCATGTACTTACCAAACAGCGCAAACACACTTAGCATGGCGACCACACCCAGCACAACAATGGCGCTAAGCAATAAGTCACCCGACAATAACCACACCACGCAAAACGTGGCGGCTAGTGCTAAAACAGCTGTGATGATAGAACCTGTTTGCAAGCCAGAATAGTCACGTTGCAACACCCGCATAACCGGCACTTGGCCTGCTTTAATTACCGGTAATAAGCCAAACCCAGCTAAGGTGATGAACGCGGTTAATGTTCCGACGATGGGCGGCTTGATTCCAGGTGCGGGCAATTCAAGGCTGAACCAAGTGGATAAGAAATTCGCTAACACCAGCTGCGCAAACCAACCGATAGTGACACCGATAATACTGGCAATCGTTGCCACCAACGCCAATCGAATAACTAACCACACAATGACATCTTCTCGGCTAGCACCAAGGGTTCTTAGCACGGCACTGGCATCAGCCTGACGATAAGCAAAGTGGCGAACGGCTAATGCTATAGCCGCCCCTGCTAGCAACACAGTAACTACAGATGCCAAACCCAGAAATTTTTCAGCCCGTCCTAAAGCTCGTTGTAATTGTGGGCCACTGTCGCGAACACTTTGTATGCGAGCATCGGTGGCAAAATTATCAGACATCCATTCACTCATGCCATCAACCGCCGCCTCTTCTCCTGCCATTAATAAGCTGTAGCGAGCTCGGCTACCTTCTGTGAGAAGTTCAGCACCTTCTAAGTCATCAATATGAATCATAACCCGAGGGGATAATTCCATTACGTTCTCCCCGGCATCGGGTTCAAACGTGATGATGCGCTCCACCACAAAATCTTTTGCACCCAGTGCAAGCGTTGCACCTTGGCTTAACTGCAGAATGTCTCGTAACTGCGGATCAATCCATGCCGTACCTTTTGCAGGCGTTGCTAAATTGGCAAGCTCTGTTGGGTTATCCAAAGTGGCAAGTTTCAATGCCCCTCGTAAGGGGTAACCAGCTGATACCGCTTTTACAGCAACAAGCTGAGATTCATCATCATCGTTAATGACAACACTTGGAAATCGCGTGTGCATCGCGGTATCCACACCGCGCTTCTGAGCTTCATCTAACCATTCTTGTTTAACAGGAAAACCTGAACTTGCTATTAAATCAGCGGCTAAGACATCAGCGGCTTGTCTTTCCACGGCTCGGCCAACGCGGTCTGTGAAAAAGCCAACAGCGGTAACCGATGCCACAGCAACAATTAACGCCAGGGCAAGCACACGAAGCTCACCAGCTGATAAATCTCGCTTTAACGCTTTTAGCGCAAAGCCAAACTGTTGTCCTCGAGTCATAGTTCGCTCAACCGACCATCGTTCATTCGAAGCCTGCGATTACAGCTTGCCGCCAGCTCATCATCGTGGGTGACCAAAACCAAGGCTGCGTTAACACTTTTTCGCATATCAAACATCAGTTCAGTTATGCGATCACCGGTTGCGCTGTCAAGATTGCCTGTCGGTTCATCGGCAAACAGTAACGTAGGTTTTGATACAAACGCGCGCGCCACGGCCACTCGTTGTTGTTCACCACCGGATAACTGTAGGGGATGATGTGAAGCACGATGGGATAAACCCACCTCGTCCAATACCGTCATGGCACGCTCTTTAACGTTGTCTTGTTGGGTTAATTCCAACGGCAACATTACGTTTTCTAAAGCCGACAGCCCCGGTAATAATTGAAACGATTGGAATACAAAACCAACTGACTGGGCACGTAGTTTAGCTCGGCCATCTTCATCCAAATCGGTAAGTGGTTGGCCTTGCATAGTGACCACCCCTTCTGTGGGTGAATCAAGCCCTGCCAATATGCCTAACAAGGTGGATTTCCCTGAGCCAGATGGTCCGACAATAGCCACCGCCTCACCTGCATCGGCCTGCATGCTAACACCATGCAAAATGGTCATATCACCGGTTGGACCCGACACTCGTTTGACGATATCGGTTGCGATCAGCGGGGAAGACACTGGCGTTTGGGATTCTGCAGAGGTATTCAATTCAGTCTCAGTCACAGTTAGTGGTGCGTGCGTTCAAGTAAAGAAATGCATGGGATATTTACAAGTACGTAAAATCCCCCTTGAGAGCTCAAGTCAGTCTATGACAGGAAGAAAGCTTGAGAATTCACGCACATTGGTAACCGCTAGGCTCCAACACAGGCGTTAGCGCACAAAAATACCCTGGACTTAGCCTGAACTCGCGCCCCAGCGGCCCATCTGACATACTAAGTTAATTCGAACTCGATTCAAGTAGAGCCCATGCGACTGCTATTCACATTATTTATGCTGCTGTTCTCATTTCCTGCATGGTCAAGCACCGTTTTGGTGGTGGGAGACAGCCTTAGCGCCGCCTATGGCCTTGCCGAGAAGGACGGCTGGGTGAATTTAGCGCAAAATGAATTGAAGGAACAAAACAATGACATTAAATTCGTTAACGCAAGCATCAGCGGTGACACCACCAGTGGGGGCTTAAGCCGTTTGCCTGAAGCACTGGATCGGTTCGAACCCGATTTAGTCATTATAGAATTGGGCGGAAATGATGGCCTGCGCGGCTATTCTTTAAAAGACATGCGCGAAAATCTTACGGCTATGGTGCAGATCAGTGAAGCCGCTGGCGCCTCAGTTCTTTTACTAGGGATGCAAATACCGACAAACTATGGGGCTGCCTACACACGTCGATTTGCTGCGATTTATCAAAAGGTGGCTGATGCCACAGGTGCTGCGTTAGTGCCCTTCTTTTTAGAACCGATTGCCACCGAGCGCGATTATTTTCAACGAGATGGTGTTCACCCAACGGCCGATGCACAACCCTTGTTAGTTGACCATATTATGAACGCATTAATACAAGCACTTAAACTGGATGAACCCTCACCGACTTCAACCGACTAAGCCTTGCAAAATTTCTGAACATTCACCACTTAACGGACATAAATTCAAACCATGCCACAACGAGACAAAGTTAAATTTACCGGTGGCATTGACGCAGCATTAGCAGGCCTTGTGGAAATGCCCGACAAAGAACCACTGGCCTTCGCACTGTTCGCGCATTGCTTTACCTGCGGTAAAGACATCGTCGCCGCCTCTCGCATATCCAGAGAACTGGTTAAGCGCGGGTTTGGTGTGATGCGTTTTGACTTTACCGGCATTGGCCATAGTGAAGGAGATTTTGCCAACACTAACTTTTCGTCCAATGTCAAAGACATGGTTAAGGCAGCCGATTTCTTGCGCGAACATTATGAGGCACCTGCCTTAATGGTTGGGCACAGCTTAGGCGGTACGGCCACTTTACGAGCGGCCCTACAAGTGCCCGAATGCCAAGGTGTTGTCACTATCGGCTCACCAGCGGATGCGCAACACGTAGCGCACCAATTTCACTGCGATATTGAAACCATCGAACGCGAAGGTGAGGCTGAAGTCAGTTTGGCAGGCCGCCCTTTCACCATTCAAAAACAATTCTTGGACGATATTCGATCCACATCCGTGGAAGAGATTCGCAAACTAAAACCTGACCTCTTAGTCATGCACTCGCCGTCGGATGGCACGGTTGATATTCGCGAAGCCGAGCGAATTTACATCTCAGCTACGCATCCAAAAAGTTTTGTTAGCTTGGGCAATGCCGATCATCTGTTATCCAAAGCCAAAGATTCTACTTATGTGGCAGAAGTGATTTCCTCATGGGCCACGAGGTTTCTTCCTGAAGAAAAAAATACTTCACCCAAACTCGATTCAGGAGAGGTGTTTGTATCAGAACGTGACCACAAATTCATGTTAGACATGCACAGCGATTCGCATCACTGGATTTCTGATGAACCGGTGCGTGTTGGTGGTAAAAACGCAGGGCCTGACCCTTACGAGCATTTATTGGCCGCTGTGGGCAGTTGCAGCGCAATGACGGTTCGCATGTACGCTGAGCGTAAAAAATGGCCACTAGAAGATGTGAACATTCGCTTGAAACATTCGCGCACACACCAAACCGATTGCGAAGAATGTGAAGACAAGCCTAAGCAGCTGGATGTGATTGAACGAGAATTAGAATTTATTGGCGATTTAACCGATGATCAGCGTAAGCGGCTGATGGAAATTGCTGATAAATGTCCTGTTCATCGCACATTGACGGGTACGCTGGCTATTACCAGCCGGTTAAGCACGGCGAATTGAACAAAGGTGAGTACTACTGTATTTCCGCGGTTACTGCAGAAGTTACTGCACGAGTTAACTTCGCGCAGATTGTTTGGAAGGCACAATCAATCGGTTAGATTATTTGATCAGCTACCTGCCCCACCATAAAGCCTGTCTTCTAAACTTCTACCGCGCACCAACTGCCGATACTTAATTCCTTCCTCGCGCATACGCGCAAGTATTGGCTCATCAACCACTGCATGGTGATCGCAATGTATTCGAAAATCACCTTGCGCGAGTCGCGTCACGGAGTGCACACCCGGCACGGCTTTGGCCATTGCTGCAAATGCATTGTCGTCGCTATTGGCTGCTAAGCGAACGGTTAAGAAAGTATCTTGATCATCAGATTGAGCGTTTACTGAACCGGTTTGCTTCAATTCACCTTGTTCTAGATACACAACGCTTTTACACAGCCGCTCTAGCTCATCTAAGTTGTGCGAACTGACAATAAAGGTAATGGAATCACTTAATTCAGATACTAAATCGCGAATAATTTTTACGTTTGGTGGATCGATTCCCGCTGTGGGCTCATCCAATAATACTAACTCGGGCTTTCCCAATAACGCTTGCGCCAACGCAATGCGTTTTCGCATGCCATGGCTAAGTGCTTCTGGCTTCATTGTCGATGCCTCAGAAAGCTGAACAATATCTAACACACGATCTTTATCCAGTTTCGCAGCTTTTTTTGATAGCCCTTGCAAACGCGCGTAATGTGTTAACTGCCGACCCACACTAAAATGCGGATCCATTAGAGCATCTTGCGGCATGGACGTTACGCGTCCTATCAGAGCAGAAGAGCCAGGCTGTTCACCCAGCACTTTCACGGTGCCAGAACTTGGGCGCAAATAGCCGCACAACACACTAAACAAGGTTGTTTTACCCGCACCATTCGGCCCAATGAGTGCGATGGGTTCACCAGCGTCAAGGCTTAAATCTAATTTATTCAGCGCTTTAACCGATCCGAAACGCTTGTCTAAGTTTTCTGTGAACACAACGCTCATAGATCGCGCTTCCACATAAAGAACGCCCCTAGCACTAACAACACAACGGTGTGCGCGATGGGTATGGGTGCAAGCTGCAAAGCATCCCAATGACTTAAGCGCAGCAACGCTTGGATTTGAGCACCGGGCATGACCCAGTCTAGAAGGCCCACCCAACTGGACAGTTCAAATCGGTTTTGCACGTATCGGATTAACAGCCACAATACGATCCAGCCAATGACAGAATACACAATGGCTTGTTTAGACGAACTTGCCAATACCGACAACAGCGCCATTAACGCCACATAAGGCATTAACACCAGCCATAAATTTACAATAACAGGTGCAGCCACAGGCAGCATATCCAAGGCGCGCTCTGGAGAATGCACAGCAGTTAAGGCCATGGAGGCTGCATAGGTGAGCAGCACCAGCAATAACATGATAAAAAGTTGGCCTAAAAAGCGCGAAAAAAACAAGGTGAATCGACCACAACGCAGTAATAAATAACGCAATGTTCCGCGCGAGCGATCTGACGCCATTTGATCAGCAGAGAACAAAATGGCAAAAAACGGCAACACATAAAGCGCCACTAACCAATACAGCGATACTTCCAAATTGCCCCAGCTGTTCGCTAATTGCTGTGCCCTATCACCGAACAATAAGGCGATTAAACCGCCAGTGTCTTCATTTGATAAGAAACGCGCGGCAGGCTCGATAACGAAGGCTAAAATAATGCCCCACACCAATAAAAAGGCGGCAATCGACATCCAACCTCTTCGTGTGCCGAATAGTTTCAGCACTTCGTGTTGGGCAATGGCCAACGTTTGCATTATGGATTACTCTTCAATGTATTCAATTCCACTCATCGCAGGTTGTGCGCGCTGCCAATCGGCAATCCAATCTGGCATAGGCGGCGACGGTTCTGAATAATCAACCATGGTAAGAATTTCGTTCGCCTTAATCTTGCGCCCACGCATTGATAAAAATCGCGCTTCTACCACGGCTTTGGCTAAAAACTTTTCATTGCGATAAAAAGTTTGCACCAAATAAAATGCTTTGTGATCCCAACAAACAACTTCTGTTTCAATTTCATAACGTTGGAATAATTTCAGTGGTTTTTTGAATCGAATGGTTTCTGCTGCAACCACGGGATACCACTTACGTTTCCATAATTCCTTCATCATGCCAGATCGAATCACCGCATCAGTGCGGGCTAAATCCATGATGGTGAGGTAGGCGCCATTGTTCATGTGCATGAACACATCTAAATCGTTTGGCCACACGCGAAGCTTGGTAACACAGGGGCCTAGTACAGGCACTGGTTTGCGAAACGGTGACACCATGAGAAGAATCAGGAGCCGGATATAGTATTTCATGGTTTAATAAATCGAAAGCTAAAAATGGAAAGCTAAAAATCGTGAGCTAACACTCGTTATGGCACCGACACAAGCCGTGCGTCTTTAAGCTCAAAACCGATGCAATGAGCAGTTCGTGTGGCAGTGCACAATTCTTACACCAAAAATGAGAGCTGAGCGCTACCGTTTTTCAACGCCACAGCTTAGCCTACTCGTATGATCAAATTGCTAAAAATATCTGCCACGGCAGTCATTGTAGCCGCTGGGTTAAGCACTGGACACTCATCGGCTGAAATACAGCTAAATAGCGCAACAATTACACAGGCCACTTGCCAGGCACGCTTTGTTCGCAATAAAAAAATCATCAAAGAAACCCACATTCCTGAAACCAGCATGGTTGTGCATACCGACCAGCGTTTGATGGTTAGTGATTGGCCACAACACGCCGTGAATTTGCTTAACGACGTAAACAGCAATCGTTTTGACGATGGCACGCTGAATATTGTTGACTGCGTGGGTTCATCCAGCACAGTGCGAGTTCGAACTCGCGATTTCGATTTAGACCATGTCAATCGTCAAGGCAATGAACGTCGTGGATGGCGCTTTAATGCAGAAGCTGAGAATACCAACCAACCCATACTTCGCGTAGTTCGATTAGAGCTGCCGCCGAACCACGAATGGCAAATTAACACAGCTGGCGACGGGCTTATCGCAGCTCAAAGGATTTTTCATCCGCAAAGTAATGATGATTTAGTATTTTATAACCGAATAAGAGTTACAGAAGTAAAACGAATAAACCACCAGTTAACCATCACTCAGCGCACCACCACTGACAATCAGTTTGATGAACTGGAAACCTGGACGCTTAACTAAGTCGCTTCCGGGCGCATATGAGGAAACAACACTACATCTCGTATGCTCGGTGATGCGGTCAGTAACATCACCAATCGATCGATTCCGATGCCCTCACCCGCGGTTGGTGGCAGCCCGTATTCCAACGCGCGAACGTAGTCGGCGTCGAAGTGCATGGCTTCGTCATCGCCAGCATCTTTTTCGGCCACTTGAGCTTGAAAACGTTCGGCCTGATCTTCTGCATCGTTCAGCTCTGAAAAGCCGTTGGCAATTTCACGCCCGCCAACAAACAATTCAAAGCGATCACTGACACTTGGGTCCTCATCGTTACGACGCGACAAGGGTGACACCTCGGTTGGGTACATAGTGATGAAGGTGGGATCATGAAGATTTTCTTCCACCGACGCTTCGAAAATCTCCATTTGTAATTTACCTAAGCCCCAATTCGGCTTAACTTGCACTTTCATAGAGGCTGCCACTTTAGCCGCAGATTCTATGTTGTCGATATCGGATGCCGACAAATTATCGTTGTATTGCAAGAGGCTATCGAACAACGACAAACGCGTAAAGGGTTTCGCAAAATCAAACGTACCCTCACCATTTTCAGTAGGAATATCGGTGGTGCCAATAACATCTTTTGCTAAACCACGGAACAATTCCTCTGTTAGGTTCATCAAGTCTTCATAAGTGGCGTACGCTTGATAAAACTCCAGCATAGTAAATTCAGGATTGTGCCTTGTGCTTAGGCCTTCGTTACGAAAGTTACGGTTTATTTCAAACACACGTTCAAATCCACCCACCACTAAACGCTTTAAGTAAAGCTCTGGTGCCACCCGTAAAAACAACGGCATATCCAGTGCGTTGTGATGAGTAACAAACGGGCGTGCAGTGGCTCCGCCTGGAATCACGTGCATCATGGGCGTTTCAACTTCTAGATACGCTCGCTCAATTAAAAAATCGCGTATGTAACTAATAATTTCGGTACGAAGGCGAAATACTCGTCTTGAATCTTCATTCATGATTAAATCGACGTAGCGTTGCCGATAACGCGTTTCGGTGTCCGATAGGCCATGAAATTTTTCAGGTAATGGTCGTAACGATTTAGTTAATAACTGAATCGACTTAACTTTGACTGACAGCTCACCAGTTTTCGTCATGAACAACACACCAGTTGCCCCAATGATGTCACCGATATCTAAGCTACCAAAAGCCTCATAGGTTTCATCACCCGCAACGCCTTTATTCACAAACAATTGAATTTGACCCGATACATCACGAAGCCCAGCAAAGGTGGTTTTGCCCATATCACGACGTGACATCAAACGCCCTGCTACCGACACTTCTATTTCGCGTGCATCCAGTGTTTCTTTATCACTGCCATCGTGCTCGTCATGCAGTGAGCCTGCTTGATGGGATGGGACAAAATTATTAGGAAATGCAACGCCAGTTTCACGCAAGCTGGTTAACTTGTCGCGACGCTGGGTAATCAGTGAATTGTCTTCGCTCATGATTATTTTTTGTAAACCTATAAGCCTGCTTTGAGGCTTTCTTCAAGGAATTTGGATAGGTCGCCATCGAGCACGGCCTGTGTGTTACTGGATTCAACCCCGGTGCGCAAATCTTTGATTCGAGATTGATCGAGCACATAAGAGCGGATCTGGCTGCCCCAGCCAATATCCGACTTACTGTCTTCAACGGCTTGTTGATCTCCACGACGTTTTTGCAATTCAGCCTCATACAACTTTGACTGTAATTGCTTCATGGCCGTGGCTTTATTTTTATGTTGAGAACGATCATTTTGACATTGCACCACGATCCCCGACGGTTCGTGCGTAATACGCACCGCCGATTCAGTTCGGTTAACGTGCTGACCACCTGCCCCACTGGCGCGATACACATCGATGCGAAGATCGGCTGGATTGATATCAATGTCGATGTTGTCGTCAACTTCTGGCGCTACAAACACACCTGCAAATGAGGTGTGCCGACGATTGCCTGAATCGAACGGGCTTTTCCGCACCAAACGATGCACACCCGTTTCGGTTCGCAACCAACCGTAGGCGTATTCGCCAGTGAATTGAATGGTGGCTGATTTAATTCCTGCCACATCCCCAGGCGATGCTTCAATCAGTTCGGTTTTAAATCCTTGGCGCTCACCCCAACGCAAGAACATGCGCAACAACATCTCGGCCCAATCTTGCGCTTCGGTTCCGCCACTGCCCGATTGAATATCTAGAAAAGCGTTGCTGGCATCTTGTTCACCAGAGAACATACGCCGAAATTCTAGGGCTGCCACACGAGTTTCGAATTGCGCCAAGTCGTCTACCACCGATGCAACCGTATCTTCATCGTCTTCATCGCGGCCCATTTCAAGCAGATCTTTGGCGTCCACCAATCCAGATTCTAGTGAATCGATAAGGTCCACCATATCTTGCAAGGTTGACCGCTGCTGACCTAGCTTCTGCGCCCGGTCGGGATCGTCCCAAACTTTGGGGTCTTCCAGCTCTAGAAGAACTTCCTCTAGCTGCTCTTTTTTACCATCGTAGTCAAAGGTACCCCCGGAGCGTATCCGCTCGGGATTTTAAGTCTTCGATATGCGTAAGGTGCGCGGCTATCTCGATCATGATTGCAGGTATTCAGGTGTCGGTATCCGACGAAGTATAGCGGTTTGGGCTGCAATGACTGCCCTATCGCGGGGCAAGGTGCCTGAGAATCATTTGCACGGATTCCCGTCCTTGATACCGATTCACAGCCAGTTCGTACACAGCGTGTACCTCATCACCGGCTGAAAAGGTTCTATCGTCACCGAAGGATATGGCCGATAAGGGCGCGCCCACCTCAGAAGAGGCGCTGTGCACAGGACGCAGCTGATGTTGTGCATGCCGATCATTTCCCACTAACCGAGATCGCTCCACCACAAAGTCATTATCGAACAATGGGGATTCAAATCGGGTGCCCCAGGGGGCGGCGTGCGACAGAAGTTTTGCTGTGGTGAGATTGAATTCACTCAGCAAAAGCTCACCATCGGTTTCAAACTGTCGCACCGGCAAAGCATCGTTCAATACCGCGGCTACGGCCCTATTCAGTTCATCCACAAACGCATCGAACGCATCGGCCTGCATGGTAAGCCCTGCAGCCATTGCATGACCACCAAAACGCTCAATCGCCCCAGGCAACGCTTGATGAACACTATAAAGCACATCGCGAATATTCACCCCCGGAATGGATCGCGCTGAGCCTTTTAACCAACCCGCATCATCACTAGCAAACACCACTACAGGTAAATGCAGCTGCTCTTTTAAACGCCCAGCAACGATACCGATAACACCTTGATGCCAATCGCTCTGGTGCACCGCATAGGCAAATCGTTTTTGTTCCACCGCTGAAGCTTGTGTTTGTAAGGCTTCCACAATACGTTCTGCATCGTCTTGCATATCGGCTTGAATATTTCGTCGTTGATCATTTAACCCTTGAAGGGAATTAGCCAGGAGATCGGCTTCGGTTTTGTGAGTTGCCAATAAGCATTGCACGCCAACACCCATATCATCAATTCGGCCCGCAGCGTTTAAACGAGGCCCCACCACCATTCCAATATCAATCGACGATAAAGCTTTGGCCTCTCTTTTCGCAGCCTTTATTAATGACAAAACACCCGGCACTGCAGAGCCTGCACGAATGCGCCGAAGCCCCTGCTCCACTAATATTCTATTGACGTTATCCAATGGCACCACATCGGCCACTGTGCCTATGGCAACAAGATCTAACCAATCGGCCATGCTTAGGTTGCGAGCCAAGCAACCGGCTTCATCTAAAGCTTTTCTAAGCGCTACGAGAAAATAAAACGCCACACCAACGCCTGCAATATTGGCACTGGCAAACTGGCTGTCAGAACGCGATGGATTTACCACAGCAACCGCTTGCGGTAGGGTCTCTCCAGGCAAATGATGATCGGTTACCACCACATCGATGTGTTTAGAGGCGGCGTACTCGATGGCTTCATGCGCTGCAACACCGTTATCCACGGTGATGATCAACGAAGGTTTATGTTGTTCTATGCCAACATCGATCACGGCTGGGGATAAACCGTAACCGTGCTTTGCTCGATCAGGAATGACGTAATCAACAAATGCGTACCCCATGGCGTGTAGCACTCGCATCATTAAAGCGGTACTGGTTGCCCCATCGCAATCGTAATCACCCACAATCAACACGCGTTCGTGTTGCTTATGCGCTACCACCAATCGCTTCGTGGCTTTATCGATATCGGGTAAAAGATCGGGTCGTGGCAGTTCACTTAGCGAAAAATTCAATTCTTTCGCATCACGAATACCACGCGCTGCAAAGACTCGGTGAAGCACGGAATTGGTGTGCAGTGGCGATCGGGTTTTAGGTACCTGCCGTCTTAGAATCTGAACTGAATTAGCATCGCTCATAAATTTTTAAAACGAACTTAGCGTTGAAACATCGATGCAATACGAGAAAACATTGACGGTTGTCTTGCGGTTTTTGCCATAAACACTTCGCGACAACCCGTCAGCCCATTCAGTTCAGCATCCAACCCGTTTCTTATATGCCCAGATATTCGCTGGCTCCAAAGCGCGCCCAAATCTCGTTGAGAGATAAAATCTGGGTTGCCGTGCAGCAAACTGGAATCGAGGACAACATGACGTCGATAGCGTGAAGACGTTAAATCCAGCTGAGCAAAAGCCTCCAACGGCTGCCGATCGATATTCAGGGCATCAGCCAGCCCAATTCCAAAACGATCATCGGTGTACAACACCGTGTTTGAGACATCGGTGGACGCATTTGAGGGTGAGCGGCTAGGCATAGGCCCACCTCCCCAAAACCATAAGCTATTGATTTGAGGCTCGCCTCGGTTTTGACGCGCTAGATTCACAGTGGATTGATGCAGCACCATTTGGGATTCAGACCACAAGGAACGCCAAGCTCTGGCCTCATCGGCTCTCGGCATCGCCAAACTCATGGGATGGCCTTCAACAGCCGAGGGTGGCGATGCATCTAGCGCATCGGCCGGTAGACCCTGATAATACCAATGCCCCGCTTCATCATGCAAAAATGAGCACGAGTTCTCAGCCAAGGCCTCGTTGAGCTCGTGGATCATAGTTTGAGTCTCATCCATTGTCAGATTCAGCCGATACGCTGTAATAAGTTGCGCATCGTCACTACCTGCGATGACGTGCACAGGACTTGCGCACACCAAATGCGGTGGCGACGGTAAATGGTCAGAAACTGAGCGCCACAAGCATTGTGCGCCAGGCAGGGCAGTGTGATTGGGTAGCTCAACACTGAGCAGTCGACACAAGGCCATTTCCATTGGCTCAAGCAACGCAGCGGGATGCGGAATCATACTGGCTTCATCTGCCCAACCAGGCAAAAGCACTGCTAAGCTTAACGGGGTAATTTCCTGAGTATCAACAACTTGTATAGTAGTCACCTAAAAGGCTGTCCTGACTGAACTAACCCTTAGTGTACTCGTCTTACAACCCTCACCAACTACTTTAAATACCGCTGGGCCGCTGGATAATAAATGAACAAAAAAATAGTACTGATTATCGGCGCAATCGTAGTACTTATCCTTGCCAGCGTGTTCGATGTGGGTTCCTTACTCACCCTTGAAAATATCAAAGCTCAGCAGGCCAAAATTGATGGCTTGTATAACGCAAATCCATTGCTGGTTGCGGGTAGTTTTTTCCTAATTTACGTTGCAGTCGCGGCCTTATCGATTCCCGGTGCGGTGTTCTTAACGCTTCTCAGTGGTGCCATTTTCGGACTTTTCAAAGGCCTACTCATCGCGTCTTTCGCCTCCACCATCGGTGCAACGCTTGCATTTCTAGCCTCGCGTTACCTATTGCGTAACACCGTTGAATCAAAATTCGGCGACAAGCTTTACATGATCAACAACAGCGTGGAGAAAGAAGGCGCGTTCTATTTGTTCACCATGCGTTTGGTACCCATTTTCCCATTCTTTTTAGTGAACTTGGTAATGGGCTTAACCAAGATCAAAACGGGCGTGTTTTATTTGGTAAGCCAAATCGGCATGCTGGCAGGCACTTTCGTGTTTGTTAACGCCGGAACGCAGTTAGCGGGTATTAACTCAGTAAACGAAATTTTATCCCCTAAGTTACTGCTCTCTTTTGCGCTGCTGGGAATTTTTCCCATCGTGGCGAAAAAGATCGTAGATTTTGTAAAAGCTAGAAAAATTTATGAGAAATACGAAAAACCTGAGCAGTTCGACCGTGACATCGTCGTGATTGGCGCAGGCTCTGGCGGGCTAGTAACGGCGTACATCGGGGCTGCGGTAAAAGCAGAAGTGTCGCTCATTGAAAAACATCAAATGGGCGGTGATTGCTTGAACACAGGCTGTGTTCCTTCAAAGGCGCTCATCAAAAGCGCCAAATTAATGCACAGTATCGATACTGCTGAAAAATACGGCCTTACCGATGCCAGCGCCAATGTTGACTTCAAAGCCGCCATGGACCGAGTGCACGGGGTCATTAAAGCCATTGAACCTCACGACTCTCCCGAACGCTATCGCGGTTTGGGTGTGGATGTCATTGAGGGCGAGGGAAAAATCATTGACCCATGGCGAGTGGCCGTCAATGGAACCACGCTCACTACACGCAATATTGTTATCGCAACAGGTGCAAGGCCTTTCGTCCCTCCAATCCCCGGTATTGAAGATGTGGACTATCTAACATCCGACAATCTATGGGAAATTGAGGAGCTGCCCGGAAAGCTTGTGGTCTTAGGCGGTGGCCCTATCGGTTGCGAGTTAACACAAGCGTTCCAACGTTTAGGCAGCGATGTGCATCAGGTAGAAATGGCCCCAGCAATCATGGGCCGTGAGGATCCTGAAGTTGCAGAACTTGTGAAGGCTAAATTTGAAGCCGATGGCGTTAATGTTTTGGTTAACACCAAGGCAACCGGCTTTAGGAAAGACAATGGCCGCGATGTTCTAATTGCCGAACAAGATGGTAAGACCATTGAAATAGATTTCGATAAAATCATTATTGCTGTAGGCCGTAAAGCGCGGGTTGAAGGCTTTGGCTTAGAAGATTTAGGCATTGGCCTTAACGCAAACGGCACCATCGAACACAACGATTATCTACAAACCGATTACCCCAACATATACGCGGTGGGTGATGTCGCAGGGCCTTATCAATTTACGCACGTCTCTGCTCATCAGGCTTGGTATGCGGCTGTGAATTCCCTGTTCGGCTCTCTGCGTAAATTCCGCGCTGACTACCGCGTTATTCCGTGGGCAACCTTCACCGATCCTGAAGTGGCTCGTGTGGGTTTGAGTGAAACAGATGCCAAAGAGAAAAACGTAGCGTATGAAGTAACAAAATACGGTATTGATGATTTAGACCGAGCTATCGCTGATGGCACCGATTACGGCTTCATAAAAGTACTCACCGTGCCCGGTAAAGATAAAATCTTAGGGGTAACGATCGTGGGTGAACACGCTGGCGACTTAATTTCTGAATACGTTCTAGCCATGAAAAACGGCATCGGTTTGAATAAAGTGTTGGGCACCATTCATATCTACCCCACCTTAGCTGAATCTAATAAGTACGTTGCCGGTGAATGGAAACGCGCGCACCAGCCTGAAACCGTTTTAAAGTGGCTGAAGAAGTTTCATGCCTGGCGCCGTGGCGATAACAAGAAAGTGTAATTTTTTTGTTAGGTAATACTAACGAGCTCTGGCTCGCCAATATGATTGCCTTGCACGAAATCAGCGCCAACATCACGTGCAGCGTTCATCAAACGCGGCGATTCGATGTGTTCAGCCACCGTACGTTTACCCATTGAACGGGTGATATCACAAATCGCTTTAACCATGGTTAAGTCGGTCGGATCGTCTAAGATATCTCGCACTAACAGCCCATCAATTTTCAAAAAATCGATGGGAAGTTTACGTAAGTATCCAAACGAGGATAACGCTGACCCAAAATGATCAATTGAAAAGCGGCAACCAATGCCTGTCAACTCATCCATGAAAGTGGATGCCGCCGATAAGTTAGCAATGGTAGCGGTCTCCCCTAGTTCAAAACAAAATTGTTCTGGACGTAACACCGATTCATGGACTTGACTTATAAGCCAGCTAGTAAATTCAGGATTAGTGAAAGACCCACTGGAGAGATTTAGCGAGACATGCCGAAGCTCTTGTCGCAACTCTTCGTTCTGCGTTACCCAACGAACGGTTAATTCTATGATGCGGCGATCAAGAGCAGAAGATAAACCGTAGCGCTCTGCAGCAGGGTAAAAAGAGGATGGATTAACAATGCTGCCGTTGGGTAGCTCTAGCCTTGATAGCATTTCAAAACGTACACCGTCGGGTTGATCAACCAACGGCATAATTTTCTGCGCAGCCAATCGAAACCGGTCTTGCTCTAGTGCTGAATTTATTTCTTCAACCCATTGCGTTGCTACTTTTCGATTGCTGTTATGCCCTGCCCCATCTCGGTAAACCACCACCCGATTGCGGCCCTCATCTTTTGCGATATAACAGGCCGCGTCCGCCGCACGGAAAACACTTTCAAGATTTTCCCAGCGATCGTCTACAACCACAAGCCCAATACTGACCCCTACCGAGAAGGTGTGCTCCCCCCAAGGAAATTCAAAATTCTCAACTTCATGGCGAATTTGATTGGCTAATTTGATGGCTTCAGCGATTTTACAGTTGTAGAGAAAAACGCCAAATTCATCGCCACCCAAACGGGCTAGCACATCGCTTTTTCTCACTAGCTGGTCGAACAACTGCCCCAGTTGACGCAGCAATTCATCACCTGCTTCGTGTCCACTGGTGTCGTTAACCACTTTAAAGCCGTCCAAATCCATAAAACACATGGCGTGCGCGGTACGTGATTGACGCGAGGCTTCCAACGCCTCTTCCACATCGGCCTCAAATGAGCGACGATTTGCCAAGCCGGTTAAGGCATCGTGATTGGCATGATAGGCAATGGCTTCTGTTTTTCGCACCGAGCTGGTGACATCGCATAAAGTGCAGCGGTAGCCTTTGAAATAATCACTTGAACTGAACACTGGCATACCGCTATACCGAAATACGCGAGTTTCTCCATCCACCAACCAACGAAATTCCATGTCTCGAAACGGTTGCTTATCGTTTAATTGTTTTAGATGTTCTTCCCAATGCACTGAACCACTAACATTGGCAGGCATTTCCAACATTTGTTGGATAGTACGACCCACTAAAAAGTCATCACCCACACCCAATACGGTTTTGGTTTGCTTGGAAACCATGCGAAACACCAGTCGCTCATCCAACTCCCAATAGCAATCTGCCGATGCTCGAACAAAATCATGAAAGCGTTGTGCAACGGCCACCAAACTGGGCGAACTCTGGGTTGCGCCTTGGGTTGCGCCTTGGGTTGCGCCTCGGGTTGCGTCCTGGGCTGAATTTGGCGATTGCGGATTTGCAGCTGAATTTTCGGCAGCTGCACTTATTGACGCTGTTTGACCGACAGCTGTAGTGGTAACCGC
>CALHNS010000073.1 GCA_938035125.1 uncultured Granulosicoccaceae bacterium | reverse complement strand
ACCGAAATTCAACAATTTTGTAAAGAGCTAACCGCGCCTTACAAGTATCCGCGAATTATTGAGTTTGTTGATAGTTTGCCTAAAACGATCTCTGGAAAAATACGTCGGGTTGAGCTTCGGCAAAATTCTTAGCGTTGGGTGAATAGGGACTACTAGATAGTCCAAAATTTCCCGAATATTGAGAATCTGGCCTGATTAATGTAACCTTCGTGACTCATAATGGCCGTTTATGTATCACAAAGGTATCAAAATGCCTACACCGACGACACCACCCAGCAGGGTGCGACGAGCGTTGCGGACGCTTGGGTCCGATATTCGAGATGCGCGCAAACGCCGTGCTTTATCCATGGAGACAGTTGCGGGTAGGGCGTTCACTTCCCGTAAAACACTTCAAAGAATCGAGCAAGGAGATCACAGCGTTAGCGTCGGAATCTATGCCTCGGTGCTCAACGCACTCGGGCTGCTTGATCGGTTAACAGCACTAGCTGATCCTGCGAATGATGCAATTGGGATGGAGCTGGCCCGGGCGAATCTTCCACAACGGGTGAGTTCTAAAAAGGCTACGCCCAAAAAACGTGGGGACGACAACGATGGTAGTAGTGACCAGTGAGCGAGATAGAAGTTTATATCTCGCTCGATGGATGCGACCAAAGAATGGGCACCCTCTTTCGGCAATCTGTAAGAGGTAAAGAGACGATCAGTTTTGCTTATCATGATGACTGGCTTGGGAATTTACGACGCTTTTCACTTGAACCTGCTCTGCAAGTCGGCAAAGGACTATTCCATCCAAATAGTGAACGTGGAATTTTTGGATCAATAGGGGACTCTGCTCCCGATACTTGGGGACGAAGATTGATGCAGCGAGCTGAGCGTCGCAAGGCTACGATCGAATCACGTCAACCACGAACTTTGCTTGAAGCAGATTATCTTTTGGGCGTTACCGATGTATCGCGCCTGGGAGCGCTTAGATTTAAGCAAGTTGATCAAAGCGAATTTCAAAAACCCATGGGTGAGGGTGTGCCTGGATTTGTTCATCTGGGGCGGTTGTTGGATAGTGCTAGTCGAATCGAACGTAATAGCGAAACTGATGAAGATCTTGATTTGATATTTGCACCTGGATCATCTCTAGGTGGCGCAAGGCCAAAAGCATCAGTTATAGATTCGCAAGGCAACTTGGCCATTGCTAAATTTCCCAAAGATACGGATGACTACCCAATTGAGACATGGGAGCATATCGCATTAGTGCTTGCAACTCGTGCTGGTATCACGGTGGCTAGACATGAATTGCAAAGAGTAAACAACAAACCGGTTTTACTGTCTTGGCGTTTTGATCGCCATGGAGACCGGAGGATTCCGTTTCTTTCCGCTATGTCTTTATTACAGGCAAAAGATGGTGATCGAGGAAGCTATGTGGAGGTTATTGATGAACTCTCACAACACGGCGCCAACACTCAAGCGGATTCGGCCGAGTTATTTCGACGTATGGTTTTTAATATCCTAGTGTCGAATGTTGATGATCACTTACGCAATCATGGTTTTCTTTGGGCCGGTAAAAAGGGTTGGGTCTTGTCACCTGCCTATGACTTAAACCCCACACCAACGGACATCAAGCAGCGAATCCTCAGCACTAATATCAGCCTTGAAGAGGGGACATGTTCGGTTGAACTTGCATTATCGCAAGGCGAACTTTTTGGGCTAAGTTTAAGTGAGGCTCGAAACATAATTAGTAATGTTGCAGTAGCTGTAGCGACTTGGCGTGAGATTGCAAAAAATGTTGGTTCAAGTAAATCTGAACAAGATCGAATGTCAAGTGCCTTTGAACATAGTGATTTAACACAGGCGCTTAAATGGTAACAACGACCGTTGCGGTTAAAAACATCATCTTCATCACCTCAATCACACAAAGTCAATTTGTTTATTAAACGGTAGTTCACGAATTCTTTGACCCGTTGCTGCGAATATGGCGTTACCCAGAGAAGGTGCAGAAGGCGGTACACCGGGTTCGCCAATACCGCGTATCTTTTTCGCGTTGCTTAGCGCAACGACTTCAAATTCAGGTACTTGATATAAACGCATCCCTCTAAAAGCATGGTAGTTGTTTTGCTGCGCTCCGTGGTTTTCGAACGTGGTTTCGCAATTCATGGCGTGCGCCATGCCGAATATAACCCCACCGAATACTTGTGCTTCCAGATTAACCGGATCTAATACTTCACCAACATCGACAACAACAAAGACCTTATCGATTTTTATTCTTCCCTCGGTATGAGTAACCTCGGTAACGATTGCGCACGGAACGCCAAAGGATAGGCAAAACGAAACGCCGCGGCCTCGATTTTCACCCAATGATGGGCCATCCCAGTCAGAAATTTCTCCAACCTTCTCTAATACTTTGCGTGATGTATCGTCTAAGCACAGGCGAATCCGTTCGGCTAGTGGATCAGCACCGGCTTTGTGAATGAGTTCATCTAGTAATGAATCATGAAAAAAACCATTACCTGATGCGCCCACTGATCGCCACGATGATATTGGCACCATAGTCGGTGCGCGATAACCGGTAACACGATAGTTGGGAATGGCGAATGGTTGATCCCATGACCCTGTGGTGATGGTGGCATCTGGCCCGGGGATTGTTATCCCCATAAGTCTGCCAAACCAATCAGCCATGAGTGCTGATTGTCCAACCGATAAATCTAGGGTGTCTACTTTCCCGTCAACCACTTTGCCACGACCTTTTGCAATAGCCCCCGGCCGTAAGTAGTCATGAGTCATGTCTTCTTCGCGCGACCAAACTAATTTCACGGCGGTGCCTTTGATTGCCATTGCAATTTCCACCGCTTGGATCACGTGAGTGTCTTCGAGTTTATGACCGAAGCTACCGCCCATTGGTTGAACATAAACAAAAACCTTATCTTTATCTAAACCAGTTAGCTCAGCGGCGTGGTCTCGAACAAACAAGGGTATTTGAGTGCCTGTCCAAATTTCGCATTGCTCATCTGTAACCAATACTATTGCGTTCATTGGCTCCATAGGGGCATGGGCAAGATACGGTACTTTATAAACAGCTTCAAAAATATCGCCGTCATCCAGTGCGGCCTTAACATCACCTTCATCACGCTGGCGGTGGTCGCGATGCTCTTCACTGTCAACCACTTGTTCGATTTGTTTGAATATTTCATCGGTGCTGGCAGGGTAAGGCCCGGCCGCCCACGTAATATCAATTGCGTTTGCTGCTCGCCATGCACGCCACGTATTGTCGGCAATAACCGCTACACCGTTTTTAATAGGCAATACTTTTTGCACGCCACGCATCGATTCGGCAGCAGCGGCATCGAAACTTTTAAGCTCCGCACCGATACCAGGATTTGCCCGAACAGCTGCGTGCACCATGCCTTCAATGGTGAGATCTATTCCGTATTTCTCAGTGCCCGTGCATTTAGCTGGCATGTCGAGCCGTTGTGTGGGTTTACCCAGAAAGCGCCAATCACTCTTGGGGCGCAGTTGTACATCGGTAATGGGTTCAATGGTTGCCGCAGCGGAAGCCAGTTCGGTATAAGGAATTCGAGTGCCGTTGGGCAAAACGACATAGCCATCTTCAGTGTTAAGTTGATCGCGTGCAACACCGTTTTGTTGTGCTGCCGTTTCTTTTAATGTTTCACGGGCAATTGCGCCTGCCATACGCATTTTTACAAACCCATCTGGCACCGTTGACGACCCACCAGTCATTTGCATTGCAAATAATTTAGCGGGAACGTGCATAAATTTACGCACGTTTTCAGCCATAGCACTTTGATCGTAAGCAGGAAAGGGTACGCCTTCTTCCATGACTGCCCCGTTGTAATAAGCAGGGCCCGGCATGCCAGGTGTTAAGTTTGCATTGGCTGGATCAATATCCAACTCTTCGGCGATTAATCTTGCCTGCATCGTGTATGCACCCTGACCTTTGTCTGCGCGCGGTGTAATGAGTGTTACACCGGTTGCATCAATTTTGACATAGGGTGTTATTGCCGCTTCTCCTTCCTGCAAATCGGCCAACAGGGGATTTTTAATCGGGCGTTTGGCAAGGTAGGTGCCAAATACAACACCACCTGCGACAGCAGCAGAGCCAATTAAAAAGGTACGCCGAGTTATGGTTCGTAGTCGACCCATGGCTTAACTTCCTTGCAATTTTTTGGCTGCAGCTTTTACCGCTGTGCGAATACGCGGGTAGGTACCGCACCTGCACAAATTGCCAGACATGGCGGCATCGATTTGTTCATCGGAAGGATTTGGATTGGTTGATAGTAACGAGGCGGCTTGCATTATTTGCCCCGATTGGCAGTATCCACACTGAGCAACTTGGTGTTCAATCCAAGCCTCTTGAACAATGTGCATGGAGTCTGGTGTGCCGAGGCCTTCAATGGTTCTAACCTCTCTGTTGCCAAGGTCACCTACGGCTAATTGACAAGAACGCATGGCGTAGCCGTTCACATGTACCGTGCAAGCACCGCATTGAGCAATTCCACATCCGTACTTCGGGCCGGTTATACCCAGTTCATCTCGCAACACCCATAACAATGGCATTTCGGGTTCAACATCGATGGTGTAAGCGTTGTCGTTGACTGTAATTTCCATACCGATTTTTCGCTATTGCTAAAGAGGTTTTTGATGGGGCATTAAACGAATCATTTGATAACACTAACCCGCATGCCATCGGTTAGCCCGTTTTCAAAAGCTCGAATAGCATCAGCGTATTCCAGCGTGTCCAGCGTCTCATCGCCGCCTCGAATTAAGGCAGCTTGAGTGGCATCATCCATCTGAAAAGGAAGTGTCATGTCGCCAACCGTTATCTTGCGATGTTCAATATCAATCATCATGCTATTGCCGTTATTACTTTCAGCCAATTGCATTAACTCATCCCGATCCTCTGCAGTGACGACGGGTAGGGCCAGTCCGTTCTTGCGCGCATTGTCGAAAAAAATACCGGCAAAGCCCGTTCCGATACAAGCCTCGATACCAAGCTGCCGCATACCCCACACGGCATGTTCGCGGCTGGAGCCACAACCAAAGTTATCACCGACAATTAAAATTGTGGCCTTAGACCAAGGTGATTTGTTAAGAACAAAGTCGGGGCGAGGTTTGCCTGCATCATCAAAACGAAGATCGGCAAAAGTGCCATCGGCTAATCCTTCGCGAGTGATCGTTATCAAAAAACGCTTCGGCATGATCACGTCGGTATCGACATTGGTAAGCGGAAGCGGTGCCGCCAAACCTGTAATGGTTGTTGGCATGTTAATTTGCCTCTAACGGAAAGTTGCGCACGTCGGCCAAGTGACCTGCAACAGCGGCGGCGGCCACCA
>CALHNS010000072.1 GCA_938035125.1 uncultured Granulosicoccaceae bacterium | reverse complement strand
AATTGAGGCGGTTGATAAAGCGTTATTAAAACATGCGCGTGGGCTTGAATTAGGTGAAACCATTGCTCGCGATACACCCAAGGGTATGAGAGTATCCGTTAATGCTGCAATTGAATTACTTTTGCAGGCCATGTCAGAAGGCCCTGCATTACCTACAGAAGCCAGTGATTGGTTTAGAGCACTGTGCCGCTACGCTGCCATCAGTGATTTATACGGCGAATCTCACCGCACAATCACAGAAGTGACTAAGAAAGGTGGGAAAAAGGATGTGCGCTTGACTCTTCTGTGTCTTGATGCTTCTGAAGAGTTAGGGAAACTCTATAAGTACTACAAAAGCGTGTGTTTTTTCTCGGCAACGCTAAGCCCTTTCTCATTTTATAATGCTGTGCTTGGTGCTGAGGATGATGCCAAATGGGCGCGGTTGGACACGCCCTTTAAGCAGCACCAATCGGCACATTTACTCATCCCAAGCATAGATACCCGTTATCGCTATCGCGAGCAATCATTGCCGCAATTAGTGGAGTTGGTTAACGATGTCGCCTCTGCTAAGCCCGGAAATTACTTAGTTTTCTTACCCTCATTTCATTATTTAGAACAACTTTGGGCCGCGTACATACAGCGGTTTCCGAATCAGGCCGTGTGGAAACAAGCGCAAGGGCAAACCAAGCAAGATCATCAATCTATGTTAGAGGCGATGCAAACGGCCGAGTCGCGGATTGGGTTTGTTATTTTAGGTGGGGTATTCGGAGAAGGTATTGATTATGTTGGTGACCGATTAATTGGCGCTGTTGTTGTTGGGCTAGGTTTACCCGGTGTCAACGCAGAACAACAACTCATGGCTGAACATTTTCGTGAAAATGGCTACGATGGGTACGACTATGCGAATCGAATACCTGGCTTTACTCGGGTGCTTCAAACGATAGGGCGAGTCATTCGAACTGAATCAGATCGCGGTGTGGTTGCGCTAGTTGATGGAAGATTTCGAGATTCGTTTTATAGAGCGAATTTTCCTGCGCACATTCAACCCAAACAATGTAGCAACCAGCAAGCGTGGCGCGAAGCGTTGAAAGTATTTTGGAGCGCCGCATAAAAAAAGCGGTGCATAGATACTATGCCCCGCCATTTTTAAACAACTTATACATCTATGCCCTGCCGAAGCAGGGTACAGTGTTATTTCTTTTTACCGCCAGCTGACTTACGCTTTGCAGCAGCTTTGCGTACCGCCGGCTTACGCTTAGCGACCGTCTTCTTGGTAGCTTTACGAGCAGCTGGCTTACGCTTAGCAGCAGTTTTCTTAGTAGCCTTACGAGCTGGCTTACGCTTAGCAGCAGTTTTCTTAGCGGCCTTGCGAGCTGGCTTACGCTTAGCAACCGTCTTCTTGGTAGCTTTACGTGCAGCTGGCTTACGCTTGGCAGCAGTTTTCTTAGTGGCCTTACGAGCTGGCTTGCGCTTAGCAACCGTCTTCTTGGTAGCTTTACGTGCAGCTGGCTTACGCTTAGCAGCAGTTTTCTTGGTGGCCTTACGAGCTGGCTTGCGCTTGGCAACCGTCTTCTTGGTAGCTTTACGTGCAGCTGGTTTACGCTTAGCAGCAGTTTTCTTAGTAGCCTTACGACCTGGCTTACGCTTAGCAACCGTCTTCTTGGTAGCTTTACGTGCAGCTGGCTTACGCTTAGCAGCAGTTTTCTTAGTGGCCTTACGAGCTGGCTTACGCTTAGCAGCCGTCTTCTTGGTAGCTTTACGTGCAGCTGGCTTGCGCTTAGCAGCAGTTTTCTTAGCGGCTTTCTTGGTCGCTTTGGCTGGCTTGCGCTTAGCAGCTACTTTCTTAGCAGCCTTCTTAGTAGCTTTAGCTGGCTTACGCTTAGCGGCTGCTTTTTTAGTTGCTTTGGCTGGCTTACGCTTAGCAGCTGCCTTTTTAGTTACGCGCTTCTTAGCAGGAGCTCGCTTCTTTGCAGCGCTGGCCTTTCCAGCTGATGACTTTTTTCCAACAGTTTTTCTCGCTTTAGTTTTGCGAGTGACTTTCTTTTTTGCACCAGTAGATTTCATGGAGCGTTCCTCAAATAATGATTAAAGTGTGGCGTCGCTGAGCAAATAGCGTACACAAACGCTAAAACTTGCGAAAAAAATGCGGAATTAATTAAAAAAAGAGGGAAAAAATCGTTTTTAAATGAATTTATTGCTATGAAACGAGAAAAAAAGCAATTTGAACCGATGTTTTGTTCGTTTTTTAAACTGAGCTAAAAACATGCAAATACAACGGTAATAGTCGTAAGTCATTGATAGCGAAATCTAAACTAAAAGTAAGGTACGTTACTTAAATTTTACGTTTACAAGCCTGTAGAGATGAAACTAGAGAAAAAATCATGATTAGCTACACACTGACTAATTAATTAGCGTATTTTTTCTCACTTTTTGGTATCGCTCGTGTAGTGTTACGGGTGCAACGGAAGGTGTGCGTCGTTAGATTTCGGCTCACTCCAGAATCTGCGTTTGAATCGCGGAAAAGATGTAACCAAAGAGGAATATACAGGTGCTTATATTAAGCCGACGGACGGATGAGTCCATCGTAATTGGTGATGAAGTCACGATCACCGTACTCAGTGTGAAGGGCAAGCAGGTAAGAATTGGTATCACGGCTCCATCGGATGTCAGTGTTCACCGGGAAGAGATTTATCAGCGAATCCAGGACGGAGATCAATCCGAGGCAGCCACACCTGCCGAGCCTGCGAATGCGAGTGGAGATGTAGAAACCTAAATCAAGTCAACCATTTGCAGTTGCGAAAACCTAAAAACCCAGTCGATTTTCATCATCGACTGGGTTTTTTTCATTGAAGAATCCAAAAGTGTTGTCGGTGAATTACACCGAAAACCGATCCAGCTCTAATCCAGCCACTTCACTTGAATTTGCCGTGTTATCGCTGGATATCACGCCAATGCTGCACTCATCGGTGCGAAGATATGTATCACCCACACGCTGTAAATCAGCCAAAGTAACATTCAGAATGCGCGATCGGAATTCTCGGCGCCGTTCTGCCGTGCGACCAAATAATTCAGCTTGATAAGCGCTTCTAGCTTCCCCAGCAGGAGATCCTGGTTTATCAATGCTGCTAACCACATTTAAAATGGCTTCTTCTAAGGCGCGATCATCGTGCTTAGTGTCAAGTAACCACGCAATGGATGCATCGAAGTCGCTTAACGTATCGACTAAGCGCGGATCGCGGTAAGAATAGAACCGGAATGAAGCGCTGTCTGAATCTTGTGAAGCGCCGCCGCCATAAGCCCCTCCAGTTTCTCGAATCGCACGATGTAAAAATCCATTTCTAAGAAACGGCCCTAGAATCGCAAGCGCTGCTGCATCTTCGTGTGCAGACGGTACGGTGCTATAAGCCTTTGCACAGAAATTAACCTCGGTGCTGGTTGTCCACAACTGCTTAACATGCGAACGCGTGCTTGGTAGGGTAAAGGCTGTGAAATCGGAAGCTGTGCTATCAGCAGGGAAGTGCTTGGCGAAGGCTTGTCCTATTGCCTCAGACGCTTCGGCTTCGGTTACCCACATAAAGTGCTTTGGTGCTGTGCCAAGGCTTGCGTGAATGGCTCGAAATTGTTCAACCAATTTGTTTAACGCATCAGGGTTATCCAAACTGTCGTCTAATGCTTTGATGCTTTGAATACTGGCAAGACCACCTAGCCGATGGGACAGCCTAGCAATTGGGCTGATTTCGCTGGACGCTGCCATCATCGCAAGTGAATGACCACTTCCTGTTATGCGTTGCTCACGTCCTACTCGAGTTTGTGCCACAAGTTCCCGGATACGCGCAGTTTCTGAAAAATCAACAGAATTCATTGTTTCTGACATCAGTTCAATTAAAGCCGCATCGTTGCGTTGCAACGCTTTGCCTCGTAATCCGAAATACGCAGAAACCGATTGTTCATCATCAGCAGCGCTTCGCTTCAAAACAAAACTGCTCAAACCGCCTGCAATTGCAGCTTGACGGTTTTGAGTCTCTAAATAATCTCGGCCGCCTGAACCTAGTTCAGTTAAAAAGCTGGAATACAATGGCAACACTGACATTAAGTCTTCATCTAGCTGCGGCATCTCTATGGTGAGCTGTGGATAAACTAACCCGTTGGTGCCCGCATTGAAATGGTGTGCTTTGGTGCCGCCCACTGTTGATGTGCTGCTAACAGGAATCGCGATGTCATCGGGTACATCGGATAAACCTACTTTCGGAAGAATCTCAGGATCATCTTCCTGAGCCTGTCGTTCGGCAAGTTTTTTTGCCATATCAACAATATGTTTAGCGTCGCTCTCGCTTAAAGACGATTGAGTGTTGCGTAGCCTTAGCGCTTCTGCCGCATTACGTCGCTCACTGATGTCATTGTCGGGCCTTAGCGTTAAGCGCACTCTATGTGGGTTATCTAATAAGAGGCTTTTTACTAACTCTTGAATGAACTGCGGATTTTCTGTTTTCTTTCGTAATCGTTCCAAGGCAGGGTCTAAATCCATTGAGGCCAGGGTATCCCCGCGTTGCATAGCAGCGGTTAATCCGCCCATGAGCAGTTGCAACCCGAACGGCATGCCATCACCACGAATTTCCCGTTGGCTCAATTCTAATTGGTGAAGAATAGATTCGATTTGCTCCGCTGGCACACCGTTTTTAGCAATCTCATTCAGAACAGAAAGAATGAGCGCTTCGGCGGCGGTGCTGTTATCGGTTTCAGAGCCATCTAGGCCGCACACAAACACCATGTCGCGCATGCTGTCTTCAACGCCACACAAGGGTGAGGGAGCGGTACCCAAATCGGTTTGTTCCAACGCCTTTAAAAGAGGTGAAGCGCTGTTGTCGAGTAACACACTGGATAACAAATGCGCTTCAAGGCGTGCGTCTAAGTCTACCGATTCACCCAACACCCATCCCAATACAATATGAGTTTTGTTATCCAGGTTTTCTTCAGAAGTGGCGTAAGCCTCTTCTACGCGAATGGGCGAGTGCATGCGTAAGGTGGGTTGCACACTGATAGTTCGATCAAGCGGCTCAAAACGCTTCAGTGCCAAGGTGTCGAAACGTTCTTGTAATTCTTCTGCTGGAATATCGCCAAAGGTCATGAGCACGGCATTGGAGGGGTGGTAGTGCGTTTTATAAAAATCCACTAATTCCTGATAAGTGAGATCAGGGATAGCTTCTGGTTCACCGCCGCTGTTGTAGTGATAGGTGTTATTTGGAAACAGGTGCTTACTCATGGTTTGCCAAAGCACACTGGTGGGGGAACTCATCGCGCCCTTCATCTCATTAAACACAACACCTTTAAAGGTTAGGTCGCTTGAAGGGTCATCGGCTTTTTCAAATTCCAATCGATGACCTTCTTGCATGAAGTCTAATTCATCAATGCGAGAGAAGAACACCGCATCGAGGTACACATCCAGAAGGTTGAAATAGTCTTTACGGTTTTGGCTGGCGAACGGGTAGGCCGTCCAGTCGCTGGAGGTGAAAGCATTCATGAAGGTATTCAGTGAACGCCGAATCATCATAAAGAACGGGTCTCGCACAGGGTAGCGTTCACTGCCACACAAAACCGTGTGTTCGAGAATATGAGCAACGCCGGTTGAATCGGTAGGAATAGTGCGCAGGCCCACTAAAAACGCGTTCTCAGTGTTATCGGTTGCCAGGTGAAAGTGCGGAGTACCGGTCACTTTGTGGCGGAATTCGTTCACATGAATGTCGAGCGACTTGATATGGGCAGATTCTCGATATTCGAACGATTCGTGATGCGACGGCTTATTCATCGTGGGGTGGCGCTCCGGAGGTATAGGTTGTTCACGGAATTGAGTATATGACAGGTAAAGTTGGGGGCGCTTGACGGTTTTGCCAAGCCCTCCCATTTAGTGGTTCGGCTGCTCGGCCGCTAGGGCTTAGAACAAACACGAATACGCCACAAAAAAAAGAACAGCGACGTGAAGATACTCATAATTTTGATAGCCATGGCGGGTACTTGTGCAGGTGCATTTCACACCTACACCACCAGAAACCAGTTCATTGAGGCTGCGCTGCTCTCAGAGGCCTTTGCCCTAACAGCCCCTCTGAAGCTGCGTGTGGCGGATTACTACCTGCAGAACGGCACCATGCCGCACAGCAACGCCGATGCATCCCTTGCGGCACCTGATTCAATTTTTGGCACCAGTGTGAAGCGCATAGCGCTCAACCGAGGTGGCGTGCTGAGGGTGGACTTTGACGAGGAAATTGGCAAAGCCGATATGGTGTTCACCCCCACAGCATCGGCGAACAGTGGATTCTTCAGTTGGCGCTGTACCAGTGATTCATTACCGCCTGCGGTGCTAGAAAAACTTCGCCCTACCTGCAACCACTTACCATCTACCCATGAAAGTAAGTTAATGAAGGCAATTGCGAATAATGACATAGCGCAAATAAACAATGCCATCAGTGCTGAGGCAGATGTGAATTCTGTCGTGAACGGAAACACCCCGTTGATGTTGGCCGCCCGAGTTGGAAACTCAGCGGCTGTGAAAATCTTGATTGATGCGGGCGCCGATATTGATCACTTAGGTGTGAACAGCGACAGGCGAACTCCGTTGATGGTGGCGATCACCAGTAATCGAGCTGAGGCTGCCACTATTTTACTAAGCCGAGGTGCTTCCGTGCTTCGAACCGACTACCAGGATAAAAGCGCGCTTGATCATGCCAAAGACACAGATGCCCGGTTGGGTGGTGAGCGTTATGAGTTGATGGTGAGCGCACGGTTGAATCCTAAGTTTGCAGGTCATACCGAATCGGCTACAGAGGCGGTAACGGGTACAACGTCGAAAAAACGGTTACGCGAGTTATACACAACACTTCGATTAGCTGCCAATGATTGCCAAGGTCCTCGATTGCGCTCTATATTAACCAATGAAAATGAGTTTCCAGCCGATGGATTGATTGAGGGTAAGCCGATTAATTTACATCGATCAAAGCCACAGTGTTCTGCGGTACTCACACAATTTGTAGAAAATACAGCGATATACGAAAAGGCATTTGATGCGCGATTAACCCATGCTATCCAATCTTGTAACGATTCTGAAGTTCAGGGCTTACTGGATGAACACTCTGAGGTTGATGTTATTGGCCCTAATGATCGGAAACCATCGTATTTTAAACAAGCTGTTTTCGCTGGGTGTAACGCTATTGTTAGTGAATTGATACGTGAAAAGTCTTTGAAAAATGAATTGAACGAAGGCCTTTTGGTAGATGTTATTGAAAATGGTGTTTCAGAAAATTTGGTTAGTTTGGTGAACACGCTGATCGAAGCTGGCATGGATGTAAATGCCCGATCGCCTTCAGGGGAAACTGCGTTAGTGGCGTCAATAACTGCCAGCCAGCCGGTAGTTGCCAAATATTTAATCGATTCCGGGGCGGATGTTAATCAACGTTCGATGATGGGCAGTTACCCCATTATTGAAGCATCGAAAAAAGGTTATCAGCATTTAGTGTTGCAGCTGCTTAACGCAGGAGCAGAGATTGATCGTGCCGATGATTTGGGGCGAACGGCCATTATCGCAGCGGTTGCACAGGGAAAATCGCGCTTAGTGGATTCTCTCATGCGTGCTGGTGCTAACCCACACAAGCGTGATAACAATGGAATTAGCGCAAGGATACTTGCAGAAAGTTCAGGCAAACGATCTATTCAAGCGCTTATCACCGCTACGGCCAGTAACCAGTAGCGGTGATTGATTGAAGATAGGGGCTTATTCTGCGAGTTCGACAGTTCCCATAACGGAAGGATTTTGAAACGTGGTGTCAGTATCGCTGCCATTGCGTGAGGGGTGAAACCAACCCCATTTAGCATCGCGTTCACCGTCATTGTCATCATCATCAACTTGCAGCTCAAAACCAAACGGTTCACCCACAGTGATACCGGCTGCTGCGATATTAAAAGACAATTCGTACACATCTTGTTCAAAGCGGCTGAACCGGATGCCATCTGGACCAATGCCAGGCCCTGTTGCAAATTCTAAATCGATGGAGCTCATAGAAGATTGACGGCCTCTTAAAAACCTTCCGCCACTTTCGGAGCTTAAATTTGCATCGCCGTCATCGGTAAGCATGGCAATGAGAAATTGGAAGTCATCGTTGTCGCCCCAAGTTTGAAGCTTGCCGTTGTCACCATCGATGAATAGTTCTAACGCATCGTCTTGCCATACTTGATCACCTGAATCAAAAAAGCGCAAGCCAATGTCGTCAACCAACACTAAGACGTACATGCGTGTTCCATCGTGCATAGCTGCCCAACGTCGATGTGGAGCGCCGTCGCTTTCGTTGGTTGTGCCAGTATCAATCATTAGGTTGTTAATGCCTAAAGCAACACCATTGTTATCAAACTGAACAGCGTCTGCCCATTCGCCGATTAACGAACCATCAGCGGCAAGCTCAGCCAGACCCAAGCCATCAATGGTAGGTGCATTAGCGGGCAAAATGCGCGGTATAACCACTGTTGCTGGGCTAACCGTGTCTTCCTCTTCTTCCTCCTCCTCTTCCTCCGCAGGAGGCACTGGTTCAGGCATAGGTTCGGGTTCTGGAGCAGGAGCAGGAGGTTCTGGAGCAGGAGGTGTGGGTTCAGGCTCAGGAACAGTAGGCTCAGGCTCTGGAGCCTGTGGTGCTTCTGGTTCTGGGTTTTCTGTTGCGGGTTCAACTGGCGCGGGAATGGGAACCGGCATCGGTATTTGAACTGGAGTAGGTTCTGTTTCTGTTTCTGTTTCTGTTTCTGGAGTAGGGGTGGGTTCAGGCGCGGGCGCAGGAGTTGGCGATTGAGCTGGTATACCAGTTTCATCCGTAGGGATACTGGCGCTGCTGAATGGGTCGCTGTTGTTTTCACGTTCTTCTAAATTGGTGAAGCCATCTACGTCGGTATCCAAATTGGTGTTGTAGTCAGCTGAAACTAAATTTTGTACCACTTCACCGTCAGGTCCAACGAATACATCTCGGTTTAATGTAGCCAGTGCAAGATCACCTTGAGGTAATGCTTCGCGCCATTCAATGGTTATGCGATAGGTAGTATTCGGAACTACCAGCACTTGACCTGTCCAGCTTTCACCGTTCGGGTTCATCGGGATTATCGTGCCATCGTTCAATTGCACGAATGGGCTCAAGGCGTCTCTGTTTACGTTGCGCGCTAACGCGACAACAGATGGAGCCGTGATGCTTAAACCGTTATCGTCTAAATCGATTGCACCTGAGTTGATAGGTTGGCAAGCCGATAACAACGCGACTAAACCAAGAGCCGGTATGGCGCGGTCAATGTGGTTTCGTTGGCTCATGGTAATGGGTCTCCAATAGTCACGGTGAGTGGCACAAGTGAGTCATCACCTGGGATTGTGCTGCCATCCGAGGAACCACCGCTTCCACCCAATTGGGAGGCTACAGCACCCACAGCTAACACACCTAACACGGCATACAGCCAGCGCCGGTTCGAGTTGTTTCTGGGTGCGGGTTGTTCAATAGGATTTTCTGTTTGTACGCTTGCACTGGCGATATCCGAAGCAGGCGCGTCTGATGGCACGGCTGAGGGTTCGACAGAATCAACAGAGGCAAAAGTGGATTCGCTTGCTTGGACTATGTTGCGCACGAACGGATCAAATGCGAAGCCACTGACTGTTCGATTACCGTTTAAGTCTAAGGCCTGGGCATAATATTCAAATGATCTTAGATCGCTGGGGTCTGTGTCTATGGCGATACTGAAATAACCGGTGTCACCCACAGGTTGCATGATGGACTTAGTAAAAGCATTTTCACCAGCGCGGCGGTGGTGCAATGAAACATCGCCTAGGCCAATGTCATCAAATGCTTGTACTGTAAAAACCTGAGTAACATCGGCTGTGGATTCATCCACAAACTCTAATTCAACTAGCGGCGCTTCGATATCCGGGATGCCTTGCGCTAGCACGACTGTGCTGTGAGAAAGCAACATGAACAGCGATACGCAGAGCGCAATAGCGCGCTGGCAACGAATGCGAATTGATGATCCAATGTTTGGCATAGGCATTTAGTATACGGGGCGCATTGCGCATGGCTGAGAACAGGGCAGCATTTTCCGAAAAAGGGAAACGCTGCGGCAGTGTCTAACTTATACATTTTGTGATTTGGTTTCGACCAAATCGTGCACTAATCGACTGAACCAATGGAGTAGTTGCCAGACTACACTTAGATCCACCGTCGAACATGAAATTCACCTTCCGTCCTTGAAATCAGTAAACCTCAGTATTAAACCGCGCAAAAAAATCTTTGGATGGTTGTTTTTGCTGACGTTAGCTGCAATGGTGATTCTATCGCCGCTGGCATGCTCAGATGATGAACGTGCGTTCATAAATGGACAACTTTTAACACTAAACCACAATCAGCCCTCTGCCTCGGCGATGTTGGTTCGAAAAGGGCGAATAATTGCCGTAGGTGACGAAGCCAGTGTGCTGGAAAAAGCGTCGAAATCGGTTGAGGTAGTGGATTTAAACGGTAAAACAGTGGTGCCAGGTTTTGTTGATGCACACAGTCATTTTCCCGTCTCAGGATTATCAGCAGTAAGTGTCAATATAGCGCCGCCACCGATTGGGCCGGGTAGTTCTAAAGAGGCGGTTATTGCGGCCATCGCTAAAGCCATTCCAAACAAAAAGCCGGGTAAAAAACCACCGTTTATTTTGGGCTTCAATTACGACAACACAGCATTCAGTCATCCGGTTCATCCCACGAGACAAGAACTGGATGCGATAAGTGGCGGTTACCCCGTTTACCTATGGCATAGCTCTGGTCATTTAGGTGTTGCAAACTCGGTTGCACTAGAGCGATTAAACATCGATGAAAGTACGCCTGAAGTTAAAGGCGGTGCGCGTGGTCGTGATTTGAGTGGCAAGCTTAATGGGCTGCTTGCAGAGAAAGCGGCGCCATCCATGACTCGGCTATTAAAACAAATGAAATGGCGCGATGTATTCAGTATCGTGACCCAAGCTCGCGATGAATATTTATCAACAGGTCATACCACGATACAAAATGGTTTTGCATCCATTGGTATGCAAAGATTACTGAATTTTCTACACGCGATTGGTATCGTTCCGCAGCGCGTGAACACTTGGCTAGCGCACGATAAGCTCAACAGCAAAAAAGTAAACAAGCTCCCCAAGAACACAACCATAAAAATTATTGTGGATGGCAGTCCGCAAGGGTTAACCGCGTTAGTCACTGAACCGTATTTGGTGCAAGCCTTTGGTGGTGACAATCGAGGGGTGCCCATCTTCTCCCAGGAAAAATTAAACGAACTGGTGCTGAATTATCACCGTCTTGGTTTTCAAATCGCGTTGCATGGAAACGGTGATGCTGCAATTGATCAAATCATTACTGCAGTCACATCGGCGCAAGCGATAGATCCTCGGCCCGATGCTCGTCATATTTTGGTGCACGCACAACTGCTGCGTATTGATCAAATAGAACAATTAGAGAGCATTAGTTTAACGCCGAGCTTCTTCACAACTCACACTTTTTTCTGGGGTGAATGGCACCTAAGAACCTTAGGCCTGCAGCGCGCAAGCGGCTTAAGCCCTGCCGCATCAACGGCAAAAAAGGGTTTACGTTTTTCCATTCACGCCGATACACCAGTAACGCCTGCAAACAGTTTATTTCTGATGTGGGCTGCAAGTGAGCGCGAAACACGCTCTGGTCTGGTTTTGGGGGCTTCTGAGCGTATTGAACGGTTGGAAGCACTGAAGGCGGTGACGATAAATGCCGCTTGGCAGGCGTTTCAAGAAGATCAGATCGGCTCGCTTGAGGTTGGGAAACTGGCAGATTTTGTGGTGTTACATGAGAACCCGCTCACAGTTTCGGATCTAAAAAACATGGAGGTGGCGCAGACCTGGATTGGGGGCACGCGACACTATTTGAAAGACGAGTAAATAGCAGGTGCATTGATGTCCGTTACGACCCTAATAAACGCACAAACTCTCGCCAGAAGAACAATGGCGTTGGTGTTGGCGGGTGGTAGAGGTTCCCGATTGCACGCACTGACTGACAGTCGAGCGAAACCTGCCGTACCGTTTGGTGGTAAATATCGTTTGATTGATTTTGCGCTATCGAATTGTCTTAATTCGAACGTAGGCCGCGTAGGCATTCTGACTCAGTATCAATCGCACTCTTTAAACCAGCATGTGTTGCAAGGCTGGGATATGACGGCCGCAGATGGTACCCCCATGTTTGAATTACTGCCGGCACAACAGCGCGGTAACGAATCGAACTGGTATACCGGTACCGCCGATGCAATATACAAAAATTTAGATATTGTAAAAAAGCACAACCCTGAATATGTGTTGGTATTAGCGGGGGACCACATTTATAAAATGGATTACGCCCCGTTAATTGAGCATCACGTGAGAAGCGATGCAGACATGACAATCAGTGCGATTGAAACACCCTTAGAAGATGGAAAAAGTTTCGGTGTACTGAGTATTGATGATACCGGTCGTGTTACTCGATTTAGTGAAAAACCAAACGAACCTGAATCGATTCCGGGTAAACCGGATCAGTGTTTATCATCCATGGGTGTATACGTTTTTAACGCCCAGTATTTGTATCGTATATTAGGCGCTAAAGAAGACAATAATTTAGGTGATGATTTTGGTAACGATATTATTCCTTCGTTAATAAAAAATCATCGTGTGATGGCTTATTCGTTCAGCGAACACAATGTTGTATCAGATTACTGGCGTGATGTGGGTACTTTAGAGTCGTTTTGGAAAGCTAACTTAGATTTAATTGGTGCTGAACCTAAGCTTGAGCTGTACGATCAGGATTGGCCTATTCGCACTTTGTCGAAAAGCGCGCCACCAGCAAAATTTGTATACGATTCATCAGAAATCTGCGGGGCGGCTGTAAACGCCTTGGTGTGCGAAGGTTGCATTATTTCTGGTGCCTTAGTAAAAAATTCTGTGTTGTGTACAGGTGTAACGGCCATGCAGAAAACCCATATTCTAGAAAGCGTGGTGTTGCCCGATTGTGTTATCGGGAACGACTGCAGTTTACGCCGAGTGGTGTTAGATAGAAATTGTGTGGTTCCAGATGGTATGGTCATAGGATACGACGCCGTGGAAGATGCACGACGTTTTCAAGTAACCGAATCACATGTGGTTCTGGTTACACAAAAAATGCTGGATGCACTAGAACAACCTAGCGAGACTCGACGAGCCGCCTAAGCTCTTCACTCGTTTTTTTATAAAGTGCACTCATCTTTACGAATTGAGGTGCACTGTGGCAGAAACCCAATCGTTGTTCACCGATCCGGTCACTATCGTGCCGGGTATGACTTTTCTGCCGAACTTTGCCAGCTCGAAGCAACTGGCTCCGCATATCAAGGCCGTGTGTGATCAATCGCCTGTTAGGCAAATGAGCACGCGTCGTGGTCAAAAAATTCAAGTGGCCATGACCAATTGCGGTCAAGTGGGTTGGGTATCTGACAGTCGTGGCTATCGCTACGACGAGATTGATCCATTAACTAATCAACACTGGCCCCCCATGCCCAATGCACTGAAAACGCTGGCGATGCGCGCAGCGTATGCCGCAGGGTTTGGCGAATTTGAGCCCGATGCTTGTCTTATAAACCGCTACGCACCGGGTGTTCAAATGGGGGCCCACCAAGATCGCAACGAGAAAGACTTTAAGCAGCCCATCGTATCGGTATCCTTAGGCATCCCAGCGCGGTTCTTTGTTTTAGGACTTGAACGGCAAGGCATTGCGAAACCTGTAGATTTAAGCGATGGAGATGTGGTGGTGTTCGGCGGGCCAGCAAGGCTTTATTATCATGGTGTGCGAAAGTTAAAGCTCAATCAAGACCCAATATGGGGTGAATTTCGCTGGAACCTTACGTTTCGAAAAGCTTTATAAAGAGACTACGTCTATGCATCCTGACAAGATAACACTGAGCGATAAATTCGATTTAAATCAATCGCGCGTATTCCTCTCAGGCACTCAAGCATTGGTTCGATTGTGTTTGATGCAACATGAGCTGGATAAACGTAATGGTCTGAATACAGCAGGCTATGTCACAGGTTATCGTGGTTCACCACTGGGTGGATTAGATCAACAGTTTCCCCGTGCAGCCGAGCAGCTCAGCGAACACGCGATTGTGTTCGAGCCTGCATTAAATGAAGACTTAGCCGCAACTGCGCTGTGGGGATCACAACAAGCAGAACTTCGTGGTGATGGAAAATACGATGGTGTGTTCGGTATCTGGTACGGGAAAGGACCTGGCGTTGATCGCTCGGGTGATGTGTTTCGTCATGCGAACTTAGCCGGAAGTTCGGCTCATGGTGGCGTTTTAGTGTTAATGGGCGATGACCATACCTGCGAAAGCTCCACCACAGCGCATCAAAGTGAGTTTGCGTTGGTCGATGCGATGATTCCGATTTTAAATCCGGTTAACGTCTCTGAAATCATCGAATACGGTTTACACGGTTGGGCGCTGTCGCGTTTTGCAGGTGTTTGGTGTGGGCTTAAAGCGGTAAAAGATAATATTGAATCCACGGCATCCATTCATTCATCACTTGATGACTTTACTTTTGAAACACCGGATAAAAGTGGTTTGCCCGAGGAAGGGTTAAACATTCGCACCAATGATCCACCGCCGGTGCAAGAGGCGCGATTGCATCAGCACAAATTGCGCGCGGTAACCGCATACGCTAAAGCGAATGCTTTGAATAAAATGATTTGGTCGGGTGGGAAGCATCGCTCAATTGGCGTGGTTAGTACGGGAAAATCTTATCTAGATACGCTGCAGGCCTTCGAAGAATTAGGTATTGATGAGGCGCTTGCTAATGAACTAGGAATCAGTTTATACAAAGTGGGTTTGTCTTGGCCGTTAGAGCCTGAAGGGATAAAAGAATTTTCTGAAGGCTTAGATTTGATTATCGTTGTGGAAGAAAAACGTGCGTTAATCGAATCGCAAATAAAATCTCTACTTTACGGTAGCGCCAATGCCCCCGTGGTTATTGGTAAAGAGAATTTAGACAACGAAGTCTTGTTTCAATCAGAAGCGGCTTTGAATCCGATCCAAATTGCTGTGGGTATTGGTCAGCACGCCGCAAAATTCATTCAAAATGATGCATTAGTAGCGCGCTCTGCTGAATTGCAGCAAACGTTGTTAGCAGAACGCAGCGCCTTGTCTGTAATGCGAAAGCCTACGTTCTGTGCAGGTTGCCCCCACAATTCCAGCACGGTAATACCCGATGGTTCTCGCGGTTACGCAGGCATTGGTTGTCATTACATGGTGCAATTTATCGATCGCAACGTGGAAGGGTATACCCACATGGGCGGTGAAGGCGCTAATTGGATTGGGGAATCGAAATTCTCAACCCGCCCGCACGTGTTTCAAAACCTAGGCGATGGCACTTATAACCACTCTGGGTTAATGGCCATTCGTGCAGCTGTTGCAACCGATACAAACATCACATACAAATTGCTATACAACGATGCCGTTGCTATGACTGGTGGCCAAGCGCACGAAGGTGGGATGGACGTTCAAACGATGGTGAACGAAGTGTCAGGTATGGGCGTCAATCGAATCGAATTTGTTACAGACGATGTTACGCGGCATGAATCGTTGTCGCTCCCTAAAGGTGTGCAAATTACTGATCGATCAGAGCTGCAAAGTGTGCAACGCCGATTGGCAAAAGTGCCTGGGGTTAGCGTGTTGGTATACGATCAAACGTGCGCTGCTGAAAAACGCAGGCGACGTAAACGTGGTCTGCACCCAGATCCTGCAACGCGCATCATGATTAACGATGCGGTGTGTGAAGGTTGCGGTGATTGCGGGGTGCAGTCGAACTGTGTGGCCATTGCCCCACTTGAAACTGAATTTGGGCGTAAACGTCAAATCGATCAATCAGCGTGTAATAAAGATTTCTCTTGTGTACGAGGCTTCTGCCCCAGTTTTGTTACCGTTTCTGGTGGCGCGCTTAAAAAACCGGTTACCAATAACGTTGAATTGCCTGATATCGCTCCGCCTAAGCTAAAGCCATTAACAGAGCCTTACGCGTTAATGGTAACGGGTGTAGGAGGAACAGGCATCGTAACCATTGCAGCGTTGATAGGCATGGCGGCGCATATAGACGGTTTAGGGTGCGGCATTATCGACATGGCCGGATTAGCGCAAAAGGGCGGCTCGGTGGTATCCCATGTAAAGCTAGCACCAAAACCAGAAGATATTACGGCCATCAGAATTGCACCGGGTACGGCTGATTTACTGATTGGTGGGGATTTAATCGTCAGTGCCAGTAATCCCATTTTATCAGCGTTGAAAAACGGTGCGGCAAATGCGGTAATCAACACGCATGAAATGATGCCCAGCGATTTCACCACCATTCGAGATCTAACCCTTCCCACAGACGACATGCATTCACGCATTTTATCGTCAGCCAATCCAGATTCTGTGCATTTCATGAACGCCACATCCTACGCTCGTCAGTGGTTAGGTGACAGCATTGGTTCTAACTTATTTCTATTGGGTGTAACGTGGCAGTTGGGATACTTACCGTTAAGTTTTGATGCCATCGATAAAGCCATAGTGCTTAATGATGTGGCGGTTGACTTTAATCGGCGCGCGTTTGCTTTAGGGCGATTATGGGTTCACGACCCAGTGAAGTTGGCGCCGGCTAAAAAAGTAGCCTTGCCCAAGAACAAGGCGGTTAAGCCTGTAGAAAAAACTTTGGAAGAGCTTATCGCGCATCACTCTGAATTTTTATCTGTTTATCAAAATGCACGATACGCCAAGCGCTACCAAACAAGCTTGCAACCTTTAATCAATACCGATTCATCTCCTCGCATGCATCTGTCTCGGGCAGCTGCGAATGGGTTATTTAAACTCATGGCCTATAAAGATGAATATGAAGTGGCCAGGTTGTATTCAGATGGTGCGTTTCATGAAAAAGTCGCCGAACAATTTGAAGGGGACTACACATTAAGTGTTCATTTGGCACCACCGCTAATCAGTTCAATTAGTGAAAGCACCGGGCGGCCTATAAAGAAAGAATATGGCTCCTGGATATTTAAAGCCTTTGGTGCACTAGCAAAATTAAAAGTGCTTCGAGGTACACCTTTTAATGTGTTGGGCTACACCGCTGAGCGTCGCATGGAAATGTCGTTAATAAAAGATTATGAGCAGCATATAAAAGTGGTTACTGAACATTATCGAAACGATGATGCGTATTGGCATGTTGCAAGTGCGCTCTTAACATTGCCTGATTCCATTCGAGGGTTTGGACCAGTTAAAGAGGCCAGTGTTATGCATGCGGCTAAAGAGGCTGAAAACTTATTGTTAGCAGTGCAAAGCGGTGTGGAAATGGGTGCGCAAACTGATGGGAAAGTGGCGTGAGTGCGATAAAGCCACGCGATGCGGCCAGTTTGTTGTTGTACCGTATGAATGCAGATCGTTATGAGGTGTTAGTAGGGCGTCGACCCAGTAAGTCGCGTTTCATGCCTGATGTATACGTATTTCCAGGTGGCGCTGTGGACCCAGTTGATGCGCGTGCAAAGCCTGCAAGCGGGTTGGATAAGTCCTTTGCAACGCATATGGCTGTTGGGAATTCTCAGGCGCGTGCTCAAACCATTGCTATGGCCGCGGTGCGTGAAACCTTTGAAGAAACGGGTGTATCAATCACCCAAACAGGGCACCCGGGTTCAGTTAACGATGATTCTTGGCAAGCATTAGCGCAGCGTGGGGTCAGTGCGGATTTATCGGTACTGAAATACTTTGCTCGCGCTACGACACCTGCGGATCAACCGATGCGTTTTCATGCTCGATTTTTTGTGTGCAATGCAATTGATGTTGCAGGGTTTGATGATAAACAGCTTAAGCAAACCGATGAATTATTAGACTTACGTTGGATGCCCATTGAGAACCCGGATGACTTACCGCTACGATCGGTCACCAAATTCTTGCTAAAAGAATTTGCCTCATGGTTAAACCCTGCCGAAGCCCACACGGGTTATCCAGCTTTCACTCAAAGATCGGGTCAGCGTGTGGTAACCCGATCAAAGTGCAATTAAATTACTGAGTGTAAGGTTGTACTTTTTCCAGTTCAAGGCGATAGCCCGTGTCGGCTAATTCGCTCTCAACGGTTTCAGTACGAATGACTCCGGTGGCCCATATTGGGTCGTACATATTGCCTAGCTCCACCGCTTCTTCAGCCTTTACATAAACAATTTGATTCGACGGAGGCGGTGGTGTGTGAATGCAAGCACCTACATAAGGGACCAGTAGAAATTCTCTTATTGCTGATGAATTGCTGTATTCAAGCGGTGTGATGTACGCAGGAATTCTCACTCGCTTGCCATCTAACTCAGGCACCACGGGCGCGTAGTTGAATTCTGCTTCTATCCGTTCAATTTCAGCATTAGATTCTTCGCTGCCGTCCATGAGCTTATCGATCTGTTGCTGCGTCATGGTCATGTACGGATTTTCTGGCTGAATAAAATCAGCCGGTATTAAATCGTCCCAAGAAACTTCAGCAACGTCTTCGCTTGATTCTGTCGCTTCATCGTCGTCGGAGAAGGGCCACCACGCAGGGTAGCTGTTAATTGAAAATAGTAAGCCTGTTACGGCTACCGCTGTGACTAATGCGATACGTGTTTTCATAAGTCCTGCTCTATTTTTCTATCCCATTACAAGCGCTGAGATAGGCCGTCGCTTAGCGACTTCCTATAGGCTTGTAACGCAGGCAACATGCCTGCCACCAGGCCCGCTATCGCTATAGCGGCCAAAATCATTAAATCAGTCTTATCTGGCAACGTAAGACCTATGCTCAGGCCGAAACGTTCCCGTAAAAATACGGCCCCAGCTCCCACAAGTAGGTAATGCAACGCTAGGCCCAAAATAATACCACCTAAGGTAAGCACGGTAGATTCGATACACAACAGCAAAAATACGTGCACAGGTCGTGCGCCTGTGGAACGTAATACGGCCATTTCCCTGCGTCTTTCGTTTAATCCGGCCAACAAGACCGACACTAAATTAACGAGTCCTGCGAACACTACGCATAAAGAGATGATGAAAAGCGCTTTTTCTGCCACCCCGATCAGGCTCCACAGCTCCTGTAAGGCCACACCAGGAAGGACTGCCAGTAATGGCTCCTCTCGATAGGTGTTGATGGCGCGTTGTTCACGAAAAACAGCCGTTCGAGAATTTAATCCCACCAAAAGCGCGGTAACCGCCGTGGGTTTCAGCTCCATAGTTCGAATTTCTTCAGCGCTGGTGCCTTCACCTCTTACCGTGGCCCCATTACGCCAATCTAAGTGCATCGCTTCGATGCCTTCTAAGCTGACGTGCACGGCTTTATCAACTGGGGTGCCAGTAGGCTTTAATATGCCGCTAACTCGAAAAGGAGAGCGCTCGTGTTCAACCAGAGCCACATTCCCTGTCCCGTGAGCCACCACCATGTTTTGATCTATTTGATAACCCAGCTGAGCAGCAACCTCACTGCCTAGCACCGCATCGAACACATCATCAAAGAGTTCGCCTTTAGCCAGCTGCAATGCTTGATCGTTGCCGTAGCGATAGTGAGTAAAGTAATCGTGATTAGTGCCCAGTACTCTAAAACCTGCGTGAGAATCACCCAACGATATCGGTATAACCCAATCGATGGCTGAGCGCTCTTTTATGTCATGCACACTTTCCCAGCTGATGTTGTTTGTGGCATTGCCAATTCTAAAAACCGAATAAAGCAGTAATTGAATTGCGCCACTACGTGCCCCAACGATTAAGTCGGTGCCCGATACCGTTTGCGTAAAACTATTGCGTGCATCACGGCGAACTTTTTCAACCGTTAATATCAGCGCAACGCTCATTGCAATGGCTAATACCGCCAGTAGAGCGGTTGGCCAGCGGTTGCGAATACTGTTCCACGCTAAAGAAATCATGGTGCAGCCCGCATAGTATCAGAGGCGTTGGCATCGGTTAAAGCCTGCGCAGCTAGGTTTATGCTTTTAAGATCCACAGCGCGATCAAATCGCTGAGAAAGATCCACATCATGACTAACAAACAACAAAGAGCTGTTTGCCGCTTGAACTTCTGCGAACAGTAAATCAAGAAACGCTTGCCGTGTATCGGTATCTAATGCCGATGTAGGCTCATCAGCAATTATCAATTCTGGTTGGCCTATTAATGCGCGAGCCACAGCAACGCGTTGCTGCTGTCCTACGCTTAATTCAGTAACGGACTGGTTGGTTAAATTGGGTGGTAGCTCCATGGCTTTTAATAACCGCATTGCTTCATCGGTTGCCGTGCTACCCATTTGGCGAATTGTATCCCTTCGCTTTTTAGAGAACTTACACGGCAACACCACGTTGTCTAAAACCGATAGAAACGGCAGTAAATTAAATTGCTGAAACACAAGCCCGATATGATCAACACGAAACTGATCTTTTTGCCCGCCCTTCAAAGTATGAAGTGGAACCCCTGTAACCACCGCAGTTCCTGATTGAGGAACTAACACCGCGGCGATGACACTCAGTAAGGTTGTTTTCCCAGAACCCGATGGCCCGCGCAAGAATAAACGCTCCCCGCCGGATACGCTGAATTCTGGGATATTCAGCACCAACGGGGTATTCGCTTTCCACCTAAATTCCAGATCATTGATCTGGATGACGGGGCTTTCGTTGTTTGTCACTCACTAACGCCTTTTAATGCGTTTTTAAGGTCGCCATTCAACATTATTGAACAGCGGTTAGATCGACACGGGTGTTGCTAGAACTAAGCTCTTGCAGCGATTGACCACCAGGCCCGATGAGCTGAGCCGATAAGGTTTCAAATCCTGTCCACTCATTAAGAAATTCTACATTGAAGCTGTCTAGCTTTGAAAGAGCTGAGCACGTGAACACATAGCTCGCTCTTAATTCAGAGTGAGACCC
>CALHNS010000071.1 GCA_938035125.1 uncultured Granulosicoccaceae bacterium | reverse complement strand
AAAAAGGACATAACCGTACATGACAACTTATAAACAAGCGCTTACAGACGCAACCAACATCATTTCAGCAAACGGTAACCAGTGGTCAGCCATTGATCCTGAATCGGTTGCGCGCATGCGTCTTCAAAACCGTTTTAAAACGGGGCTTGATATTGCCAAATACAACGCAAAAATCATGCGTGAAGATATGGCTGAGTACGACAACGATCCATCAAAGTACACACAGTCATTGGGCTGCTGGCATGGGTTTATTGGTCAACAAAAAATGATCAGTATTAAGAAGCATTTTGAGTCGACTAAAGGGCGTTACTTGTATTTATCTGGCTGGATGGTTGCAGCGCTACGTTCAGAATTCGGTCCACTGCCCGATCAGTCTATCCATGAAAAGACCAGTGTTCCTGCATTAATTGAAGAGTTATACACCTTCTTAAAACAGGCTGATGCGCGTGAGCTGCGCCATTTGTACACCGATTTAGATACGGCACGGGCAAGCGGCAATGAAGTAGCTGAAAAAGCCACGATCGACAAGATCGATAATTTTCAAACCCACGTTGTGCCAATCATTGCTGACATCGATGCCGGTTTTGGTAACGAAGAAGCCACTTATTTACTGGCTAAGAAAATGATCGAAGCAGGCGCTTGCTGCTTACAGATTGAGAATCAAGTATCCGATGTTAAACAGTGCGGCCACCAAGACGGCAAAGTTACTGTACCGCATGAAGATTTTATCGCCAAGATCAACGCCCTACGTTATGCGTTCCTAGAAATGGGTGTTGAAGATGGTGTTATTGTTGCCCGAACCGATTCACTGGGTGCAGGTCTTACACAAAAGATCCCTGTATCAGCATCAGAAGGCGATTTAGCCGATCTATACACAAACTTTATCGACGGTGAAGAAGTCAGTGACGCTTCTGGTTTAAATTCAGGCGATGTTATCATCCCTCGTGATAACAAGATGTTTCGCGCCAAGCGTTTACCTAACGGTCTGTTTGCCTTCAAACCTGGCACTGGGGAAGATCGTTGTGTTTTAGATTGCATCACGTCATTGCAAAATGGCGCTGATTTATTATGGATCGAAACTGAGAAGCCACACGTTGAGCAGATTGGCGGCATGGTTAACCGCATTCGTGAAGTGATTCCGAACGCTAAATTGGTTTACAACAACAGCCCATCTTTTAACTGGACATTAAACTTCCGCCAACAAGTGTTCGACGCTTGGACTGATGCGGGTAAAGATGTTTCTGCTTACAACCGTGAAGAATTGATGGATATCCAGTACGATAACACCGAGCTTTCTGCTGAAGCCGATGAACGTATCAGAACATTCCAACGTGATGCCTCGCAACACGCAGGCATATTCCATCACTTAATTACATTACCGACTTACCATACAGCGGCCTTGTCTACCGACACCTTGGCTCAAGATTACTTCGGTGATATGGGTATGTTGGCCTACGTTCGAGAAGTACAGCGCCGTGAGATCCGTAACGGTTTAGCCTGTGTTAAGCACCAAGACATGGCAGGTTCTAACATCGGTGATGATCACAAAGAGTATTTCTCTGGCGCTCAGGCGTTAAAAGCTTCAGGTGAAGACAACACGATGAACCAATTTGGTTAATTCGTTTTTTTAACACCGATAATAAAAAAGACGGCCCCTTTAGGCCGTCTTTTTTTTAGCGTTAATTTGCGAACCCAACCCCCACACGATAACGAATACTGCCCGATATCAACACGTTGTCAGCGGGAAATTGCCCTTCCAGTCCAAGCACCACGTCATAACCACCAGGTGCCAAGATGAAATCCAATACATCGTTTTGAGAATTTAACACCGTCAGAGCCAAGGTTCGTGCTGCGCTGCCAAATTGTGCGTCCCCATCTGGCAAGGTAGCAACCAACACCTCCTGTGTTCTTCCATTGAATTCGGCCCGTAGCGATACGGTTAACCCCGTTAAGAAATCAAAGCTATCGATTGCACCGTCATCGATGGCATCATTGTCTGATGCATCTAAAATATTTAACGTTATGTTCCTGACACGAACAGAGGTGACAAAAGATTCTCCAGACCCTAAATCAATTCTAGGTTGTGTCACCGCCACACCCAAAGCAAGATTTAATGCCGATGGCAGTGGTGCGCCTGGCACCGTAATGACCGGTAACACTTCGGTCATCGATCTAGTACCCAGCGTAGGTCCACATGAAATCAACAACAAACTAAAAAGGGGTAAAAGGATGCGTTTTAACAAACACTCTTCCGCCCCAGTGAACCACTGTTGCGGAAGAGTTTTCAAGAGCTTACTTGTGAAGAAAGCCACCTTTTCTAACCTAGAAGCCTGCGATACCAACAAACATGCGCGGTAAGAATAGATCGTTATCTACAATCTCAGCTTCTTGCATGCGCTCTAACGAACCGTCAGCTTGAATCTCAAATTGAGCGATTCGGCCGTCATTGTTCACCACTTGATAGAGATACGGATAGGCCACTTCAGCATCCAACACCCCAACCCCATTTTGAGTGTCGTCCCCAGCAATGTCCGTGGTACCCGCGGAGGCTTCTAAGCGGGTTAAACCGCCCTCATCACCTACGGCAAAACTGGTGATAACACCATCTGGCGTGTTACTGACATAAGCAAAATCACCGTTTGGCGTTTCTACAAATTCTACCCAACAGCCGAAGGTATGACCTGTAGCTAGAGGATCACCTTCAACACCAGAACTCAGTGAGATACCTGTTAACGCGCCGCTGTCTTCAATGCGGTAGGTTGATAAGGCGCTTAAACCTTCGGCACCGTTATTACCCTCTGACACCAATAGGATAGATCCACCTTCAACGGGGTATAAATCCGTACCAAATGGCTGCGCCGTTATGCTTGGAATGCGTGTGCTTCTAACCTCACCGGAATCGTAACGTAATGGAACTCCATCTTCTAAACGGATGTGCACAATGTCGTTAGTGCGTCGCTCAGTAATATAGAGATCACGGCCAGTATCTGAAAATTCTATCGACCCTGCATTGGCACCGTATCCGGTTAATTCAGAGCCTTCGATTACTGTTAACGATCCATCATCGCCAATGCGAAAACCAATAATGCTGGCATTGACTCGATTACGGTCTGATGGCAACGCGGCTAATTCATTTCCACTTTCATCGACAAAATTACCGGTATTGACAACATAAAGAATATCTTCATATTGAGTTAACGACACCGGGTTTTGCGCATTGCTAGCACCGCCTGTGGGGACGTTAAGGTCTGCAGGCGATAACGAGTAGTCATCATTTATAGTAAAAGAACTGATTGACTCGCTACCTGCGTTCACAGCAAAGACAAAACGACGGTCTTTTGAAACGATCAGCGGATCTTGTGAGGCTAAAGGATTCGCACCACTGTTGCGAATATTTTCCCCTACACCGCCGGTGTCATAAACACCGAGCAGAGATAATGACCCATCTTCGCCACGAGAATATGCAGCCACTTGATTCGCTCGTTCAGGTTCGCTAGCAGCACCTTCAGCTGCTGAGATTTGCTGCGAAGGGTCATGCTGGTTAGTCAGCGCATAGATTGCGCCTGAACCTGCACTCGCCGCATCACCATCATCATTTATTGGCGCATTGTCAGGAAAACCAATAACAATGTTACCGTCATCGTCAGAGGATAAAAGCACATTTATCCCATCACCATTTTCAAAATCAGCCGTAAGGCTTTCAATTGTGGTGCCCTGGCCGCAAGCGGCCAGCCCCAACACAGACAGTGTTATCGATAAGCTTAAAAGGTTTCTTTTAAATTTCATTTTCGTATCCATTGATTTGTTAATTAGTGATCTGTATTGCTAAAGACCAAATTAGAAGGACACAATGCCTTGAGTGTTTTGTGCAGGTAAATCGCCGCTGACGGTTTGCACCAACGTTAAGTTGCCACCATCAACTGCGTAAACACCTACTTCTCCAGCTAAGCCGAATAGCTGATACAAGTAAGCACCATCATCGGAAATATCTAGATCAATCCAACCATCGGTGGTAGCAAAAGCGACAGCAGGATCTGCGCTGGTTGGCTGGTTACCAATGGCGGCCAATTCTTGTACCAGCTCAACATTGCCACTGTCATCGGTGAAGCGATAGGAGGAAATAGAGGCATCTAATGCGTTCGACACCCAGAAATATTCGCCATCAGGTGACATAACAATCCAACAAGCGGTGCGTTGACCTACTGTGGCGGTTTGGCCAGCCAGTAAATCTAATTGTGAAGCAGCTAAAGAGCCACCTTCACCTATCTGGTAAACAGACACAGAACCGGTTTGTAATCCTGGGAATATAGGAGGCTCGCCTTCTGATCGGAACTCACGAGCTTCAGTCACAATGGCGAACGTACCATTAGATCGATCAACAATTTCAAAACCAATTGCTGATGGAAGATTACGACCTTCAGCATTCCCACGAGGAGTTGACGTTGCACCATCAGTAGCTTCTGCTGTTGGAGCACCGTTCTCATCAATGCCAAAGACAACGATTGAATCGTCGTTACCGCTTGCCAATGCAGCCGATCCTGCGTTGATACTGGTGATGGCGATGTATTCACCATCTGGTGTAAAACGCACAGCCGCTGGTCGGTTATCTAGCTCTCTTAAAGAACCCGGGATAGGTGTTAAATCACCATTATCGAAGGAGAAACCATAAATTGAACCTTCTTGATCGGGTTCGCCCTGGAATTCGCCATCGGCATCGATGTTCGTGACGTAAACAACCCCGTTATGGTATGCAAGGCTATTAGGACCGACACCACCAGAATCTTCAACATCAACCACTTCAAGACTCATATCGTCGTTAATTGCCATAACAGTGATGGTGTTACTGCCCGCATTAACCGCCATCAAGTATTCATTATCAGGTGTATTAATCATTGCGTAAGCTGAAATTAACGGATCGAGGCCTTCAGCCCCATCGAAATCCCCTCCTTGACCACCAGTAGGAAATTCTCCAACCAGCGATAGCGTTCCGTCATCGCTACGCGCGTACGCAACCACGGTGTTCTCATCCAAGATGTTGCTCATCGCGAATACACCACCAGCGGGCTGCGACCCAGCTCCCAAAGGCGATGCACCGATAACGATGTTACCGTTATCATCAGTTGAAATAGACACACCAACATCTTCGCCGTTATTTAAACCAGTCTCAATCGCTGACAATGTCGGGTTTTCTGAACCACAGGCTGTTAAGAATAAAACCGATGAAACGCTGGCAGCGAGCATGGTTTTTTTAGGAGTGATATTTTGCAGAGTTAGAACGTTCATAATATTTCTTCCATAAAGGTGATCAAGTTTGTTGTATTGGCTATTTTTATTTCTCGTAATACTTAACGACTTGAAATTCAAATAACACTGATACAGCTGACCTTTAGGAAACGTAATTCGTTCTTAGTTACTGGTATCACCACTATACGAAAACGTATTAGAACTTTATCTTTCTATTTAATAAAGAAACAACCCACTTGTTACTTCAATATTATTTCTTCACTTGTCAATAACTTAAGAAGTTTCTACTCTGGTTTTTTCGCGTGTACTTCGTGTACTTGTTGAGTAATAAAAACAATCATTGAAGAATTACCCGCAATTTCGACGTCTGCTTGTCTTTGTAATCTTTCACAACAGTCATCTATCGGTGCGATACAGCACTAAAAAAATAATAACAGGCACAAATACACCTGCGGTAACTGCTAGTTGTTTAACTTTAGGTAAGTTTTTTACCGCTATCGTAATTACGATTCAGATTGATATTATTTTTATCACCGGTTAAAAACCTATTACATCTTATAGATTTGAATCTACCCCAGCTGAGTGGGGCTAAACGATTCAACCGATGCTTCTGAGCCGCCTCTTTCAGCCCATCGGCTCCCGGCGTTGTAAATAGTTACGTTATCGATTTACAAACAAGATGATGCGAATGAATTTGTTGCATCACTGCACAACACAGCGTCGAGCACCAAAGGGGCCGCTGGATCGGTGTTGTGTTGAAACGAAAGCAGCGCTGCTTGTTTTTGTGCGATGGCCGAACTTAGAGCGCCGCAGCTTTGATCAGTACACGTGAACGCCTTGTTGCCCAACAGGCTAAATTGCCCGTCTGCATTCTCAGTAATGCGCTCATGGGGCTTATAGGTGGTGTAGTTGAACGCATCACTTGACACATGCTGCGTCTCTGTAATCACCTCCAGCAACGTATATTGCTGATTAGAAAAATCAGCTAGCCCCAAATCGACCTCTTGAACCTGAACCAAAATTTCGTAGTCAACGCCCCATTGGTAATCAAAGCCTTCAATGTGATCGTAGAAGTAGGTCCATTCATCACTGCCCTCTTTCTGAGTAAGTAAGCAGTGTTGCACCTGATAGCCTTCACACTCCACCATGTGGTGCCTGATGCGGAGATATTCGATTCCACCCGTGTTGTGCAGTGAATCATCCGACTGTGGTGCAACCGATGCCGCCTGAGGCTCTACGAACACGTTTGCTTGATGATTTACTACCTCAGAGCCTGAATTGGATGAACAAGCTGATAGAGTTATTGCTGCCAACAAAACTAAGCTGGTTTGTAAGTTAAAGTTGATCATCATCAAGTCATTTGCAGCGAATCGTAAAGCCTGTTTCGGTTCCTGCGATAGCCGTCTTCAAGCCTTGCCGTCGAGAAAAGGGGTCTTTTTCAATAGGACACAAGGTTGTAACCGTGTGCCACATTTGGTATGACGCAGTACACAGTATTAGTGTGAACAGTAAGAGATTGTTTGGATTTTCAGCTGTTTACGAGCGAGAGAATGACAGCGCTATGTATGTTTGAAACCTGTCGATGCGCCGGTACAAGGTGGGGTCAATACACCTCCGGTTGTGTTAACCGGAGGTAATTTATTTAATATTCTTTAATTCGATGCTGACTTTAGAATGCCACATCACCAAAACTTGCAAAGAAAATATCACACCAAACACTTAAGCCATCAAAATCATCAAGTGTGACACCATCAGGCAAATTGAGAATAAGCGTCTCGTTATTGTAGCGACGACCATTAAGTTGAGGACCAATGATTCGCCCTCCACCAGCCGAACTGTAGTTGCCGTTATTACCGGTGTAGAAAAAGACACTGGGGCCACCGCCATCGTAAGTGAAGTTACTGACTTCAATGGTTCGATCATCCAAGATGGTTATTGTGCCCTTCACTTGATGAGCACGGGTAATAAGTTCATGCACTGTACCCACCAACGGATGGCTTGCACTGGCGTCTGTTGCAGGTGGTGCATCAGTGGAATCAGTAGCAATTTGAGACGGCGCAACAGGTCGTTGTTGAACACCCTCATTGAAAAGGGTTTCTTGAAAATGATCTAACGCAGGTTCACCATCAATTAAGCTGGTTTGGCTAGAACCACTATTAGCCACAAGATTCGCAGCTTGTGTATCAAAATTTGGTGAAGCAAAATCGAGTGTTAATCCTGTACCACTGGCAATGGCCTGATCTGAAATCGTGATTCCATTTTCAGCATCACCATCAACATCTAAGGTTTGTAATAGCCGGGCAAGGTTGATCACTCTGGTATCAGCAATATTATCAGTGTTGAATACCGTTAACGGGGTGATTAGATCGCTTCCAGCGACGGCAGGTAGCGTCACATCGCCAATAGAGAACAGCACCACTTCACCCGGTGCGTATTGAAAAGAACCATCAGCACCTGTCTCACCCGATTGAGTGGCCGTGATATAGGTTAATCCCGATACTGCCGAATCAACAAACCGGCCGGTTTGCAAAGAGAGCGAGGACTGCACCGATGCGGCCCCTGTTGTTGGCGCTGCAGATGATGGTGCGGCAGTTTCAATAGCTGCACTGCCGGTAGCTTGAGTATCTCCAATAGTGGTTGAGCCACCACCACACGCACTTAACACCAGCAGAGAGACTATTGATAGGCTTGCATAGCCTTGTTTCATTGATTTCATGTGTTACCTTTCTTTTAAAACAACCTGTTAGGCTGAGTAAGTATTGGCCTTGGTGTCAGAATATCGAAAAACCATTTATGCTGACCCTGTGGCTCTGTTTATTTAGAATGAATATCCAGCCGTAAAACTTATAACGTCGGTGTCAGGAATATTCTTTCCATCGATGATGTTTGTGTAGGTGGTCCCTAGGCTGATTCCGTTCGAGAACCCGTAGTTCGCGCCAACAATTAAAAAATCTGTATCTCTATCAGTTTGTGAAAATTGATCCACACCAAAGCCTGGACCACCGATGTTTATGTCACTATCCGTTCGGACCCCACCAACAGATAACTGCACCCCAAGGCCTTGCAGGGGTGTGTTGTAGAAAGCGCCCAACAAATACTTAAACCCATCGGCGACGTTTTCGTTCCGTTGCCGATAGGTAATATCTCCAAACAGTGATACAGATCCCGTTATGGATTTTCCCACCAAGAGACTTGCATCAAATCCGTTCGCACCATCGCCAATCGCTTCGATTAAAGCGGTTTCATAATTCCCACCAACCGTGTACGCCAATCGGCCAGTAATTGTGGGCAATCCGTTATCTAGCTCAAATTCGTTAATGAACTGGTAGCTGATGCCAAACGTTGTGTCAGAAACATCTGCTTGTGATTCTGGGTTGGTCTCAAATTCCGTTTCTGCGTAACCGGTGCGAAAATCAAACGCCCAGATATCATCGTAGCCGTAGCTTGCGTTCAACCACAGAAATGTGCCTGAAATATCACCCGGTAGTACGGTGCTCTCTTCATTGATAAAAAACGTATCCGTTGAACCACTCACTATACTTGCACTTATGCTGGTAGTTCCGTGCGGTTGCAACCAAGGAGACCCATCCGCCATCACAGCTGCAGGTGCGCTTAGTAATCCAACGGCAACAATCAATTTTTTCATAACATTTTGCTTCATAAGTTTTACAGAACCGATTCACCGATCCTGTGTGTTTAAGCGGGTTCAACCGCCGCAGGCATTGTCGACACTGCAGTATCCATTCAAGGACCAGTCGTAGTCATATTTAGGCTTGCCATGGTAGTTTTCTAATAAGGTTTGCTGTTCTTTATTGGAGTGTTTGCCAAGCGTACTCAGCACAGATTTCAAATCATTGCCAAAATCGACGGCGTACCAGTCAAATAACGTCGATAGATGCAACTGATCGCCATCGAATCGCACCGCCCGAGGATGACTCAAGAACGCTGCAGTGGCATCATCGAGTTGCTGATCCAACCCCTCGCCCTGAAACGCTGTATCGATCAAATCAGGGCAGCCTATGCTGGCGCAATTCACCGCAAAATGGATTCGATAATCGTTATATAGGGGCCGAATAATGCCGTGCTCAACATCGTTGAGACTTAACGAGGTTTCATTAACAGTGATAAGTTTGTCATCCCACGGCCCAAATGTTGTGACACCACCTGAACCTAACGTGGTTATTGACGCCACTGGATAATTGTCCACAATCAATCGCACAGTAACCGCGTTATAAAGATTCAACCAATACGCTTTTTGCTCAGATGAGTTTAGACCCGTAGGGTCAATTGCTAATAAAGAATTTACATAGTCATCTAACGGTTCACGTCCATCGTCAATTAAACCGCCATAGTCAAACAGATGAACGCCTGGCTCTTCATCGGTTACTAAATAATCGTCAAGTAAAAGCTGCCACGGCTCATGATCAACTACCACCGTGCTCTCTTCATCGGCAATAGCCCATTGAGCATCAATAAGTTCAGCTTGGTTGCGGCTGGCTTGCCAGAAATACGCAGCAGCAGCGGCCACTACCACTAAGACGATGAGAATACTTCCTAGAATGCCTTTTTTATTCATAATTTCAGGTTAATAGCTTTCGACATGCACGCTTTGTAATGCTAGTTTTCGGTTTACGCTGACGGACGATTGGGAACGCGATTACTGCGTTTAAATCTGGAACGATCAAAGATTATTTGCTGAAGATACAATTTACCAATCATTCCTAAGATGCCTTTGCCTGCGCCAATGACACCTCGCAAAGTGCCTGAGATTTTTGACTGACCAATACGTTGTTTAGTGGTAACGGGCACTTCAACCACACGCTGCCCTAATTGAATGGCTCTTACTTGCATTTCCACTGTCCAGCCAAACGCTCGATCTTGCATATCAATGTCGGTTAATGCCGCGTTCGTGATAGCCCGAAACGGCCCTAGATCGCTCACCGGTTTGCGCCATAAAATGAATATAAGGAGCGCTGCCAAGCGATTACCGAATCGCTGTGGGTACGTCAACGCACCGCGTTCACAGTGACCTAACGTGCGTGATCCGATGACCAAATCTTCACCATCAATCAGGGGTTGAAGAAGACTAGGCACCTCATCTGTGACTACCGAATAATCACCATCAACGAACACAATTAAATCTTTCTCAATTGGGGTACACAACGCTTTGTAGCAAGCCGCCCCATAGCCAGGTGTTAATTCCTTGACAACGTGCGCCCCTGAATCGCGTGCAGCCTGAGCTGTTCTGTCGGTAGAACCGTTGTCACACACTATGACGGTATCAATTAATGCAGTGTCACTGGCGTTACTCAGACGCAGAGCCTTCAGTTCTGAGACCACATGACCGATAGCCTGCTCCTCATTTAGGGCAGGTATGATGACGCTAACATGACGATTGCAATACATGAACTTGTGATCCAATATTATGACGTTGGTTCAGGTTGAGATAGAAAAAATCGTTAACACTTCACTAAAAGCATCCACCATAGGATTCCTTAGCGCTTTCTTTGTGGTGGCCGCCGCTTGGGTTGCCATTTGTGCAATTTCTAACACCCCTACTAGCCACGCTTTAGTGCAATTTTTCGCCTTGTCTCTAGTCATGGTGTTAGCCACAGCAGCCTGCCTTTGGTTCTTTCATTACAAACAGCTGCGTATGCCGCTGTTATGGATTGTGTTATCCGCCTGCCTACTTCGGCTAGTGTCACTTGGTGGGACGCCATTGTTCGAAGACGATTACTACCGCTATCTGTGGGATGGCTATCAAACCGTTGAAACCGGTGATCCTTATTCTTTAGCACCGGCAGAATTTTTTGATCGCGATGTGCCAGAAATTTTCGAACCCATCCTATCGTTAATCAATTACCCCGAAATTGCCACGGTGTACGGCCCAGTAAACGAATGGCTGTTTGCCATTGGCTACCTGATAGCACCGGCTGAAGTGTGGCCGTTGCAGCTTATGTCAAGCATTGCGGACGTGCTAATTATGCTTATTCTTATCAAGCTCGGTGCCAGTAATGCGTTACTGCTTTATGCTTGGTCACCTTTGATACTGAAAGAGACCTCCCTCACCGCTCACCCCGATGTGTTCGCTATTTTGGGGGTTATGCTCGCAATATGGGCAGCTATTGCCGGTAAACGCTTTATTGCAGGGGTGATGATGGCAGTCGCTGTGGGCACGAAGGTGTTTGCCGTTCTTGCATTACCTTATCTTCTTGCCAAACTATTGCCCATCAAACCATGGTTTATCGTCGGTTTGGGGTTTGTGGCTGGCCTTGCGTCCATCACCGCCTCGTTCGGTACGCTAACTATCTGGGTACCCGAAGGGTTAACGGCCATGGCCGATAGTTGGCTGTTCAATGCGCCGCTCTATTTATTATTGTTGAAAGTCATTGGCTTTACCCAAATAAAGCTTGTGTTATTAGGGTTATTCACCTTATCGATACTGGCCAGCATCGGCTATCGAACATGGGTTGCAAAGGACGCTAGTCAGATTTTCCGAGGTGACTGGCTTTTCGGGGTTTTCTTACTTTGTTTGCCCGTTCTGAACCCTTGGTATGTGCTTTGGGTGATGCCATTTGCTGTGCTCTTCCCCAGTTGGTGGGCTTGGTCAAGCAGTTTCGCGGTACTGCTTTCGTATTGGCAATCGTTAAAAGCCCCGGTTAACACTTCCGACTTCTTTCAAAGTGCTGAATCGGTAGTTCTCGTGGAAGTGATGATTATTCTGATTGTGTCAATCGCTGGGCAGAGTTTGTGGAAAGCGTTGGCTTGCAAAAAACCAACGCTTCACCACTCAACCTAAGTTTATCGCACTCTAAGTTCATCTCACTCGTAAGTACATATCACTATGATCATCTCACTATGATCATCTCACTGGGGTGATTTAACCGTTACTTAAACGCAGTTTGAAACGCTTATTCAAATAGTAAAGAATCGCATCACCTTGATCGTCTGCGACTAAATCTGCAATTTTCGCGTCCGGGTTGGCGCAATTATATAAGCTATCAACGAATGCTGAGGCCGGCCCGCGTTTGAAGCTTCGTACGGAGCGACGAGATAGTTTTTTCAACTCAGAGCCATTTTTCACGCAATATTCTAGCTGAGTCCCATCAGACTGTCGTGCACGAAAGTAGGTTTTGCCTAACTCGTACTGCTGATCTATCCGTTGCGAAGAGAATCCACTGGTATCAAAACCGCCTCCGCCTGAGGCAAGGCTGGTTCCGCTGAAAGTGATCAGTGAGGTTACGGCAACGGCAAGTATGGTATTTCTCATAATGATATCCAGATCAATGTGGCCTTTACATTAGCTTTCGGCTGAACCAGCCGCAGTCATAAGCTATACAAGGAATTAATTGTTTGTTCTAAGCACTGTGACCGCTCCATTTTCATGGGGTTCCCCTGTTTTTGTGCTTCAGATAACATCTGTAGCGCTTGAACCCACTGAACGCCGAGGCAGGCACCTGATGCATACTTCACTGACACATGCATAAAAATCGACAATTAGTTGTTTTTGCTAGAGCCCCGCGCCTAGGTTATGGCAAAACTCGGCTTGCCCGCGAAATTGGCGCCGCCGCCGCGCACAACTTTTATCAAACCTGTCTGAGCCAACTCCTTCTCAATTGCTCTAATGGACCTTGGGAACTTGTTGTGGCCGTGGCTTCAGCAAACGATTGCGATCATTCACTTTTTGATGCACATCAGGTCATTACACAAACACAAGGCGACATCGGGCAACGCATGCTCCATGTGTTATCCCAGAATAACCAACAACACACGCTCATAATTGGCAGCGATATCCCAGAATTAAATCCTGATCATCTGGAACGAGCATTCAACGCGTTAGAAAGTTATGATTTAGTGTTTGGTCCTGCAACCGATGGTGGCTTTTGGTCTGTAGGTTGTCGCAAGAACTTAACCCTGCCAGAAGAATTTATGCGCAATGTTCGATGGTCAAGTCAATACGCATTAACCGATACATTACTAAGTATTCCAGAACATTTAACAGTAGCACAAATAGATACGCTAACAGACGTTGATGACGCAGTCAGTTATTATCAACAACAATGAAATACGATGACCCACAGGTAAAACAAAACCTACTCAGCACATTGAAGACCAGTTTTCAAAGGGAAAAGACGTGCCCGGTTGCTACGACAGAAGAATTGCAATACGTTTTTTCTGAAATGGATATTGATGATTTAAACCATCTAAAATCCAGCGGTTTGGCACATGATCATATTCGTATTGGGAAATCAAATTATTTATTAAGAATTCCTAAGCAAAGCCAAATGCGCCTAAACGCGATCGACAACCTTAACTATCAAGCGCACTGTTTCCAACGCCTGCACAGCAGCGGTCATACGCCTGCTTACTATGGAATGGTGACGCCAACTGAATTTCTGCCAATGGGTTGCTTAGTGGTAGAGTTTATCGATGGCCGCCCTCTATCACCATCCAATGAAATTTCCCAGGTAGCGCAAGCATTGGCATCGATTCATAGCCTAGCGCTACCTTCCGAAGCCAAACGACAACCACTAATCAATCAATCCCAACCACTGCGAGCCACTTTGGCCGAAGTGCAGTCTCAAAGTGAATATTTAGAATCGTCGAATTGCAGCCCCGCAAGCAAACAGGCCATCAAACAACAGCTAAAGCTATCTGAAAAAGAGATAAACCAATCAGAAGATTCTCCTGTGTCACTGATTTCGTTTGATGCTCACCCAGGTAATTTTCTTATTGATGCCAAGGGTAAAGCGCATCTGGTTGACTTAGAAAAGGCGCGATACGGCGGCGCAGGTTTCGATTTGGCTCACGCTACTTTGTACACATCCACAACCTGGGATAGAGACAGTTATTGCGCATTAACACAACCAGACATAGATTCGTTCTATCGAACATGGGCTGATGCAATGCCAGCCAATTTAGCAACGGCACTAGCTCCGCATTTGTTACCCATGCGACGTTTGATGTGGCTTTGGTCTCTGACATGGTGTGCCAAGTGGACGGTACAAAGTAAAAAAAGCTCAAAAACAAATAAGCTAATTACTGAAAACACCGAAGACTGGTCGGCAGAAAATTCAGACATTGAGCTTATTCAACATGTAGAAGAACGTGTAGGCTGTTATCTTGCCAAAGAAACCATAGACAGAATCGCTCAAGAATTTGAACGTTGATTGATACACCATATTATCGCTCTCTCCCACACGTGTTTGGTTATATTAATTGCTGGTATTTAGGGTATCCATTTCGTTATCTAAGTGAACGAAATGCCTACACAAAGCACTAAATGAAGTTATAGGTTTTACCCCTGCCTGAAGAAAAATCGAATGGTTCTCACAATCCAAGATGCGATGTCCAAAGCCGCGTCAGCGCTGCCAGATCAATGTGCTGTATGGAGCGCTGAAGGAACCCTGACGTATTCAGAATTAGAGCAAAAATCGACCTCGTTAGCGCTTTGGATAAACCAAAATGTTCCAGGCAATAGTCAACACATCGCGTTGTTAATGCCCAAATCCATTGAAGCGGTCATTGCGATTTTCGGAATATTAAAATCTGGAAACACCTATGCCCCATTGGGCGAAAATTGGACTCAATCTAGGCTTCAAAAAATATTTTCAAGCAATACATTCTCTTTGTGCATAACGCATCTTACCCAAGAGGAATACGCCGCATTCGAGCACAAGGAATTTACTCAACATTTAGCTTGTCATGGTGATGAATGGAATGAAGCACTGAGTATACCTACTGAATTAATAACCGCTCCGTTACCTACGCTACCTGATCAACTGGCATACATTTTATATACGTCGGGTTCTACTGGTGTGCCAAAAGGTGTGTGTGTGTCGCACCAAGCAGCCGCCCATTTCCCCTTGTGGGCAATCCAAGAATACGAATTAACTCAAAGTGATCGAATAGCCTCAGTTTCCCCCCTGACGTTTGATTTAACCACATTCGATCTATTCGCAACCCTAGGTTCTGGTGCAACGTTATACCTTGTTCCTGAAAATATGAAAATCTTTCCCGCTCGATTGTCTAAATTTTTGGTGAAACATGCCATAACGCGAATTTACGCGGTGCCCTCAACTCTCATACTGTTGTCGCAAAGAGGAAAATTAGCCGATCGAGATTTCTCCCATTTACGATCTGTTATTTTCGCCGGTGAAGAATTCCCAGTGCCACAATTTCAACAGCTGGCTGATCGTCTTCCAGCTCATATTCAATACAGCAATCTCTACGGCCCGACGGAAACGAATGTGTGTACCTATTTCCATGTACCTGCATCCTTCGATCAGCCTCACATTCCGTTAGGGCATGCATTACCTGGAATGCACTTATTTTTGCGCCAAAATGAATCACCTAACAGCGATTCAACTAATGCGTTAGAGGGAGAATTATGTGTATCCGGCCCCTCAGTAATGAGTGGTTATCTCTCCCAAACAGACTCAAATTCTGACATTTGGGTACAAGACACAGTCGATCAAAATGTTCAAGCCTATGCCACCGGTGACCTAACCAGTTTGTCAACCGACGGGCTTTGGCATTATCACGGGCGAATTGACAATATGGTTAAAATTTGGGGGTACCGGGTAGAGCTGGGTGAAATTGAGACTTGTTTGTTAACACATAAATCCGTAGAACAAGCTGCCGTAGTTAAAAGAACCCATACAGAAAATGTTGGCGATGAACTCATCGGTTATGTGGTTCCAACAATCAGCTCTACTTCAAATAACAATTCAAATAAACTAGAAAATTTAGCGCTAGGTGAAAAACATTTCATTGCTGACATACTGCTTCATTGTAAACAGCATTTACCGCAATATATGGTACCTAAAACAATAATTTCTTTATCTAACTTACCACTGAATAATTCAGGAAAAATAGATCGATCGCAGCTTGCAAAAATTGCTGCTGATAACGATTAAATACAATAGGCAAAAAACATGACATCCAGCACAACCTCCAATCGAATTACCTACCTAATTTGCAATGACATTGCACCTGAATTACAGGAATCTGAATTGTCTAACGATTCTTCTCTGTTCGATGACTTGAAACTAAACTCAATAAATATCGTTGAATTATTGACTCAACTGGAAGGTGAATTCTCTATTGAATTAGATGATGAAGATATGGGTTTTGAGCACTTTGCAACCGTTGGAACTTTGTCTAATTTTATTAATGAGGTGATACAACGGCAAACGACCTAAGCCGTTACAACACAGTGAGTTTAGATTCAGCTTATTGATCGCCAATTAAATGGAACACAATTAATTGGTGCAGATTAGAATCGATCTAACAACCAATCTGATATTGCATCAGTTAGATATGCTCTATCTTCAGCAATCGGAAATAAATGTGCCGCGTTTTTCAGATATTGAACACGTATATTCTCGCCAAACTCCAATGATGGGAAAGCGTCGGCTAATTGCTCGGTATAGTTGTACGGCCAATTCGCTGTAAAAACGCATAACATATTGGCATCCCGATCGATGATTTCTTTAAAATCAGATTCTGTTTTCATCTTCTCTGGCAGCTCCCACCGATACGGAACCGTTACAGGGTTTTGTTCAGCATCTAGATTGGGCTCAATAGAGTTGAAAATATTTTGACGAACGCCAATTAATCTATTTAACAAAGTGCGAAGCTGTAAGGCTTTAGGCAGGAGTTCTTTAAATAATCGATTAGCATGATAACGAGGGGTTTTATAGTAATACCCGTCTATCGCCACCACACCCACGATACGCCTATCAGCCATCATCGCTCGGTGAGCATTATCGGCACCTGTGCATATACCCATCACAATAAAAGAATCACACTTTAATTTCTCTTCAAGATGATTCATCACAATTTCTACATCACGAATTTGTTGCTCCGATCTATCCAGCGGATTGCTGCTTCGAGCGCTATCGCCAATACCAGAAATATCAAACCGATATGTGTTGAACCCCAACGTTGCAAAATGCCTTGCCAATCTTACGTAAAGCCGATAAGGGCCCACATTCGGCAATAAGCCTGAATTTAACAATAAAACAACGGGCCTATTAATTGTTGAGGACTGACCCTGCATTTTTGCACCTGCACCTGCACCGTCAGAATTAGCATTCTCGCAATCTGTGTAAATACCAATCAGCTCAGGATCGTTGCCGCAATGAATACTTAATTCACGCATCACGTTTTCCTGATATCAGAGAGACAACTTGGGTTAAGCTTTTCCCCGGTAACCAGGCGGCTTGTTCATCTAACGCATCGATGCTAGGGGCTGAATCGTCGACGTGAATAAACGCCACATCGTTATGCTCACTTTCTAAAAGGTGTATTGAGGAATCATTTTGAACGGCTTGATGTTGCGACACCACTTTTATTTGTCGACTATTCGCCGCTGACCCAGTATAGGCAAACTGAAACTGTGTTAATTCATCACGCAATGTTCTAGTAAATGTAAAACCTGTGATTTCTGATGATTGCTTTGTTGTTGGGTTGGGTCTGAATCCGTTCAGCCCTTTCACAGCCGCACTGTACTTACTGTCTAAATGTCTCACCTGATCAGCACCATGAAAGACTGGTTCCCACAATATCAATTGATCTACATCAAAGCTCTCAGTCATGCTTGCAAGCGCTGCTCCAAATCGATAACCAACCATGCTAATCAGCGTATGACCCGATGCTTCACATAAATAAGCGCTAGCAGATTTTATATTGCGTAGCCATTCATCAACAGAACCTTCTTCATCATCTCCTAACGAATTTCCGCAACCAAAATAATCAAATCGAAGCACCATATAACCATCCGCAGCTAAGCGGTTGGCTAGTTGTCGATAAGCCCAATGCACATGATTAGCTTCAGCGAATAAGGGATTGCACAAAAGCACTGATCCTTGCACATGGATCGAATGATGAGGCACATGCAAACGAGCATATAAACGGTTGGAGTCGAAGAACCCGGTTTTTACGGTGGGCTTTTGTGCGTTTGCCACACCCTGATGCTGGTGCTTTTGGTGGTGATTTACTTCTGGATCCTTACCAGCAAGGATTGTTTTAATCGGGCTGTCAATCATTGCTACAGGATCAATCTCTAATGCCATCTCGCTTTTGGCTTTTGCAAGCACCAACATCGCTAGTAGCGAGTGCCCACCTAAATCAAAAAATGTCTCGCTTACAGGCACATTATCGATCTGAAGTACATCAGCCCATATACCAGCCAGTTGTTTCTCTAATCGGGTTTTCGGTTCAGCACTTGAGCAAAGCGAAGCTATTGGTTTGGGCAAATCAGTAGGTAAGGCTTTACGATCAATTTTCCCATTTGGTGTTTGGGGTAAAAAATCCATTAATAAAAAATGCTGGGGCACCATATACCTGGGCAGAAGGCTTTTCAAATGAGTACGCAATTCATTTGCGTAGTTAGAATCATCTGTAAATCCTGTTACATAAGCATGTAGTTGAACATCTCCATTGTCGTACTCAACGATGGTTGCTGCCGCTTCCTGAACCTTAGGATGAGCGGTTAATTTAGCCTCTATTTCACCTAATTCAATTCTGTGACCACGTAATTTGATTTGATTATCGATTCGGCCGATGTACGTTAAATTCCCATCTGATAACTGTTTTACTGAATCTCCCGTGGCGTATAGCGTTTCGTTAGCATCCAGAGGGTTTGCAAAGAATTTCTGTTGAGTTAATTCTTTGTTACCAAGATAGCCAGCACTTACGCCTGCTCCACCAATATGTAAGTGCCCAACGGTGCCAGGATACGACAGCTGTCCAAATCGATCTAACACGTAAACAGAGGTATTATCGATAGGCTTGCCAATCAGCATTTGCGGAGCATCAGAATCCACTTTCCAAAGGCAAGACCACACGGTGGTTTCTGTGGGGCCGTACATGTTCCACAGCGCCTTACATTGTTGTGACAGCGTTTTTCCTAGATCGGGTGGTAATGCTTCCCCACCACATAAGGCCGTGAATTTTTTACAGCCTTTCCAACCGGCGCTAAGTAATAATCGCCATGTAACGGGTGTGGCCTGCATCATGGTTGCGTTGGATTCACGAAGTAAGCTCGCTAAGCGTTTTCCGTTGGTGGACGTCTCTTTTGAGGCAATTACCACACTGGCCCCCACCACTAGCGGCAACCACAGCTCAAGAACTGCTATGTCAAATGATAAGGTGGTGACAGCCACAATGACATCGTTTTGATTAAGCCCTGGGGTTTTACCCATGCTGGCAAGAAAATTAACCACATTTTGATGGGTTACTTGAACGGCTTTAGGGTTACCCGTAGAACCCGATGTGTAGATGAGATAAGCAATATCTGACGGCTTAACGTCAGCTATAACCGGTTTTTCAATGGCATTAGCCTCTGCATCATTGAGCGGAGAGTTTACTAAACTATGAACATGAAGTTCAGTTACTTCATTTAAAGTAATCGTACCCGAAGTAGATTCATCAACTAATAAGGTGCGACACCCAGAATCTGACAACATGTAAAGCAGTCGTTCTTTCGGGAAATTTTTATCCAACGGCAGATACGCGGCCCCCACTTTTAGCACCGCTAATAGCGCAACCATCATTTGGGTTGAACGTTCCATGCACACACCGACAATGCTTCCTGATGACACTCCCGAATGTAATAATTGCTTGGCAAGCTTGGTAGAGTCAGAATCTAGTGTACGGTAGGTGAGATGGTGAGCATCGTCATACACCGCAGGCTTATCCGGCGATTCAATCACTTGACGAGATACCAGTTCTGCTATGGTGAGGTATTCTGGGAATTCGACTGGCTCAGGCTTACAAATTTTTAGCAACTGCTCCTGTTTTTCACCGCGAATCAAACCCATATCTGAAATTGAATAATTTGAATTTTGGCTAACGCCTTGGAGTATCTCTAAATAATTATCCAATAACCAATTGATGGTATTTTCATTAAACAGCGACGTTTTATATTCTGCCTCGATGAAACACTGATCCGTGTTTTCATGGAAAGTGAATGTAAGATCGTAGCGCGCACGGCAAATATTAGGTTCAATGGCCTGAACTTGAACCCCATTCAAATCCAAATCGTGCTCATGCGGGCTAAGATGTGAAAAACGTATATCGAAAAACGGGGTTCTGGAACTCTCACGAATCGATGGTAAAGATTGAACCAACCGTTCAAACGATACCTGACTGAATCGAAAAGCGTCAAAACATGTTTTTCTCACAACTTTTAACGCATCGATAAAATCATCGCAATCGTCGAAATTCGAAACTAGCACGAGTGTATTGAGGAAAAACCCAATTGCATGTTCAGAACCTAGTTCTCTGCGATCTTGCATATGGGTTCCAACACTTACGCAAGGCTCACCACTCCAACGCGATATCAACAACTGCCCAATGGTAAGCATCCCCATGAACAAAGTGGTTTGATTCGCTGATGCAAGCGTACGCATACTTTCAATCTGCGATGCGCTGATTCGTCTGCGAATACGAATTCCTTGTGCACAGGCATTTGTCGGGCGAGTGTAATCGATCGGAATATACGCTTGGGAATGATTTAAAAGCTTTTTCTCCCAGTATGCCAATTGCCTTTTGTAGTTTTTAGCCTCACATTGCTGGTGTTTATAATTTGCGTATTGATTCAACTGGTACTCTACGTTGGGCGCTGGATATTCATCCTGCGATGCAAAGCCTGTATGGGCTGCATAAAAACGAGTGAGTTCAAATTGAAAAACGGATTTTGAAAAATGATCAAACACCAAATGATGTACAACAAACACTAAACGATGATTCTCACCATCGGCGCTAGACAATAAAACACATCGATATAAAGCAGAACCATTATCTAGATTAAACGGCTCGTTTATTATCCGGTTGAGTAATTCACTTTCAACAGATGTGTCAATATCATCGGGTAACGATTCAATTCTTAGATAATCATATTTCGCATTGGACGCAGCTGCTGCATTAGCATTAGTTGTAGTTTCGCTATTGGAATCGCACGTGAGCGCAAGAAGACCTTCAGAGCTAACGCAGAAGTGAGTACGTAATGCATCATGGCGCTTAACGATTGATGCCAAACTTTTATTAAGCGCTACAAGATCAATTTTCCCTGTCAATTGATAGCAGCAGCTGACGTTGTAGGCAGGGCTGTCAGGATTTAACCGGCATAGATAATACAAACCATGCTGTGCTTCAGTGGCTACATGCGCACTCACCGAATTGAGGACTTGCTGGGCGTTGGAGCTACGCATCAGTATCGATTATTGAATTACGCGTGCCAATTACCAGTATGATTCATCAACACGGGTCATATCAAAACCCAGAGCCGACTTTCCTAAAAACAACAAGCACTCATCACTGGTGGCGGGCATTAAACCACCGCAGCGGCTATCACGATAAAAACGTTCTAGAGGCAAACGCTTGGCAATGGTGCTTCCGCCACAAAGTCGCATTGCCTGCGACGCCATATGTGGCCCAAGTTCACCTGCCATGTATTTACTGCGGTGCACAGCTTCATTAGTTTCTGGGGCACCAGGGTTTTCATCCACTTGGCGGGCTGCATCGTACACCACCGTGCGACAAGCTTCCATAGACATGGCAAGTTCACCCACCCGGTGCTGAATCCAGTCACTGTGTGCAACCGGTTCATCGGTACCTGGCTTATTTCTACTCTTTAAATAATCGCACATAAATTCAAAACTAGCCGCGCAAAGCCCCAAGTACACACCAACGTACCCAGCGATCGTCCAATGGGGTTCTCGTACCACTTTCAATATACCCAACCCTTGAGTACCTAAAAACAAATGTTCGTCGGGCACTAAAACCTTTTCTAAGTGCATCATGTTCGTGCACGTGGAACGCATGCCCAACGTATCCCATACCTCTTCTATACGTATGGCGGGGTTGCTCGCCTCTATAACAAAAAATGACAAATCAGGAAATTTTGAATCTACCCCTTCTTTACGAGCGGTAGTAACGTAGTAGTCGGCGTGACCCGCCATTGACACCCAAGACTTTAAGCCCGTAATTTCAAAACCCCCATTCACTTTTTTATAGGTCGTTTTAAGCTTACTGAAATGCGCTCCAACCCCAGGTTCGGAATTCGCTGATGCAAATATTTTCTGATTCACAACGATTTCATTAAATGCCCATAATTTAAAATTCTCCAGAACTTCCGCTCTTTTTCCCGTTAGCGTATCGGTACGCGCTTCAGCTAGTGTGCCTGCTGCGATGTTATGCATATTAAAAGCTAACGCTGTGGATGCATCCCCCATAGCTATTTGTTCAATAGCTTTGGTATAGGTTTGAAAATCCGCACCCAAACCGCCAAATTCTCTGGGCACCATCAAAGACAATAATCCGCTTTGGCGAATTTCAGTAAAATTCTGAACTGGGAACTCACGTGTTCGATCGTGATGTGCGGCTCGTTCTTTGAATCGTTGCGCAAGAGCTTTGCAGTGATCGATGATCTCTTTAGAACTTGACTCTGGAGTGAGTAGCGTTACACCTGCCGGATGGTTGGCCAAGGCTTGAGTCATGATTGTCCTTTCGAGATACTCTTTATCGAGTTAAACGTCCTAGATTGTCCGACGCTATCATGCGCGCCGCCCTAGGGCAACTGCAATTTTGAGCGTAATATCTCCCAATAGTTTCGCAAAAAGGCAGGCAAAACATCACGAATTTAAAAAACATTTCCAGATCTTAACCACGTACAAACACACTGCAACCAGCCACCAATCGGCGCTAATTGGTTTAACAATGGCGATAACATTCACCCATTTTGAATAACTACTAAGGCTCGGATTTGATCGTTGGGCAGCCGTTCTACCTGCGCATCGAGCATTTGCCCTTTTTTCAAACCAGTCGCTAAATCCTGATTAACTCGAAACCGCGCCTGCTCTCCCCTTCCACATTGTTCTAAGGTGAACGAATCTACAGAAATTGCGCTGAACCCAAAGTATCGACCAACACACGGAAATGCGGCTTTGAAGAATGCCTCTTTAATACCGAATATGGAGGTAAATAACAGTTCACTTTCTGTATGGGATTGATTAACCCATTCGGCCTCGGTGGGTGTGAGCACGCGTTGGCTTAATTGCTTTGCCACACTGTGCTTTACCACGCGCTCTATATCTATGCCCAAGCCCGAAAATTTTGTGTTTGAACCCACTATCGCCGCTGCCAGCTGGCCGCTGTGTGTGATAGAACCAGCAACACCATCAGGCCAAAGCGGCTCACGAGATGGCCCCGAGAGAACATCATAGGAGTCTGAACGTCCGAAAGCTTGTAACGCTGATGCAGCACAGCACCGCCCGGCCAAATAGTCTGCACGTCTTTTACGTACAGCGCGCTTTATATTGTCCGGTTGATATACCGAGAGTCTCTCAAAATCAGAATCGTCAAGCTGATTTTCATCAAATTCACATAGAACGGCATGTAAGCCTGTGATACCAAAATCACTGGAAGTAATCTTACGGATAAATTGTTGCGCATCATCAGAGCTTTTCATGGACTCGTTTCAACGCGTAGCCGATTTGATTATTCTTTGGAATCGTGGTTACGAAAATATCGAAATCGCAGTTTGCTACCATCGCTCATCGTTAAACCATCTGTATGGTTAAGCGTATGCGTTGCGTTGATGCTCCAATCCCACTTTGGCTCAATGGAGCTAACCGTGCGTTCTTTGTAATTCTCAGTGTCTAACACTTCAATCAAATTGATGTTCATGCCATAACCGTAGTGATTAGAGCCGTTTTGCGCAGGTCGATAAAGGCTGCCACCTGATTCAAAAATAGCTCCAGCAGGCCTTGCATTTCTAACATCGGTAGATACGGGATTCCGAGGGTGAGGAGTCCACTCTGTGGACAAAGGACTGTCGGCATAATAAATATGCAGTTCATCTAAACAGTTGGTGTGTTCACTTTCCTTTACGGTGGTGAACATCCACCACTTCCCTTCGTGCTCCAACAGCGTTGAATCAACAGCGAATATATCGCTCATTAACGTACTGGTTTTCTCCCATTTATCGGGAAATTGTGTGCACTTGTACAGATCGACCGTTCTATTTTCAGCCGTTTCTGGAATCATATACCACTGGTTTTCGTATTCGAAAACGAAGGGGTATGACATGTGATAAGGCATTTCAATAATGGGAACTGGGTTTGTCCAATTGCCGTCACGATCCATGGTCATCATCGATATGTGGCCATGACCTTTCGCATAGATCATTTCTTCGATATACAGATAAAACGTGCCATCTTTTTCAATAATGAACGGATCAGCCCACATTCGATCACGGGGTGGAAGAATGTCTTTAAATCGCCACATGGAGGTGCTCATGGGACGGCCATGGTGTGCAGAGCCTAAAAGCATCCATTGGCGGAAGAAAAACAACTGGATCAATTTTTTCCAAAGATACCTAAGGTAATGCTGACCCAATGATCGAAAAGCCCCTGAATTTCTTGGTGCTACCCGCATCGGGTTTGAATAAAATTCAGGATGCCGATTCTTTCGCTTTATTTCGGCAAAATACGCATCTGGCCCCATGCGATGCAAGCGCTCCACATGGCGCGGAAAATGGGAAAGCGATTGCATGAACACATTTTGCCTTTGTCGGTTCAGTAGCAAAATGTCTGGTAAATGCCATGACCTTTCCAACACGGCGCCGCCATCCAAATCTTCATTTAATATTTGCAGAATTACACCCACAGTGGGTGCTTGATGGGTTAATTCCCAATAACCTGATGGACCACCACGCATATACCGGTTATCACCGTGATGGAACGACCAGATACCGTACCGGGCGACATCCAAAATACGGCCACGTAAGATCCTAAAACCTAGACGAAATAGAATGTCTACATCGGCTTCAGCAATTTTCTCAATATCGTCGGAATCGATTACATCGGAAAATTTAGTTTTGCGCGGCGTGACCTCTATCGTTTTTACCCCCGGAACTAACTCACTAAGCTCAAAGGGTGATTCGAAATGGTTTTTCCAGCGACTGATATTTCGATCAAAATACCAAAACGCTATAAAAAACAGTCGGGTAAGGTTACGTCGAAATTTTAACCACAGCGTGCGCAACGTATTGCCATTGGCACTAGCCTCATCACGAATGGCGTCAAGCTCACCTGGCAGCGTGTTCTTAACCACCAAAGTGATTTGGGCATAGTCACCCTCATTGATCCTTTTAATGATTTCAGCTGCCCACATGGGGACAGAATCGCCGTCAACCAGCAGACCTATTTTGATGGGCTCGGGCATAGTTTTCGACATCTAGGAATTCTAAATCAGGTGAGGGAATAGCAGAGCGTGATTATAGACGATCTAAGGTAGACACTGCGTTGTGCTTACCTTACCGAACTGTGGCAAATCGTTGAATTCACAGCACCTGTTAACAGGCTGTAACAAGAATTTACAAGCCGAAAACCGGTGTCATTAATTCCAGGACACATCGATAGACACGGTTTCAGGCGCTAGACAGACTTCGTCATCGCATGCCTGCAGCCGAACGTACAGGGGCAATACCGATTCGGCAATATCATCTTCATTTACCGTGGCGGAAATTGATACCTGTCCTTCAAACAAAGATAGTTCAGATCGCTCAAAACCTAGTTTTCGTAACACTGGCTCTGGGAATTGAATATCACTCAAACTACTAGGCTGTTCGCTACTCACCGTTATGGGGACAAGATAATCTTGAATGGGGGTGTTCGAATTTAAATGCCAGCCCACTTTCATCGCTATGTGAATATCGACGGTAGTCGAATCACGGCGTTCTGCGGATACTTTTACGACTCCGCGAGCTGCATAATCTAAGGGGCCAGCTTCTCCCGATAAATGCTCACTAACACCTGTTAGCATGTAATAGAAACCACCGGGCTGCTCCGCCAGAAAGGATGAGAAAGTAGCGATTAGCTCATTTGCTCGGTCGGCGTAGCGTTCTTCGCCCGTTCGTTTATAAAGTTTTGCGATTGTGCGTAAGGCAACTGAATTTCCAGAAGGCATGGAGGAATCGTGGAGGTCCTTAGGGCGAACGGTTAACGCTGTGCCAGACACTGAAGCCTCACCTAAAAAGTATCCGCCTTCATCCGTATCCCAAAATCGCTCATTCATTTCCTCTACGATGTCTCTTGCGCGATTCAACCAAAGGATGTCACCGCTGATATCGTATAGCGCTATTAAGCTCTCTGCTAGATAGGCATAGTCGGTTTGTTTGGCAGGAACCGATGCTTGTTCTTCATACAACGTACGCCATAGCATCCCTTCCCCCACTCGCATTTTTTGCCAAAGTGAGGTTCCAGCATTTAAAGCGATTTCGGTGTATCGAGGCTCGTTTAACGCTTGGCCGCCTTCAGCAAATGCTGTAATCATCAGAGCATTCCAAGCGGTGATTATTTTATCATCGCGTAACGGGCGGATGCGCGTGTCGCGCTCAGTCAACAGTTTTTGGCCAATCTCTGCTCGTTTGGCTAGCAATGCATCCACGCTGAGTCCTACGCTTTGAGCAACGCTGTCCAGCTCTTTAGGTAAATACAGTATCGATTGATGTTCAAAATTCCCTTCAGGTGTCACACCCCAAAGCGCTTCTGCAATGGCAGCATCTTCCTCACCAACCACCGATTTTATTGTCTCGGGTGACCAGAGAAAGAAAGTGCCTTCAGCACCTTCTGAATCGGCATCAGTTGCTGAATAAAACAGCCCTTCTGGGGATCTCATCTCACGTGCCACGTAATCGAATATTCCCTTAGCGGTATACTCGTGTTGGCTGTCACCGCTCATGCTGTAGGCTTGCGAATACACCCGTGACAATAAGCCTTGGTTGTACAGCATCTTTTCAAAATGCGGGACCAACCATTCGTTGTCTACCGCATAGCGATGAAACCCTCCACCAATTTGATCATGAATACCACCGGCGGCCATTTTCTCTAAGGTAAAGTTCACCGCATTAAATGACGGGGTGTGTTTTTTTAAACGTGCCTCATTGAGTAAAAATGTTAACAACGCTTCTTGTGGAAACTTAGGTGCTTGAGAAAAACCACCTTTGTTGTCATCGTGACGGGCTAATGCCATGGCTCTGGCACGCGCCACTTCGTTTTCACCGACATCTCTTGCTGCGTGACTTAAACGATTGGCACGATCTAACGCTTCTGATACATCGCCTGCAGCATCAAGAAGAACCTGTTTGTCATCACGCCACAAGGTTTCTATCTGCTTCAATATATTGATGAAGGCATCGGGTGGTATGTAGGTAGCGCCATGAAAGGGTCGCCCAGTGGAGTCTAAGAAGTTGGACATTGGCCAGCCTCCCTGGCCATTAATCATTAACACCGCACTCATGTAAAGAGAATCCACGTCAGGTAGCTGCTCTCTGTCCACTTTAATGGCAATGAAATTTTTATTTAATAATTCAGCAATGTCTTCGTTTTCAAAACTCTCTCGTTCCATCACATGACACCAATGGCATGTGGCATAACCGATCGATAAAAAAACAGGTTTGTTTTGCGCAACAGCTAAATCGAAAGCATCGGAGCCGAACGGATACCAGTTAACTGGATTGTGCGCATGTTGCAATAAGTAAGGCGAGCGTTCGAGTATTAAACGGTTTATGTACTTAGGCCGCCCATCAGTAATAAAGTGTTCTGTTCTTGGCTTGTAGTTTTCACCCATATTTTCAAACGCATCCATCAATGCTTGGATGGGCTGATTATTGTTATCAAGCGACACTATGGGTTCGGCTAAGTCTGATACCAGTTGCTTATCAGTAGTTTCTGCAGCCATTAAAGGTGGTGCGCAAAATAGCAATAAAGTGAGCGCGCGCACAGCGTTCAGTAACGAATTTATTTGAAAATAGTTTCGTTGAATGGTCTTAATTGCGAGTAACTGTGTATTAGTCATATCCAAAACCTATCAATACCGCGCGCCTTTAGCACACACCATGAACGCTGAGGCAGAAGAAAATCAATGCGCTGTTACAAAGACTTCACATCATTGTTTACGACGCCAATTGCGCATCCATATATTCAATTAGTGAATCGCGATTCACGTGAAAATCGTTATAACGCACTCGGCCATCGGGCGCGATTAGCACTAACCAAGGCGTACCACCACTACGATAATTTTTCATGGTAGATGGCAATTCTCTGGGCTCTGGCGTGCCTTGATCGTGACCCATCATGATTGGCAGTTCATAACGAAGCTGCAGCTTACGTACCGCATCCACTGTGTTGCTGCTGTAACCTTCAAAAACGGTTTGCACCGCCGCAATGGCCACATCGGGGTGATCGCCATATTTATCAGTGAAAGCCTTTAACGTTGGAAACCCACTGCTATGACACCCAGGGCACCAATTTTGGAAAAATTTTAAAAACACCCACTTACCGCGCGACGCTTTCATTGAAAACGATCCAGGCTCACCGTTAGGGTCTATCCAATAATCAACTTCTAATTCAGGCGCAATCTCAGTTTCAATGCCTCGAGTGGGCCTAGTTTCTTGAGCTGTGGCAATTCCACTGGCCATCGAACTACTCAAAAACAGCGCGCTTCCAGCAGCACTAGATTGATTTAAAAATCGTCGTCTGTTCATAAGAGATTCACTCTGTGGAAGTCATTAAGACCGGATAGTTAGAGAAGGGTTAGTGGAAATAAAAAAGCCCAGTCGATTTACTAAACCGCTGGGCTTCCGTTCACTCATGATTTACTAAGCGTTACTTAGCTTTCATTTCAGTGTTGATGGTAATTGCGATAGGCCCGGTGCTGAATCCGCCCACGTCGAACGCTTGGTGGTCGATTTCTGTGGTGGCTTCAAACGCAACCCACTGACCTTTGTAATAGTCAATGTTTTTACCCAATGGGTGTTCACCGTTTAAGGTCATTTTGGTGGCCAATGTGACAGGCTTGGTAACACCGTGCATGGTGAGATCGCCCACAACGTTCATGGTGTTTTCACCAGTTACTTCAATTGAAGTACTTTTGAATGTCATGGTTGGGTAGGTTTCTACTTCCAAGAAATCGGCCGTTTTTAAGTGGTCGTCAAGGGCTACTACACCACTGGATAGGCTGGTCGCATCAATTTCAACTTCAACCGTTGAATCGGCTAAATCATCAGCCATATTCACTGTAGCTACAGCCGCTGTGAATTCAGCATTCTGCCGGGTTACACCTGCATGACTCCAACCAAAGAAGACTTCTGTGTGGCCTTGGTCTGATACAAAAGTAGTATCGGCTAACGCAACCGTTGAGCAAGCTAGGGTAAAACCTGCCACCAGCAAGCTGCCGATGCGAAAATTCTTAATGACCATCTGTGAATAAACTCCTAATAAATTGATGTGTGAGGCGACACGCTTGTTCACCTGAACAGCACTGATTAGCCGCTGCTGACTTAATGACATTTCATTAATAATTTAGTTCCAATTTTGGGGCAATTTTGTTTCCCACCGAATGGCCCTGTAGACAAAACCCAGCCAATTAGAAACAAGCCGCAAACTAACGTCATAAGCAGATAGTGATTAAGTTCAATTAGTTATAAGGTCGAGAAGAGATTCGAATGGGTCTTTTGCGACTAAATAGGTAATCTACTGATAACTTACCCGCACCATAGACGGCTAAATAAAGTAGTAAAAACACCCATAGCGCTCTTTGATCCAAGATCGTTGAATTACTGAATCGATCAAACAGTGCCCCTGTAGCCTCTTCTCCCACCGCATGCACATTGATGTCAACATACGATTGCACTAGCACAAAGATAATCATTCCAACAGCGGATATCCGCGTGAACAAACCTAATATGATCAACACCGGCAAAATGAATTCAGCGTAGGTTCCAACGTACACAATTAACTTGTAGGGAATTAAGGGCACTTGCGAGGCATCGTAGTCAAAGCGCTCAACAACGGAAGGAATGATTTGGAAAAAAGCATTGTCTTTAACTTGAAAAAACCCATCCGGTAAGTCTTCAACTTTGGTTTTTGCAGAATTGAAAAAGTACATAAACAACACGCCGGCAAAAACAAAACGCGCCGCTAGACCGGGTATCCACCCTTCGGTTTTTCGTAAAATGAAAAATAGGCCGTCGTGAAAGCGACGAAAGAAACTAAACATATCGAAACCTGCGTAATCTTTAAAAAAAAGTTAGTGAATAATTTGAGAAAAAGCACCCATCCCCATTAAACCTTGCAAATGGGTCCCGGTGTCGAAATTTGCGTTAACGCTCAAACAGTGTGTTGCCGCTTGTTCAATGGTTACGCCGTTGCACAATTGCCGCATGAACATAGCTCCATCAGAGCTAACCAATTGTAGCTGCAAATCGAATTGCGGCCGCGTAATCAACACATTTTCTGCTTGCGAAAGGTTTACCTGCGAGCCATCAGGCTCTTGAGTACTGGACCACAGGCTGCCTATGGCCCAACGCGATTCAATTAAATGCGCCGCGCTGTGTGGTGTGAACCTTGACGCCAGCAGTGTAGAAGGCTCGATGGTTTGCAGCACAGCCGGAAAAAGCACGGCATCATCGGCCGCGTGATAAGACTGCAAGCGTTGCCATTCCAGTTTCGCCACATCATTCAAATAGGGATACTTTGAAACACCGGGTAAACGTTGAATAAAATCCCCAAAACGTTCGCCGTATTCACTTAACACCGGCCCTGAAGGTGGTGATTCATCGATATACTGGCGAGCGGCTGTACGAAAAAAATCATCGCCTAATAGCTTGTGCAGCACCGGATAGGTTCCTTGCAATGACTCTAGCAAGCTACCTGCACGATTGTTTCTGTAGATATTAAAACGTCGCGAACTGCCCTCAATCGTGCGCCCAGCAATATTTTGCGGGCTTTGCCGTGTCGGATCGTTTAGCGCAAGTGCGGCATCGTGCTGAAAACTATCCAGCGTCAACACGATTTTCAAGCACTTGTTTTGATTGAAGAATGGTGTCGGCTTGTTGTAGCTCGCTTAAAAAAACAGACCATTTAGGTACGCTTGCATCCCACTCAATTAATGTGGGCTTCGCACCAGCTTTCGTCAGTGTTGCTTCATATAAAGCCCAAACACTATCGGCCACCTGACGATCGTGTGTGTCAATTAATAAGGGTTCGCTGGCAACGGCCGTATCGGTTGCATGACCCGCCAAGTGAATTTCACCTACCGCGTGCAAAGGCAAGGAAGAGATATAGTCAAGCGCATCGTAATCGCAGTTATGCGCAGAGATGTGCACGTTGTTTACATCTAACAACAGGCCACACCCAGTGCGCTGTACGATATTAGAAAGCATTTGCGCCTCTTCTTGCGTACTGTTGTCCATCATCAAATAGTTGGAAGGATTTTCCAGCAACATTTGACGACCAATGCGTTCTTGCAACTGATCGATATGCTGACAGACGAGATCTTCAACCTCCCGATTGTACGGAACAGGCAAGAGATCGCTATAAAATTGATTATCGTGGGTTGACCACGCAAGATGTTCACTGAACGATTCGGGTTCGAATCGCTGAACCATATTGGCAACGCGAGATAGGTGATGCTCATCTAGCCCTTGAGAAGAGCCTATGGATAAACCCACCCCGTGAACAGACAATGGGTAGTGTTCGCGGATTTTTTCTAAATAATGCAAAGGTGCACCGCCATCACCCAAATAATTTTCGGCGTGCACTTCAAACCAGCCCACATCGGGCAAGGTTTCTAATATGTCGTGATAGTGCTGCGGCTTAAGACACAGCCCCCCTCGAACAGGCAGCCAAGACCGAGAACGATCTTGGCTGCTTTTATCGCCATTCTGTTGAGACAGCATGGTTAACTGCGAAGCAAAAGTGCTTCCTTTTTATGATGTAGGTAAATCACGATCAAGCTGTTCTAAAGAACCCACACGATCTTCGGGTAATTCAAATTCAGCCACTTGGTCTTCTGCACCGTATTTCAAACAGTCGCCTGCAGGTACAAGAGTCCATGCGTTACCTTGGTAGTCAACCGTTGAAGTTCCGGCGCAAGTGGTGCCAGGACCCGCTGCGCAGTCGTTTTGACCCGCTAGTGAAATGCCATAGCACTTTTCTTTTGCCGCGGCTTCAGCCGTTTGCAGCGTGCTTGCACCCGAAATTGCCAAAGCAATTGATCCAGCAATTAACGCAGCGTTCGTCGTTGAATTAGCCATTAAAAAGTTCCTCGTAAAAATTTATGAACGAAATAGTAAACCAATAGAGAGATAAAACTAGCAATCCTTTTACTGGATTGGCGCAGTTACCGAGTAAGTGCCATCGTTAGCAGTCATCTCTTTCCACTTTCTATCTGATGCTTCAACTGCTTCTAACTCGCCCCAATTTTTCTCAGCCGCTTCCAGATTTCCACCTAGGTCTTCTTCAAAGAAACCTACGACCGCTGGGTTGATATTTACGTACAGCTTGTCTTCGATGATTCGCCATAGATTAGGGTTTGCAGGAACTTTGCCGCCTTGGCCCACCCCATATGCGCAATGACCATCGTATTGAGGAGCCCATTTGGCAGGATCAGCAGTAAACAGATCGCGATTTTCTTCAGAAGCGAAGGCCCAAGTTGCACCGTTGTATTCAGTAGTGATTGAGGCTTTACCTGGCACAGCTTCTGGCTGCTTTTCACCCACAGGTGACTGATCAAGGCTCCAATAAGCCACAGGATCGTACCCGCCTAACGCAAAACCAGAACCATCGATGTATTGATCACCGGCAGTAGCAATGTTCGCAGCCAGAGTGAGTGCGGCAGCAAGCGCAAATTTTTTCATTTAAATCATCCTAAGAGTAATGTTAAAAAGTTCAGCATTTAGCTGAAGTATTTATGTGATTTTAGGTGCGACCCCAAGCCGCTGATTACATAGACGCAAGTGCGCTCTAAGGGTTCCATCATAAATGCGCTCGATTACCAAATTTTTAAGGACGCAATCCACAAAAGACCATGAATTCAAGCTATCTTTTACATCGCAACGCTTAAAGTGTCAGTCTTGCGTGACACCAAAGCTCTTACGCTAAGGATTTAATGTTTCGTGTCTGAATTGATTTTGCACCACTACCCACCCTCACCGGTTTCTGAAAAAATCCGAACGGCTCTTGGGTTTAAACAATTATCGTGGCATTCCGTGGAGCAAAATAGACTACCCGAAAGACCAGAACTGATGGCCATGACCGGCGGCTATCGCAGAATACCGGTTCTCCAAGTCGGCGCAGATATCTACTGCGATACGCAGCTTATTTTCAGAGAATTGGAAACAAGAACGGAAGAGCCAAGCTTCTTCCCCGCTGAACACCAAGGCATCGGTTTCGGGCTATCACGCTGGATCGATACTGAAGTATTTGAACTGTGCGTTAGAGTAGCTTTTGCACCGCAAGCTGAACAATTGCCAAAAGAGCTGGTAATGGATCGAACCCGATTGTATTTTGGGCCCGATGGCGATATGGCAAAAGAGCGCCAAGACCTTCCTCACACCTTATCTCAACTGCGTGCACATCTAGGATGGTTGGATGATCGATTAGCTGCGGGAGGGCCATTTTTATTGGGCGAAAAAGCTGGCCATGCAGATTTTCTTGCTTGGTATTGTTTTTGGTTTGTGCGCGGACGATACGAACAGAGCAATGAATTTTTAGCCCCTTTCAAAGCGCTTGCCACGTGGGCCACTCACATGGAATCGATGGGACACGGAACCAGCACAGCGATGACACCTGCTGAATCATTGAGTGTTGCAGCGAACGCTACGTCGCAA
>CALHNS010000070.1 GCA_938035125.1 uncultured Granulosicoccaceae bacterium | reverse complement strand
TGCCTACATTGTTCAATCGTTACCTACAGAACCCGGACTTACCATTGATAAAAATGGGGTTGCGTTAGAGCTAAACGATAGCTTTACACAGCAAGAACTCGATGCAGGGCTTATCACGGTGAACGCAACCAACGCACCGGCGCTCCAAAACGCTATCGATGCGTTGAAGGTTTATGCCGTAGTTGATGATGGAACCCGCACCAATGCCACAGACCTTCAACTCAGCATTCAAAGCGTGGAAGATATTCCACAGCTCACCATAGCGAATGTAGGTTCAATTTCAGAAGGTGGCATTCTTACTCTTCAGTCTGAACACTTCTCTTTCGAAGATGCAGATGGCGATACGTTGGTTGAATACCAGCTTATTTCATCGCTCAACACAGACGGCTTTAGCATTCAAATAGATGGCGATGATTTACTACCCGAAGATACATTTACACAAGCAGATCTCACTGCAGAATTAGTTACCGTCTTTTCAGATGGAACAGAGCTATCAAGCCCAGCAATGGATCAATTCACCGTGGTGGCGGTATCCAGTAACGGCATAAAATCTAACCACGCTACCGCAACGGTCATGTTACAGCCTAGTGATGATGCACCCACGTTAAGCGCAGGCCAGCCCATTACGGCGAACGAGAACGAATTGACCACGCTACGGCCTATACATTTTGACGTAACTGATGCTGAGAATGACTTACCCACCGCTTACACCCTAACTACGCCAATAGCCGAAGATATTGGCGTCATGGTTGTAAATGGCGAGCCATTAAATGCGAACCAAAGCTTTACTCATGAAGCATTGGTTGCTGGTGATGTTCAGATCGATCTGCAGGCGCTTGATATAACAGAGGACACCACCGCAAATTTTGAACTAGCCGTAACAGCAGGCGCTCAAACATCGGCACCACAAAACCTGTTGGTGGCGATTAGTGAAACCAATGACGCCCCTCTCTACACACTGGATGCACCATTATCGTTCCCACCGTTAAACGAAGGTGAGGTAATTACGATACCTGACAACCTATTTACCGACTCAGATAATGATGAAATGATCTTTACCGCCGTTGTTGCACCTGACGATGATGGCAACACCTCAACTTTACCTGATTGGTTATTGTTCAACCCAGAGACCATGGAACTGCAAGTTGCTGGAACACCCGACGTTACCGAAATGACGGTATTACTCGTTGCTGATGATCAAAATAACGGCCAAGCAAGCGCTCCCATACAGCTTACTTTTAACGACCCCCCTGAGGCACTTCCCGAACCTGAAGTGGCTCCCCTATCTCCTGAACCTGAGATAGCTGCAGCATTGCCCGAACCGGTAGCCTTGGAGGCCATTGAAATACCAACTATTGAACCTGAAACATTAGAACCTGTAATCGAAGTTTCGGACGCAGCGGCAGCGCCTCAAGAAAACGAAATCACCGGAGAACCTGCAGAAGATGAAAACACAGAAGAGATAACAGAGAGCTCTGCAAATTTCGATGACTCACAAACCATCACATCAGACATACAAAGTGCAAGAATTGATTTAGCTTCACTGCTGCCCTCGTTGAACGCTTTTGCAGAAAACAACGACGATCTGAGCGCGGGCAATCAAACCACCGACAGCATATTGACCGAAATTATTGGGTTTACCAATAACTTGGACGATTCAGATCCATTTAACTTATCCGATTTCGAATCACAAACTTATCGGCAAGGGCTGGATAATTTAGCCGATCGTTGGGATGACGATGAAGAATTAACCGACGCTGCATTGATTAATATCAATACCACGGTGGGAAGCTCTGTGGGTTTATCATCAGGCTTCACTGTCGGTTATATGATTTGGTTGCTGCGCGGCGGCACCCTAATGGGCAGTGTTTTGTCTTCACTACCCGCTTGGCGATTAGTGGATCCTCTGCCTGTATTAGCTGAACTTGATAGCGACCTAGACGAAGACAACGAAACTCTTGAGTCTATGGTTAGTAAAACTAACGATGCGGCCGCACCAACAGAATCAACAGAGCCCACAGAATCAACTCACACCCCTTAAAACTCAAAACGCGCACCACTAAGGTGCGCGTTAAGTACTTCGGCTAGTTGTACTCAGCCGCCTGCCTTGTGAGTGCATTATCGATGGATTCCACAATTTGATCTAGATCATCTGTGGTGCAAATCAATGCAGGGCTTAAACATATCGTATTATTTAAACCCACCAAGCTACGATTGGTTCGCCCAATAATGACGCCTTGCTCCATACAGTCACCTTGAATAGCCGTCATCACTGATTCAGGCATAGGCTCTTTGGTTTGGCGATTGGTGACCAGCTCGGCTCCAACGAATAGGCCCTTACCACGAACATCGCCGATGCATTTATGCTTATTCTGCAACCCGCGTAATTTCTCAACTAAGTACTCACCCATTTCAGTGGTGTTCTGCAATAAATTTTCTTCTTCAATTATCTTCATGTTCTCTATAGCCGCTGCTGGGCCAGAGGTGCATCCGCCAAAGGTACTGATATCGCGAAAATAACCCATAGGGTCATCTTCAGCTTTGAACATGTTGAACACGTCTTCGGTTGTTACTGTGCATGAAATAGCTGCATACCCGCTAGCAACACCTTTTGCCATCGTGACAATGTCAGGCTTGATGTCGTAGTGTTGGTAACCAAACCAAGTACCTGTTCGGCCCAATCCGCACACGACTTCATCAATGTGTAACAACACACCATACTTCTTACATATTTCTTGAACCGTTTCCCAGTAGCCTTCAGGTGGGGTAATTACGCCGCCACCAGCGGTGATTGGTTCTAGAACAATTGAGCCAACGGTATCCGGACCTTCGCGCTGAATGATGGTTTCAATTTCTTTAGCTGCCTTCACACCGTAGTCGGTTGCATCGTCGTATTGGCAACGGTATTCACAACAGTGCGGCACTTCGATAAAACCCGGTGTGTACGGGCCGTATTGCATCTTGCGTTCGGCCTGGCCTGATGAACTTAATGCGGTGATGGTGGTGCCGTGATAATCACGATCGCGGTATAAGATTTTGTGTTTCTCACCATTGTGGTGAACCGCCGATATTTGGCGCACCATTTTGTACGCCTTCTCATTAGCTTCTGAACCCGAGTTTGAATAGTAAACACGGCTCATGCCAGGCATTTTATCAATGAGCATTTCAGCAAACTGAATACCGGGAATGGTGCCTGCAGAACCTGCGAAGTAGCACATATCAACCAGTTGATCTCGCACCGCGTTGGCAATGCGTTCCCGGCCGTAACCCACGTTTACGGTCCATACCGCACCGGACACCGCGTCCAAATGTTCTTTACCGGCTTGATTCCAAACCTTCAAACCTTCACCACGAGTGATTACCAGTGGATCTTTGTCTTCTGAATAGGGCTTGTGATTGGTTAAGTGGTGCCACATGTGCTTGCGATCAGACTCAACCAAGGCGGCTGTTTCTGCGCTTGATACGGCTTTGTTCATCTTGCTACTCCCATTTTAGTAAAATGCGGGAAAAGTAAAAAGTGGCCCTATTTTGAATGAACAAGCCATCAAATAGGGGCCATGCTGCATTATGCAAGACTATGCCAGCTATTATCCCTGCGCACCCTCCACATGGCCCCATCACATTGTGCCAGCAGCCTTTTGACGCCTTATGACACTCTATTTTCACCAGTTTCTATACCCACATCACAGTTATATCGCGTAACCGCGTTCACCAAATTTCAGCGCAACCTATTGATTTTAGGATTTTTATTCCTCTGTACACACTCACCGACAACCAGGTCACTTCAGGTAAACTCTACCGGCAATGAATCCTTATCAAAAACTGGAAAAACGTCTTCGGCGCGACACCGCAAAAGCGGTCACTGAGTTCAATCTGATTGAACCTGGTGATCACATAATGGTGTGTTTAAGCGGCGGCAAAGACAGCTACACACTTCTAGATATGCTGTTGCATCTGCAACGAGTGGCTCCCATCAAGTTTTCGCTAGTGGCGGTCAATCTGGATCAAAAACAACCCGACTTCCCTGCGCACACCTTGCCTAATTATTTAACCAACTTGGGTGTCGATTATCGAGTGGTTGAAGAAGACACCTTCAGCATTGTTAAAGAGAAAATTCCTCAAGGGCAAACCACTTGCGGATTGTGCTCTCGGTTACGTCGCGGCATTTTGTACCGAACCGCTGATGAACTTGGTGCCACCAAAATTGCCTTGGGGCACCATGCCGATGATTTATTAGAAACTCTGCTACTGAACTTATTTCATGGCGGCACGCTTAAGACCATGCCGCCCAAATTACACGCCGACAACGGCCGCAATGTAGTTATTCGCCCATTAGCGTTTTGCCGTGAATCGATGATTGCCTCCTACGCTACAGCCAAAGGCTACCCCATTATTCCGTGTAATTTGTGTGGTTCTCAACCGAACTTGCAACGTCAAGCAATGAAGGCTTTATTAGCGGCTTGGGAACAAGAAGATCCATCACGCATCGCCTCTATGCTCACGGCATTGGGTAACGTTAAACCTTCTCACTTACTCGACAGCTCGTTATTTGATTTCGATGCAAACGTTCGAAAAGCGACTCATAGCAAAGCTGAGCAAAACGAAGAAGCTTCGCTAAACACAGTGCAAACCATTAGCCTTGATTCTGTTACCAAGGAATTGTTTGGCCATCCCACGCAATAAATCGTCCCGATTCATGGGCATGTGCATCTGCAATATGCTCAATTAAAAACTGAGCTGTTTTACTAGCTGAAAAAAGCTGCGATTCTGGCACTCGTTGTTGAAACGGTTTAGACAAAAGCGTATCTGTGGTGCCAGGATGAAGCGACAACACCCGAGCTTTATTCAAGGTGCGCTCCCATTCAATGGCAATACATTTAAGCGCCATATTTAAAGCCGCCTTGCTCGCACGGTAGCTATGCCAGCCACCCAATTGATTATCGGTAATACTGCCAACCCTTGCCGATACTGTTGCAAATACGGGGTTATCAGACTGTTTTAAAGCGGCTTGTGCGTGCTTCGCTAAGAGTAAAGTCGGTAAGCAATTGATGTTCATCGACTGCATAAACCAATCTGGATTGAATTGCGTTAAGCTTTTTTCAGGCTTATGCACATCGGAATGCAATACACCCACAGCATTTATTAACCAATCCACTGAGCCTAAGCTCTGCATCCATTCGGCCACAGCCGATTCGTTTGTGACATCCAAAGGCGCCCACATAATACCATCAACACCATCGTCATTCGGCGCCGTGCTTAAGTAGGTGGCGGCTATCTCAACGTTGGGGTACCGCGCCATTAGCTCATCAATTAACGCTCTGCCGATACCCCCACTGCCGCCAACAATGGCAACCTTCAACCCCATTGAACGTTTATTGCAAAGCGTTGAAGGCGGCGGTGAATCCACTCAACGATATTTTCGACGTTACCACGCCTTGATTGGCAGCGACGACGGTAACCTCGGCATTACTGCCCCTTTTCAATCGGTTTATCAGCTCTTCCGCAATCGGTTCTCGAACCAAACAACCCTGTTCGGTGCAAACTTGAAACGGTGCTACGGCATCCTGTCCATTATCAATTTTCAATGCTAAGCCTTCGGTTAAAACCACACCCAATGGGGTGATGACATCGAGAATCGCTACCGCGATTTCACCACCAGCTTCCAAGGGTTCAGGTAGCTTACGAATCACCATTTCCAAAACTGGATTGCCACCTGAATCTTTGCCGATTTGGGCCATAGCGCAATTGGAATTGTCGGCTAAACAGGCCACTTCCCACGCTTTAAAATTGGTGCGCTTGACGTCCGCCCCGGTTGGTCGTGCCGGTTGGGTAGCGGTTTGCGCCGCAGGAGCCGCAGCCGGTGCCGCCCCCAAATCCAGTTGGCCTTCTGAGGATTCAGGCGTACCCAGCTTCAACCCTTGCGCGAAGGCAGCATTGATGCTGGCCACAGCAACGGCGCTGAGAAAAAACGGCATGAGTAGGCGACGAAAATTTAGAACCATGGTGATCACAAATGAAAGTTGTCTTGTATGTCTATAGGAGTGTAGAGTTCTGCTGCTTTCCTCGCAACAAACACAGGCTGCCCTGATGCAAAGACATACATTAGAATCTGCGCGCTGGCGCGTCGACATTGAACCAAACAACGGCATGGGATGGCTGAGCGGCAGGGCCTTTCACGGGAATCAATGGCTGGACATACTCCCAGACTGCACCTTAAACGCAGAAAAACTTGAACAGTGTAATTTTCTGTTATTACCCTACAGTAACCGAATTCGAGACGGTAAATTCCACTTTGACGGCAAAGACTATCAATTGGAAAACGCTGAGCGCCATGCCATTCATGGTGTGGTGAGGAAGCTTCCTTGGGTGGTTGAATCGGCTGATAACCTGCATATTGCTGCCACATTAAACACAGCTGATCACGTAGGCGTTAACTGGCCGTGGCCGTTTTTAGCCAAAACCGAGCTTCGGATAAGCGACAACCAATTGATCAGCACCTTGTACATTCAAAACCTAGGGCAATCGCCTATGCCTGTGGGAGGCGGTTGGCACCCCTATTTCGTTCGCCACATAAACCAAGCCGACCCAAAGCTGAGCATACCGGTGACAGGCGTTTATCGAGACACAGACGGCGATTGTCTACCCATTGGAGCCCCCGAACCCTTGCCTGATGCGTTGCGCTTCATCGACCAGGTGGCGTTGCCAGAGAATCAACGCATAGATCACTGTTTTTCAGGTCTGAATGGCCCCATGAACATTACGTGGCCCGATGTAAATGTGTCGCTGACGCTTCGGTACTCAGATCAAATGACGCACGCCATTTTATACAACCCAGCAGAATCCCATTTCGCTTTGGAACCCGTTTCGCACGCGAATGACGGCGTGAACCTGGCTCACAAAGGGATTGATGCGGGTATAAAAACTCTGCAACCTGGTGACAGCTGGCAAGACTCACTGACAATGGAAATTGAATAAAAAGCAAGATACTGATATGAAATTATAAGTTTGGATCCTGTCGGATACCGTTCAAATTGACACCCAAAGGGGCTCTGGTCACATCAAACACTAACGGCTGACCCTCTCGGATGATGCTGAGTAGAACGGGTTCATCTCGTACCCCTTCACGAATTGCAGAAACCAGCCCCCGGGTGTTAAACACCCGGGTTGAACCGTATTGATAGATGATATCCCCCAGCTCCACCCCAGCTAACGATGCGATGGATCCATTAAGAATGGAAGACACCTGTACTCGATTGGTGCGCCCAGCGTTGAACAAATAGCGATCGTAGGCTGCATCGCCCAGCTCTTCTTGTAAGTCGGGCGAAGACTCACGCAGTTCATCCAGTTCGTTGTCCAAACGCTCTGTGCCTGAATAGCCCTCTCTAGCCGCTCGGTCCAGAAGGTTTAAACGTGCTAACGCTTGCTGGTCTTGGCGCTGTTGTAAATCATCGATAAGAAGGGCATCAACTCCTGCTTGCACAAGAGCTTCACGATTGATTCCACGATTGCGCCTGCCGCGGTTGGGTGTTGTGGCCGCAACCGGTTGAGGACCTGCAACGCTCTCTTGCGGTGCATTGATGTTGTCTTGAGATACGCGCCCTCCTTCTACATCGGCCGACAATTCAGACACGCTTTGCTGCAATTCATCAATTTGCTCACGAGCCCTATCAGCCTGTTCGCGTAAGTCTTCGATTTCATTTTGTAGGTACAACGGGATGTTGTCGGGTGCGGGTAATCGCAATGAGCCTTCGGCTTTGTCGTCATTATTGCTGGCATCGCTAACGGCAACCACACCCTGATTCAATTGGTTTACAGGTTCGTCAGAATGCTCAAAGGCTATAGAAGAATTTGCATCTGATGGCGTACCACCGAGCCATCTGGGATTTGAAAAAATCGCAGCCCCTGCAACAAACGCCAAAACCAACGACAATAAATGCCAGGGGTTAATATTTCGATGTTGAGCCATAACTTCGTACCCTACTTATCCCACCCTCTTCAGCAGGCAGGTGTTTGTGTTAGACCAATCCATCCTTCCAGGCGGGCATCCTGGCCCGTGGTTATTCGCCCATCGTGGCACATCAACATTGGCTCCTGAGAGCACAACGGCCGCCTTTGACTTGGCAATGAGCGCCAATGCGGACGTACTTGAAATCGATGTGCGCATCAGCCGAGACGGAACGCTTATCGTAACCCACGACGCCTCTCTTATACGAACCACCAACGCTAAAGGACTGGTTGCCGATTACACCTTGCAAGAACTTAAAACCTTCGATGCAGGCTACCATTTCATCGATGCTAATAACGATACGCCATGGCGCGGTGCTGGGCTCACCCTATTGAGCTTATCTGAATTATTTACCGCCTACCCCAACGTAGGAATAAACATCGATATTAAAGATGCCCACGAACAAGCCGCCCAAAGCGTTGCGACAGAGCTTAGAAAACTTAACGATGGCCGGTGGATTAACGTGGGAAGTTTTCACCCTAAGACAATGCACGCATTTCGATCTTTTGCACCGGAAATAAGCACCGCTGCTACTCAATGGGATGTGGCTACTCACTATTTTGGTAGAGCATTGCCTGGTGTGTTAAGAAAACCCATCTTAAAACGCGCAAAGGGTCGTGTATTGCAAATACCCGAGCAATGGTTTGGATTGCCGTTAAACACAGCAGCATTTATTCAGCACGTTCAATCTGAACAACGCAGCGTGATGTACTGGACCATAAACGAGGCATCGTCAATGCGCACATTGTTGCAGCGAGGCGCTAATGGTCTTGTTTCTGACAATGTACTGGTTGCCAGGACGATGATCGATCAGTTCTCAGCTGCCAAGGCAACGAGCTAAAATTGGTCTTAGCTGTTGCAGGAAGGCGGCTGACCATTTTTCAGAACTGTCAGCGTCTAGGTGGAAGTCATCAATGGTTGTCAAGCCACTCAACGTAGGAGCAACATACGGTGACCCTATTAAATTCGCTAGTTGCTCAGCGTAGCTGCTGGGGGTGTCGGTTCTTGGCGTTGCTGTAATCACTAAACATTTCTTATCAATCCCCAGTTCCAATAGAAATTCTTCAGCTACCGCTGTGTAGTTTTCAAGTTCGGTTACATAGCTAAGTGAATCTTGCCCAACCGGGCGTTGCAAATTTTCGCGGTAGTTATCCACCACCCAATGACCATTGATGGCGTTGCGATGCAGTGTGTCTGCCCCACCTCGACACCACCAATTGTTTGCTGAATCAGAGCGGCAACGGCGGCTTTGTTCAGCTTGTAGCCAGCGTTTTCGACTGTGTTCACCGTGAATAGTTGGTTGCAACATTAAAGGTAAAAACGATTCCTTACTCGGTGCGTAGATGCGTTCAAAGGTAGCGTTCATATCACCTGTAAAAAACGGATCGGCATTCACAACCCATACCTTGGGCTTTAACGAAAGCTTTTTAGCAACCGCTTTTGCCACCCCACTTTGTGCGCCATGGCCAAAACCAAGTACATAGTGACCAATGGATTGTTTTTCAAAAAACTGCTCAACCGCTTGTGTTGAAAAAGCAAATTGCGTATTACTACTGCCTAAAAATATAACATCAGCCTTTTTAACTTGAGCAACCGCTTCTGGTTCAGATTCATGATAATAAGCGTAGTGCTCGTAATCACCGAAACGTATAGAGTGACAATAAGCAAGAAAATGATTGGCTTTGGTATTAGGAGAACACTCCCCTACCCACGGAAACCAATCAGTACGTTTAAAGGCGATAAAAAACACGGAACTGATAAAAAACAACAACGCACAAACAATCAACATACGACGCGCAGTATATCCGTCTAAACCTTCGGAAACTGAGGTTAAAGATTGAGCCTCGTTGTGATTATGGTTTGCTTGTTCGCTCATGGGTGTCAGCTTGCCCATTAAAAATTGAAATATAAAAATTGAGAGGTACCACTTCCACCAACCGCACCGTAAGCTGCTAGCACAGCGCATATGGGCGCAACTACCCAAAGCGTTCTTGGTGTGAATTTAACCTGCATCAAGCGCCCTGAATTGGGCAGTACAAGCACCGCCACTAAGGGGATGGTTAACGACAACAACGCGGTCAATGTGCCTGCGTTATCCAACGCATTGCCTTTTCCTAGAATACGTAAGGTGTCGGCCAACGGCGTAAACAGAGGGCCTAATGTAGGTAAGTCTTTAAACGTAATACCAAAGCCTACTAATGCATCTACCAGTGCGGGCTGTTTATACTGCCAAGTTGCAGGTAATGAAATGCCATTAAAGCCGAACATGCCGCGAAAAACGTGCACGGCTTCAGCCAAGGTTGTGGCTCGAAACAACACCCACGCCACCACAACGGCCATAAGCGTTAACGCGTGTGAAAACAACACATAAGGTAAAGCTTTTAACCTGAAACTATTGGCGCTGGATTGCCCCACCTTGCTGGCGCGCTTGCGACGCCATAAGTGGTTAACCAAGAGATAAAAACCATGTAAAGCCCCCCACGCAACAAACGTCCAACCCGCTCCGTGCCACAAACCACCCAACACCATCACAATCATTAAATTAATCAATGTTCGGGTGGGGCCACGTTGGCTACCGCCAAGAGGCACATAGAGATAATCACGCAAAAACGTGGATAGACTGATATGCCAACGTCGCCAGAAATCAATGATACTGCTTGCCTTATACGGCGATTCAAAGTTCTTAGGTAAACGGATGCCCAGCATGCAACCTAAACCGATGGCCATGTCTGAGTAGCCAGAAAAATCAAAATACAATTGCACGGTGTAAGCAAGTGCGCCCGCCCAAGCTTCTAGAAAGCCCAGCTCCACCCCAGCTGCTGCTAACCCGAAAACAGTATCACTGTAGGGCGCAACACCGTCGGCGATGATGACTTTTTTAAACAATCCTATTGAGAAAACCATGAACCCAAGTAATAAGTTGTTTGGCAAAATCCCGTTCTTCAATCCATCAAATTGCGGGGCCATATCGCGAAAGTTAACAATGGGGCCTGCGATTAGTTGGGGGAAAAAAGTAACGAATAAAAGATAGGTGCCAGGATCACCCGCACTGTGATTTCTTCGATAAACCTCTACCAAATAGGCAATTTGCTGGAAAGTGAAAAAAGATATAGCCAATGGCAACACAATCGTTCGTATATGGAATTCAGAGCCAAACGCTGCGTTGCTTGCGCCTATTAAAAAACCGGCGTATTTAAACCACGCAATGGCTGCTAAATTAGCAACAACACCAACGAACAAAATCCACCAACGAGCACGATCACGGCTATCGGGCACCCGATCAAGGCCCTTAGCTAAACCATAGTTAACGGCAATAGAGGCAAGAATTAATAAAAGATAAGCCGGTTCCCACCACCCATAAAAACCTAAGGAGGCAAACACTAGCCATGCACGTGCTCGGCTCATATTACCAGCCATGCACAACTTATGAAAAACCCACAAAGTAATGGGTAAAAAAAGGAAAAGGAATTCAGGCGAATTAAAGAGCATAAGATGATTGCGTTAGCGCAACGCTCCTTAGCACCGCATCAGGCAATTTTTCTTAACGAATCAGATTCATTCCAACGTTGGCTTTGCATGATAGAGCAACCCAATGAGGCGCACAGTAATTCTAATTGTGAGTGTTTTTGTTCAATGTGACTGCGGCTCAGGCTGAAAATATCTCGGCAATGCTGGATAAACGTATCGCGTACAGCCTGTGGTTGCATCAGCAACAATTGATAAGCCGCTTCGGTATCGTGCACGTCTACAGAATCTTCTTCATCGTAATGCGCAAGTTCATCAATTGAATAGCTTGTCATAATCCGAGAAAATTCACTGGCTTTGGATTCTGCACTGATTTCAGCTGATGCGACCACTTGTGATAGCAAACAGGCCAGCTCCTGTCCCATTTTATTCAAAGGTGTTAACTTTCTACCTTGAGCATCGGAAGGTCTTTTCCCCGACAATTGAGTTAACACCGGAAAATCGGCCTTTAGTTCATGTCTAAGATACTGAACAGCTGAATAGTTCATTAAATTGTGTAAGCCATGGGCTTTCAACAAACGCTCTACATTCAATAGAATCTGTCTTGATGATTCTGGGGCTAGGTTCTTTCTTAATTGGCTTGCCACCTGTGCCCCTACGCGGTACCGATCAAATTCGAATTCATTGTTTAAAACGGTGTGTACATGAACAATAGTATCGGCCAAATTTTGATTGTAAGAGAAGGCAACAGCGCTTAAATAATTCAAACGTTTGTCGGCATCTGCTGGCAAGAATAAGGCATACATCGCCGCCAATGCTGATACAGGATCTTTAACAGTCATTGACAACTTGTCGCTTATCGCAGGAATTTTCGGCTCTTCCACAAGTAAGCCTAATGTTCTAGCTACCTCATTGGCAGCTTCTGACACATCCAATGAAGGGGTGTTAATTTTACGGCTAGAAACCTTATTGGCCTTAGGCGCATTGCTTTCGGGTATAGCAATATCAGGGGTTTCAAGTGAAGCATTTTCAGGATCAATATAACGTAGCCGGGCTTGTAAACTTGGGTGGCTAGAATTGAATTTTGTGCGCCAGAGTTTCTCGTTGCCAGGATGAAAACAAAGGTGGCGCACGACATCAACATAATGTGCGTGCAAAGCGGCATCACTTCCTTCACAGCACGCAACCTTAGATAGCGCTGCATACAAGGGTTCCGTGCGCTGAAGCCGATAAATTGCTGTTTTGTCAGCGCGTACTTCTGAGCGCTTTGTGTAAATCCGACGAAGTGCAGAAGCGAATAGAACACCCACTAAACCCAAACCCATCAATACATACCCGATGGCTCTAAGTGGATGAATAAATGCTGCTTTTGAATACTGTTGAATGAACTGGCGTCCATACTGATCCAACGCTAATAACCCACTAAAGGCCATCATTAGCTGCATATTTCTGGGTACATCCTTATTCGCGATGTGTGCGAATTCATGAGCGACCATCCCCAGTTGCTCATCTTCATTTAATGCGTTTAGCGCACCCTTTGTAACTATAAGCGCTGTTTCTCCAGACAATGACCCCACCACTAATGAATTAATGCTGGTTTCTTCACGTAAGACGTGCACAGAGGGAAGCTCATATCCAAATGCAATAGCTGTTTTAGCAACCACTTGAATTAACGCTTTCTCATCTTCTCGATGTGATTTGGCAGATGCTTGCTTTGCGCCCAAGTTTTCAGCGATAGCCGCACCGCCTTTATTCACGTTGACAACACAGGCAACCGTTTTGGCAATACAGGCAGCCCACACCGTTAAAATGAGCCCCAATCCAACCGCAAAGGGTTCTACTATCGAATCGGTATATCCTACGAAAAAAGCAATGCCGCCTACCACCAATTGAATGACCAAGGCCAAAGTGAGTAAGAAAATCAAACCCGTGGCAACAATAACCGCTCTATCGTTTAACGATCTTTTTACCGCTCGCAAAGCGCGCTTAATATTCATAATTTAAAGAGCGCTAAGCCGCTTTATCAAACGAAACTTTTACAGCGCTGCGAGCCTGCTCATTTTCAAGTTCGAATAAATCGGCAGGGCGAAAAGCACACAGTCGAGCAACTAATACATTAGGGAATTTTTCACATTCAGTGTTGTATTCCATACCTGCATCGCTGTATGCCTGACGGGCAAATCCAACCCGGTTTTCAGTACTGGTCAAGTCTTGATGAAGATCAGACATGCGCGCATCGGCTTTAAGCTCAGGGTAGTTCTCAACCACCAAATTAAAACCACTCATGGCTTGGCCTAAACTGGATTCTGCGCGGGCTAATGCCCCTATTTTGGTTGGATTTTCAGGCGATGCGCTGGCATCTTTAAGCCGGCTGCTGGCGGTATTTCTTGCATCAATTACAGCCGTTAAGGTTTCAGACTCATGGCGCATGTATTCCTTGGCCACTTCCACTAAATTCGGTATCAATTCGTGGCGGCGTTGCAGCTGCACATCGATTTGAGAGAACGCGTTAGCGTGTCGATTGCGAAGCGATACCAATTGGTTGTACACCATGACTAGGTAACCAGCAGCAACCCCCAGCACGATCAACGTGATTAATGAGCCAGACATGAAGCACCTTCGTTAAAAAAGAGACGTTAATCAGCTTAACGGCCCCTTTCAACAGTGCTGAACATCACAAGTTCTACCAGAACGTAGAAACAGTGCCCAAAATTTCAATTTTTGTTAGCTATTTCTCAATCCAACCGGTTTAGGGATAGCGAAGCCACCCTAAAACTGCGAGTTACGCGGCTTCTGATTTCCGCCGTTTCTTACCTTTGCTGGGCGGCTTATTGCCACCTGACGCGCCTTCAACCACACGCTTCTTACCGACTTGCTTCTTTTTCTTATGTCTAGGTTTATCGTGGCGCTTGGGTTTTTTAGCCGTCGCAGCCCCTGAACCTTCGCCCGTACCTTTGCCTTCACCTTTGCTTTCAAAAGATTCAGAGCGGCTTTCACCATCTCGGCTCATGTTCAACTTGCGATTGCACACCCAAACACCACGCAAGTCTTTCAATACCGCTTTGGGCATGCCAGTTGGCAATTCAACCGTTGCGCTTTCTTCTGAAATTTTGATGCGGCCAATGTATTGCGAATCTAGCCCCGCTTCGTTGGCTATGGCTCCGACTAAATTCGAGGCTTGCATGCCGTGAGAGGAACCCACATCCACACGAAAACGTTCCATTTCGATACCGTTATCTTCAATGAAACTGCGGCCCGATTTGCGTCCAGAAGCCCCCTGTTCTTCCCCTCGACTGGAACGGCCACGTTTGTGATCAGAAAACGAAGAGTCGTTAGGCACCCTTTGCCTACTGTGTTGGCGCTCATCACCTTGCTGTTGTCGAGATTTACGATCGCGCGATGCACCATTTTTAGCTAGAGAATCTTTGGATTCATCCAACAACAATGGCGAATCGCCTAACGTTAATTTAGCTAATGCCGCTGCCACAACAGATGTTGGCAATTGCTTTTCAGCAACCAGTTCTTCAACCAGTTTTTGCAATGGGTCGAGTTGGCCTGACTCAATGGTATCGACAATACGCTGTTTGAATTCAGCCATGCGGCGTTCATTAATCATCTTAACGCTTGGCATTTCAAGCTTTTTGATTTTGCCGCCTGTGGCGCGTTCTAGAACGTTTAACATGCGTTGTTCACGCGGGGTTAAGAATAGAATCGCATCCCCACTTCGTCCTGCGCGCCCAGTTCTACCAATTCGGTGAACATAAGCTTCGGCATCAAAAGGTACATCGTAATTCACCACATGGCTGATACGCTCAACGTCTAAACCTCGTGCAACCACATCGGTGGCCACAAGAATATCAAGCCGTTTGTTCTTCAACATGTTAACGGTTTGTTCACGTTGCTTTTGCGCCATGTCACCGTTCATGGCAGAAACCTTATAACCCAATTCTAATAAACGCTCGGCCACTTCTGTAGTGGCATTTTTGGTACGAACGAAAATGATCATGCCATCGAAAGATTCAGCTTCCAATATGCGCGTTAAGGTGTTCAGTTTATGAAAACCGGTCACGCTCCAATAACGCTGGCGGATATTTTCAGCTGCGTTTGCACGCTTAGAAATGGAGACTTCTTTCGGGTTTTTTAAGTAGGTGTTCGCAATGCGCTTAACTTCTTTTGGCATCGTGGCTGAGAACATCGCTATGCGTCGCGTGGAAGGTGTTTGCTCAAGGATCCACTTAACATCATCAATGAACCCCATGCGAAGCATTTCATCGGCTTCATCTAACACCAAGGTTTGTAAATTAGATAAATCCAAATTACCGCGGCGCAGATGATCCATGATGCGCCCGGGAGTACCCACAACAATATCGACACCTTGCTTAAGCTTGCGGGTTTGCCCGCCATATTCTTGACCACCATAAACCGGAAGCACTCGAACATTGATATTGGCTGCATAGGTATTAAAGGCTTCTGCCACTTGAATACCCAATTCACGGGTTGGGGTAAGAATCAGGGCTTGCACACCTTGTTTACCGGGCTTCAGCGCTGCCAATACGGGCAGGGCAAATGCGGCCGTTTTCCCAGTGCCGGTGGGCGCATGGCCCAGCACATCTCCGCCCGCCAACAGCGGCGGAATGGTGGCAGCCTGAATTTCAGTGGGAGTTTCGTAACCCAGCGCATCAAGCGCTTGCAGTAACGGAGACGGCAGATCAAGCTCGTGAAAACTTGTTACCGTTTTGGTGGATTGTGTCATGGGCGGAAAGGTTACACGAGCAGCCCAATCAACGCTTGAGATAACTGTGAGAACTGAGAAGCAAATGCTGGGGTTACCGGCATAGATGCAATGATGGGTTCGCCGTTACCCCGATCAGCGCTCAAAACCAAGGCAAGTAAGCCCTTTTAGGGCCCCAAGAAGCTATTGAAAAGTACCCGTACCGCTTTCAAGCCTGTTTGACGTGCTCAAAGCTGTTCAAACCAGGCCCACTGAGCCTGTAGGCTTGCCCAAAGCCCATAACAAAGATGGCATCGTTTGGCACTAGCTCAAACAAGACGAAGTCGGGTAATTGGCGCAGCAGCTGAACGGTTTTACCGTGCTTGGCTTCGAAGGCATCTAACCTAGCTGAGTAGCTAGGCTCATCGGCTTCGATCACCTTAGCTTCGCATTGATATCGCAAGCGTATTCGGGCAAAGGGCTGGCGGCTATCGGCTTCATCTTCAACCAACATAGCGGATAGCTTTGGGTTGTTTAAAAGATCTCGCGTGTGCACGGACAATCGACTGACAAAGATGTGTAAATGCTCATTGAACCACAAGCAAGGAACGCAGCCTGTGTGCGGCAAACCATCTTCACCAATGGTTGCCATATGCACGCTGGCTACCCGCTCTTTTAACGCGGCACAGACTTCTTGGGGCGATTGGCTCAATGTTTCCTCAAGCGATGTTAGAACGATACTCAGGCCTAACAAACTTCGATACGATAGCCGTAGTTTACTAGAACCAGGCGATCAGTCGTGCAGGTAAGACACTTTGAAGATTCGGACACAGAAAACGTGGTAGAGCTCTGGCGCTTATGCAAGCTGTGTGTGCCTTGGAACGATCCTTACAAAGACATTTTGCGAAAATCGCAGGTAGGACGCGACTTATTTCTGATTGGCAGCATCGAAGGCCAAGTGATGGCCAGCATCATGGGGGGATATGAAGGGCATCGCGGTTGGATTAATTATTTAGCGGTGCACCCAAATCACCAACGCAGCGGTTACGGTAAACAACTGGTTCTAACACTAGAGAGCAAACTACTGCAACGCGGCTGCCCGAAAATCAATTTACAAATACGTCACGGCAACACAGCCGTGCAAGCGTTTTATGAATCTCTTGGTTTTTCTGATGATAAGGCGATGAGCATGGGTAAGCGTATTATCCCAGACAATTAAGTGCAGAGCTTAAATCGATAGTAATATCAACACGCTGACGATGATGGATGCCACCCCCAGCCATTCAGCCCAAGAAACCTTCTCTTTGAATAGTCGTAGCGTTAGTAATGCAGATATTACGATCTCCACCTGCCCCAATGATTTAACAAGGGCAGGATTCTGCCACGTCATGGCCGTATACCATCCGATGGAACCCAAAGCGCTGGTTAAACCAATGAATAAAGCTAATGGCCAGCAAGACGCAATTTTTTTAAATTCTGAAGGGGTGGCAATGAGGGTGTAAGCCACACACAACACCGATTGAAATGCCACGATGAGCACCAACGTGATGGCCGCAGACGTCAACACATCGTGGTTCAAACTCAACGCCGCTTGCCGAATCCACAAAGAGGTTAATCCAAAGAATGCACCCGCCCCTAACCCTCTACTAATCGCTCCAAAATTCCAAGGCTCATCGCGGCTGGGCATGGCCACAAGCCACACCCCTACCATGCCTAACACCACGGCCACCCACCCACTAAACGTTAACGGTAGCGCAAAGAACAACGTGCTTAATATGGCCGTCTGTACGCTTTCTGTTTTGGCAAAGCTTGTACCGACCATAAAATTTTTATAGCGAAACGATTGAATCAATAAAACGGTGGCAACGATCTGAGCAACACTTGTGAGCACCGCGGGTATTAGAAATTCGCTCCGCGACAAAGCATCACTAAGCTTATAAAAAAATGTAGGGCCAGTTAAATACGCAAGGTAGATAATGACGAACGGTAAACCGAACACATAGCGCACAAGCGTTGCGCTCATGGGGGTTACTGTTGCACTAAGTGACTTTTGCCCCGCTGTGCGAACCGCTTGCATGGTGGCTGCAAAAAACGTAAATACAACCCATGGCGCTACCGGCAGCGAATCAAAAAAAGAGGACACGGCTTTACAGACGCGCCAATTGCGGTAAATCACCCTCTGTGCCCATGGCACGTAACATTAAACGATTGCGCACGAAGGGCACATTGTTCACCGTGTTTAAACCAGCGCTTCTCAATTGTTTAAACCATTGGGGTTGTTCGCCAAATGCTTTATGGATAGCATCAAGTGAATGAATCATTAGATTATTTTCAAACCGGCGCCAACGTTCGTATCGTGCCAGCACCTGAGCTGCACCGATATCGCGTTCAGCTTTTTGAGCATTGATAATCGTTTCTGCTAGCGCTGCCGCATCCAGCAACCCGATATTCACACCTTGCCCTGCCAATGGGTGCACGGTATGCGCTGCATCACCAGCCAAAGCAATTCGGTTTGCCGTGTAAGAATCAACATGGGCTTTTGAAATGGGAAAACTTGCGCGCGCTTCAACTGAATTGATGCCACCTAATTCTTGCGGGAAAGTGTCCATCAATTCGCTAATGAAAGCTTCTTCATCTAACGCTTTTAACCGAATCACTTCAGCTTCGTTGTGATACCAAACAATGGATGCTTTGGAGCCACACAACGGCAACATGGCTTGCGGGCCCGTGGGTACAAAACGTTGCCAAGTGATTTGTTGCTGAGGCAAAGCGGTGGTGACATTAGCCACTAAGGCATGTTGCTCATAACGCGTGGTTTCAATGCTGATGCCCATCTGCTGGCGAACGAGAGAATTTGCCCCGTCAGCTCCCACAACCAAACGCGCTTTTAATCGTGACTTTGGCGCACCCAACAGCTTTAGTGTTACATGGTCGGCATGTGCATCGATGGATTCTAACGTTGCTGGGCAATAGCATTCCACATTAGGTAACGCTTGCAATTGATCCCATAAACTTAATTGAATCACACGATTTTCTACAATGTATCCTAGCTCTGGCACCCCGGCATCACGTGCGTGAAAATCGGTTCGCCCACCGACTTCTCCATCCCACACAGATAAGTCGCGGTAGGGGCATGCACGTCGTGATTCGATGCCATCCCACGCACCAACAGCTTCTAGCATTCGGCGCGACGCGATACTTAATGCCGATACTCTTAAATCATAAGCCGGCTGGCTACCCGGATCAAAAGGGGTAGGTTCAGCGCTTTCAAGCACGACTATACGCAGTGACTTATCTAAGCTTAATGCAGCAGCAAGTAGACCACCCACCATGCCGCCGCCAACCACCACGACATCAGCATCAAATTCAGGTTTGTTCAATCCGGTATACCCTGCATAGTCGGTTGTTCGGCAAGTTAGTTATTCAGCAAAGTTAATGCGTTGCCATTGTTGCTCGGTACGACGCACTTCGAAGGTTGGCCAGAAGTTATATTCGGGCTCTACCGTTACTATGCTCTTGCGCCCGCTCATTGAAATGAGCGACAAGCGAGTGATTTCATCTTGCTTTTTGCGAGTAACAAGATTCAATAAATCATCCAAATTATTCACCGGTTCACCATCAACAGCGGTAACAAATCGGTTTCGATATAACCCATCCCATAACGCTGGCGAGCCTTCATCGGTATCAGCAATGTACACACCAGGGAAATCAACCGATTTAAAATATCCGATGGTATCCATCGGCTCTTGAAACAGCGCACCACCCCAGCTCACCATGCGATCAGTTCCTTGCACATTGAGTTGACCCGTTTGCAAGCTAATCTCCTGCTCACTGCCTCCGGATAGCACGGTTAGTGAGACTATGTCTAACTGAGAGCGAAGTTCTAAGTCCAACATGCCAGTAACCAGCTCACCATCAACGGCTAAGATGACATCACCCGGTTTAAGTACTTCAGCGGTTGCTGTACTGGGTACCACTTGCTCAACGTAAATGACCCGACGCTTATCGGCTTGTAATTCGTTGTAACGACGCAACCATCTATTCGACAAACCCCATTCTCTGGCCGTGGCTAAAGACCTATAAGACAATCGAGCATCGATAGAGCGATAAGGTTCACCTGATTTAAACAGTCGCACACTCTCTGCTAACACCGAGGCAGGCAGCGCATAATCTTGTTGAATAATTTCACGGCCGTCTTCAAAAGCAAAACTCATTCTTACCGCCACTACCCGCCCTGTTTCATCCACGATCGGGCCACCTAACGCATCGGGTAAATTCGGGATATCAAACGCATCGGTTGGCGTTTGCTGAAAACGCGGTAATGACGGCACGCGTAAACCAATAATGGTGTCATTCATGGCATCGATGGAAAGCGTTCGTAACGTGCCCGCCTGTGCATAGCCCACGATAGAAAGGTTGCCTTCGGGCGCATAGCTTGGATCGGCAAATTGCATGGCTTGAACCGATGCATCACCTAACGCCTTAGGGTCGTATTGCAATAGCGCAACGTTATGGCGCGGGTGCAGAAAAACCACTTCGGCTTTTAAGGGCGTTGAGCCAAAGAAAGTAATTTCGGCATCCCCTACACCCACTGGCACCGTATTACGATCTACAGAAACTAAACCAAGCTCGGCATCGACAATCATGCCAGTGCCATTAAAGTTACTGGCGTACACGTTGTCAGCATGAAAGGGGATACTGAATTTTACCGACACCATCGAAGGCCCCACTTTAGACAGTATGGGATCTTGATAACTCGGTACTTCTAACTCTGGAGGTGTTTTCGTTGAGGCCGCTCGATCTAAACTTACCGATTGGCAATCCCAAAATCTTGCATCGTCTACTCTTGAACAATCTTTGTGGCCAAACCATCGTGCGTTCATATCTAATTGAGCAACACGAGACACGTACTCGCTACCAGGGCGGTAAAATCCTAAGCGAAGTTTCTCATCTTGGGGTGTGGCAGCCACTGCATTTAGAAAGTCATCGATGTTATTAATGGGTTGATCACGCACTGACGTTATAACCGAACCACGAGGCACCCCTGCACGGTCAAAGTGATACCCGCCATCGGCCACCACCACACCATTGCCACCACGCGCCATGGCTCGTATGTGTTGAATGGACAAATTTTGCAAGATGCTGTCACCCATTTCTATATAACGTTTGGGTTCAATGTTATGAAGATTTGCCACCAGAGATTGCACAGTTACTGATTTGCCTTGGCGAACCACCGTTATTTCAACCGTATCGTCAACGGCTTTGTCTAATGTATCTTCAAGTTCAACAAAATCAGTAATCATGTTGCCGTTGATTTCCACCAACACATCGCCTTCTATCAACACACCTTCAGCAACACCACCGACCATGACCTGGCCCACTAACATCATGCCGCTGGTGTTGGGGTTATCTTCTCTAGCGCGTTGTTCCACTTCAGGATCTAAGCCTAGGCGCAATAGCTCACGAAATGGGCGATGCTGAAACACGGTTTGCAAACTGCCACGATGAATCGGTTCGTTGGCTTGCAGTTTTTCCAATGCATGCTGAATTCTGTACAAGGGTAGGAAAAAACTACTGGCGGTTTTACTGTTAGCCGCTGCATTCAGTGCTACCACATCACCGTCAAAATCGATAACAGGGGAACCCGAACTGCCACCCGATGTGGACGATGCGGCTTGTAAATAAAATGTATTAAAGTCGTTGTACCCATAGCGACCGTAGCTAGGCACTTCGCGATCAAGTCTTGCAATCGTGCCATTCAAAATTGAGAGCTGCTCGCCGCCATCACTGCCGATAACTCGAATGTTCATACCCGTTTTTACTTTATCGGGCCGAAGCGCCAGTGAATGTGGCTGCGCGTATTCAATTTCGGATGTGTCATAACGAATGAACGCGAAGTCGTGCACCGGGTCTCGGTATAACGGCACCGCGTTCACCCGCTCCTGATTTTGAAACGTTGCCGACAACCTTATGGGGCCTGCGCCCACGACATGCCGATTGGTCAAAATGATTCCACGCTCAGCATCGACGACAAAACCGGTGGCGCTGGTATTGCCCTGGCGCGCATCGTTAAAATTTCTGAGTTGAGACAATTGAATCGAAACCACCGAATTGGCGGCTTTTGACACAGTCTGGGCCCATGAATCGTCTTGGCCGTAGGCACCGGGGGCTAAAACTGCGCTCAAAATAAGCACTACTGTGCCGAATGGGGTCGATCTGCGAAAAAGCGAGCGCAGTCGGGCTGTGCAACTGAAGGTCATTTTTGTACCTGAATTGAAATAAAATCACATCAAACTTATACGCAGCGCAGACCATGCCATATCGACTAAATTGGCCTATTGCCACCGCTTCTTGCTAGGGTATCAGGTAACTTAAGAATTCTCCCTCCAACTTCGTGCCAGATACTAAGCAACCAGCCCTAGACACCGATCAAGCCATTGCTTGGTTTCGGCAGGCATCGCCCTATATCAATGAACACCGTGGCAAAACCGTGGTGATCTGTGTACCTGATCGGCTGCTGGGTACCGATTTGCTCAGCACGCTAACCCACGACCTAACGCTTTTGAGCCATTTGGGGGTGCGTCTGGTGCTGAGCTTCGGGCTGCGCTCCGATGTGGATGCACGGCTTAGCAAAAGCCCTACCTTCCATAATGGCCGCCGTGTAACAGACGATGCGGCACTGGCCGCTGTGATAGACGCTGCAGGCTCTGTACGCAGCGAACTGGAGTCGATGTTGTCTATGGGCCTGCCTAACACCCCAATGGCTGGCGCGCACTTATCAGTATGTTCTGGAAACTTCATTACCGCTAGGCCTTACGGCGTGCACGAAGGTGTTGATTTTCAACATACCGGTACGGTGCGAGAGGTTCAAAATCGCTCAATTGAGTCGCTGTTAGCATCTGGGCATTTAGTGATACTGCCCCCAACTGGCTATTCTTTAACTGGCGAAGTATTCAACTTGCCTGCAGAAGAAGTGGCCGTTGAAACAGCGGTGGCGTTAGGTGCGGACAAATTGGTTATGTTTGTGCCGCAATTGCCTAAAAACAGCAATGGGGATTGGCTGCGGGAATCCTATGCGGCGGAAATTCGCAACATAGCTAGCGCAAGGGTTCAGGCTAATGAACCTTTATCAAGAACGTACAACCATGCCTGTTCGGCCAGCGAACGCGGCGTTGATCGCGTGCACCTATTGCCCGAATCTGATCCGAACGCGTTGCTTCGAGAGCTATTTACTGTGGACGGTTCAGGCACGCTTATAACCACTGAGCGTTTTGAGAATTTACGCCAAGCAACGATCAAAGACGTGGGCGGCATTATTGAATTGATTGAACCCTTGCAATTAGACGGCACTTTGGTAAAACGGTCGAAAGAACAGTTGGAATTGGATATAAACGAATTCACTGTATTGGAACGCGATGGGCGTGTGGTTGCCTGCGCAGCTCTGTTCTTAAGTGATACCAATGCAACGGCCGAAGTGGCTTGTTTAGTAACCCACCCCGATTACCAAGGCGGTGGGCGCGCAGCAAAGCTACTGCAAGCGTTACAAAAAATCGCCAAGCAGCGCGGTGCTAAATCTTTATGTATTCGCACCACGCGAACCGCACATTGGTTTATTGAACAAGGATTTACACCAGCTGATGTGAGCGCCCTACCCGCAGATCGCAAAGCCAGTTACAGTCAGTCACGAAATTCTAAAATTTTTGCTATAACGTTGTAAAAGACTGGCCAACATCGAATCTATTGGCTGATCTCAATACGCATAGAAGCTAGGGCTTCCAAACGTTCTGCATTGGTAGGAAGCTCCAAAATTTCCATCTTACTGGGTGGGTCTAACGGCAAGAGTTCAAGCAACCGATGACAAACCCAATCCGCGTTATCAAGCTGCTTATTAGCGTACTCAATACTTGGCTCCATGTACGATAAAATCAATTCAAGCTTATGTGCAAGCACTTCGGCATCGGCTGTCATTGTTGTACTGGGTTGTGCAGGCAAATAAGACACCTTTCCTCTGAACAAACCATCGTCTTGTTGCCAATGGTTCAGTAATTGAAATTCTTGCTCACCTTTGGCGGTAATGTGCAACAAACCATCGGTGCCTTGATCGAAATCGACAATAGACACAGACGTGCCGCGAAGATAAGGCTCGCTACTGCCACTGGTTTCATGCCCGCTTTTTAGTAAGCACACACCAAAGCCTGACCCTGAACGAAAGCAATCCGTCACCATATCGAGGTAACGCCGTTCAAACAATCGAAGCGGCAGGATGCCATCTGGCATGACCACACTGGACAACGGAAACAACGGCAATTCAGTCATCAATACCCCAGCGTGGCATTAAGGTTTGCGGAACCTCCAGCTGATCCATCACGCGCGCCACCACAAAATCAATCAATTCATCGATGGTTTTGGGGCGCTGATAGAACGCAGGATTGGGAGGCATTATGACAGCGCCAGCGTTTGCCAATCGCAGCATATTCTCTAAATGGATGGTGGAGAACGGCATTTCGCGCGGCATGATAATCAGCTGCTTGCGCTCTTTTAGCACCACATCAGCGGCACGTTCTAATAAGTTATTGCAATTACCTGCCGCAATGGCCGCTAAGGTGCCTGTGGTGCAAGGGCATACCACCATCGAATCTGGCACGCCAGAGCCACTGGCCACGGGCGCTGTCCATTGCTCTTGCCCAAAGGCTTTTAATTGTCCGGGTGATGCGTTGTAACGCTGGCTAAATTCTTTTTCTACATCCGATGTTCTTGCTGGCACAGGAATGTCGGTGTCCATACCCATTACCACCCTGGCGGGTTTCGACATTAAGACGTACACCTCGCAGTTGGCTTGCACCAAACAGTCTATTAACCGTAAACCGTATTGAATGCCCGACGCCCCGGTGAGAGCAACAGCAACTGTTTTCGTATATTCCATGCTTAATTCATACTGCCCTAAAAACGACAACGGCCGGTAAAAACCGGCCGTTGCGTCTTTGCGTTAACGAGTAGGTTTTATGGTTTAACCACTATTTCTACGCGTCGATTAAGCGCTCGGCCTTCTCTGTTCTCATTTGAAGCTACCGGACGGTGCTCGCCGAAACCTAATGCAGACAATCGAGCGGGGTCGACACTGCCTTGAGATTGCAAGAAATTAACCGTGTTAGCAGCTCTTGCGACCGATAATTCCCAGTTACTTGGGAAAACAGCCAGTAAGTCACCTGAAACAGGAATGCTGTCAGTATGGCCTTCAACCACGACTTGCTTATCTAGGTTATTCAACACGTTAGCGACTTGACCAACCAGCTGAGTACCCGTTGGGTTCAAGCGCGCACGACCTGAGTTGAACAAGGCTTCACTTTTCAGATTGATCACGATGCTGTTGTCGTCACGAATTGAGACATCAGGAGAATCAACCCCTTCATCAGCAAGCTGCTGTTCAATTTGATCGCGCAAGCTATTGGCTTCATCAGCCGCAGACGATGATTGATTTTCTATGTCAGCCAGACGACGAGCTAAGTTTTCAGCAATGGCGGTTTGTTCATTAGCCAACAGATCTGCTGCGGTTAAGCGCTCGGTTAATGCATCCACATCGCCCTTCGCACTGTCTAAGTCACCTGATAGCTGATCGGCACTGGCGCGCGCCTGCTCAAGCTCTTCTGTTAGTACCATTTTCTCAGTATCAACAGAGGCCAGTTGCGAACGCAACGCATCCGTGTCTTCATTAAGCTTAGAATCCAAAGCGTCGATCTCTGCCATCAGCTCCGAAATTTTAGATTCTGAACCACTAACAGCCGCCTCAAGCTCTGCAACACGGCTTTGAGCGCCAGCCAATTCGCCTTCCAACGACCCCACTGTGCCTTCGGCGTTTGCAAGTTCACTCTCAAGAGCACTAACGCGATCTTGAGCTGAACCCACCTCACCTTGCAGCGCGCTGACTTCGCTTTCTCGACCCGACAAGCTAGCACGCAATGTAGCTAAGAGGCCCGTGGTTTCAGCGTTTTCGCCTTGAACGCTGCCTAGCTGAGCTTCTAAATCACCCAATTCTCCCTGGGCAGCAGCCAATTCACCTTCCAATTCACCGACACGGCCCGTAGCCGTTGCCAACTCACCTTCTAGTTCACCCACTCGACCGGAGGCTGATCCAAGCTCGCCTTCCAATTCACCCACACGTCCTGTTGCGGCAGCAAGCTCACCTTCTAGTTCGCCTACGCGTCCCGTTGCGGCAACCAACTCACCTTCTAGTTCGCCCACACGACCAGAAGTAGATCCGAGCTCGCCATCTAAGTCACCAATGCGACTTGTAGCTGTGGCCAGTTCGCCTTCAAGCTCACCCACACGACCTGTGGCTGCAGCCAGTTCACCTTCTAGTTCACCCACACGACCTGTAGCGGTAGCCAGCTCGCCTTCTAATTCGCCGACTCGACCCGCTGTGGATTCAAGCTCACCTGTTAATTCGCCGGTAACACCTGATGCAGCATTCAACTCCTCAGTGAGTTCACCAATTCGGCCGGAAGCCGATGTCAATTCACCATCAAGCTCGCCGATTCGATCTGTTGCTGCCAGCAGCTCGCCTTCAAGCTCACCCACTCGGCCTTGGGCTGCAGCCAGTTCACCTTCGATGCTGCCAATTCGTGCGTTTGCATCGCCAACTTCTGCTTCTAATTCGCCGATTCGGCCACGTGCACCTTCTAGTTCCGTATTTAGCCCTGTAACGGTGTCAGAAGAATTCGTGCCCAATTCAGCCAATTCGCCTTCTAATTCACCCACTCGAGCTTCTAGGCCGACCACGTTGCCGCGCTCATTGTCTAACTCACCGGCTACGCCATCACGAGCTTCGGTCATGCTGGCAAGTTCAGCTGCAAGCGTATCTCGCTCCGCTGTCATCGCTTGAATTTCTGCCGTTAAGCTGTCTTTATCCGCCATGAGCGAATCGCGCTCAGAAGTAAGAGCGGCAGATTCAGTGGATAAGCCATCGGCAGCCGTTTTGGCTGAAGCTAACTGAACCGCCAGTTCTTTATTCGCTAAGCGAAAATTGCTAAGACGGGATTCTAAGGCGCCAAGTTGTGCACTGCTATCACCGGCTGCAGCATCAGCTGCTGCTTGCACTTCAGCGGCTTTCGCATCTGATTCTGCTAATGCCGCTTTTGCTGCACGTAACTGAACGGCCAACTCATCATTGGCTGCACGGAAATTATTCAAACGCAGATCGAAGCTTTCAGTTTGGGCAGCGTAATCAGAAATTTCAGCTTCTAAGGCTTGGATGTCAGCAGGATCATTAGCTTTTTCTAATTCAGCTTTTAATTCATCCATTGAAGTACTGGCCGATGCCAATTCCGCTGCTTGAGAATCACCTAAGGCTTTGGCTTCAGCAAGCGCTGCATCCAACTCTTCATTGGCGGCATTCAATGCTTCAAGCTCGGCCGCTTTCGCAGTTAAATCAGCATTCAAGGTTTCGATGGTTGCATTCGCCGTTTCCATTCGTACTTCAAGCTCACCAATTTCAGCGCTTAGAGCAATGCTTTCATCAGAAAATTTAGTGATATCCGTGTTAGCCAAATCCAATTGCGCAAGTGCAATCGATTTATCGGCTTCAACGGCTGATAAGGCTTCTGCTCCTTCAGCAATCAACGCTTCTTGTGCAGCCGCTAATTCGTCGCGCTCACCCGTTAGAGTCTCAACCTCACCTGCTAACGCATCACGTTCTGCTTGCAGCGCGTCACGAGCGGCCGTTAGATCAGCCATTTCGGTTTGCAATGTGGCTAATTCTTCACCAAAGGTTGCTTGAAGATCAGACAATTCTGATTGGTGCTCACTGGTACGGGCTTCAACATCGGCTTGTAATAAGGCCAGTTGATTTGCGGCTTCGCTGCCAGATTCTGCTGCAATGGCTAATTCAGATGCCGAAGATTCTGCAGCTGTTAACGCATCGGTTGTGGCCGATAAGTTAGATTCTGCTTCACTGAGTTTTGCTTCAGTGTCAGCGATTGCTGATTGTGCAATCTCTAGTTCAATTTCTGCTGTTGAGACTCTGTCTTGCAGTTGCTCAACTTGCTGTGCCAGAAGATCGCGTCGCGCTTCAAGCTCACCCGCTTCGGCACTGAGCGCCGAGGTATCGATGTCGTAGCTGCCCAATAAGGTTTGATAGCTGTTTTGAGCATTTTCTAAATCGAATGAGGTATTGCTGCTCGACTGCATAAGCGACTGCACTCGAGAAGATGCCGATGCCAATGCGTTTTCACTTTCAGCTTTAAGCGCTGCGATTTGCGCATCACGTTGGGCAATTAATGCGTCTCGGCTGGCAATTTCTGCCGCCAATTCGGACTCTTGCGCAGCGATTGCGCTTTGCGCTTCCTCGGCTCCTGCCTGCTTTGCACCGTCTAATTCGCTTTCCAATTCAGCAATTCGCAATTCCATGCCCTTAACGATGTCATCGACGCCTGCCATGACTTCTTCTTGATCGGCCATGCCAGATTCAATGGTTTGCTTAGCGGCGTCGAGTTCTGCTAACAGCGCATCACGCTCTGCCGTCATGGCAGCAAGCTGCTCATCAACACTGAGCTTGTCCGCGCCAATGGCGTCAAGAGCGGCCTCGCGTGCGGCAATTTCAGTGGTGAGCTCATCTACTCGAGCTTGCGCTGCAAGTAACTGAGCCGCTGAATCGTCAACACCGGATTTTAATGACAGAATTTGGCTATCAGCCTCTCCAAATTTTGCTTCTGATTGCTCTAGCTGTGCAATCGTTTCTTGAAGCTGGCTGTTGGCAATTTCCAGTTCTTGATTTCGAGATTCAAGCTCGTTTTCTAGCTCTGTCGTTGTTTGAGCTGTTGCTTCAACCTTGTTACCGAGCCTGTTAAACGACAACAAAGACATTAGAAGTGCAAATGCAGCTAAACCTGCCAGTATGAATTTCAACTGGTACGACGATTTGCTCGGCGCTTTCTCAAAGTCTCTAAACATGAAGTTTTCCTGAACTGTTTTTATAAAAGGTGTTTGGCTTAGGAATTTACGCCAAACGTCTGTATCGTTCCGTATCGTATCGAATAACCGATTACGCCACAATCTCGGCACGCAATTTTTTCAATTACGCTAATCTATCGGCTTACCAAATTTTGTACAAAAAATTCACTTGAAAATACATTTAAATACACTGGGCTGTCGACTCAACGAAGCCGAATTGGAACAATGGGCCAGCGACTTTACTCGTGCTGGCGATCATGTTACCGCCGATGCGGAAGCCGCCGATGTAATCGTTATGAACACATGCGCGGTAACCAAAGAGGCGGTGCGTAAATCACGCCAACGCACTCAGCGATTGCAACGCAGCAACCCTACTGCAAAGTTAGTTATTAGTGGCTGTTACAGCACGTTAGAATCCCCAGAAGCCTTGGCAGAGCTGGGTGTTGATTTAGTTGTGCCCAACACCCAAAAAGACGATTTAGTAAAAGTAACCCGCCAGTTATTCCAACAACCTACCATGCCTGAGGGTGCAACCCAACCTGCAGAAGCGGCTCTTTTTCGTCGCAACCGGCATCGTGCATTTATAAAGATTCAAGACGGCTGCCGGTATCGTTGCACCTTTTGTATCGTAACGGTTGCGCGCGGCGCAGAGCGTAGCCGAACGATCGACAGTATTGTCGAAGAAGTGAACAATTTATGTACAAACGATGTGCACGAAATTGTTTTAACCGGCGTTCATGTTGGCGGATATGGGAGCGACCTCGACACAAACCTTTACAATCTTGTGCGCGCGATATTGCAACAAACAGAGATATCCCGCATTCGATTCGCCTCGGTTGAACCCTGGGACCTATCTCCAGAATTTTTTACTCTATTCGAAAACCCTCGTGTGATGCCGCATATGCACCTACCTCTGCAAAGCGGTTGCGACAGTGTTTTAAAGCGAATGGCTCGACGTTGTAAAACGGGCGATTTCTCTGAAATGGTCAAAACATTAAAACAGGTGGTTCCCAATTTTAATGTCACCACTGATCTCATCGTGGGATTTCCAGGTGAAACCGAGGAGGAATGGCAGATAACGCTGAATTACTTACGCGACGAACAATTCGGCCATATGCACATTTTCACTTACTCTGAAAGAGAAGGTACAAAAGCTGCGACCTTGCCGAATAAAGTGCCAAACACAATTAAAAAGGCCCGCAGCAAAGAATTACACGAACTGGCCGCTGCGCAGAAATCCAAGGCATTGGAAGCGGCTTTAAATGACTGCGTGGATGTGCTTTGGGAACGTGGTGAGCCTTGCGAGCAAGGCTTTATTCATTCTGGGTACACACCGAATTATCTGCGAGTGAGCGTCATTTCTAAAACCAACCTCAGCAATCAGATCACACCCACCCAATTGGAACGAATAGAGAACGATCGGCTCTGGGGGCGAATTATTGAAGCTGAGTCCAGTGAGATAATCGAAACTTAGTGCCTAATTAATAATCATTATTGATTCTGAGAATAGGAGCTGAGCGAATGCGTTGACGTGGCGCGTCGTGTGCATCGGTAAACTTAAGTATCTAGGAACTGCTCCTCTAACCCTCGTCATGCATCTAATCGGTGACGAAATCAGTTTGGCCAGAGTATTCAAAAGAGAATAATGACGAATCATTCAACTACCGACTCCGATCAGCTCGAAACGCAAGAATGGCTGGATGCCCTTGAGGCCGTTATTGAACGAGAAGGCCCGGAACGCGCGCACTTCTTGTTAGAACAATTAATCGACAAATCACGCCGCTCTGGCGCTAATTTGCCGTACAGAGCCAACACCGAATACGTCAACACCATTCCACCGCATTTAGAAACTCTAAATCCTGGTAATCACGAATACGAACAGCGCATTCGTTCCATGATTCGTTGGAACGCCACGGCCATGGTGCTTCGAGCCAATCGCGACGACTCTGGGCTCGGCGGCCACATAGCTAGTTTTGCTAGTGCAGCCACCCTCTACGATGTTGGGTTCAATCATTTTTTCCACGCACCCACGCCAGATCACGGCGGTGACTTAGTGCTATTTCAAGGCCACTCAGCTCCTGGCGTATACGCTAGATCGTTTCTTGAAGGCAGGTTGTCTGAACAAGATTTAGATAAATTCCGTCGTGAAGTCGATGGCGACGGCCTATCGTCTTACCCTCACCCTTGGTTAATGCCCGACTATTGGCAATTTCCAACCGTATCCATGGGTTGGTGTTCCATGCAGGCGATCTACCAAGCTCGCTTCATGAAGTACCTGCAACACAGAAGCCTTGCGAAAACTGATAACCGTCAAATTTGGGCCTTTTTAGGCGACGGGGAAATGGACGAACCCGAATCGTTGGGCGCTATCTCGCTTGCCGGTCGTGAAAAATTAGACAACTTAAACTTCGTTATCAACTGCAACTTACAACGCTTAGACGGGCCAGTACGCGGTAACAGTAAAATTATTCAAGAATTAGAAGCCCTATTTCGTGGTGCGGGTTGGAACGTTATAAAAGTTATTTGGGGGTCGTACTGGGATCCACTGTTGGCTCGCGACAAGTCTGGCAAGTTAGCCCAGCTTATGATGGAAACGGTTGACGGCGAGTACCAAAACTTTAAAGCCAAAGGCGGCGCTTATACTCGCGAAAATTTCTTCGGTAAATACCCTGAAACCAAAGCCATGGTTGCCAACATGACCGATGCCGACATTTGGCGTTTGAATCGCGGCGGTCATGACCCGCATAAATTGTTTGCAGCCTATAAGGCGGCGGTTGAGCACAAAGGCCAACCCACTCTTATTCTTGCTAAAACCGTTAAGGGTTATGGCATGGGTGAATCAGGTGAAGGAACAAACTCCACTCACCAGCAAAAGAAAATGGATATCGAATCGCTGAAGAAAATGCGCGATCGTTTCGGCATTCCATTAACCGATGCACAAGTTGAAGCATTGGAATACGTAAAGCCAGATCCTGAATCACCTGAGATTCAGTACATGAAAGAGCAGCGTAAGAAATTAGGTGGGCACTTACCGGTTCGCCAAATTAAAGCGCCTCAATTAGAACTGCCCGGTTTGGATGCATTCCAACCGATATTAGAAGGCTCGGGGGATCGTGAGATGTCCACCACTATGGCCTTTGTTCGCATGTTAACGATATTAACTCGCGATAAGAAAATTGGTAAAAACGTTGTGCCCATCGTGCCCGATGAAGCCAGAACGTTCGGCATGGAAGGCATGTTCCGCCAGTTGGGTATCTACTCATCCGTTGGGCAGCTGTACACCCCACAAGATCGCGACCAGATCATGTACTACAAGGAAGATAAATCGGGGCAAATTTTAGAAGAAGGCATTACTGAAGCGGGCGCTATGTCAAGTTGGTTGGCAGCCGCCACCGCTTACAGCACGCACGGCGTGCAAATGATTCCTTTTTATATTTACTACTCGATGTTTGGCTTTCAACGTATTGGTGATTTAGCCTGGGCTGCTGGCGATATGCGAGCCAATGGTTTCATGATTGGCGGCACCGCAGGTCGAACCACATTAAACGGTGAAGGCTTACAACACGAAGATGGCCACTCACTGGTTTTATCAAACACCATTCCAAACTGCGTTAGCTATGACCCCTGCTTCAGCTATGAAATGGCGGTTATCATTCACAACGGCATGCATCGTATGCTTGTCAATCGGGAGTCGGTGTATTTCTACATCACGGCAATGAACGAAAACTACGTACACCCCGTTATGCCAGAGGGCGCTGAGGAAGGCATCATCAAGGGTATCTATAAGCTTGCATCAGTCAAAGCGACATCGGGAAAGAGCAAACTTCGTGTGCGTCTACTTGGCGGCGGTACCATTTTGCGCGAAGTCATCGCGGCGGCCGACATGTTGGCTGAAACGTTTGATATTGAATCTGACATCTATAGTGTCACAAGCTTTAATGAACTTGCGCGCGATGGCTTGGCAACAGAGCGCTGGAATATGTTGCATCCTCAAGAAACACCACGTGTACCTTACATAAGTAGTGTACTGGGTGACGACGACTCGCCTGTTATTAGCTCTACCGATTACATGAAGACCTATTCAGATCAGGTTCGCGAGTACGTATCAGCAACGTTCATCGCTTTGGGCACCGATGGTTTTGGTCGATCAGATACGCGCGAAAAACTACGAGAATTCTTTGAAGTTGATCGACGTTACGTTACGGTAGCAGCGTTACACGCACTGGCAACCGATGGCAAGATCGAACGCTCTGTTGTGGCTAACGCCATACAGCAGTACGCGATCGACCCTGACAAGCCAGACCCAACCACTGTTTGAGGAGACTAACTAATGACAACTCAATCAGAAGGCAATGTTGTTGATATCACGGTTCCCGATATCGGTGATTCTGAAAACGTAGAGATCATCGAAATACTGGTTGCCGTTGGTGACCAGGTAATGGTCGATGATTCTTTAGTCACACTCGAAAGTGACAAAGCCAGCATGGAAATTCCAGCCAGTGCCGCCGGTGTCATAGAGAGCATTAGCATCAACATTGGTGACACCCTCAGCTCTGGCGATGTCATTGGCACGATGAAAACCATCGCTGCCGAAGCAGCTACTGAGTCGGCACCAAGCAAACAGCCAAACGATGAGAAACAGAGCAACGAACCTAAACCCGTTGCAACGCCAGATAAGCCCGCCGCCCCGGCACCGACAACTGAAGTAGCACCGACAACTGAAAAAACGCCACCGGCGGCACGCAACACCGCGTCCCCTACGGCGCATATCGAACATGATAAGATGCGCACCGCACATGCCAGCCCTGGTGTGCGACGCTACGCGCGTGAACACGGCGCTGACTTGTCACTAATCAAAGGCAGCGGACCCAAGGAGCGCATTCTCAAAACGGATGTACTCGCGTTTATAAAAACAGCCATGGAAGGCATCGGCTCGAACTACGGCGCCAACGCCGGCGCAACAACGTCTGGCATTCCTCCTATTCCCGATATCGACTTCTCACGTTTCGGCGAAATCGAACGGGTTGAGCTTGGCCGCATCAATAAAATCAGTGCAAGCAATTTACACCGTGCTTGGTTGAACATACCGCTGGTTACCCATCACGATGAAGCCGACATAACCGATGTTGAAGCGTTTCGTAAAGACCTTAAGAAAACCCACAAAGAAGGTGAACCAAAAATTACCGGTTTGGCTTTCCACATGAAAGCGCTTGTGCATACACTTAAAGCATTTCCAAAAGTGAATTCGTCATTAACCTCTGATGGTCAAGCGCTGTTTTATAAAAAATATTTTCACATCGGCATCGCCGTTGACACACCAAACGGTTTGGTTGTTCCCGTGTTTCGCGATGTTGATAAAAAAAGCATTAGTGAGCTTGCCGCCGAAATGGCAGACATGAGTCATCGTGCACGCAACAAAAAGCTTAAGCCTGATGAAATGCAAGGCGCAAGCATGACGATATCAAGCCTAGGCGGTATCGGTGGAACCGCGTTTACGCCATTAGTCAATTCGCCTGAAGTTGCCATTCTAGGAATTACGCGCGCACGTATGCAACCAGTATGGGACGGCGAACAATTTATACCACGCCTAATGTGCCCACTCGACCTTAGCTATGATCATCGGGTTGTCGATGGAGCTGATGCAGCACGGTTTTTAAAATACTACTGCGAAGCCATCAAAGATGTGCGCCGATTATTGTTATAACAACCTGCACACGATCAGTGCTGTCGTTATTTTCATCAAGCAATTTACTACTCGAGCCATTAAACAATGAGTGAGCTAAAAACCATCCAGATGCCGGATATCGGCGATTTTGAATCAGTAGAAATCATCGAAGTTCTGGTAAACACCGGTGATGCTATCGATGTCGAAACATCACTCATTACGGTCGAAAGCGATAAAGCTAGCATGGAGATACCCTCACCCAATGCTGGAACCATCACTTCGGTTCTGGTTAAAGTGGGTGACAAAATATCGCTTGGAGCAGATCTGGTCGTAATCGAGGTGTCGGATGCCGACGATGCAAATGCAGAAAAAAAACCAAGCGACTCAACTGCCGAGCCAACACAAAGCAGTTCACGCAGCGCAACCGATGAAGCTGCCGCGGCGTCAGCTACTGCGGCGACAAACAACGCAAGTCAAACAGCAGCAGCTAGTAGCACAGCACCGCAGAATCCAGATTACGACTTAGTCGTTATCGGCTCAGGACCAGGTGGCTATACCGCTGCATTTAGAGCTGCCGACTTAGGCTCAAAGGTTCTGTTAATTGAACGCTATTCAGCACTAGGCGGTGTGTGCTTAAACGTTGGCTGTAT
>CALHNS010000069.1 GCA_938035125.1 uncultured Granulosicoccaceae bacterium | reverse complement strand
GCTGATGGTCGAGTGGTTGTGCTAGAACCTGATACCGGCGAAGAGCGATGGACAGCATCGTTTACGCCTCCTGCTTTAACCCTAAACGGTTACAGTTCTCCTGTTTTGGTGGACGGTGGCGTGCTGATGGGATTAGATGATGGCCGAGTGGTTGCCATGGCATTAGATACTGGCCGTGTCATTTGGGAATCTATTGTTAGCGTGCCAAGCGGTCGTTCTGAAGTGGAGCGATTGGTGGACATCGACGGTGATATTCAAACCGATGATGAAGCGATCTACGCCACCAGTTACCGCGGACGAATCGTAAGAATTGAGCCAGGCCAAGGCAACATTGTTTGGTCAACTCCTATGTCATCCACCGCAGGGTTGTTGCTAAGCGGCGATAAACTCTACGTTGTCAGTGAAGACGATTCGGTATTGGAAGTGGATAAGTCTAACGGGCAAATTGGTTGGGAACAAAAAGCGTTTCGGGGCCGTAACTTAACCCGTCCCGTTGCATTGAATAACGATGTGCTGTTAGTTGCCGACTTTGAAGGCTTTGTGCATTTGTTGGATGCCAACACGGGAGAAATTGTGGGTAGAACTCGAGTTGGGCGCGAAGCTATTCGCACCACACCCGCACAAGCCGACGACATCACATACATCCAATCATCAGATGGCGCATTAGCTGCGCTTCGATTGCGTTAAGCAATCTACGATATTGAAACCGGTAATAGCGCTTGTGGGCCGACCCAACGTCGGTAAGTCCACGCTTTTTAATAAGCTAACAAAAACCCGCGATGCGTTGGTGGCCGATTTTCCAGGGCTAACCCGAGATCGCCAATACGGCGATGGTCGAGTAGGTGGATTCAATTATTTATTGATCGACACCGGCGGATTATCGGGTGAACCTGAAACCCTTGATGCGGCCATGGCCGACCAAACACTTCAAGCTGTGGTTGAAGCAGACTTGGTCGTATTTTTAGTGGACGGCCGAGATGGCTCCACCTCAATTGATGAAGACATCGCTGATGTGCTTCGACGCATGGCAAAACCTGTTTTGTTGTGTGTTAATAAAACCGATGGCATTGGTGAAGACCAAGCGCAATTAGACTTCTACGCATTGGGTTTTGAACACATGGCAAGTGTTGCGGCCGCTCACAATCGTGGCCTTGGCACGTTAATGACAACCGCTGCAAGTTTATTAAACGTTGAGGTGGCCGATGAATCGATTCGAAAATCTAGAAAAGAACGACGCAAGCAGGCTGAAGAAGCCGAAGCGCTTAAAGCCTTAGAAGAGGCAGAGAAAACCAATCAAGCTTTGGATGGTAGCGATGCAGACGATGCTGGTGCCGATCCATTTGTTGAACGTGATGTTGCATCAGGTGAACTGCGCATTGCCTTTGTTGGCCGACCGAATGTGGGTAAGTCCACGTTAATCAATCGCCTTGTGGGCGATGAGCGAGTAATTGCCTACGATCAACCGGGCACCACCAGAGATTCGGTGCACGTACCTTTTTCTCGCGGTGGCAAAGAGTACACCCTGGTTGATACCGCAGGTGTTCGTCGACGTGGCAAGGTCAGTGAAACGATAGAGAAATTCAGTATCATCAAAACGCTTCAAGCCATTGATGACAGTAACGTGTGTGTCATGCTGTTGGATGCACAAGATGGTGTAACCGAACAAGACTTACACCTGTTGGGGCATATCATTGAAAAGGGGCGTGCGTTGGTTGTGGCCGTGAATAAGTGGGACAGCCTAACTACAGAAGAGCGCGACAACGTTAAAAGCGCGCTTGAGCGACGGGTAGAATTTTTAAAATTCACTCGCATTCATTTTATTAGTGCGCTGAAAGGCTCAGGGGTTAATGATTTATTTAAATCGGTTAATCGCGCTTATGCTTCTGCGTTTTCAAAGTTTCAAACCCCTCGTTTAACGCGATTATTGGAGGTGGCCGTGCAGCAGCATCAGCCTCCTTTAAAATCGGGCCGACGAATCAAACTACGCTACGCACATCAAGGCGGCATGAACCCGCCAGTGATTGTGGTGCACGGAACACAGGCATCGAAAACGCCTGTGGCCTATCAGCGCTATCTGGTGAATCAGTACATGAAGGCGCTGCATCTGTTTGGTACGCCGTTGCGGCTTGAATTACGTGATGGGGAAAACCCATTTGCTAAGAAAAAGAAACGGGTAAAGCCGCCACCGAGTAAAGATGGGAAGAAGGGGAATCGTATATGATCGCACCACGACATTCATGATAAGTGGAGCGATTTATGTTGGGTTCGATGATGAGCACGTCCTTAACGGTTCCCTCGTTACTGGACCATGCCAGCCAATATCACGCACAAACCGATGTCATATCGGTAAACACTCAGGGCGGCGTTGAGCGCCATACTTGGCGTGATATCTGGGTGAATGCGCGCCGGTTAGCGGCTGCACTTCAAGCTTTGGGCTTAAAGCCCGGTTCTCGAATCAGCACCATCGCTTGGAACAACCACAGGCACTTAGCAATTTATTTTGGCGTTACCGGTGCTGGCATGGTATGCCACACCATAAATCCTAGATTGTTTCCTGAACAACTCACGTACATCATTAATCATGCAGAAGATGCGGTGTTGTGTGTGGATGAAACCTTTTTACCGTTAGTTGCCAACATTCAAGATTCCTTAACCACGGTAAAAAAGATTGTGTTACTCGGTGATTCCATGCCATCGAATACTCACGGGTTGGACCTTTTGTTATTCGATGAGCTTTTATCAGCGCATTCAGAAGATGAAGCGTGGGCCGACATTGATGAAAACCAACCCTCTAGTTTATGTTACACCTCGGGAACCACAGGGAATCCTAAAGGCGTGTTGTACAGCCACCGTTCCACTGTGTTGCATTCATTGGGTGGTAACCAACCCGATGGGTTAAATATATCCGCACGAGATTGTGTGCTCCCCGTTGTGCCCATGTTTCATGTTAACGCTTGGGGCGTGCCTTACGTTGCAGCGGCAACGGGGTGTAAGTTAGTGTTACCAGGCCCAGGCTTAGATGGTGAGAGTTTAGTAAAACTTATCGACTCTGAAAACGTAACGCTTGCCTTAGGGGTGCCCACCATATGGCAAGGGCTACTTGCTGCGTTAAAGTCAACAGGCAGTAAAGCGTTGAGTCTTCAACGTACTATTGTTGGCGGTTCGGCGCTGGCGCCCAGTATGATTCAAACCTTTCGCGATGAATATGATGTTGAATTGATACACGCTTGGGGCATGACAGAAACCAGCCCCTTGGGCACCATCAATACATTATTAGAAAAACATGTCAGTCTTGAAAACGATGTGCAAGCCCATGTTCGACTTGCACAAGGACGTCCGCCTTATGGTGTGGAATTGCGTCTAGTGGATGATGCGGGTGGGGTGTTACCCAATGATGGATCCACCCAAGGTCAGTTGCAAATTCGTGGGCATTGGATTGTGGATACCTATTTTAACGCCGATGATTCTGCGTTAAGCCAAGACGGATGGTTTGATACAGGTGATATCGCAACGCTTGATAGTGATGGGTACTTGGTAATTCGTGATCGGGCAAAGGATATTATCAAGTCTGGTGGCGAGTGGATTTCCACCGTAGAGCTTGAGAACATTGCCGTATCACATGCCTCGGTGCAAGCGGCTGCGGTAATCGCTGCACGTCACGATAAGTGGGATGAAAGGCCTGTGTTAATCGTTGTGCTAAAAGAAGGTGAATCTATTGATGAAGCCAGCATATTGGCCACGTTTGATAACAAAGTAGCCTCGTGGCAAGTGCCTGATAAAGTGATAGCCGTGGATGCCATGCCGATTGGTGGTACGGGGAAAATTTTAAAAAACCGTTTGCGTGAAAGTTATCAAGATGTGTTGATGAATGAAGAAAGCGAATGAGTGTAGTGCAACCAATAAACGTAGAAAGCGTGTAATTGAAGTACAACCGATAATCGAAAAGAGTTGTCAATATGAATGCATCAATTACCCATGTAGTGTTTGATTTAGGCGGTGTTATTGTCAAGCTACGCGGCGGCACACCCATACCGCTTGAATGGTTGCCGGACAATGTAACGCCAGAGGCGGCGTGGCACAGCTGGTTAACCAGTGAGGGCCCTAAATTATTTGAATCAGGGAAAATCGGGCAGGTTGAATTTTCAGAACGTGTGGTTCGTGAATTTAATTTTTCAGCTAAACCGAGTGAATTCTTACAACACTATCGAGTGTTACCTGAAGCGGTGTACGAGGGCGCAAAAGATTTACTGGCACGTGTGGGTGAAAACTACACCACCGCTTGTTTTTCCAACACGAATGAGCTTCATTGGGAAAGGCTAATGCAGGAAATGGATTTAGCGTCGTACTTAGATCATCAGTTTGCTTCTCATTTAATTGGCAAAGTAAAGCCAGATGAGGACAGCTATCAACACGTGATAAACGAACTGGCGGTTACCCCATCAAGCATCGTTTTTTTTGACGATAATTTAATTAACGTTGAGGCCGCACGACGTTCTGGCATGCAGGCATATCATGTGATTGGCGTTGAAGCTCTGGCTAGCGCAGTTAGTGAACTTGAGTTGGCGTAATTTCTACGCGCTTTGCTGTTCGTGTTCTGCCGCCCGCTGCGCCGCATCCAATTGCGCTACATACAATCCGGTTTGAAACGCTTGGCCTTTTTCAGGCAAGGATTGATTGTCGCTTAAAATTAACGCAGCGGAGGCACCATGAAGGGTACTAACCAGCGATAACAGCACTGAGGATACATAAGGAAGGCTTTGCACGCACAGCAAAGCGATAAACAAGCGGGTGTCAGCAAGGTAGGTATCGTCACGAAGGCTTATAGCGCTGGCTGAAAGAAGAAGCCCGATAGCCAATAGGCATTCTTCTCGTACCGCTTGAAAAGCTGTGAAGATGGAATGCCCTTCGGCTTGTTTTGGCGTGCGGCAAAAACCGATGTTGTTGTCAAACAGGCCTGAAATCATTGCACGTGCGATAGTGTGCGATACCGCAAGCCCTGCAATAGCGGCCGCAATGCTTTGCCTAACACCTGCTTTTAAACGATAGCGATACAGCATCAGCATTTTGCATAATTTAAAACCAAAGAAAGCTACCGGCAGCGCACTGAGTAAAGCGGCAGGCGGTGTTACTTGATGCGGCATAAGAATCAGCGCAATGGAAAAGCCAATTGCCAATAAGTTAAACACCAAACTCATGGCATCGGCAAGCCAAGGCAGCCAACCGGCTAGAAAGTGAAAACGTTGGCCTGCAGAAAGTTTTGATTGCGTGAACACACCCAGTTGGCGTGCGTGGTGGCGAAGAATTCGCATGGACCCATAAGCCCAGCGAAAACGTTGTGTTCGGTAGTCATGATAGGTGTCAGGCATTAAGCCTCGACCATAGGAGGTAGGGACATAAACGGCTCTATAGCCTGCCTCTAAAATCTTAAGCCCAAGCTCGGCATCTTCGGTGATGCACCACTGTGACCAGCCGTCAACTTCTTCTAATGCTGAGCGACGCACCAAGGTCATGGTGCCGTGTTGAATGATGGCGTTTCGAACGTTTCGGTTAATCATTCCGATACCAAAGAAACCCGCATATTCACAATATAAGGATGATTTGAATAAGTTATCACCGGCATCGCGATAATCTTGCGGGGCTTGAACAATGGCCACTTCGGAATCGTTAAATAGCGGGATGCAATCTGATAACCAATCCGATTTTACGATGTAGTCGCTATCGATAACCGCTATAACGTCGGCATCTTTCGCGGTGTGCTCTAAGGCATAGTTCAATGCACCGGCTTTGAATCCTGCCAGTGGCTTTACGTGATGAAAATGAAAGACCGATTGCCCGTGCTCTTGGCACCATCGGTTAACGGGTATCCAAGTGGCATCATCTTCAGTGTTGTTATCAATAACCAATACTTCAAAGTTTGGATACTCTAACCGCTGCAAAGCTTGCAGAGTTTTAATAACAAGCGAGGGTGGTTCGTTGTAAATGGGCACATGGATGGATACTTTAGGCGCCGCTTTAAAAACCGATTCTTGTTCAGGTGATGCGTTTACCATCGAATCGGTTGGGCGCTTCTTACGCCATAAGGTTTCGGCCCACTCATGTGCCTCGATGGCAAGGGCTGCGGTTACCGCACACACACACACAAGCAGCGCAACGGCCAGTAACATTTCTGGCCCGGCCAAGTAATGGCTGAAGTAGCTTTGTAAGTACCACACTAAGAAGCCAGATAGAACGAAAGACACTAAAACCAAAAACGTTTTGCCGCGTTTTCGCAAGGCGTTGCTGTCACGAAGTAAGGTAAGCGTCATAAACCCTGCGGCCAGTAGGGTGGCGATGAGCATGGGTAACCATGCGTTCACGGGGGTGACGGTTAGCTTGTCAAAGTCCTGTTTCGGTTTACGAAAAGCGTTATAAATTCCCCAGTAACGCCCAACTTCACCTTCTTGAATTTTCCAAGGTTGGTCAAACGCTTCTAAGGCAAAGTATTTAGCGTCTTGGGTATGCGCTAAATTAAGAAAATTACGCATAAAAAGCGTTTGATTCAATTCGGAAGGCACCGCGCCACCCAATTGTCTTCCGGCGCTAGGCCAGCCAACTTCCCCCAGAAGGATAGGTTTGCTGGGATAGGCTTGTTGCAATTGTTCGAAGCGTTTCATTACATAGCCAGGAGCTGTGTGCACTGGAATGCCTTCCCAGTAAGGCAGCACATGAGCGGTGATAAAATCAACGTGTTGAGCCAAGGCCGGGTTGTCCAACCAGATATCCCAAGTTTCAGCCACGGTGACGGGTATGTTGCCCACGATGCGTTCAACTTGCTTTATGAAGTTCACTAATTCAAACGCGGTAAGCTCTCGGCGCAGCAACACTTCGTTGCCCACCACAATGCTTTTAACGTGTGAACCGAATGTTGGAGCCACCTCGGCAAGGCGCTTTAGCTCTTGGTTATTTCGCGCCGGGTCGTCGCTTAACCAAACACCCACAACGACATCCAAATTGGTTTGAGCAGCAAGACGGGGTATATCACCCAGAATGCCCTCCACCGAATAGGTGCGAACTGAATCTACGCCCTCATCAATAAGTGTTAAGTCTTCCAGTACTTCTTCTTCGGTGGGAAAACTTTCAATATCTTGCGGTGATTGATTAGCGCGAAAGGGAGAAAAAGAAACCCCGTTTAAGGTTTCGGGCCAGGAGGGTACAGTGACTGGCCGATTGAGTAAAAACGTCAGCAATACCATGGTTACACCGATGAAGGTGAAGACTACGGCTGTTGTTTTATCAAATTTGGACACAGTGTTGAATGTAATGTTCTTATGTAATGTATTGCTTATTTTTCAAGCATTTACCTTATTGTAAGTAAGCTTTTCGAGTGGATTAATTCTCAGAAGTTTCAAAAGTGTTAACGCTTACTGAATTTTGCGCTGATGCGTTAGGTAAAGGCTCTTCAAACACGGTGGCTAACATGCCGCGCACCGATTGCATGGGAAGCGCTGGAGATTTTTCGGCAGGGCGCATGCCGTCGTTAAAATTCAAAGAAGGCAACCTTTCTAACAGTTCGGCATCGGCCGACACCACATGCATTGGCACCTCTGCTGAAGGTGCCCAACCATCGATAACGCTTGCCGGTTGATGATCACCCACCACGATGAATAAAGCATCATCGGCAAATCGTGCAAGGTATTCGCCCACAAGCTTAAGGGTTTGATCAATGGATTTTCCGTAAGCAATTCGTACCGGAGCAGGTTTTGCCCAACTGTGTCTGTCGCCATGACGCTGTGTGCCATCAAACACACTGCCATCGCCAATATCATCCCAAGACTGGTGGATAGGTAATGGGCCCCAAGGTGCGTGTGAATCCATCATGCCGATGTGTGCCATTAACGGGCGCTCGGCTGTGCCTCGCACATTATTTTCAAATCTGGTTAAGGTGTATTGATCGGGCATGGTGACATAACCAAAACCTTCACCTTGGTATTCCAATGCGTCGCGATCGTAAAAGCGATCCACCTTGTACCACTCACCTTCAACCCATTTAACGCCTTTCACAACGGGCAAAAGCACGGCCGTTTCCCAGCCTGCTTCGCTGAACAGAACGGGTAGGGATTTACGATCGGAGGTGATCAGTCGATCAAAGCGTGCATGGTCGGTTAGGGGTAACCCGGAGGCAACGGTTGCGTGCGCCAGCCAGCTTCGACCGCCACGAATAGGGGAATCGATCCAAGCGCTTTTCACCGATAAACCGGCACCCAGAATTTCAGCTTCCACCGACTTTAATCGAGCATCAGCCACTTCTGCAAATTGTTCGCTGTCGATTGAGGTTCGACCATAGGATTCGACGTACAAAATGATGACATCACGACCTTGCAATGCGGCAAATCTAGGGGCGGAATCAGCAATAGGGTCGGAGGCTAAAAGCTCTGTGAATTCGGCTTGGTCTTTTATCTTTTTGTGGGTGTATTCAATTCTAGATTTCAATTCGTCAAAACTGACCATGCCGACGTGGTAGTTTTTCTTGTGATGCTTTTCTAACCCCATCATACCTGCGCCAATGGCAGCAACCGCAACGGATGCGATCAACGCACGTTTGTGTGACGGCTTAGATAGGTGTGCAAGTCGCCCCAATCCTCGATACAAAAACACAGCGATAAGAACCAACAGCAGGACGCCACCTGCAGCTAAGCCCAAGGCTTCAGCTTTGCCCAGCGTTTTCGCTGTGAGTGACCAGCCTTGGGTTACCAAGTGCCATTCTGCGATGGGATTAAACGCTCGGCCAAATGCAGTTCGAGAGATCAAATCACCTAATCTGAGCAGCAGCAATAAGGATAAAAACCCAATCATGAGCCATCGTGCCGCATTGAAGGCGAAAGACTTGCCGCGAAGCAGTAACAGCAGCAATACCGCTAGTGGGGCCTCTAATGGCAAGTACAGCCAGTGGCTCGCGACAAGCTGTGCAGGTTTACCAGGAAATCTCAGCAGTAGGGTAAGCAGAACAATCGCGCCAATAAGCACGAATACGGCGAATTTGGAGCCTGTTGAAGGGGTTTTTGGGTCCGAAGAAAGCATGGTGTCCTAAATTTTTGCATTGGCATAGATACAATCAGCCGAGGTTTCGACCAAATGATATCCAATAGGTTCTTCAAATACTTCAAGGAATTTCAGGTATTTAGCAAAACCATGGATTGTGCCTCAGCGTAAGGAGGCTGCGATGTGGTGTGTATAAGAAGCTAGTCGTCTGCCAGCACCAAGGTAGGGTCAACCCAAGTGCCGTTTAACCCCAAAGACCAGTGTAAGTGTGCGCCAGTAACGCGCCCAGTCTCGCCAACCGTGCCGATCTCATCACCTTGTTTTACCTCGTCGCCAATGGATACGGAAATAGAATGCATATGGGCGTAAAACGTTTGTACACCCAATCCGTGCTCGATGAATACCGAGTTGCCATTAAAAAAATATTCACCGGTATCGATAATGGTTCCATCAGCTGGTGCCACGATAGGTGTGCCGGTAGGCATGGCAATGTCAATACCACCATGAGGCCTACGCGGCTGGTCATTAAAAAATCGGCGCAACCCGAATGTGCTGCTGATGGGGCCTTCAACGGGCCATATAAATTCATACGCATTCAATGTCTTGGTTCGCATGCGTTTCACTTTGCCTAACCTTGCGCTTTCTGCGTTGATGCGTTTCATGTCAAGCGGTGCTGGATTCACTTTACTGTTGTTCTTTAATGTAATGCGCTGTTCCTCGTAACTCGTGTCTATGACTTCAAACCCCAATCGACGTAGCTTATCGCCTGTGCGAATATTGATGTAGTGGGTGCCGGCTTCGGTGTTCAGCGGCACGCCTAAAATCGCAAACCATTCCTCAGCTGAGGCTAGTGTGGCAATGGCTCGTTCGTTCCATTCCACGGAAGGTTCCAATTCGTTTGCGTTGATGCCTAAAGGAATAATCACAATGCCTCCGGGCACATTGTGATGTTCGAACGGCCCCAATTGCGCCACATCCAATTTAGCGATGGGGTCTTGAGCTTGTGCGTGCCAAGGAGTGATCACAAAGGCTGCTAACGCAATCAAGCTAAACAGTGTTTTCATTGTTATGGCGTTAATTGTCATTGCGAAAGTGTTCCACCCACAGTGCTGTGGCACCAGCAACGGCTACCGGCATAACAACAAAATTAAGAACAGGAATGGTACTGATCAATGCTACGGCTCCGCCAAAACCAAAGGCTGCAGGTTTTCTCGTTCGAGCGTATTTTCTAACATCACCAAACACGGCGCCATGATTGCCCATCGGATAATCCCAATATTCTATAGCGAACATCCAAGCACCAAATGCCATAAGTAAAAAAGGTGCAACAAAATTGATCAATGGAATCAGATGCAGAAGCCCGATGCCCAATAACATTAACGCAAGATAAATTAATTTTCTTAGCTCTGAGCCGATGGTGCGTGGTAATGATTTGATCAACGCCATAATCGGTGTGTCCAGTGCGGGTGTGCCCGTTAGATGAGCTTCCACCCGCTCTGCCAACAAACCGTTAAACGGTGCGGCAATAAGATTAGAGAACAGCGCGATCATGAACACCATGACAGCGAACACAGCCGTTACGATCAGCCCACGAAAAAAACCTAGAATGGTGCCCAAAACCGGCACGCCGCTGGCCCATTGTAAAGCGCTGAAGCCACTCAGCCATTGTGTGAACCACGAATAGGCAAGCCAGCCAAACACGCCGAAAACTGCGATATTGATCAAAAGTGGAACGACAACAAACCGACGAATACCCGATGTGTTCACCAATTGAACACCGCGCATGAGATATCGAGCTGACAATATGAAATTTGGATGATTCATAAGCAAAGAATAGCGCGTTCGAAAAGGGTTTCGTCGTGTAGAAAAGACAGTACAATACAAGCCTTGATTATGACTCAAGCTTTTCACAGCAAAGACACCAATTAATGCGGTTGACAAGAATCAAGGTTGCGGGTTTCAAATCGTTTGTCGATCCCACAGACCTCAGAATGCCAGGGTCGTTAGTTGGCATAGTAGGGCCTAACGGTTGCGGAAAATCCAACACCATCGACGCTGTGCGTTGGGTAATGGGAGAATCGTCCGCTAAGAACCTACGTGGCGAGTCCATGGAAGATGTTATCTTCAATGGTTCATCGCAGCGTAAACCTGTGGGAAGTGCCTCGGTTGAACTGATCTTTGATAATAATGAAGGTCGTTTAGGTGGCGAGTACGCCCAATACGCTGAAATTTCCATTCGCCGTGAAGCCTCACGCGATGGTCAATCAAAATATTTCTTAAACAACACGCGTTGTCGTCGACGTGACATTCGTGACATCTTCTTAGGCACAGGGTTAGGCCCGCGCAGCTACGCCATCATTGAACAAGGCATGGTTTCTCGATTAATAGAAGCCAAACCTGAAGATTTACGAGTGTACTTAGAAGAAGCTGCTGGCATCTCTAAATATAAAGAGCGCCGAAGAGAAACAGAAACCCGCATTCGCCACACACGCGACAATCTCGATCGTTTGAACGATTTGGTGGAAGAGGTTGATAAGCAACTTGAGAAACTAAAACGTCAAGCGAATACGGCGGAACGTTTTCAAGTATTAAAGAGCGAAGAGCGCACCCGTAAAGGTGAATTATTGCTGTTACGCCGAAAAGCGTTTGAAGCGCAAAAAGATCAACAAGGCCTTGCGATAGCAGAAAAAGAAAAAGAGCTTGAATCGATTATTGCGCAGCTTCGCGCCGAAGAAACCGCTATCGAGCGTGCACGTGAACAACGGGCAACGGCCAGTGAGAGGCTCAACCAAGTTCAAGCCGACTTTTATCGAATTGGTGCCGATGTGTCAAACATTGAACAACGCATTGAACACACCAAAGAAACGCGGCGTCAACAAAACCAAGATTTAGCATCAATTGAAAAATCGCTAAGCGAAGCAGAACGTCATTTTGCTGAAGATAAAAAACGTATCGCCGAAATTGATGAATCCATGTCAGTGGATCAACCACAATTTGATCAGTTAAAAGACAGTCAAAAAGTGCAAGCTGAAGTGTTAGCACAAGCGGAAACCGAACGCGCACAGTGGCAAGAACGCAGCAACAGTCACCGAGCTAAAAGAGCAGAATTTGCACAAATTGCGCAAGTTGAACGTTCTCGGATGGATCAGTTGCAGCGTAAGGTGGAACAAAATGCTATTCGTCTGGCTCGCTTAGATGAAGAAAAACAATCGGCCGACACGAATAAGTTAGAAGCGGCCATTGCCACTTTTATCTCTGAGGAAGTGATTGCAGCGGATACCGAACAAAAGCTTAAATTGCAAAGCGAACAAAGCGTTGAGAAGCAGCAATTGCTGCGTGAAGAAGTTCGCCGTAAACAAGTGGATGTGAATGAATCCACCGCAAAGCTGCAATCGAGTATGGGGCGTTTGGCATCTCTTGAAGCTTTGCAGCAAGCAGCGCTTAACAACGATACCAGTGCTGGCGATGCTTGGTTAGTCATGCACGAATTGGAACAAGCGCCCAGACTGGCTCAACAATTGGTCATTGAATCCGGTTGGGAAAAGGCAGTTGAATTGGTGTTGGGGCCAAGTTTAGAGGCGGTATGTGTTGATAACACCGATATTTTAGAACGCTGTTTAACTGATTTACCTGCGGCCCAGCTAACGCTTATGGCAGCATCCTCATCGCCTGCAGGCGATAAACAGCAGCTGTTGTCAAAAGTACAAAACAGCGGGGCTGTGGCAGCCATTTTAGCGCGAGTTCAAGTGGCAGAATCATTAGCTGATGCGCAAAGCCTACGTGCCAGTTTGGATGATGATGAGTCAGTTATCACGCGTGACGGTGTTTGGCTAGGAAGAAATTGGCTACGCATTGCGCGTGCCGATGCAGAAGACAGTGTGTTAATTCGTGAGAATGAAATTGCTGAACTTCGCAGTGACATCGAAGGCCTGCAAGAGGTGATCGACACACAGCAAGAACAACTTGCCACGTTAGAAGAAAAGCTTACCGATCACGAAACTCGGCGAGATACCTTGCAGCATTCGTTTAATGATGCGGTTCGTGCCTTGGCCGATGTGAAATCGAATTTACACGCACAGCGACAAGAACTATCGCAAAAAACGTTACGTGCGCAACAAATAGACAGCGAAGCCGATGAGTTACGTGCGCAGCTGAACGATGATCGGCAAGATTTAGAAGAAGCCACTGAAGCGCAAACTGCCGCTGCAGAAAGCTTAAGCGAAATGAGTGAGGACGATGAGCGTTTAAGCGCCGAGCAACGCGAACTCGACACGGCTTTAAGTGAAGCTAAAGCACGGGTAGAGCAAGAGCGCGACGCTGGCCAAGAAATCGCCATACGCGTTGAATCCATGAAAAGCGCACGAGTGGCCACGGAGCAAAACCTTGAGCGCATGGAAAAACGCATAGAAGAACTGACTTCGCGGCGCGATGCACTGAACAGTGCAATGGTTAACGACGAAGTGGATCCATTGATTGCATTGGAGGCTTCGCTAAACGATATGCTCAGCACGCGCTCCACCAGTGAAGAAGCGCTCAATATGCATCGTCAAAGTTTGCAAGAAGTGGAAGATCGATTACGAGAGCACGAGCAGTCTCGGGTAAAGCACGATCAGCAGTCGCAGTTGGCAAGAGAGGCATTGCAGGCTGAAAAAATGGCCACGCAAGAAGCGGTGGTTCGACTTAAAACGTTGGACGAGCAATTGGCTGAACATGAGTACAACGTGAATGAACTTAATGCTTCCATGCCAGAAGAGGCAACGGTTGCGGCTTGGGAACAACAGGTGGTTCAGCTAGAGCAAAAAATCGGGCGTTTAGGGCCAATCAATCTGGCGGCCATTGATGAGCATGCCGAGCAGTCTGAGCGCAAAGTGTATTTGGATGAGCAACACGCCGATGTAACCGAAGCGCTGGAAACCTTAGAGCGCGCTATTGGCAAAATCGATCGTGAAACACGAGCACGATTCAAAGAGACGTTTGAAGCGGTTAATGCGAAGTTTGAAAAATTCTTCCCTCGACTTTTTGGCGGGGGTAAAGCCTCCTTGCAACTCACCGGCGATGATCTGTTAAGTACTGGCGTCAGCGTATTCGCACAGCCTCCTGGCAAGCGAATCAGCAATTTACAGTTGTTATCAGGTGGTGAAAAAGCGCTCACTGCGGTGTCATTGGTGTTCGCATTCTTCGAATTGAACCCCTCGCCGTTCTGTATGCTGGACGAGGTCGATGCGCCACTTGATGATGCGAACGTAGGGCGTTTTTGTGAGTTGGTCAGAGAGATGTCTGAGCGTGTACAATTCATTGTTATCACGCATAACAAGGTCACCATGGAAATGGCTGATCAGTTAATGGGTGTAACCATGAACGAGCCCGGTGTTTCCAGGCTTGTCGCGGTTGACGTTGAAGCAGCTGTTGAGCTTGCAGGCGTTTAGTCACCCCCAGCCATTGAGGTCAATGTAGATGGAAATGTTTCGCTTCATTTTGATTATTGCAGGCGTTGCGATATTGGCTTTGCTGTATTTCTCAGGCAGGCCCAAGCGCACCAGCGAGCAATACGAAGCTTTGGATTCAACCCACAACGGCGGGGCAATGCCAGACGATCAGTACCCGCAAGCAGATAATTACAACGACATTGCTGACGACGGTGCTTACCCGCAAGCCAACGCGGGTTATCAGCACGTAAATTCGTCGCAAACCATCGATCCTCTGTTGTCCGATCCCAATGCTCAATTTGGCGATATGGCGCAAATGGATCCAGATGATTTTGTGCGACCTGGCACGGGTGAACTGCAGGCCGAAGTGGCTGAACTTGAAACGCAGCCCGCCCGCACATCTATTGCCCAGAAAATAAAAAGCTACAGCTCAGTTCTTACGCCAGGGCGTAAGCAGCGTGTGAATCAATCTAACGCACAGCAAAAAGCGGCGGCAAGTGATGAAGCGGCTAATCAAAGCAAGATTGTGTCTGTGCATGTGGTTGCGCCACAAGGGCAGGTGTTTAACGGTGCCGATCTGTACGAGCTATTCGAGCAACGTGGATTTCACTACGGTGAAATGAACATATTCCACTCTATGCACAGCCAGAAGAAAATGTTTTCCATTGCAAAAATGGTTGAGCCTGGTTATTTCGATATCAACGATATTGAAAGTTTTTACACCCCCGGTATTACACTCATTCTGCAATTGCCAGGGCCTGTGGCGGCCGATGTATCGTTTGAGGTGCTCATTAGTGAAGCACGTCTGTTGGCGCAGCATTTGGGTGGGGTCGTGTTGGGCAGTGATCGCAGCACACTCAGTAATCAAACCGTTGCCCACATGCGTGAAGATATCGTGAACTACATGCACCGTCAGCGTTTCTTTGCTCCTGCAGAATCTTAGAAACCATTAGGCTGTGCTGTGGGTACGTCAAAGGTAGAAAAACGCATCGCAGAACTTCGCGATGCGTTAAATGAACATAATCATCGCTACTATGTGCTAGACGATCCCACCGTCAGTGATGCCGATTACGATCAGCATTTTCGTGAATTGCAAGCCCTTGAAGAAGCGCATCCCGAGCACTTAAGTGAAGATTCACCCACTCAGCGTGTGGGCAGCGCACCGCTAGACAGCTTTGATTCAGTTCAACACGCGGTGCCTATGTTGTCGCTTGGCAATGCGTTTTCTGAAGACGAGCTGGCAGACTTTGATAAGCGTGTGATTGATCGCTTAGATGCTGCGGGCAGCATCACCTATGTTGCTGAACCTAAATTAGATGGGCTTGCGGTAAGCCTTCGCTACGAACAAGGTCGGTTTGTTCAAGGCGCAACCCGGGGTGACGGTACCACCGGTGAAAACGTCACAACGAATTTAAAAACCATCGCCTCCATTCCGCTAACACTGCGCGGTAAAGCAATCCCTGAAGTATTAGAGGTGCGAGGTGAAGTGTTCATGAGCCACGCAGCGTTTAAATCGAACAACCAACGCTTAGAAGCCGAAGGCCAAAAGTGTTTTGTTAACCCTCGCAACGCAGCTGCGGGCGGCTTACGTCAGCTCGATCCAAAGAAAACCGCTGAACGTCAGTTGTCTATTTACTGTTATGCGTTAGGAGAGGTCAGTGCGGGTGCTGAGCCCGAAACGCAATTTGAATTGTTTGCTTGGTTGCAGTCATTAGGTTTTCCCACCAACCCAGAAGTTAAGCAATGTGTGGGGTATAAAGCCTGTTTTAAATACTACGAGGCGCTGGCAAAAAAGCGGGCGAAACTTGCCTACGACATCGACGGTGTGGTGTTTAAAGTGGATGAACTGCGTCTGCAAAAAGAATTAGGTCAACGATCGCGTGCACCGCGTTGGGCCGTTGCGCAAAAGTTTCCTGCCGAAGAGGCGGTTACCACCTTGCAAGAGATCGATTGGCAAGTGGGGCGAACCGGTGCGATTACGCCAGTGGCGCGGCTTGCACCTGTGTTTGTTGGTGGGGTAACGGTTACCAATGCCACGTTGCACAACATTGATGAGATTGAACGAAAAGATGTTCGTGTGGGAGATTCTGTGGTAGTCCGGCGTGCCGGTGATGTCATACCTGAAGTTGCTCGAGTGAACCTTGCGCTGCGAAAGAAAAACGCAGCGCCCACTAAGCTGCCTCAGCGGTGTCCTGTTTGTGATGCCACCGTACTTAGATCAGAAGGCGATGTGGTGGCGCGTTGTACCGCAGGTTTATCGTGTGGTGCTCAGCAACGAGAGGGCATTAAACATTTTGCCTCCCGTAAAGCTATGGACATCGACGGGCTAGGCGATAAGTTGGTAGAACAGCTTGCCGATGAAGGTTTAATCAGCACCTATGCCGATGTGTTTTCTTTGGATGTTGACAAAGTAGCTGAATTGCCGCGAATGGCTAAAAAATCGGCGCAAAATTTAGTGAATGCAATTAATGCCAGTAAAGAGACAACGCTTGCACGTTTTCTTTTTGCCTTAGGAATTCGCGAAGTGGGTGAAACCACAGCGGCCTCTTTAGCGGATAATTTCCAAACTCTTGAGGCTGTGATGCATGCCGATGAAGAACAGCTACAAGCGGTGGATGATGTTGGGCCAGTGGCGGCAGCTAGCGTACTGGAATTTTTTAACAACGAATTTAACGTAAGCATCGTGTTGTCGATGATTGATGCAGGGGTTGTTTTTCCAAAAATTGATGCATCAACAGGCCCAGCGATAGAACAAACTCTTGTGGGTAACACCTACGTGCTTACCGGCACACTGGCTGAGATGACGCGCGATGAGGCCAAGGCCTTGTTGCAGCAGCTGGGTGCGAAAGTCAGTGGCAGTGTGTCGAAAAAAACCACCGCTCTGATTGCAGGCGAAAAAGCAGGCTCAAAACTTACGAAGGCAGAGAGTTTGGATGTTCCTGTGCTTGGGGATGCTGAACTGCGCGAACTATTAGGCCCTCTAGCACCGTAAGTCGCGCCGATGAAAGATCTTGCCGTGTTATTCTGTACGCCTTAACAATTTGAGCGTATCGCGTCTAAAACACATGACAACCGCCATCGCCATCCATGGTGCCGCAGGTCGTATGGGTAGGCAACTGCTTCATGCGGTAGCCGAGAACCCGCAAAGCACGATAACTGAAGCTTTCGAAGCCACCGGTAACCCTTGCTTAGGCCAGGATACAAGCCTGCTTTCTGGCGGCGATGTTACCGGCGCATTGGTCACTGATTCTATAAACCCTGCCGAACAAGCCTTTGATGTCGTGGTGGATTTCACAGCACCAAAAGCAACTCTTGCGTTGCTCGATTCATTGGGTGATTCTAAAAAAGCGGTTGTGATTGGCACCACCGGCTTAAACGATGATCAATTGGCTGCACTTAAGCAACACGCCACACGTCGCTCTATTGTGTTCGCCTCAAATTACAGTGTAGGCGTTACCTTATCGCTAAAACTGCTTGCTGATGCCGCCAAAGCGTTAGGTGATGACTACGATGTAGAGATAACCGAAGCGCACCATCGACACAAAGTGGATGCACCTTCTGGCACGGCGTTAAGCATGGGGCAAGCGGTGGCCGATGCTTTAGGTCGTGATTTAAAAACCGATGCTATTTATGGTCGCGAAGGCATTACCGGTGCACGAGAAACTAAGACGATAGGTTTTACCACTGTTCGCGCCGGTGACATTATTGGTGATCACACGGTGTTGTTTGCAGGTAATGGAGAACGGCTTGAAATTACGCACAAGTCGGTCGATCGCATGACGTTTGCTCGCGGTGCTATTCGTGCCGCCTGTTGGGCAAAAGACCAACCACCAGGCTTGTACGACATGACTCATGTGTTGGGGTTAGATCAATCCAAAAGCGCTTAATTGAGTTAGCTTTTACTTAGTATTCATTATTTAAAACTTTCGAAAACAAGAGAACTGATCATGACATTTGCGGTGGTTTTTCCGGGCCAAGGCTCACAAAAAACCGGCATGCTAAAAGCGTTGGCCGACGAGCACTCGGTGGTTAACGAGGTGTTTGCAGAAGCCAGCGATGTATTCGGTAAAGATTTATGGGCGCTATCGCAAAATGGCCCCGATGAGGTTCTTGCCGATACGCGTATCACGCAGCCGCTGATGTTCACAAGCGGTGTGGCGGTATGGCGCGCAATGCAGGCTGCAGGCATAGGCCAACCTGCCGCGATAGCAGGGCACAGCCTAGGTGAATTTGCAGCGCTCGTTGCGGCCAACGTTATCTCTTTTGCTGATGGTTGCTTGTTAGTGAAGCGCCGTGCAGAGCTCATGGCAAATGCAGTGCCTGAAGGTGAAGGGGGCATGGCCGCTTTGATTGGTATGGCCGATGACGATGTGATCAGTTTGTGTAAAGACCACACGGGCGATCGTGTAGTGGAAGCGGTTAATTTTAATTCGCCTGGTCAAGTGGCTATATCGGGGCATTTGGATGCAATTGAAAAAGCCGTTGCCGATGCCAAACCTCGTGGTGCAAAAAAAGCGGTGGTGTTGCCGGTAAGCGTGCCGAATCACAGCTCATTAATGCGCGGTGCAGGGGTTGAACTTGCAGCCACCATGGATTCAATTTCGTTTTCAGCACCGAATGTTCCTGTGGTGCAAAACGCCAGTGCAAGCGCTGCGGCATCCACCGACGAATTGCTTGCAAGCTTAAAACAACATGTGTACAGCCCGGTTCAATGGGCTAGAACGGTTGAGGCTTTGCGCGATGTTTTTGCCGTCACTGCATTGATTGAAGCAGGCCCCGGTAAAGTGTTAACCGGTTTAACCAAACGAATAGATCGCGGCTTGCCGTGCATGCCGATTGATAGTGATGAGACGTTAAAGGCAGCGCTTGATGCGTTGAATACCGAAGGGGTTGAAGCGTGAGTGATGCAAGTAATGCTGTTGTTCTGGTAACCGGTGCAAGCCGAGGTATCGGGGCTGCCATTGCCGATGGGTTTGTTGCCCAAGGGGCTACGGTTGTAGGCACCGCCACCAGTCAATCAGGGGCCGATGCCATCAGTGCACGCATAGCAGGTGCCGGTGGAAAAGGGGCTGGCATGATGTTAAACGTAACGGATGCTGAGGGCTGTGAGGCCACACTTGCAGCCATCACCGAGCAATTTGGTGCGGTATCAATTTTAGTGAATAACGCCGGTATCACCCGCGATACTCTAGTCATGCGTATGAAAGAAGACGATTGGGATGCCGTGATAGCGACGAATCTGACCAGCGTGTGGCGTCTATCGAAGATGGCCATAAAGCCTATGATGAAAGCACGCTCAGGCCGCATCATTAATATCTCATCGGTGGTAGGCCACACCGGTAACGCTGGGCAAGTGAATTACGCCGCCTCTAAGGCTGGCCTGTCTGGCATAACCAAATCAATGGCGTCCGAATTAGGTTCACGTGGCATTACCGTGAACGCAATTGCGCCAGGTTTTATTCAATCGGATATGACCGACGAGCTGAGCGATGATCAAAAGCAAAGCCTAATGGGAGCTATTGCTTTGGGTACATTTGGCAAACCAGAAGATGTGGCCGCTGCGGCCATATTTTTAGCCTCTGATGGGGCGTCCTATATCACGGGCCAAACCCTTCATGTGAATGGTGGTATGTACATGGGATGATGGGTTATAGAATGGTATCTATCGTTTTTAGGTCTTGAATTAGGCCCACTGATCCTTATGTTTTGTACAATGTTTAACCAGTTAGCCGGGCATTTGCCCACTCACAAGGGAAACCTTACGCTCATGGCCGAATTTTGCGTGGCACGTAGCAAAGGGATTCTCTACAATAGCCGTGCGGAGAATTGGTCCGCCAAAATTTTCGGAGTTTATCCACGATGAGCAGTATCGACGAACGCGTCAAAAAGATTGTTGTCGAACAGTTAGGCGTTAAAGAAGACGAAGTCACCAACGCGGCTTCCTTTGTTGAAGATCTGGGCGCAGACTCTCTCGATACAGTCGAGCTGGTCATGGCACTGGAAGAGGAATTTGAGTGTGAAATTCCTGATGAAGAAGCTGAAAAAATTACCACAGTGCAGCAAGCGGTAGATTATGTGAATGCGCACTTAGAGGCCTAAAACCTCAACAGTAATCGGATGAAGCAAACCGGCGCAATCGCGCCGGTTTGTCGTTACGGTGTTTAAAAATTAATTACGCGATTCTTATCGCTAGCACGAGGTAGTCATGTCATCGAAGAGACGAGTGGTGGTCACAGGTCTAGGCCTACTGACGCCGGTTGGTAATGATGTAGCCAGTTCTTGGCAAGCCATACAGGCGGGTCAGTCGGGTGCGCAAACCATCGACTTCTTTGACGTAGAACCTTATGCCACGAAATTCAGTGCGTCGGTGAAAGGTTTCGATCCGGCCGAACATTTCTCTAAAAAAGACATCCGTAAGATGGATACTTTTGTGCATTTTGGTGTGGTGGCTGCCAATGAAGCCATAACCGATGCAGGCCTTGACGATGCAGACGGCATAGACTTAGAACGAGTTGGTATTGCTGTGGGCTCTGGAATTGGCGGATTGCCGAATATTGAAGTGCAGCATGAAGCTATGCTTAAGGGCGGTCCACGTAAAGTGTCTCCGTTCTTTGTGCCTTCCACGATCATTAACATGATCAGCGGTAACATCTCTATTCGCAGAGGTTATAAAGGCCCAAACATCAGCATCACTACCGCGTGCACCACAGGCACACACAACATCGGTGATGCAGCGCGCCTTATCGAATACGGTGATGCAGATGTGATGATTGCAGGTGGTGCTGAAATGGCAACATGCCCATTAGGTTTATCAGGTTTTGGCGCAGCGCGCGCTTTGTCCACCCGTAACGATGAGCCTGCCGCAGCCTCTCGCCCTTGGGATAAAGATCGCGATGGGTTTGTTTTAGGTGATGGTGCAGGTGTCATGGTATTGGAAGAATACGAACACGCAAAAGCGCGCGGTGCAACGATTTACTGCGAATTGGCAGGCTATGGTATGTCGGGTGATGCGTATCACATGACGTTACCTGCAGAAGGGGGAGAAGGTGCGGGGCGATGCATGAAGGCTGCACTTAAGAATGCGGATTTAGACGTCACTGACATCAGTTACATCAATGCCCACGGCACCTCCACACCCGCTGGCGATTTAGCAGAAACCGATGCCATTAAAAGTATTTTCGGTTCACACGCCAATGATGTGTTGGTCTCTTCAACCAAAAGCATGACAGGGCATTTACTGGGCGCAGCTGGCGGCATTGAGGCGGTGTTCTGCGTGTTGGCAATTAAAGATCAAATCGCACCTCCCACCATCAATCTAGACAATCCCAGCGATGGTTGTGATTTAGATTATGTGGCTGATGGGGCTCGTAAAGCGAGCATAACCGCGGCGTTATCCAATTCATTTGGTTTCGGTGGTACGAACGGAACCCTAGTGTTCAAGCAAGCGTAAAGTAAATCACTATGTTGCGTTTTTTGGGTTGGTTATGTTTACTGGGCATCGTTGTCGTTGCAGGCATAGCGCTCTGGGGTTGGAACGATTACCAATCTTTTTTGAAAAATGAACGCTCTATTCCAACCCGTGCTCAATCTTTCACGGTGCAAAGTGGTTGGTCGGCAAAGCGTGTGGCATCTGAATTTAACCAGCTGGGGGTTATTGATAAACCACATTGGTTTGAGCTCTATGCACGTCAAAGTGGTTTAGCCCCAAAAATAAAGTCTGGAGAATTCAACTTACCCGCTGTTGCCACGGTACCAGAACTTATGGACGTGTTAGTTGCTGGTAAAACGGTGCAGTATAAGCAAACCATTATTGAAGGTCATAATTGGCGTCAGCTACGCGCACAGTTAGCATCATCTTCTGATCTTGTGCAAACCGTCAATGAGCTTTCTGATGAAGAATTAATGGCGAAGTTAGGATTAGACGGGCAGCACCCAGAAGGTGTGTTCTTTGCCGATACCTATTCGTTTCCAAAAAACTTTACCGACATTGAATACCTACAACGTGCGAATAGCACACTGCTTAAAGTATTAAACGAAGAGTGGGAAAAACGCCAGGAAGGCTTACCGTTTGAATCCCCATATGAAGCGTTAATTCTTGCCTCTATCGTAGAAAAAGAAACGGCGGTGCCAGAAGAGCGGCCTGAAATTGCCGGTGTGTTTGTATCGCGATTGCGAAAGGGGATGCGTTTGCAAACCGATCCCACCGTTATCTACGGTATGGGGGAAGCCTATGATGGAAATATTCGACGTAAAGATCTTAGAACAGATACCCCTTACAACACCTACACGCGAGGCGGGCTGCCACCTACGCCTATTTCAATGGTTGGGCGTGATGCCATACAAGCGGTGATGAACCCACAAAGCACTAAAGCACTTTATTTTGTAGCTCGTGGTGACGGTACGCATCAATTCTCTGAAAACATCGATCAGCACAACGCGGCCGTTCGAAAGTATCAACTGAAACGCTAGGGGCTGATCATCATGTCAACGCCTGCGGTTGTTCCGGGTAAATTTTTATCGTTGGAAGGTTTAGAAGGGGTGGGTAAAACCACCAATCTTGAATTTATTCAAGAAACCTTACAATCAGCTGGCGTATCAGTGTTGGTTACCCGTGAACCCGGTGGCACCGAATTGGGTGAAGCGCTTCGAAGTGTTTTGCTGCACAGCCAGCACGCCATGCAAGCTGAAACCGAAATGCTCATGATGGCGGCCTCGCGAGTAGAGCACGTGGCCACCGTTATTTTACCGGCCCTAGCATCAGGGCAATGGGTGTTAAGCGATCGATACCTAGACGCAAGCTTAGCGTACCAAGGAGGAGGGCGCGAAATTGGCGTGCAGCGAGTGAAAGACATTCACACCTTAGCGGGGGTTACTCGCATGCCTGACTTAACGCTGTTACTTGATATGCCCATCGCATTAGGTCGTGAACGAATCGCCGTGCGAAATGCAACTGATCGTATTGAAGCCGAAGCCGATCCGTTTTTTGAGCGTTGCCGCAGCGCCTATTTAGCAGTGGCTAAAGAGGATCCTGTGCGTGTGAAAGTAATCGATGCCAGTAAGCCATTAGACATTGTGCAAACTAAAATTGCCCAAATCTTAGCGCCGCTGCTTGAAGAGACATTGCTTGCCAATGGTCGAAGCCTTGGCTAGCGCAGAAAACGAACAACCGCAGCCACTGCAACATGCAGCGAATTGCCCGCCTTGGTTAAGCGCAAGCTTTGAACACGTTTTGCGTCGCCATGAGCAAGGTAACTTACCGCATGCGTTGTTGTTCAGTGGGTCACCCGAACTGGGTAAGCGCTGGTTTTCAGAAAATGTGGTGCGTGTGTTGTTGTGTAAGAACCTGCAAACCAACACGGGCACCCGTGCGTGCGGGGAGTGTCCATCCTGTGTTCAGTTGGATGTGGGTTCATCGTCTGAATTTCGTTATCTGCAACCTGCCGGTAAAAGCCTTACGATTCGTATTGACCCCATAAGAGAGTTGGTTGAATGGTTGCAGCTGTCTGCTGGAGCTGATCGCTATCGCATTGCATTAATCAGTGGCGCCGACACCATGAACCGAGCGGCGGCTAATGCGTTGTTAAAAACCTTAGAAGAGCCAGCTGCGAGAACATTGTGTATCTTAGTGGCTGATCGCCCAGCTCAATTACCGCCCACGCTCATTAGCCGTTGTCAGCAAATCCCTTTAACAGTTGAAGACGAACCGGCGGCCTTGGCTTGGTTATCGTCCCATTTGGGATCAGATGATGCAAAAGCTGCACTGGAGCAAGCGTGTGGTGCGCCTTTGCGAGCCGTTAGGCAGGCCCATCCAGATTGGCAGGCTCAGCAAGCCACCATTGATGCCGCTTGGTGGAATCTTTTCCTTCACAAGCGCAGCGTGGGTGCCATTGTTGAGTCTTTAAAAGAGGTGCCGTTAACCGTCTGCCTGTCGCGGTTTATTACATTATGCGCAGTGGCAGTGCGTCATCGGCAAGGGGCGGCTGAATTTTCACCATTGAAATCGTTGTCGGCAGAGCAAAACGCGGCCATTGAGCGGTTGAATAGTGTGCAGTGGTTCACAATTCATGACGATCTTCTGCGTTTACACCGAATCGACAGCGCCAGCTTTAAAACTCAGACTGTGCTTGAGGGATTTCTTGCCGATACGAGGCTTAAGATAAAAGGCTGAGACCGGTCCATGACCTCCGAAACTCGTAAAGGCGTTATTGCTTTCTCTATCACCGACCGCGGTGCGCTGTACTCAGCGTACATGCAGTACGTCTCCAACGGCGGTGTGTTTGTTCCCACAGCACGTAGCTACCGCTTAGGCGATAGAGTGTTCATGCTGCTAAAGCTGATGGACGATTCATCCCCACACCCGGTTGAAGGCGAAGTGGTTTGGGTAACCCCACCTGGTGCGCAAGGTAACAAGACACCGGGCATTGGTGTGCAGTTCAGTGATGCCGATAACGGTAAAGCTCGTGGCAACATCGAGCAATTCTTGGGTGGCACACTAACGAGCGAACGTCCTACTCAAACCATGTAATCCATACTCGACGGGGTCTGCTACCATACGGATTTACTTAACTAGCGATTCCTTTCGAGCACAGCGATTCATGAGTACTACCCAAGTTGTAGAAAGACCTAACAAACGCGACAGCGATGTATCCGACAAAGTGTACGTTGCCGACAGTGAGATCCACGGTAAAGGCCTATTCGCTGCCGTGGATATTAAAAAAAATACCCTAATTGGCGAACTAATAGGTACACCTACGCGTAAAGACGGTACCTATGTATTGTGGTTAACTAAAAAATTAGGGCTACGTTTAAAAAACGATTTGCGCTACATCAATCACGGTAAAAAATCTAAAGCGAACTGTGAGTTATCTGATGTGGACGTGGTAACGATTCGATCCATTAAGAAAGACGAAGAACTACTGCACGACTACGGTTGGTAATTCCTTTGCACCTCGTAACGCGGGTGTTTTTACTGTTCACCGCGTTGTTTCTGTGTGCATGCCAACCTAAAGCCCCATATGAACCGCAAGAGCTTAGTGGCCCCACCATGGGCACTCAGTGGAGCATTAGCTTAGGCAAAGCTCATTCGAATCTTGCTAACGTCGATCAGTTACAGCAAGCTATTGAAGCAGAGCTTAGTCGCATAAATCGGTTGATGTCCACCTGGGATCCAGCATCTGAATTGTCCCTTTTTAATGCTAGCCGTTCCACCCAAGCTCAAGCATTGCATGAACATACGTTGCACGTTCTAACCACCGCGCTGTCAGTTTCAAAAAACACGCAAGGTGCATATGATGTAACCCGTGGTAACGTGTTTGCCTTGTGGGGGTTCAGTGCCGATACGCCTCAACCCGATGCGCCATCAAGCAATGATTTAGAAAACGCACTGGCAAACAGCGGATGGCAACACGTTGAGGTGTTAGATGGCATGGTTAAAAAAACCTATCCAACACTTACCATCGATTTATCATCGCTTGCAAAAGGATTTGCGGTTGATCGTTTAGGGCAGCTTTTGCAGCGAAACAACATTCACCATTATGTGGTGAATATCGGTGGTGAAATTGAAAGCCGTGGAGAACGATCTGAGAACACGCCTTGGCGCATTGGAATTGAAGTGCCCGATTCTATAAATGATGGCGAAGTGGTGTCGGGCTTATTACTGAACGATGCAAATTTAGCCACATCGGGCAGCTATCGAAACGTGCGAATTATTGACAATAAGCGTGTATCGCACCTAATCGATGGGCGCACCGGAATGCCGATCGATCATCATCTGGTGGCAGCCTCGGTAGTGCATGAAAATACGATGCTAGCCGATGCGTGGTCAACCGCTTTTATGGTGGCTGGAGCTTCTTGGGCCAAGTCCTACGCTGAAGCAAATGCTTTGGCTGTGCAGCTAACCGAGCTTAGCGATCCGATTGATGGGTCATTTACGGTTTGGCAAAGTATGAAATGGCAGGAATTACAAGCAATTAGCGCCGATTAGGCGCTTTGCTGGAGCACTTGTTGCATCGCAAGGGTATCTTACTTTTGCGCCAATGCAAGCGACGTATCAGCCATGGGTGATGTGGTTGGAGCACAGCGCTCCCAGAAATCTTCAAGCTCTGCCAGGCAAACGTTTTCGCGCATAGCGGGTCGTTGGCTGCGCTGGCAATGCCAGTTGTTAAACGATGTGCACTTTGCGGCGGTAGTGGACGCAACGGGTTTACACACAGGTGCTGGTGTTACGTCAAAACACATCGTTGCATCCATTGGCAAAGCAAGGGTTCCCATAATCTGTACAGGTGACTCAGCTAAGCACCATAGCTTTAGCGCGCACGGCATGAATTGTTGGCAGCTGCCGGTGCAGTTTCCTGGTAAATCAATCTGCGTGATCGTTCATATGAACGCGTTGAGCGCCCCTGCGCAAACCGGAGCCGATCGATTGCTGCGTTGGGGGATTATGAATTTAACCGATTGGTTGGCGGATGCACAGAGCGATTCCAAGCAATCTATGCCACCTCTGCAATTGATGTTATCGCAAAAAACGTTAACTCAAGCGGCTGGTTGCTGGGTGGATGATTTGCAGTTTCGAACTCAAGCCAAGCGAGTGAGTGTGGGTTGGTTTGAACACGGTCGTTCGCGTTTATTAGCCATGTCGGGGGTGACGGCACTAGATGCGCGTCGTTCATTACCTCGAACACTGATCGCGGCTATGGGTGAATGCGTTCATGCGCAACAACCCATTCAGTATCCTGCGATAATTTCTGGTATTGAAACGGATTTGATTCATCACCAGCGGTTGCATAAACGATACGGTGAATTAACGGTTTTATCGCTGCCCTTGGTAAAAGAAGAGCAGATCTTAGGTGTTGTTACGTTGGAATTGAGCGTAACCCAGAAGCGTGCCTTGCATGCTGAAGCACTGAGTGATGAAATGAAAATGGCAACGCCGATACTGGCAACCCTAAGTGAGCGAAAACCTGGGGTAGGGCTGTTTTTAAAACGCTGCGGGCAGACGTTGCTTCATGTGTTGTTCAAACCTACCACTCAAGCACAAAAGACGGCATCGTTCACCGCGTTAGCCTTAACCCTGTTAGCGCTGTTTTTTCCGTTTTCTCACAACGCTACTTTGCGTGGTGAAATTCAAGGCGCTGATCGGCAAGTGTTAGCAGCCACTCATCAAGGGTACTTAGCATCAGTTTCGGCTCGCGCTGGCGATCAAGTGAGTGAAGGGCAGGTGCTTGCACAATTTGATCACACATCCATGCAATTGCAACGCGATTCTTGGGTAAGTGAATTAGTGCGATTAGATTCTGCATTGGTGCAAGCCATGAGCACGCGAGATAAGCCTGCTATTGGTCGATTGCGTGCAGAGCAAGCATCAGCCAAGGCAGAGCTTGATTTAATTAATCATCAATTATCACAAGCTGACATTGTGGCACCTTTTGATGGAATACTAGTGAGCGGTGATTTGAATGATCGCTTAGGATCTTCCGTTGATGCAGGTGAGTCGCTGTTTCAAATTGCTTCGCTAAACGATTACAACTTAACGTTGGAAGTGCCTGAGCACCAAGCCACAAATGTGTCGTTGGGTTCTATCGGTAATATGCGCTTTGCAGCCTTTCCTTCCAAAGAATACGCCTTTAAAGTGGAATCGACGGTACCTATCGCCATCGCTTCAGAAAACGAAAACGTGTTTCGGATGCAAGCAGGCCTACAGGGTGATACAGCTGCTATTCGTCCGGGCATGACAGGAGTGGCTAAAGTGCGTGTGGGGCGCCGATCGTTCGCACAGCGAGGATTGGATCTCTTACGCGTTCGCCTGCGATACTGGTGGTGGTCCATCGGTGCTTAACCAAAAAGCTTCAACGGATTGGGTTGACCTGAGTAGGTTATGCCCAGAAATTACACCGCATATCATCGTGAACGAGCAGGTCGTTCGGGGCGCGGTTTGGTTTATCTTACAAAACGAAGCCACTGGTGAACACGCACGCTTTAATCGAACATCTCATGCCATCATTTCTCGGTTGGACGGTGAACATTCTTTAGAATTGATTTTAGAGTCGGTGAATAAATTACCTTATGCGCAATGCGATGAAACAACGTTAATACAATTGATGATTAAGCTGCAACGTCTTGGAGCGTTAGTTGGTTTTGATTTTGTCGATTCTGAAAGTATGCGTGAACGTTATGTTAGCGAGCAAAACCAAAGCCGTTATAAACGTTGGTTAAATCCATTGGCGGTTAAGATCAGTTTGCTCGACCCCGATGCACTGCTGGATAGGGCAGTGCCAAAGCTTCATCGTTTGTTTGATACATTCACGGCGTGGCTTTGGGGCTTTGTGCTGGCATTAGCATTGTTTGCCGTATTGAAAAACTGGGGTGATATTACTCATGAATTTACCACTCGCACCTTACGCTTAGAAACTCTGTGGTGGTTTGCATTACTGTACCCCATATTAAAGTTTTTTCATGAATTCGCACATGCGGTGTGCGTTAAACATTGGGGTGGGCAGGTGCGTGATGTGGGTATTAGCTTCTTGTTGCTTATTCCCGTGCCCTATGTAGATGCTACCGATGTATACGCCACGCACACACGTCGGCAACGTTTACTATTAACCGGTGCGGGCATGGGCGTTGAATTATTTATAGCCTCAGTTGCCGTACTGCTTTGGTTTTGGGTAGGGGCAGGGTATTTAAAAGATGCGTTATTCTCTATTTTTATTTTAGGTGGGTTAACCACGCTGTTGTTTAATGCCAACCCGTTGTTAAAGTTTGATGGGTATTATCTATTGCAGGATGCGCTCGATATTCCGAACTTAGCCGCTCGCTCTTCGCAGTGGTTGCAATACGCGTTCAAGCGTCAAGTCTTAGGTATGAAAGAGGTTGAGAAACCCTTTGCCTCACCCAGAGAATCAAAGTGGCTGATGCTATACGCCATAGCGGTAAGCCTATATCGACCGTTTTTAACCTTAATGATTATCATCTTTTTATGGCGAACCTATCCGCTGCTGGGAATTATTTTAGCCGCATTTGCTTTGGTGAATACCTGGTTTTTGCCACTGTTCAAAGCTTTGCGTTGGATGATTTTATCGCCTGAATTAGATCAACAGCGATCAAGATCGTTAGCGCTTGTGTTCTGTTCTCTTTGTGCGTTAACGGCTTTATTATTAATTCCACTGCCATCATCAACGCGCGTACAAGGTGTGGTTGCAGCCTCAGAACAAGGTGAAGTGTTTTCGCAAACCGATGGGTTTATTGAATCTGTACACATCGCCCCAGGCGCACACGTAAAAAAAGGCACAGCATTAATCACGTTAAAAAACCCAAATTTAAGCCGTGATTTACAACAGATTCAATCTCAATTAACTGCCTTGAATGCTGATCAAGTGGCAAGCATAAAACGAGATTCTGATGACAAATCAAAAGATCACGCCACCACAGAAGCTGAGAAAGAACGTTTGTTAAATCGCCAACAAGAGCTGATTAAGCACATGGATGCAAAGGTTGTTAAAGCGGCGCAAGATGGAATTTTTGCGCCTGTTAGCCAAGATTTATTGCCAGGGGCTTATGTTAAGCACGGTGAACGCATTGGTTTTGTCGTTACCGGTAACGCCTGGACGGTACGCACGCTTGTGCCTGAAACTCGCGCTGAGCGTTTACGCTCTGGTATAAGTGGCGCCTATGTGCGTTTGGTTGAATCGCTTGATGTAGCCTTGCCCGCCACAGTGGTTAAAGAGACCCCAGCGGTTACTCGAAAGTTACTGAGTTCTGCCCTGTCACAGCATGGGGGTGGATACATAGTTACCGACCCTTACGATACAACGCACACACAAGCGTTAAATAACTTATTTGAAATTGAGCTTGCACTGCCTGAGTCTACTGTTGCTGCAGGGTTAGGGCAACGGGCATTGGTTCAACTTAAACACCCACCAGAGGCGCTACTAAGACGCTTTTGGCGAGCAACTCGTTCGGTATGGATGACAAGAGACCATGTTTGATTGGGCGCTTGTGTTTTGACCCAAAAAGAATAAATGTGAACCGGTCCACTTAGAAAATCAGATGCCTTCACAGCTTGTACAATCTTGTGGCGCTCGCCAATCAAACTCAACGTAGCTACGCCGATAAAACACACAGGTAATTGTGGGCGTGAGTGCCAAGTATGAAGGGATTGTCGAGTTTTAGTCTTTTGGCGATAGCAGGTTCGCTGTTATCGATGCCCATGCCGGCTGATGCCCAAATTTACAAATGCATTGCTGCCGATGGCAGCGTTTCTTACTCAGGATCACCTTGCGCAACCGATGCTAAAGTCAGCACCGTGCTTAAAGGCAGCGTGGCAAAAGCACCCATCGATTGTCGTCTGGTCAGTGCATTTTCAAGCTCTGTTGCACAAGAGATGAAAACGGGTACTCAATCTAAGGATGTGATTGCTCAATACGGCGGTATGGATTCTCTATCGTCCACGGCTGAATCAATCATCAGTTATGTTTATAGTTTTCAAGGTGAATCGGGCACCACATTGAATCGTATCGTGTCGCTTTCTGAAGCGCGCTGTGAAAACGGTGCTTTCTCACGCGCCACAGACTGCCAATACTTCCCGCCAACATACCTAGCGATAATGGGTGGCTGTGCTGTGCTGAAAGGTGAGGCGGCTTTAGTAACAGCGTCTAATGAGCCTGAATTTGGCATGGCGCTACCGCTGACTTCACTGGAAGAAGCCATTCTCAACGTGCCTAGTACTGATCGGGCTGTTGATATCAAGCGTTTTAACGAAATCGTTAACCGTTAAAACTGCCCCAAAACACTGGGGATGAATTTTTCTGTTAAAGTAAAATCATCAACAAAACAAAGAGGTTCGCATGGACGCGACCACACACTGCCCTCGCTGCGATGCGACGCGATCATCCCTAGTTCGTGACGGTTATTATCACCGCGCCGACGATTCAAAATTCATTCAACGCATCAAATGTAAGGACTGCGGTCAGAAGTTTTCCAACGCCACCTTCACCGAAACTTACCGACAAAAGCGACGTCGCATCAATGAAACCGTGCGCGTTTGCTTGTCCAGCAATATGTGCCCACGTGACATCGCCGAATTGGTGGGGGTTAACATAAAAACCGTTGCCTCGCGCCTCATCTGGTTAGCCGCGCGCGCTCGCAAGAACAATCAAAGAAAACTTCAGGCTTATATCGATGAGCATGGGCCAATTAAAACAGTGCAGTTCGATGATCTACTGACGTTTGAACACACAAACTGTAAACCTCTTACCGTACCCATTGCGGTCATCGATGACGTCAGAATTCCCTTAGGCTTTCGAGTCGCCTCAATACCAGCGTTTGGTCGATTAGCAAAGGTGTCTAGAGAGCGCTATGGCAATCGCGCCGATGACAGCGTTCAAGCAAGAAAATCGCTCTTTGAAGAGCTACAAGGGGTATTACCTGAAGATGTACACTTCAAAACCGATGGGCATAGGCACTATCCCGTGCTGATTAAACAGTATTTTCCTAAAGCCACGCACAGCATCCACATCAGTGACAAAGGCTGCGTGGTCGGGCAGGGTGAATTAAAGAAAACCCGATTCGATCCTTTGTTCACCATCAATCATTCCTTTGCTAATGCTCGGGCCAAGATCAATCGGTTGAACCGACGCACCTGGTGCACCACAAAATTGCCCAAGCGTTTATCCGATCATATCGACATCTACATTGATGTGCTCTGCGATCGGTTAGAGCGTCAACGTAAATACCTTCAGCGTCGGGAGGCGATGGGATGAAAGAGGTAGCTTAAGAGCTTCGTTCGAATCGCTTAGCCCCACTCAAATGGGGCAGTTTCATACCACTCTATCGGGTGGCTCACTGCCATTAAAAAACGCATCAATATTTTCAATCACCCGAAAGCCCATCGCCTCTCGTGTTGCAGAGGTTGCGCTGCCCAAATGCGGCAACAGCACCACATTGTCCAGTGTTAATAAATCGGGATTGATAGCAGGCTCGCCTTGAAATACATCTAACCCAGCGCCAGCAATCACACCGTTTTTAAGCGCCTCAACCAACGCCACATCGTCCACCACTTCGCCACGCGCTGTGTTGATTATATAGCCTGTTGGCTTCATACGCGCTAGTACTTCTGCATTGATCAGGTGTGTGTTTTCAGCTCCACCAGGGCAATGCAGTGAGAGAAAATCGGCTGCTTCAGCCAATTCGTTGATACTGCCCACCTGCTCTGCATTAAACGCTTGCAGCACCTCGCTAGGCACTTTCGAACGATTAAACACCTTAATGCTCATGCCAAAGCCCATTGCACGCTGTGCTGCTTCTCGACCAATGCGCCCAAAGCCCAGCACACCGAACACACCACCACTAACCTTTGAACCGATCATGTGTGTGGGCCGCCAGCCCGTCCAGTTGCCGGATCGAACCTCACGTTCTCCCTCACCTCCGCGCCTTGCGGCCATAAGCATTAACAAGATGGCGATATCAGCCGTGCACTCGCTTAACACATCAGGCGTATTGGTTACCGTTAGATTGAGCCGCTTCGCGCTGCTCACATCAATGTGCGAAAACCCAACACCGTAGTTACCAATGATTTTGGTTCGAACATTTTCAAGAGATAGCCCTTCAAAGGCATCAGGTGTCATGCCATCGGTAACGGTGGTTAGCACCGCATCGTATGTTTGTAGGGCAGATTTAAATTCAGCCACGCTCATCGGATGATCGCTGGCGTTTAACGTAACATCGTATTTTTCCTGCAATCGAGCTTCAACTTCAGCTGGCCAACGACGGGTAACGATTACTTTAGGCTTCATAACCACTTTTTCTCAAGATGTAAAAAAGGCGATGAAGCGGGTGTTTTAACACACTCTTCACCGCCTTGATTTACCCGATAATTAAAAGAAGGTTTTTAATCACCGGGAATGGCCTGCAAAGCCTTGAGAAATCACCCAAGGATTTGCCGTGGTAGGGCTTAGCCCTTACCACGCCATGGGATGGTGCGGTTAATAACCCAGCGCATAATCAAGTCAAATAACAGACCCAATAAACCCAGCAAGATGATCGTCATCCAGATGGTTTCGTAGTCGGATTGCTTACGAGCCACGTTTTCAACGAAGCCGATACCCGTGGTACCTGCCAACATTTCTGCTGCCACCAAGGTTCCCCAACACACACCGATCGCGATTCGAATACCGGTAAGAATCTCCGGTAAGGAATTCGGCAAGATAACCTTTCTTAAAATTTGACGATTACTGGCACCCAAGGAATGCGCTGCGTGAATTTTAGAAAGCTGCGTTCCGGTTGCACCGGTTCGAGCCGAGATGACCATGATGGCGAAGGCCACCATAAACAGTAGGAAGATTTTACCGTCGTCTTGAATGCCAAAGATGGTAAGAATCAATGGCGCCCAAGCCAATGGAGGCACAGGTCGATATAACTCGATCATGGGATCAAAGAAGCCTTTCGCAAAACGCGATAAGCCCATGAACAAGCCCAATGGCACACCCAATATGATCCCTAAAAATAGGCCGATAAGTACTCGAACAATTGAATCCCAAATGTGCCCAGTTAGTACTGGCACCTGAGGCGAATTGTAATTACCGGTGGCAATGTTCAATACTTTGGTTTTTAAATTCTCCGAGATGGTGCCATCTTCATTGTGACGCGGGTATTTACCGGGCACAAAATCGGCGATGAAGTCGGGAATAAAAAACGCAATCAATTCACTGACAGGGCGCATTTCGTACCACAACAACGGAATATTTTTATAACCAATGTTGGGGTTAGCTAAACGGGCTAAGGTTGCGACCGTGTCGGAAGGTTTTGGTAACCAACGACCTGAACCTTGCTCGGAACAAGCGGTGTTACCCGCAACGATGGTGCCTGAAGGCATGGCTAACCGATCGATCCACAATAAGCTGCCTTGCTCGGAACGAGAGGCGGCTTCCACATTCTTAACCGCCTGCTCAACGGGGTCTAACGCGTTAGCTGGAAACAGCCTACCGTCATCAATTCGTTTGGCGATCTTGCCAAGGTTTTTGACAAACCGATCACGCACCTCTTGTGCTGATTTATCCAAATCATCGGGGGAATCGGCAATCGCTTCTAACTGTGCGTTCACCGCGGCTAAGTTTTCTTCAAAGTTTCCACCGGTGTTACGGATGGCAGAGAAATCTTTAGCAATGGCTTGCAGATCTTTAGAAGCTGCATCGAATTTAAAACCCAAAGGTGTTGCAGGCAACGGCGGCACCTCGGTTGAGCTACGGCCCCAACCGGCTTGAGCTAAGCCTTTTTCAAGTGCTGCAGCGTCAGGTTCACCTGGATAATCAGCCGAGGTTAGATTGGCAGTAACCGCTTCAATGCGAGCTGCGATATCGGCAATTGCCGATTCAGTTGCTGCATCGAGGTTATCGCTATTGGCTTGTGACACCAACATGTTGCGAAGCGACTCTACCGACTTACCTAACTCTGTGCGATCAGCATCACTGATGGGTAAATTCGACAATTGCGTTTCAAGAGCATTCAACTGGCGTGAATCACGCGCAAGCAGCTCGGTACCTTTTAACAACCGCGATTCAATGGGAAAAACGCTTCGCACAGGATTCAGTGCAGTAGTGACCTTGGCCACCTGACACAACTCATTGGCCGCTTTTGGGAAGAACGAACGAGCAGCATCCCAAGAGAAGAATATCCAGATAAGCAGAACAGTGGAGACACCTGCGACAACCCAGTGATACCCGCCTAAGGCTCGTTCAGGATTACCGAAAACAGCATCTGTTTTTTCTGTTGCTATTACTTTACGGCCATGAAAGTACGTCCATACAACCGCAATTAACAATACGATGAATAAGATCCCGATGAAGAGACCGCGTGGAGATGTATCCATTAGCTAGCCTTCCCCATAATCTCTTCTTCCATATTCCAAATCATTTCCAGAATCTCTTCTCGGTAATGAGCGAAATCGGCGTGATTTTTTACATCGCGTAAGTCTTGTCCCAAGCCCCACTCTGCAAAAGGCAGTCGGTACTCTTTATGTAATCGTCCCGGCCGAGGCGCCATAACAAACAAACGTTCGCCCAGCAGCAGCGCTTCTTCTACTGAGTGGGTAATGATCATGATGGTTTTACCCGTCTCTTTCCAAATTTTTAATACCAGCGATTGCATCTTTTCACGCGTTAGCGCATCCAGAGCGCCCAAAGGCTCATCCATTAAGATAACGTCAGGGTCATTGATAAGACATCGGGCTAAAGCAACACGTTGTTGCATACCGCCAGAGAGTTGGTAGGTGGGTACATTGCCAAAGCCTTGTAACCCCACAATGTCTAACCACTCTTCTACTTTCTTTTCGGTGCCTTTCTTGTTAGC
>CALHNS010000068.1 GCA_938035125.1 uncultured Granulosicoccaceae bacterium | reverse complement strand
CCAATCGGTGACGCCTGCGCAAACAGAAAGCGGCAATTCAATTATGACAGGTGCTATTGGAATGAGCGCTGGTGCTGCATTATTGTTTTTCATCCTATTGGCTGTTCGACGCATCTCTTAGTGAACACACGTCTAACAGATACTGTTTATCAATCGTTTCAGGTCAATTATCGTTTTCCTGTCAGTTTCACATCGAAACTTTTTGATTCTAGCAATCCAACTTTTAAAAACACACTAACGGGCCGAGACACACAAAAGAAACACCGTCTTGTTTGTATTATCGATGATGGTGTTGCAGCAGCTTGCCCCTCGCTAACGCAAGATATACAAAATTATGTAAGCACTTACAGTGAACATCTTCACTTGGTGCGAAAACCTGTTGTAATTCCTGGCGGTGAAACGGTAAAAAACGATACCGAGCTTAGACAACACATACAACAATTACTGGTAGACACTCGTTTAGATCGACATTCATATGTCGTTGCCATAGGCGGCGGTGCTTTGCTAGACACTGTAGGTTTTGTATCAGCGATAGCCCATCGCGGTATCAGGCATGTGCGTATTCCCACAACAGTATTAGCCCAAAGCGATTCTTCGGTCAGTGTGAAAAACGGGGTTAATTGCTACGATCAAAAGAATTACATGGGCACATTCACACCCCCTTTCGCTGTAATTAACGATTACGATTTCATTGCCGCACTACCTGACAGAGACAAAATCTCGGGTATGGCTGAAGCGATCAAAGTAGCCCTAGTTAGAGATAACCGATTTTTTGATTGGTTAGAAAAACATCATGCAAAGCTTGCTAAATTTGATCCTGATGCGATGCAATACATGATTCGTCGCTGCACTGAGCTGCACATGAACGAAATTGTGCAAAATAACGACCCCTTCGAAACAGGATCCCCTCGCCCATTAGATTTTGGGCACTGGGCAGCGCATCGATTAGAAACATTAACGCGCTACAAGTTGAAGCACGGTGAAGCCGTTGCAATAGGTATGGCACTGGATTCAAGATATTCGGTACTCATGAACCATTTAAAACCCGGTGCAGATGAACGCGTATGTCAACTGCTTGAACGTCTTGGTTTTGAATTATGGAACGATGCCTTACTACAGAAAGAAAAAACGGATACCTGGAGCATTCTTCGAGGCATCAGTGAATTTAACGAACAATTTGGTGGAGAGTTGTCCATAACATTACTATCTGATTTAGGAAAAGGTGTTGATGTTAATGCAATGGATGAAAGCCGAATTCTAAACGCGATTGATTGGCTAAGTTATCGTCAATCACAAATGGCTGCTTAAACGATAAATTATTTATGGAATTTTCTACACCTACCAGGTCACATCAACACCTTAGTTACAGCACGGGAATTAACACCGGGGTTACCTGGAGCGATGTGTTCGAAGAATTGAATTTTCGAGTACCTGAAATTAAGCAATGCGTGCGTAAACACGATTCATTCGGCCTTGGTTTACAGCTATCGACACAAGCTGTTAGTGAGTTAGCTAAACCTTTCGCATTCGCAGAACTCAGAGAATTCTTAAGTAAGAATCAATGTTATGTACATACCTTAAAAGGGTTTAATACTGATTTGTACAATTGGAAAGATCCGAAACAATTGAGTTATCACAATAATCTGGCCAGTCTTTTTTCTCAAATAATGCCGCCTCAGATTATCGGTAGTCTTAGCACAGTTCCTGGGGCACCCAAAGCGTTCGTATCAAATATGGCCGATATTCAGCAAATCACCCACCACTGGGTATCGCATGCTGAACATTTAATTCGCCTTGAACGCCAAACAGGTAAGCAAATCGTTTTGGCCATACAACCAGAAGCAATGAGCTTTTTAGAAACTACTCAAGAATGCGCTGATTTTTTTAACACAAATCTTTTCTCAGAAAATTCGTATGCGCAATTATCAAAGCAATTAGATGTTGATCTAGAAACTGCTGAAGATTTATTACGAACTCATCTCACCATATGCATCGATATCTCCGACACATCCTCAGGATGGGCATCTTTCAAAGACTGTATATCAGCCTTAGATTCGCTAGGAATCAGTGTTGGTAAACAATTACTGAATACCAACAAAATGTTCGACGTTGATTTAAGTAGCGAAACCCTAACTGAGATAAAACAAGTTTTGCAGCTGGTGGATAAGCAATCGAACCTAACTCGTGTGCAACGCGCCGCTTAATGTTCATCGCCCAGTGGGTACGTACTACGTTAATTATTCAGACCTTTCCACTGATAAGCAATCACTGAGCGGGCATGATTTCCCGCTCAGTGAAAATCAAAGCGCCTATCAACCTACTTGTTTTTTACATAGATAATAAAAAGCGGCTCTATTTTTCAAGCGACTGTCGGACATTTTTTTCGCCACCTCTTGGCAGATAGCTTTACCCTTCTCCTCATCATCAACGCCTAGCTTCTTAACTAAGAAATTTCGGCGAACCGTTTCCATCTCTTTCGGATCAGAACCTGCCACTGATAGTGCATCTCTATTGTCGATAACTAATTTTAAATTATTGACCAACTTCGACAGCACTTCGTCATCAATGTCTGTTTCACCAGCTTTAGCTAGCTGGGCTTCCGCTTCGGCTTTAAATTTTGCAAGTTTCTCTTTTAATTCGCTCATTCGTTAGCTCCTTCAACTCGTTCTGGGTGTATCGATAGTAGAAGAAATCTAGATACGACGCAAAGCAATCCATCTGTGGCGATATAGTTCAGGAACTAAAGGTCAGTCCATCGCTCGATAAAGTCACTGCCTGCCCAGTAGCGATCGAATGCTGTGCAGCCATGCCTAAAACCACCGCACGCAAGCCATCCATCAAGGTAACTTCCACAACCGCGTCATCACCCATTCGATGAGCAAGCACCGCGCGATTAAACAATTGATGCTGATAAAATGTTGATCCATTGTGATCGCCAGCCTCTAATAATTCTTTGGGCACAGGCACCGGCGTTTCTATGGGACCTGCCGGGTGTCTTGGGCTTATCACCAATCTCGGTTCCGGTGCGGGGCCTAAATTTTCTGGCCAAAAGCGACCTGGCCCTGGTATGTCACACTCCACTTTAGCTTTAGGGCCTAACGCAACAATCGATTCTTGATAACGCGAACCTTCAGCAAACATGCACAATTCCAACATGGCGCGTTGACCGTTTGCAAAATCCACTACAGCATAAGCGTTGTCGATTATGTCAGGCACTTCACCGTTATAGTCTTCGGTTTGATGATTGTGATCGGCCGCTCCACTGGCGTATACCCGCACAGGCTCTGAAGGAATGAGCAAACGCATAAGGTCAAAATAGTGGCAACACTTTTCAACGAGTGTTCCGCCAGAGTATCGATTAAACCGATTCCAATCGCCTACTTTTTCTAAAAACGGAAACCGATGCTCAATAATCGAAAGCATCTGTACCGAGCCTGCTTCGCCTTTTTCTAAGGCTTTGCGCAATGCTTGAACTGGTGGCATGTATCGATATTCCATTGCAACCCACAACGGTGTTTTTCGATTTAAAAAAGCATCAGCCAAACGTTTCACATCATCAATACGAGTACAAACTGGTTTTTCAACCAAAATGGGAATATCGACATTATTCAAGATGGCTAACAACTGATCGGCATGTTGATAGTTTGGGCTAACGACAACCAGTGCATCCATATCATCCACAGACAGCAATTCATCTAAAGATTGGCAAAATCTAGCTTCGGGCACCAGGGCCTGATTTTCTGCCTGCATTGCCTCATCAGGGTCTGCCACGGCCACAACAGATGCACCTTCAATTAATTTTAAATTACGGATGTGCTCTTTGCCCATCATTCCGCAGCCTAAAATTCCATAACGAACAGTATTCATTGTCGAGCCATTTATCCTTGTTTAAGATCACAAGTTGTTGTGAGAACTTCTTGCCTCATTAGCCAAGAAATCATACACTTTTCTTTCTGTATTTCTACGAACGATTTGAACGTAATCCTGCTCACGTACCCAAGTTCTTCAGTGAAATTAGCTACAGCCAAAAATTAGGGCTCACCCCCTACCATTAAAAACTGGGAACTTCTATGGGTAAAAACGCATTCATCGGATTGGCGGGGTTAGGAATTGCGTACATTTACTCTCAATTCTTTCGTGCATTCCTGCCCGTGCTAACACCTGAATTGAGCCAAGAGCTGGGCGCCACACAAGAACACCTATCCACAGCCGCCGCTGCTTGGTTCATTGTTTTCGGTTTATTTCAGTTTCCTGTGGGCGTCATGTTGGATCGTATTGGCCCTAGACGCACAGTTGCTTACTTATTCGGAATTGCGGGTACTGCAGGTGTAGTGCTATTCGCCTTATCAACCAAACCTTGGATGATAATCGTATCCATGAGCTTAATTGGTATTGGCTGTGCGCCTGTACTCATGGGCTCATTGTTTATATTCGCTAGAAAATTTGCAGCCAAACAATTAGCCGTTCTCACCTCTTGTTTGGTTGCCTTTGGAAACTTAGGCAACTTAGCCAGCACAGCGCCCTTAGCAAAAGCAACCAACGCTTTCGGTTGGCGCCCAGTGTTATGGGTTATTGCCGCTAGCACCGTAGCGGTTGCATTACTGGTTTATTTTTTTGTTAATGACCCTGAGCACGAAGAAACCGACAATACCGGTCTTGCAGGATTTATTGAATTATTAAAAATTAAAGCGCTTTGGCCAATCTTGCTTTTAGGTATTGTGCTTTATGCTCCGGTGGCAAACTTACGCGGCCTTTGGGCAGGGCCCTATCTTGCCAATGTGTTCGGGGCCGACAACGTATTGATTGGTCAAGTCACATTAGGAATGGGCATTGCCATGATAGTAGGCAGTTTAATTTACGGCCCATTGGATAAAATACTGAATACTCGAAAATGGATAATATTTACGGGCAATGTGGTTACATTATTGGCTATTGCCGTGCTTGCGATGAATCCAACGTCAAGCATTCAGCAAGTAAGCATTTTATTTATAGTGGTTGGCTTATTCGGAACCAGCTACGGTGTATTGATGGCACATGGCCGATCGTTCGTACCCGCAGCGCTCACCGGGCGCGGAGTCACCCTATTAAACTTCACTACGATTTTTGGCGCAGGTGCTATGCAGTACGTTACAGGAGCAGTGGCAAGTAGGCATGTTAATCCTGTATCAACAGAGGCCTATCAACATGTTTTCTGGACTTACGTCATCATTTCTGGAGTAGCGGTTGCCATCTATTTATTCTCTAAAGATGCCAAACCATTTGCCGCCAACGAACGTGTCTAACTGTAGCAAAAAAGCATAATTGCTTGAAATTCATCAAATTAGAACAGATAGTGTTTATCAAGCACACAACAGCTAGGTAGAAAACACAATGACCGATGCATCAAAAAGACGCACGTTAAAAGGCCTTGCAGCCGTTGCAGCAGGTACCGCAAGCGCTGGATTAACATCAACAGCCATGGCCGGTTGCAATTACGGTAACCATCAAACCAGCACTGCAACAACTGACGGGCACTTAGCCATTCACACTCGAATATCGGCTCAAACAAACGATGTTGAGGCCGTGTTCTTAAATGCAGGGAATGAAACCTTATCAATTGATGCACTTACCCCGCATGAAATTTCAACGTTTAGAGGCAAGTTCGATGTTGCTGCACTTACTGCGAATAAACCCTTGATACTAGCACCGGGCGAAAGTGTGAGTGTTGGTATGGGTGCACACAGCAAAGAGCTGAAATTTAATGATCGTATGCTGCATGGGCATTCACTTACACGTGCTCTACAAGCCTCTGCAAGCGCAACATCAACTAACGGCAAACCGATTCATATATCCGTGAATAAAAGCTTACCGATTGTGTAAGCAAAAAAGAAACAATCGCTTATTTCAACATTGAATTCTGACAATGCACCTTGTTGGCAATCTGCTGCCACAAGGTGCGCATCCATTTCGCATCCATTTCGTAGCCATTTTTCAAACTATTTAGAAAATATACGCACGCTGAACTTACGAAATCTCTTCTATATGATTTCTCAACTGCTCAGGCACAATTAAACGTTTTCGTGCTCTAGTAATCGCCACATAAACCTGCGCATAAAACGATGCCTCTTGCGCGTTATTCTTTCTATTCGCGCTCTGATTGCTTATGGTGTTCACCCGATTTTGATTTTTTGGGCTATCCTGAACCGATTGTCGACTGATTGACACCATTTGAGGAGTTATCATCACATTGTCGAATTCTAAGTTTCTTACGTTATCAATTAAAGCCAATGGATATACATCACGGCCCTTATCCACAATAAAGCGCTGAGTTAATTGCCAATCTTGCTGTGAATAATTTTTCTCAAGCATTCGGGTAACCCTTTGGAAAGCGGGATTATCGCGATAAAACGTTGCCAGATGGCCCCAGGATGTAAAGCGAAACAGCTCCCCATGGCGCGCCTGCGTACCGTTGTAATATAGCTCGATACAATCTTGCACAAACGTATCAAGCGCAACCCCGTTACTCAGTAATTTAATTTTTAACTGGCCTGCAGCCATGCGCTGCGCCCATTCAAACAACCCCCAAAAATCTTTCACTAGAATCAAAGTAGGATTGCTGGGCACTGTTGCTTTCTCATAGTACTCAAGATCGAGTCGGTTCATTCTATTGCCATAGAATGTAGCGTTAACTTGGCTAGGATGCACCGAGATAATCGGATTCAACATACTGTCTAATTGATGACTGGACCGAAGCGAATGGTGCATTTCGCGCTGCCTGATTAATACCGGCTGTTTGGCAATGTGCCCATGCAAATTCTGATAGTCATCACCCAAACTGATTCTAGCTTGCGAGCTATTGGATAAAATTTGATTCACCGGTGTGGGTAAATCGTGGCATTCGTCGATAAGCACATGGCTAAACTCACTAGGAATAACACACCGATTTAAAGCCGCCCATTTTATGATGTGATACGCCCGTATTTGGGGAGTAAAATCTTTTGTAGGTGGCGAAAGAATGGAACACCAAAGCCTATAGGTATATTGACTAACCGCAGCTTGGGTTGCTGTATCTAGCATCGCTTGGTAATTTCTTGGAATATGCTTGACGCTTACATCATCATCGCCGCTTTGGCAATATCGAAATAATGTGGCTCTAACCGCTTTAACTAATTGCAGTGCTTTAGCAGAACTTGAATCCTTTAAACCCAAATGCTGAATAATTTCTTTATCTGGCATTGTGGTTCGAGTTATGCCTTTTCTTAAAATAGTTTCTTCACCTAATTCGGTAGAATTCTCGGCAATAATCAATTTCGCTAAATCAGTATAAGTAAACAGTTGTACGCGATTAGGGTCTACTGCAATCGCACTAAAAACATCCAACTGTGCTTTGCGTTCAGCCAATACCAGCACTTTGGTATTTTTTTCGCCAAGTAAGGACAACAATGACTTTATAAGAGTCGTTTTGCCTGTACCAGCGTAACCTTGGATGTGAATGTGCTCATCCTGCCCTGCTAATAGCTCACGATAAATTCGACTTTGCTCAGCGCTTAAATGCAATGTTAGTGAATTAACCTTAACCTCTTGCAAATCCTTACGAAGTTCTTGTTGATGCCTCGTGCAGAAATCATAATTCCAATTCCCCGCCCCATCGAGAAATGTGCGTTCGGCTAACGTGTGATCATCTAAAAGAGCCACCTTATAAACAGGTAGCAACCAATACCCCGACCGAATATTTTCTAAACTCAATTGCTGGAAACATGTGGTTTGAAACTCTTCTTCCGATGCGTTCACACGCAAGTGCTGACACACCTTCAAACATTCAGCCAATAACCGCTCTACCGCATCACTGTTTGACGGCTTTAATTGAGATAGGTGCTGCAGGAAAAACAAGCTGGCAGTTTCATGAATAGCAAGTTTGGTAACCGCAGCGATTAACCCATTCGTAGACTGTTTACTGACGTTACTACCGATTGGGATTAATTTATTTTCACCAAAAATAACCGAGCGCAAAGTATCAGCACTGATAGGTAGGAATATTTTTGCATTGGCTTCCAACATGAATGATTCACTCAAGCCTGTCAATTCAGCGGAATATCATTACCTTCTTTCGTATCTTGGTATTGTTCGGACAGGACATCGTAGCGTTGCGCAATAGCCGAAGCTTGGGCCGTTAATGTATTTTTCAATTCAACGCGAGATACTTTATCAATCAAATTCTTGATGGCAAAGCTTGTCCAGAATTCGTTGGAACGCTGATATTCACCCGGATTCACATCAAAAACAGCTTTCAATATTTTTAAATCATGCGGAATAGCAAAACTATCTCGTGAGTCTTCATGGCTAAAGAAATAGTAGAAATTATCAAACCCTGCCCAAGTAATGGCTGACAAACACAAACTGCACGGCTCATGTGTGCTTACAAAAATAAGATCACTGGTATTAGGGCGTGATTGGCTATCAGTTTCATAAAACTTTTTTAAGGCATGCATCTCTCCATGCCACAGTGGGTTTTCAAGTTCATTGTTGGTTTCAGCAATGACAACCGATAAATCTGACTTACGCAGCAGCGCCGCACCAAATATTTTATTCCCTGCAGCAACGCCTTTTTCAGTCAGAGGTAAAATATCGTTTTCAATGACCGATAGTAATCGGGCAAGTAGCACATCAGGCGAATGTTCACTCATTAGTTTCTTAATGCACCTTTGCCAGCTAACAAATGCTCGATGCGAGCTTTAGATTCATCAGTCTGTGCCAAACGAATAAACGCCTCTCGTTCACGCTGGTACATATGATCTTCATCAACCACCGCTTCTTGTCCATCATCTGCGCACACAATAGTAGCCACCTGCATGGCCACAGTTAAATCATGCGGTGTGAACATCCCTTTACCCACTCCCTCTTCCATAAACGATCGCATACGTTGCAACATGTCACCACCCACCAATGTGAAACTGGGAACCGCCGGCGGTGCATAACCAGATTGAAGCGCGGTAACAGCATCTACTGCGCTTGCGTACAAACGGTCTCGATTGATCACTTGCGAATCAGTACCTTGGCGATAATATCCCAGCTTATCGGCCATATCAGGCGATGTGCCGGTTGCCCCGTAGCCTACATTCATCCATGTTTTCCAAGCCGCCTCTTCCCAGTTGCCTAATTTTTGATACCAGCGCCAGTAAGTTTCTTTTACGCCCCCACCAGAAGGGATAAGCCCAACAGAAGATTCAACCAAGCCCATAACAATATTGGCGTGCATCACTAACTGGTCACAGTGCAATAGCACTTCACAGCCGCCGCCTAGAGATAACCCACTCGGAGCCCCTACCACCGGCACATTGACATATTTCAATGCTTTCACCGTCATCTGAAAACGCTCTAAGAACGCATCTATACCTTGCCAATCAGATTGTTCAATCATTGCCAGAAAAGCATTTAAATCAACACCGGCTGAATAATGCTGTGCATCGTTGTGAACAATGATTCCTTTACCAGGATCTTTAACAGCAGCTGCAACCATCGCCATTGACGCATCGGTTAGCGCATTAGCTTTGCTGTGAAATTCTATTAACCGCAAATCATCAGCTATTGCGTACACACTCGCGCTGTCGTTAGAGGCTAATGGTTTCAGCGTTTGTTTTTTTAAATGAAAGCGCACAACCCCGTCAGGTAAATCAACTGGTGTCATTTCCCCATTGGCAAAGCGCACACACAGTTCATCATTATTCACGGCATAAAAAGGTTTGTTGGCTTGAATAGCATCTGGCACCACCTCATCTAATTGCACTAAAAACTTAGCAACGTTTTCAGCACCTAATGCATCAATCATTTCAAACGGCCCACGCACCCAATTAAAACCTAGCTTCATCGCATCATCGATGGCTTGAGGGTTGTCGGTAACCTCCCCTAATAAGCTGGCCGAATATCCCAGCACTCGTGCCAATACGTTTCGGCAAAAATCAGCTTCTGCGCCTTCGCCTTTGACTAAATCGGTTAGCGCTTCTCGCTGTTCAGCGATTGCGGTGGCAGCATCAATTGCCCGTTGCGGTAAGTCAGTAGCTCTTTGACGATATTCACCAGTAACCAAATCTTTGGCTTGCTCTGCACCGTCTTGGGTTACATAGAACCCACCCAAGCCCTTCTCACCAGTAAAACCCGCCTCTATCATGGCGTTTATCATAGGGTTCTCAGCGCCCACCGCATGAAAAGCATCGCTTGCGGGCAAAATGGATCGAAGCGAGCGAACGACATCGGCCATCAGATCAACACCGATTAAATCGTATAACCCGAACACACCGGTTTTGGGTATACCCATAGGGCGCCCCATCAGTGCATCGGCAGTTTCTATCGGCAGTTGCTGTTTTGTGGCCTCATCGATACCCACTTGCAACGCATACACACCCACCCGGTTGCCTAAAAACCCTGGGGTATCGGCACACGTTACAACGCCTTTTCCCATTTGCCGATCATTAAAATCTGCCAACACATCCATTACTTCTTTGCGTGTTTTCTCACCACGAACTAATTCCAGCAGACGCATGTATCGAACAGGATTGAAATAGTGCGTAATAGCAAAGCGTTCTTGAAACGAATCAGGCATGCCCTCAATCAACAATTTGATAGGGATGGTTGAGGTGTTGGATGTAACGATGCAGCTATCGCTAATGGTGGCATCTAACCTGCGATAAAGATCTTGTTTGATGTCAAGACGTTCTACAACCGCCTCAACGATCCAATCCATATCGGCAAGTTTTGCAAAATCATCGGAAATATTGCCAACGCTGATTTTTTTAGCAACGCCTTTATGAATTAAGGCCGGTGGGTCTGATTCCAACAGACGCTTAACAGCGCCTTCAGCCACAGAATTTCTTTGCTCTTTGCCCGGCAGATCAAGCAGCAGCACTTCCAGCCCAGCATTGGCAATTTGCCCAGCAATGGCGGCCCCCATGGTGCCCGAACCAATGACAGCAATACGATCAATCATGTAGCAACTCAACAAGCGATTTTCTTAGACGCCCACTTTACCTTCGGACGCGCTTTTACGGGGTACGAAAAGGTGCTCTAAGGTAAAAAATGTGCGCATTTAACGCAACCGTTACACTGAGCTCATGAGCTTAGATTCCAATCCTCTACTTTTAGTGATCGGTGCCCTCCATACTGATGAGGTGGCGACCGCCAAGGCGCCCATGATCACAGGAGAATCCAATCCGGTTAGCTGGTCCCGATTCGCGGGTGGAGTGGGCGCCAATGTGGCGCGAGCCGCTGCGATAAATAATCACTTATCGGTCGTACTACTCACCAATACCGGTAACGATAAGGATGGCTGCGATCTGAAAGCTGCGCTTGCCAACACTGGAGTGCAGGTAAAATCGATTCTGGCAGAAGCTACTCGAACCGGTCGATACAGCGCGATTTTACAGCCCAGCGGGGAATTGCTTGTTGGCCTTGCCGATGTGGAGCAAGCACAAGCCATTACACTTGCAAAAGCGCGCAGCCTCATCAACTTCCAAAGCCCAGCGGCTGTGGCACTAGACACCAACTTATCGGCAAGCGCTATTGCCGACATTTCGAATGCTATTCGATACGTGAATCCACATTGCTTAATCGTGGCGCTGGGCGTCTCGCCATCAAAAATCAACCGGCTTGAATCTTCACTTCAAAACGTCGATATTTTATTTTGCAATGAACAAGAGGCTAAGCAATTAACTTCAATTAAATTCTCAGAGAAACCACTTGACGAAAAAATACGGCTATTAGAACCGAGTGCCATTGGCTGCAACCACTTAGTGATAACGCAAGGCAATCACAACGTGCTGGTGTGCAGCGAAGGGCAACATTCATCTATAACTGTGCCAAACATTCACACCAGCCAAACAGCGAACGGCCCAGGTGATGCATTAGCAGGTGCAACCCTTAGCCACCTTATGCAAGTTACTCTTACCCACGAATCATTAGTGCAGGCCGTTACCCATTATGGAATCCCTGCCGCAGCTAAAGTAATAACGGGTGAAATTAAAGCACCTGCACTTAATATCTCTTAATCATCAATCCAACTGAGCGTACACGTATGAGCTTAAGCATCACTTTTTCCAAAAGCGTGGAAGATGCAAAGAAGAACAACCAACCGATTGTAGCTTTGGAAAGCACCATCATTACGCACGGCATGCCCTACCCTGCAAATAAAGAAACGGCCATGCAGGTTGAAGCCACAGTTCGAGAAAACGGTGCCGTGCCAGCGACCATTGCGGTTATAAATGGTGAGCTACGAATCGGACTAACCGATGCCACCATTGATGAACTGGCTCAAGCCGATAATGTAATGAAACTGTCTAGAGCAGACTTTGCGTTCGCGATTGCACATCAACGCACAGGATCCACCACCGTGGCGGCCACGATGATTGGTGCTCACCTAGCGGGCATATCGGTTTTTGCAACAGGAGGAATTGGCGGCGTTCATAAAGGCGCTGAAAACAGTTTTGACATCAGCGCCGATTTGCATGAATTCGCGAAAACACCGGTGCACGTTGTATCGGCAGGCGCTAAAGCCATTCTTGATATCCCGAAAACGCTAGAGGTTTTAGAAACACTAGGCGTGCCGGTGGTCACCCTTGGCCAATCACGATTGCCCGCGTTTTGGTCTCGCGACAGCGGCATCGATTCCCCCTTGCATTTACCCCATGTTGAAGATATTGCAGCCTTTATTCAATCCCGTAACGCTTTATCGATGACCGGTGGCGTATTGATCGGTAATCCGGTGCCTGAGGATGCCGAAATACCCAAAGCCATTATGGATGTAACTATCGCAAAAGCCATTGCTGAATGCGAACAGGCAGGCATTAGCGGTAAAGAGGTAACCCCATGGCTATTGGGCCGAATAGTGGAGCTCACCGACGGCCAAAGCCTTCATACCAATAAACGATTAATATTAAACAACGCAGCGGTCGCCGCTCAACTTGCTGTTGCCTTAATAACCTAAAGCACAACCGTCTTTACGCGGATCAGAACCCCCAGTTAACACCCCGTTTTCCCAATCAATTTGAATGGCTTGGGAACCCCCAATCGGGGTGGTGGCGGTGACCATTTTGTGCCCCATACTTCGAAGGGTCTCATTAATAGATTCATCAACCCCAGCTTCTACATCAACAGCATGAGTGTCTAAATCAATCATAAAACGGGGTAAATCTTGTGCGTATTGCACATCACAATGAAAATCTAAATGGCGTGATAAAAATTGTTGTTGTCCCATCGCTTGATAGTGACCACCCATCACACCAAAGCAATGTGAAACTTTACCCTCTTTGGAGACCATACCAGGGATTATGGTGTGCATTGGCCGCTTGTTTGGCGCGATCACATTCGGGTGATTGGGGTTCAATGAGAATGACATACCGCGATTGGTTAAGGTTATGCCCGACTCAGTGGTTATGCCGCTACCAAAGCTGTAAAAAAGTGTGTTGATAAAACTGCAGGCATTTCGATCTTTATCTACAACTGAGATATAAACCGTATCTTTATGCTTTGGCTGTGGGAAATCGGTTGGCCGTTCACACGCCTTTTTAGGATCAATTTTACTGAGTAAGTTCTGTGCGAATTCTTTTGTTAACAAGGCGTTGTAATCAATATTCACTTGATTAGGGTCAGCTAACCACGCATCACGTAATGCATAAGTGATACGGCAAATTTCGATTTCCCAATGCATGCGTTCAGCCGTTAAAGGCCCATTAGGATCAACCGGAATTTCAGCCAACATATTCATCATTAACAACGCGATGATGCCTTGGCCGTTGGGAGGGCACTCATGTATTCGATGCCCGCGGTAATCAGTATGTATAGGATTTACATATTCCCCACCCGCATTTGAAAAATCATCTAACGTGTGCAACCCACCACGCGATTGCAGCTCGTTCACCATATCGTTTGCTAATGGTCCTTGATAAAAAGCATCGCGCCCATGAGTTGCAATTTGTTCTAGCGCATCAGCCAACGCAGGCAAAGTTCTTACCGAGCCAATGGCAGGCACTTTACCGTTATCTAAAAATAGATTCGCCGTAACGGGGAACTGGCTAATAAATTCAGCTTGGGCGGCAATATCAAACTGTACCCGTTGTGTTAGCCCATAACCGTTACGTGCTGTTTGAATGGCAGGTTGTAGCAATTCAGCAAAAGGCATGTTGCCGTGATCTTTATGCAGTTGACACCAAGCATCCACAGCGCCTGGAACAACCACTGAATGCGCAGACCCTCGTTCAATCGTATCGATACCGAGTTTTTTAAACGCCTGCGGTGTGGCTGCTGCAGGCGCACGGCCTGAACCGTTGTAAGCCACCATTGAATCTTGACCGTTTGGTGCATACAGAGCAAAACAATCACCTCCAATCCCTGTTGATTCAGGTTCAACCACGCATTGCATGGCACAAGCTGCAATGGAGGCATCCAATGCATTACCACCGGCTTTAAGCACATCGACCGCTGTTTGAGTCGCCATCACATGCGACGTGCTGGCCATACCATTTAACGCATGAACGGCTGATCGGCCAGCTCGATCTAACGGGCGACGTAAGGGATTGTTTGCATCATTCATTGATTGGTTTTCATAGCCTCTGTTCGTAATGGGGATACGGCATTGGCGTGCCCATCAAACCCTTCATAAGTGGCAAAGCGGTGAACTCGTGACGCCAATTCGTTATAACCTGCTTGCGAAACTCGACCGATGGATGCACTTTTCATAAAATCGAGCACACCTAATGGTGAGTGTGTATGTGCGGCCCCTGACGTGGGTAACACACAGTTCGGCCCCATCATGTAATTGGCTAAAGAACCAGCGGCGTGTTCACCTAATAAAATTTCAGAAGCGTTTCTTATGTGAGGCAAGTGTTCGTCAGGCGTTTTCGACAGAATTTGTAAGTGCTCGGGGGCGTAGTCGTTTATAAATTCATACGCTTGCTCTGCAGAAGATGCCAATACCACCCCCCCACTGTTGCCACTGAGTACAGAGCTTGAGTAACCTGCCAAGGTATCACTCATAGAATCCCAATAGCCTGGCACAGCGGCGATGACTGCATTAGCTAACTCTTCGCTCCAAGTGACTAAGAATGAGCTGCTGTCATTGCCGTGCTCCGATTCAATCAATAGATCCAACGCGACCACCCGCGGATTAGCGCTGGGGTCTGCCAATAAAATCGTTTCACTGGGCCCTGCGGGTAAGCCAGGATCGATTCGATTTGCCAATACGCGTTTAGCCGCCACAAGCCATGGGCTACCTGGGCCAACAATTTTTCGACATCGCGGTACGGTGTGTGTACCAAAAGCCGCCGCCGCAACCGCTTGCGCCCCACCGGCTTTGTACACTTGTTCCACGCCCGATAATCGAGCCGCTACCAAGGTGGCAGGATCAACATTTCCATCCGGGCCTGCTGGGGTAAGAATGATGGGGTTAGGCACACCCGCCACACTGGCTGGAATGGCCGTCATTAAGGTCACAGAAGGAAACGAGCCTTTACCACGCGGCGAGTAGCAGGCCACAGAATCAATAGGCAAATAACGCTCGCCCACTTCTACGCCTGGTCGAATTTCCTTACTCCACTGGGCTTGTGGTTTCTGTTCTTCGTGAAACCTGCGGATATTATCGGCCGCATAGCCCAATACATCGACCATTTCGGCACCCACCACATCAAACGCTGCATCAATTTCAGCCGGGGTGGCTTCGATGGTTGATGCATCTACCGGCGCTTGATCAAAAAGCTTTGCAAATTGTGCAAGCGCTTTATCACCATCAACACGCACCGCTTCAATTATGGGTTTCACCCCCTCAATAAAGGGTTCAAGATCGTCTTCAGCGCGCAGAAGCAGAGTTTCACGTTCATCGCTGGATAGCTCAGATAAACGATGGACGGCAATGTTTGGATAGGTTCTTAAGCCCATAAGGTTTTGCGTTGCTCACAAGGTTTGAGTCGAGTATAACGGGCACATTAATACTGCGTTGTACTCAGACTTGAGCACAGGGCAGCAGAACCGTGACCACGAGAGCTCATTTTGACCCAGCCACACGCCCCTAGCTACTACGCCGCCAGCGCGAATGCAGCCCCCCAGCGCCCTGCTTTGGAAACCGATGTTCAAGCCGATGTTTGTGTGGTTGGCGGCGGATTCAGTGGCCTATCAGCGGCTTTGCATTGTTTGCAACAGGGCCGATCCGTGTTGTTACTTGAAGGGGCAAAAATCGGCTGGGGTGCATCGGGCCGAAACGGTGGGCAGATTGTTAATGGCCTGAACGCAAGCCTTGAGCGTATTGAGGCTAAATTTAATAAAGAAACCGCAAACTTTGTTGGCTCATTAGTCTGTGAAGGTGCATCCGTTATTCGCGACTTTGTGCATGAGTATTCTATTGATTGCGACTTAAAAGAAAAAAATGTATTTGTTGGATTCAATAAAAAACACTTACAAGAATTAGAAGCCAAACAAGCCTTGTGGCGAACACACGGCATGGACGATCATGAAATTTTAGATCGCGATGCTTTGCAAGCGTATGTGAAATCAGATCTTTATTACGGCGGCATGGTAGATCACTCCGGCGGTCACATTCACCCGTTAAATTTAGCCTTAGGGGAAGCCGCTGCCATTGAATCACTAGGTGGGGTGATTCATGAAAATACACACGTAAAGTCAATCGATGCAGATGCAAATAATCCAAGCGTGACCACCGAAAAAGGGCGCGTCACCTGCAACACTTTAGTGATTTGTGGCAACGCCTATCTGGGTAAATCGGTTCCAGTATTAGCGCCACGGGTAATGCCTGTATCTACCCAAGTCATGGCAACAGAACCTTTAGGCGAAGAACTCGCGCACAGCCTTTTGCCAAATGATGCCTGCATAGAAGATGTGCGATACATTCTTGACTACTACCGCTTATCGGCCGACAAGCGGTTACTTTTTGGCGGGGGAACGATTTACGGTGGCAAAGACCCTAGTAGTGTGGAGGCTAAACTGCGGCCCAACATGGAGAAAGTGTTTCCTGAATTAAAGGATGTAAAAGTTGAATACGCATGGAGCGGGAATTTTGCCCTGTCTTACAGCCGAGTGCCTCAACTAGGCCGCTTAGGAAACAATACCTTTTTTGCCATGGGTTATAGCGGCCACGGGGTTACTGGCTCGCACCTTTTTGGCCGTTTATTGTCAGAAGGGATCGCAGGGAATGGCGCGCGTTTCGAACGATTTGCCGCCCTGCCATGGCGCAAATTTCCAGGCGGGCAACGCTTCGGGCCCGCTTACAGCACCGTGGGTTCGTGGTGGTACGGTTTTCGCGACGCAATTGGCGTGTAAGCTAGTCTCCCTATGTGCCTACAACGAAAATACAGCAACTCAAACGAGGTTTCGTGAGCAATAATTCGCACCCAGTTATCGGTATTTTAGAGTGTGGTCGCTTTTCCGATGAAATGACGGATACCCACGGCAGTTACACACACTTGTATTCATCCCTTTTAGGTACTGACGTGTTCAACTACCGTACCTTCGCTGTGCACCTAGGTGATCGCCCAACGGTGGCCGATGCTGATGCATGGGTGGTTTCCGGATCAAGACATGCAGCCTATGAGGAACACGACTGGATTCCACCCACAGAAGCTTTATTAAGAGACGCCTATGCGGCTAAACAACCGATCGTAGGCGTTTGTTTTGGCCACCAAATTTTAGCCAAAGCATTGGGCGGAAAAGTTGAAAAATTTAAAGGCGGGTGGCAGATGGGCCAAGTGAACTATGAACTTAACGGGCCATTCAACAACGCTATCAATGGCAAAGCAAATCTATTAGCCTTTCATCAAGATCAAGTGGTGGAACTGCCTGAAGATGCAACAGTTATTGGTTCTGCTGAGCACTGCCAGTACGCCGCCCTACAATATGGCCAAACCGCCATCAGCATTCAACCTCATCCTGAATTTGAAGACAACCTGGTAACCGACCTTCTCATCGAACGCGGGCATTTATTTCCTAAAGCCAATGTGAACAATGCACAGGCATCACTAGGTAATGATTTACATAACGCCGATGTGGCTTCGGTGCTACGCAACTTTATTTTGCAAGGCTTAGCATGACTCAGGCTCCAGATGACTTTATAAACCAACTGCCTTCTGCGTTTATTCAATGGTTGGGTTCACGGCGCGTGGACGATGTGGAATGCATCGTAGCTGACATCGCAGGGATGTCGCGTGGCAAGGCCATGCCGTGGTCAAAATTTACCCGCGTTGAAAGCATGTACTTGCCAACATCCATTTTCCAACAAACCATTAATGGCGACTACATCGATTTAGAAAATAGCCCTGAACAGTGGAAAGAATCAGATTTGTGTTTAGTACCCGATTTTTCCACAGCAACCGCTGTGCCTTGGTCAGATGACACCACCTTACAGGTGATTCACGATGTACAGGATCGCGACGGAAATCCTGTGATGGTGGCACCCAGAAATATTTTAAAGAAAGTGTTATCACTCTACGATGCGGAAGGCTGGACTCCGATAGTGTCTCCGGAGTTGGAATTTTATTTAACCAAACCTAACATCAATCCTGATTACCCCATCGAGCCACCCATTGGCCGTTCAGGCCGCCAAGGTGTTGCGCGCCAAGCCTATTCAATGACAGCCGTAGAAGAGTATGGGAAAGTCATCGATGACATTTACGATTTTGCCGAAGCGCAAGGTTTCGAAATAGACACCATCATTCAAGAAGGTGGTGCTGGGCAAATTGAAATAAATTTACAACACGGCAACCCACTCGCATTAGCCGACCAAGTGTTTTACTACAAGCGAACCATACGCGAAGCAGCAATGCGAAACGATTGCTTCGCTACGTTCATGGCAAAACCTATGGAAGATCAACCTGGCAGTGCGATGCACATTCACCAAAGTGTTGTGGACAAAAAAACCGGTAACAATCTTTTCACTCGCGAAGATGACTCACCCAGTGAATTGTTCTATCACTTTATAGGTGGCCAACAAGAACACTTGCCATCGGTCGTTTGCATTCTTGCACCTTACGTAAATTCGTACCGGCGTTTCACTCGTGAAGATGCCGCCCCCATCAACATTGAATGGGCAGAAGACAACCGAACCACCGGGCTTCGCATACCGTTATCGTCACCAGCCGCAAGACGGGTTGAGAACCGTGTAGTCGGCATGGATTGCAACCCCTATCTTGCCATTGCCACAAGTCTTGCCTGCGGATATTTGGGAATGAAGAACGGCACCGCACCAAGAGACCCTGTGCACGTCGATGCTTATTCATTGCCGCGTGCCCTGCCTTATGGCTTACACGACGCACTGGAACTATTTGAAGCCAATGCACCTATGCGAGAGATACTCAGCGAAGAGTTTTGCCAAACCTATACAACCATTAAGAAACACGAAACCGAAGCCTACGGTCAAGTGATCAGCCCGTGGGAACGCGAACACTTACTGCTGAATGTGTAGGAGCATCGATGAAGCTGTTATACGCAAACGATACAGCAGGCACCTACCCAGACTCTTGGTACAAAGCCACAGCATCGGATAGCAACGCCAAGCAGTATCGACAAGTAACCGGTGCGCATAGCTTCGATGTGTGCGTAATTGGTGGTGGCTTCACCGGATTATCAGCTGCACTAACGCTAGCAGAACAAGGCATTTCAGTGTGTGTATTAGAGGCGCATCGTGTGGGCTGGGGTGCCTCGGGCCGAAACGGCGGGCAATTGGGTTCAGGCTTTAACCGCCATGAAGCGTTAACAAAAACCTACGGCATAAAGGCTTCACAACAGTATTGGACATTTTGTGAACGCGCTAAACAATACGTATTAGATTTAGCGCGTAAGCACAACATAGACATTCAATACGTACCTGGAATCGTCAACGCCTTACATCGCCCCTATTCTGTATCAAAACTAACGCAAGAACTGGATGAATTTAACAACACGCATCCAGGAGCTGCATTGCAAGCATTAGATAAAGCCGCGTTGCAAGATCATGTTCGCAGTGAGCAATACCATGCGGGTATCTTTGAAGAGACGTCGGGGCATTTACACCCGCTTAATCTTGCCTTAGGAATTGCGGAGGCTGCATCGAAAGCGGGCGCTACACTGTTTGAAAACAGCCCCGCGACCAAAATTGAGCGTTTATTAACATCAAGTGAGCGATTTAAGGTGCATACCCATTCTGCTCAAGTGGTTTGTAACACGGTGGTTTGCGCCATGAACGGATACTTGGATAGTTTAGTTAAGGAAGCACGCACAGATGTGATTCCTATCAACAACTTTATCGTGGCAACAGAACCACTGGGTGAAGATATAAAAAATCTTCTGCCCAGTAACGCAGCCATTGCCGATTCACGCTTTGTTGTGAACTATTTTCGGCGTAGCGCAGATGATCGATTATTGTTTGGTGGGGGTGAAAACTACGGTTACCGATTTCCAAAACACTACCCTGAAATCGTGCAACGAGCGATGACATCCGTTTTTCCCTCACTGCAAAATGCGCGAATAGATTACGCTTGGGGAGGTACTTTAGGCATCACACGAAGTCGGTGGCCCAGCGTAAAGCAATGGCAACCCGGGCTGTATTCATCCAGTGGTTATTCAGGGCATGGAGTGGCGTTAGCCAATTTCTGCGGGCACGCGGTAGGCAATGCCATTGCTGGCAACACCGAAGACTTCAACGCACTGAATCAATTGAAAACCGGTTACATTCCTGGGAACGATTTTATACGTCCGTGGTTATGCGCTGCGGCCATGGGAAGCTCTGCGTTGTTGGATCGACTACCCAGCTTTGGAAAACAATCATGATTGATGTAGATAAGGTTCGGGCAGAGACACCCAGTTGTGAAGAGATTCTGCACTTCAACAACGCAGGTGCATCGCTTATGCCAGATCCTGTGTACAAAGCGGTTACCGATCATCTTGCGCTAGAGCAGCGCATAGGCGGTTACGAAGCACACGCTGCAGCGCAAGATCAGGTTGACGATTTCTATACACAGCTAGCCACATTACTCAATGCAAGTGCTGACGAAATTGCCTATGTAGAAAATGCCACGCGAGCATGGGACATGGCTTTTTACGCGCTGCCGTTAAAACCTGGCGATAGAATCCTTACTCACGAATCTGAGTACGTCTCAAACTACTTAGCGCTATTGCAACAAGCACAGCGGCGTTCATTGCACATCGATGTAGTGCCATCGGACGAACACGGCCAAATCGATCTGAACGCATTAAAAAATGCCATCACCGATTCCACACGAGTCATTGCACTTACTCACGTACCAACACAAGGCGGGCTTATAAACCCGGCTGCTGAAGTTGGCCAAATCGCTAAAGACGCAGGATTAATGTACTTACTGGATGCCTGTCAATCGGCTGGGCAAATTGAACTGGATGTGAAAAAACTACAGTGCGATGTATTGTCTGGCACCGGCCGGAAATTTTTACGTGGGCCTCGCGGCACAGGATTTCTGTACGTGCGTCGTGATTTTCTAGAAACGCTCGACCCTCCATTTGTGGATTTACATTCGGCCACCTGGACCGAGGACAATGGGTTTACGTTTCAACCCAATGCCAAACGGTTTGAAAACTGGGAATCGTTTTACGCAGGGCGCATCGGTTTAGCGAAAGCGGTTGAATACGCAAACCAAATCGGAATATCCGCTATCGAAGCGCGAGTTACCGAGCTTGGAAACCGCCTACGTAGCCGGTTGGATGAATTAAACGGCGTCACCACTCACGATTTGGGGCAACGCCGCTGCGGCATTGTTACCTTTGTGAAGGACGGCATCAGCGCACCAGCAATGCAGCAAGCACTGCAAAACAAAAAAATGAATATTTCCCATGCGCTTTTTACCTCAGCTCGGTTAGATTTTTCCCGTCGCCAGCTGGGCGATATTGCCCGCGCATCTGTTCATTATTTTAACAATGACAATGAGATTGACCAATTTGTAACCGCCGTAGATACCGTTTGATACAACCCCAAACTTTTAATTGGGCAAACTCACCTTGCCTAGAAGCTTGAGCTTGTGAAGCGCTAAGCCACACAAACATCTGTCTGGCCTGTCCAGCGGTTACATGACCTAACTGCTGGATAATTCAGGAAAATCTAAGCATGAGCCCGCTACGGATTGTGAACCCGTTCCACCCAAGCGCTGAATAATCAAAATTTGTGGCGTAACACCAAGTATCCATACTCTTACCGCTTTGATGGTCTATAACGTGTGGCTCATTGGGTTTTACATCCCAACCCAAGCGCTTGTCGCGGTATCATGCGCCAACTCATTGCCGTTGTGACGGGACTCAGACAGTGATCGCTAAGTCAGACCTTATTATCCTTGTGGTATCCAGCTCTTTATTAGGGGTTGCGATTTATCGTTGGGACCAAAATACTCGCAATGTGGATACATCCACAGTACTCGCCAACACCACAGTAAGTGCACCTGCCAATACTGGATCCACAGATCAACTATTGACGGGAACGCCGGTAACCAGCACGAGCACAGTTACAGACGGCACAGGTCAGGTTATCGATCAGCCAGTTACCCCAACCACCATCGTGGTGGAAGATCCTGTGGTGGTTGAAACCGTATCCACTTATTTAACCCACACGGTAAGATCGGGCGATTCCTTATCTGAAATTGCGTCCCAGTACAACACTTCAGTGAATGAGCTGCGCAGCATCAACGGAATCAACGGCTCCACCATTTTCATTGGCCAGGAAATACTGTACCCCGCCAATTGAAGAACATCATCCGATGAACCCTGGCTACACATCTGATTTATTTAAAGATAAAACGGTTGCAATTACGGGTGCTGGCAGCGGCATCGGTTGGGCAACAGCACAATTATTTTGCTCCTTAGGGGCTCGTGTGTACGCGCATTTAGGTCGCAGTGAACATCAAGCCCAACTGTGTGAAAATTTATATGGCTTCACGGCCGATTTTACCGATGCAGCAGGCCACCACGCCTTCACAGATTTTGTCACATCTCACACCGATCGCATTGATGTCTTAATAAACAACGCAGGCACCATGGTAGGACGCTTTCCTGCCCAAACTTTAAGTGATGCCGACTACTCACACATTGTGTCGTTAAATCAAGACGCCGTAGTACGAATAACGAAAGGATTAATTCCAAGCCTCATTGCCGGTGCAGAACATTCTGGCTCTGCAGCCATTGTGAATACCGTATCCATATCGGCAAGTACGGGAGGAAGCCCAGGCTCTTCCATCTATTCAGCTTCTAAAGCTTTCGTATCCACATACACCAAAGCCTTAGCACGAGAGTTAGCACCACATAACATTCGAGCTAACGCACTATCTCCTGGGGTGATACACACAGAATTTCATGAGCGCTACTCATCGGCTGCAAAACTTGAGAACACTCGCCAGCAAATTCCGCTGCAACGTTTGGGCACACCTGAGGATTGCGCACCTGGCTTTGTATTTTTGGCAAGCCCAGCTTTATCTGGCTACATCACCGGGCAAACCTTAGAAATTAACGGTGGGCAGTACTAGCTTTTATTAAGCACTGCTAGTTTTTGCGGTGATTCAAATACCAAGCCGCTAACCCGCAACACACCGACAGCGAAACCATAATCTGAAACCAGATGGCTGAATGCGGAAGTAATATCCCCAAAATGACGGTCATGAATATCCCTACAGCCGTTTGCAAAGCGCCCACAATGCCTGAGGCAGAAGCGGCTAAGGGTTCGTGCACACTCATGGCACCAGAGGTTAGGTTCGGCAGCGACATGCCATTAGAAAAGGCGATACACATCATCGGAAAATAGATCGCCAAAGGGGATTCAAACCACAGCGATAACCAAAAACCTGCTAAACCTATTAACAATGGGATTTGACCCAAACGAATCATTCCCTGCACACCCAGTTTTTCAGAGAATAACGCCGCAATAGTGTTGCCCGATAAATACCCAATCGCCACCAGTATGAAAAAACGACCGAACAATGATGCGGACACACCGCCTACTTCCATAATTAAATACGGCGCGCTTCCTAAGAACGCGTAGTACACCCCAACAGAACCCGCCGTTAAGAACGCGTAAGCTCGAAACTCAGGTATGGCCAATAGAGTTTTAGCCGCTTTAAAAAAAGAGACTTTGTTGGTCGTGTTTTTCGCCTTGGCAGTTTCAACCAATGAGCGCCATGAAAAAAAAGCGACGAGCACACCCACAACACCCAAAATGCCATACAGGTAACGCCAATCAAACGTATCGGTAACCCATCCCCCGAACGCTGGGCCAAACAACGGTGCTGTCATCATGGCCATCGTCATGTAACCGATCATGCTGGCTGCACGATCTTGTGGGTATAAATCTCTAACAATAGTACGGGGTAGAAATGTGCAAACGGCCCCACCAAAACCTTGTAAAAACCTACCAAACAACAAAACGCCAATGGAATTTGCAAAAGCTGAAACAAAGCAGCCAAGCGCAAATAAACACAAACTCAAAATCATGATGGGACGCCTGCCCCATTGATCCGCCCAGAAGCCCAAAATCGGTTGGGCGATTAACGTGGCCACCATAAAGATGGTGAGCGTCCATTGCACCAGCGCATAAGACACACCGAATTCAGCCATCACCGCGCTGTTCGCTGGCAGAACTCCATTGATCATAATGGGCGCAACGGCGGATATCACCACCAATAACCACAACCTGCGCAAGTCTCGAAGCGGGCTTACAGCTATGTTGTCGGTTGCAGGAATCATCGCGGTAGAATACGCCCCTAATTCCTCACTGCGGCCACGTAAACACCACAACTGCTATGCACATTCTTCTTATCGGCTCCGGCGGCCGCGAACACGCACTGGCTTGGAAACTGGCCGCATCAAATCAAGTCAGCCAGGTTACTGTCGCGCCAGGTAATGCAGGCATGGCCACTGAAGCCAAAGTTAGTACCATCGCCATCGATGTCACCGACATCGACGCTTTGGAAGCTTTTGCGCAAAATCAGCAAGTGGCAATGACGGTTGTGGGCCCAGAAGCCCCGCTGGTGAAAGGCTTGGTGGATCGATTTGTTGCATCCAAGCTGCCGGTTATTGGCCCTACCAAAGCGGCAGCCCAGCTAGAGGGCAGTAAAGATTTTGCCAAGCAATTTATGGCTGAATACGATATCCCAACAGCCCAATTTGCCACCTTCAGCGATTCAGCAGACGCGCTAGCTTATCTAGATACCCACCCAGCACCCATCGTGATCAAAGCCGATGGCTTGGCTGCTGGCAAAGGCGTAGTCGTTGCTCAAACCGATGAAGAGGCCCGACGAGCCGTGCACGACATGTTGGACGATAAAACATTCGGGGCAGCCGGCGCCCGTGTGGTGATTGAAGAATTTTTAGCAGGCGAAGAAGCGAGCTTTATATGTCTTGTGGATGGCAAAACCGCGTTGCCTTTAGCCACCAGCCAAGATCACAAAGCTCGCAATGAGGGCGATCTTGGCCCCAACACCGGCGGTATGGGCGCCTATTCACCCGCGCCCGTGGTAACGCCAAGCGTGCACGACAAAGTAATGCAGCGGATTGTGAATCCCACCGTGCGTGGTATGGCTAAAAATGGTGCACCGTTTACAGGTTTTTTGTACGTGGGTTTAATGATAGATAACGCAGGAGACCCGCGTGTTATCGAATACAACGCCCGCTTAGGAGACCCAGAAACACAGCCACTGTTAATGCGACTAGACAGTGATTTGGTGGATTTATTTAACGCAGCTCTTGCAGCTGAGCTGCATGATGCGGAAATGATCTGGTCGGACGATAGCGCGGTGGGCATTGTCATGGCAGCAGGAGAATACCCCGCTGGCAGTAGCCGGGGCGAGGTCATTGAGGGTATCGACGCGGCTGATGCGACGGGTGCGAAGGTGTTCCATGCAGGCACCTCACACGATGAGGCTGGCAACACAATTACCGCTGGGGGTCGAATCCTGTGCGTTACTGCAAGGGGCAGCAGCGTGTCGCAGGCGAAATCATTGGCAGAGACAGCTGCTAACGAAATTCACTGGCCGAATATCCACTGGCGACGCGACATTGGGTATCGTGCGGTAGCTAGAGATCGCTAGGTCAAAAAAACGCTCTACACTTACTGGTATGTATTTCTCTGTTTAACATTGCGGTTAGTCGAAGGATTTTTCAGGACATGGGTCGAACCCGTTTTTATATCAACAAACTGTTTGGCCAGCCATCGGTTTTCGATTTCCAATTGTTGGGTGAGTCGGTGCGGCTAAGTATTGCGTCCACCCGCGAAATTCGGCGTGCTCGCGATATCGATATTGAGCGTGAATTAGTGGAATTGATGCGCGACTCTTTGTCTATCGGTGACACCATTTTCGATATTGGCGCGAACATCGGGCTGATTAGCCTGCTGCTGGCAAAGCATGAAAATGGCGTGGACAGCACGGTGCATTGCTTTGAACCGGAGCCTAGAAACTTTCATCAACTCTCCCAGAACATCGAAAATAATAATCTGGTGGGCCGATTGCATCCACATCAACTGGCTCTAGGTGCAGAAGATGGCGCAGTAGATTTGCACATACGCGGCAATGAAGGCGAAGGTCGGCATTCTATTGCCTCAGATAAAGGCTCTACCGATACGATTACGGTACAACTACAAACCATGGGCTCGTTTGTAGAGCAGCACCGAGTTGCACCGGACATCATAAAAATCGATGTTGAAGGCGCAGAAGGTCAAGTGCTAGCGGGCATGGAAGCGCTTATCGGTACAGGCGTTCCCAGAGAAATTTTCTTAGAAATTCACCCCAAAGGCGACGGTGAATTTATGCCAGACGGGCACACCACGATAGAAACCTGGTTAAGTGCCCGCGGCTACACGATGGTGTGGAGTAAAAAACGCGGGTCGGGTCAGCACTGCCATTTTAAATTAACGTCTCTTTAATTTTACCCACGGGCTTTACAAAAAGCGTTAGCGATAATCGCTAACGCTTCATGGCATCAAAAAACTCGTTATTAGTTTTGGTTTGCTGCAATCTGCTGAGCAAGAATTCCATGGCCTCAATTTCATCCATGGCGTGGATGAACTTACGCAGTATCCAAACCTTTTGCAGCTCTTCTTGATCCATCATGAGTTCTTCACGACGGGTACCTGAACGGTTGATATTGATGGCAGGGAAAACGCGTTTTTCAGCAATACGACGATCCAAGTGCAATTCCATATTACCGGTACCTTTGAATTCTTCGTAAATAACCTCATCCATTTTAGAGCCGGTATCAATCAAAGCGGTTGCTACGATCGTTAAACTACCGCCCTCTTCAATGTTACGAGCGGCTCCAAAAAATCGCTTGGGGCGATGCAATGCGTTCGCGTCTACACCACCGGTAAGTACCTTGCCAGAGGATGGCACAACGGTGTTGTAAGCACGCGCTAAACGCGTGATGGAATCCAACAGGATAACCACATCTTTTTTATGCTCAACCAATCGCTTGGCTTTTTCGATAACCATTTCCGCCACTTGTACGTGACGACTAGCAGGCTCATCAAAGGTACTGGAAATAACTTCCCCTTTCACCATGCGCTGCATTTCGGTTACTTCTTCAGGCCGCTCGTCAATCAGCAACACAATGAGATGACATTCAGGATGATTTGAGGCGATGCTTTGCGCCACATTTTGCAGCATTAATGTTTTACCGGCTTTGGGAGGCGATACTAATAATCCGCGCTGCCCTTTACCGATCGGCGCCGCAATATCAATAATCCTTGCAGTAATGTCTTCGGTACTGCCATTACCCAACTCCATGGATAAACGCTCGTTACAATGCAATGGCGTTAAGTTTTCAAACAGAACTTTGTTTTTGGCTTGCTCAGGTGGGCCAAAATTAATTTCATCAACCTTCAACAACGCAAAGTAACGCTCACCTTCTTTTGGCGGTCGAATTTTTCCTTCAACCGTGTCGCCCGTTCTTAATGAGAAGCGGCGAATCTGGCTAGGGGATACATAAATATCATCCGGGCCTGCCAAGTAAGAGCTGTCTGATGAGCGTAAGAAACCAAAGCCATCTTGCAGTATTTCAACAACACCGCCACCAAATATGTCCTCGCCTTTTCGCGAGTGCTGTTTCAAGATCGCAAAGATCATGTCTTGCTTGCGCTGTCGCGCAATGTTGTCGATGCCGATTGATTGAGCAAGGTCAATCAACTCGGTGGGGTTCATTTTCTTAAGATCGGTAAGATTCATTGACATGAGGTAAAGACTCTGCGCGAATGCGCTAGTACGTGCACGCGAACGCGTGGCTGTTTACGTATTGTTGGATGTTTCAATAATTAGGTGGGGGTATCGATTCAGATACGCTGAGAAGGTCATTGCCTTGTCAGCCGTTAACAACTTAGACGTAACGGTAGCATGCTAAATACGATGCGTCTACCTTTTGTCACGACCTATCGATCACCGATGCATCGACTGGTTCTCATGCAACCGGTCGATGCGTCATGAGTCGACCGGTTTACATGGTTATTAGGTACAAAGTGTTCAAAAATCCTTCAAATTCGCCGAAGATTTGACTTTCACAGCGCAATCTTTGCGCTCGCTTAAACCGCTTGATCGAGCAAATCGGTCAGTTGGGCTTTCGATAACGCGCCCTGAGACGTTTTATCTACAGCACCATTTTTAAACACCATTAACGTGGGCAATGCGCGAATCCCGAAACGAGCCGCTGAATTGGGGTTAGTAGCGATATCTAGCTTGACGATTTTTACTCGGCCCGCGTACTCAGGTGCCATTTCTTCTAAAACCACCCCCAGCGCCTTGCAAGGGCCACAAGTTTCGGCCCAGTAGTCAACTAAAACGGGCGTATCCGACTGTAAAACCTCAGAATCGAAGTTATCGTCGTTAATCGCGGTAATATGTTCACTCATAGTGTTATGCACCTCCTCAGTGCCTAAGCGTATTTAATAAAGCGTTTGCGCATGATACTTGGTGAGGCTCCCGGCATCAGAGAGTGTCCTTCAACAAATGTAGCAATTCCATGACTGTAGATTCCGATGCCACCCCGGCGTTCAGCCAAATGTCGCTTCCCGAGCCCTTGATGCAAGCCATCAATGAGCAGGGCTTCGATCACTGTACCGAAATTCAAGGCCTTGCCTTGCCCGCCATTGCTGATGGTAAAGACATTGCCGCCCAAGCTCAAACGGGCACAGGAAAAACAGCTGCATTCCTGTTAGGTAGTTTCGCACGATTGCTAGAGACTGATGGTGGCAACCGAGATAAAAATCAACCCCGAATGTTGGTGCTAGCGCCCACACGTGAACTGGCCATTCAAATAAAAAAAGACGCCGATAGCTTGGGCAAGTACACAGGCTTAACATCCATGGTGGCTTACGGCGGTGTAGATTATGAAAAACAGCGCAACGAATTAGCAAACGGTGTTGACATTGTCATCGGCACACCTGGCCGTTTAATCGATTATTTTAAACAGAAAGTGTTCAATTTAAAACGCTTAGAAATTTGTGTTTTAGATGAAGCGGATCGCATGTTCGATTTAGGTTTTATTGCCGACATTCGCTACCTACTTCGCCGCATGCCAGAGCCAGAACAACGCACCAGTATGCTGTTTTCAGCCACTTTGTCGCATCGAGTGATGGAGCTTGCCTACGAGCACATGGACAACCCAGTGCCGCTAAAAACTGAAGCAACCAATGTGACCGCCGATGGGGTTCGGCAAAGCCTGTACCACCCGGCATCGGATGAGAAAATTCCGTTACTGTTGGGCCTTGTTCAAACCATGAAACCCGAACGCTCAATTGTGTTTGTTAACACGAAGCGCGTTGCTGAAAAAGTGGAAGCGTTCTTAACGGGTAATGATGTTGCTTGTGGCACCTTATCAGGCGATGTACGACAAAAGAAACGCCAGAAAATATTGGCTGACTTCACCAACAATCAGTTGAATGTTTTAATCGCAACCGATGTGGCTGCGCGTGGTCTTCACATCGACGATGTTACCCATGTGTTCAATTACGACTTACCTCAGAACGCAGAAGATTATGTGCACCGAATTGGCCGCACCGCTCGCGCTGGAACGCAAGGTGAGGCGGTTAGCTTTGTTTGTGAAGAGTACGCCTTTTCCCTGCCTGAAATTCAGGAGTATATTGGCCAAAACATCGCAACAGAAGCGATTACCGATGAGATGCTAATCAGCCCCAAGAAGCCCGTTTGGGGCGATCGAGCCGATCGGGTTCAACCCAGAAAGCGAAGTGGCGGGGGTAGCGGCGGCCGAGGGCCCCGAAATGCCAATTCCGGCAAGAATCCTGAAAGTGGAAGTGCGGATCCTGCCAAAAAGCGTCGTAGACGCAGAAGACGCCCCAAAACTGATCAAAATACTAGCTCAGACACATAAACACTTTTTTATACCCAGCGGGATGTAACCCACTGACCTGATTTATACTGTGCGGATAGTTTTATCGCACCAAATAAAAGCCAGATTTTATGAACCATCTACAGCAAGCACGCGAAAACATGATCGAACAGCAAGTGCGCCCTTGGGATGTACTTGACCAACGTGTATTGGATGTTTTAGCCAATATAGCTCGCGATCAATTCGTATCTGATGAACATCGAGGGCTGGCCTACAGTGATTATCAGCTGCCCATTGGTTTCGGCCAAACCTTGTTAAAACCCACGGTTGAGGGCCGATTGCTGCAAACTCTTGCTTTAAAACCCACCGATTCCGTGCTGGAAATCGGCACGGGCAGCGGATATTTAACAGCCTGTTTGGCAAGATTGGCTCGCCACTGCGACAGTATTGAAATTCACCCAGAGCTGCACGCGAAGGCCAAAGCCTCTATTGATGCTTTAGGTATCGCGAACGTGTCTCTTTCTGTGCAAGATGCTGCCGAAAGCTGGGATGCACGTGATGAATACGATGCGATCGCGTTTGGCGGTGCTGTAGGCGATATTCCTGAATTTTATAAGGCAAAAATGGCCATGGGTGGCCGACTGTTTGCAGTTATTGGTGATAACCATCAGCCAACCATGGAAGCTATCCAACTCACAAGAGTTTCCGAGTCGGAATGGATTACTGACAGCCTGTTCGAAACGCAAGTTGATCCACTGGTCAATTTTTCCGTAACGGAGCAGTCGTTTGTGTTCTAAATAGAGTGCTATGAGATTACGTTTAAACGATCTTCCTAAATTCTTCGCAGCATTCGCGCTTAGTCTTCCTCTGGCAGCCACAGCCACCGATTTGGCCGAGGTTTACCAGCTAGCTAAGAGCAATGACCCAACCATTCAAGCGGCCATCGCCACACACGAGGCCGCGACCAAGCAAGTCCCTCTAGCTCGTTCCGCATTTCGGCCCCAAATTAATGTGGGCTTCAATGCCAGCCTGAACGACATCAACGACGATTTAAGCCAAACGTTTGAATCCACTCAGTTAACGCTATCTCTTAGCCAATCGATTTACCATCGCAGCAATTCTGCCCTACTCGATCAAGCCCAATTGGGCGTGCTACAAGCCGACGCAACGCTTGAGGCAGCGCGCCA
>CALHNS010000067.1 GCA_938035125.1 uncultured Granulosicoccaceae bacterium | reverse complement strand
AGGGACGCCCACAAAGGCTGCATCCAGTCCTTCAGCACTGGTGGCAGACGGCAACCGCATCATAGTGACAGGGCCTGCAAAACGTGGCATTTCGTTGCCGCCCAGCGGTTGATTAAATTTCATGTTCGTATCCTTTAGGTTGGTGGCGCAAAGAGCGGATGGGTTTTGTGAGCCGTTACCCAAGTATAACGACCCTGCGGAATACGGGGATTCAGTCAAGGATTGTGAATTTTGGCCGATTACTTTCAGTACTCGTCGGTATTTATGGTGGCCGCTATGGCTCGCGCATCGGATTCAAATTTTCTTCTCGCCATCGTTCGAGACAAGACATTTCAAGCTCGCGAAGTTCGCCGAGTGATCAAGTTATCGTTGGTGTATTTACTGGTCACCACCGTATTACTGGGTTTGTTCTACAACCACATGTTAGGTGAACTTACGAGCGGTAATTCCCCGCTTCTGTTCGCCTCTGAAGACATGAATTTAGTTAACGAAGCGATTCCCCCCTTAGGCGCTGTGCTGGTGCGCTGGATGGTGATCATGTTGGTGGTGAACGTGTTGGTCACCGCAGCTGTTAGCATTTACATCATGCGAAAACTTGGTCATCCCTTATTGGCCATGCGACGTGCGCTACAAGAAGTGTCTGCTGGTAATTTGGATGTGCGGCTTCGAGCAACCGATTCAAAAGATTTTGGCGAATTAAGTAACGAATTGAAAGCAGCATTGGCCGTAGTTCGAAATCAAGTGGCTGATGCAAAAGCCTCTATTGAAGATGCCAATGGTGATAGCGAAGCGGCGTTACGCAACGTTGAGAACGCATTGAATTTCTTTCAAGTTGATGCGGCAAATTCTGCCTCTAACGACAGCTCTGACGCTGCTTAAGCAAAGACTTATCTAGGGGATATCCGGCGAATGAAGTTTCACAAGCAGTCTATGTTGTTAAGTGTTTTTGCAGCATCTATGCTCAGTGCCTGTGGCGGCGGTGACGGAGACGGCGCAGCTCAAGGCCCTGGTCCTAATGGCAGTTACTTGTTTGTGGATTCATCCAATTATTATTTCGGAACCACTGACATCGGTACCACCCGTACACAAACCATCGAGCTTGTGAATCGTGGTGGGGATATTTACCCGATCAATAAATTTGAAGTGTCTGGTGATAACCGCGAAGAATTTACCTCAGACTTTTATGGCCCCATAACGCTGAACCCATCAGAGGCCGTTCGTTTGAACGTAACTTTTCAGCCGGTTTCCAATGGCCGTAAGTTTGCTGATATCGAGATAGACTTCGACACCATCGTGCAAGTTACCGATAAGCAAAACCAGGACGAGCAAAAATTCTACGAAGCCAAAGAGCTTGAGCGCCGGCAAGATTATCCTGCAGCGTCAAACAAATACGGTGAGTACATCAAAACAGGGCCAGTGGTTGATGCCAATGCACAACGTGCTGCCATAAAACTCCCCGTAATAAAAGAATCGAACACCTACGGCGATGGAAAAGATTTTAAAGGGTATTTAGCCGCCGTAAATGCTCGTGACTCGGGCGATTTGAACGGTGCTTTGGCTGAAATTGATCAAGTGATGGTGGCCAGTTCAGACAGTTACATAGCCGATGATGCGTTGTATTTAAAAGGCTACATCGAATTGATGGATAAACAAGATTACGCCACAGCGCAAAAAACCATGCAGCAATTGCGACGCAGCTACCCTGACACCACCTATTACGATACCGCCCTTTACAGTGAAGCCTTAGCCCTGCAATCATTAGGCAATGAAAATTTAGCCACAGAAATTCTATTAGACCTTCGCTATAAGCACACCGGCATTGATGCACTGGGGATCACCTTACCCAAAGACAACATCGTATCTCGCATGTGGTTTGATCGTGCCAGCGACGCGTTAAAAACGCTGGGTGCACTTTAACCTTAGAGCGCTTTGATATCGTATGCTGCGAGTAACATCGTAACCCACGCCTTTTAATATTGGGGACAGGACACCCGCATGCAAAACGATTGGCAAGCCGCTCTTACTCAAGCGTTAGGCGATAGCATTATTCATCAAACCAGCCTTAGCGGCGGTGATTTTGCCGAAAGCTTTCAAGTACAACTCAGTAATGAACGCACCGTGTTTGTAAAAACACATAAGAACCCACCCAAACATTTTTTTACCACAGAAGCCCAAGGGCTTACTTGGCTTCGACAAACGAACACCGTACCTATACCCGATGTACTCACGGTGTCAGATCACCCACCGTGCTTAGCGCTAGAGTGGATTGAAGAAGGCCCGCGTCAAACATCGGGTGAAGCAGCGCTGGGAAGGCAATTAGCGGCATTGCATCAAGCCAGCTTTCCCACCTATGGCCGTCCTGATAACCGCACCACGGGCAGCTTAGCGGTGCCGAATACGCCAAACGATGATTGGGTAAGTTTTTATCGAGATTGCCGCTTAATGCCCTTAATTGACAAGGCCGTTATGCAAAGCGCCTTATCGGCAAGCACGGTAAGAAAACTTCATACCCTATGTGATCGATTGCATGATGTAGCCCCACCCGAAAGTGCACCGTCTCTTGTGCACGGAGATTTGTGGGCGGGCAATCGCATTACCGATAAACGCGGCCAAAGCTGGCTTATCGATCCAGCTGCACACGGGAATCATCGAGAATTTGATTTAGCGATGATGCGATTGTTTGGTGGATACGATTCCACTTGCTTTGCCGCTTATGAGGAGGCCTACCCATTAGATGCCGGTTGGCAAGAACGCATTCCACTTATGCAATTAGCCCCACTGATTGTGCACGCTATTAAATTTGGCGGGCACTATGCAGCGGCAACCGATGATGCGGTTACTTCGTTGTCATAAAGAACTGCCCGGGAACTGCCCCAGAACTGTCCCAGAACTGTCCCGATGCACTGGCGATGAATTTTTCTGTTATCCACTGGGGCAGTTTAATTGTTTCATGCGAGCCAATACATCCACTCCCAACTGATGCCACACATCCAACAAATCCACCAACACCCAGTTCTCTCGTATTAACCCGTTTTCAATGCGCCAAAAATCTAAGCTGCGCATGGTAATTTCTTTTTGCGTAGGCACAATCCCTAACCAACCATCACCGGTGTACGTCATGCGCATGCCAGGCCAGGCGGTAACACCCACGTAATTTTCATCTCCCCAAAAATAAGTTTCCCCGGCATAGCCGCCTTGACGATCGGGCATGGCATTTAAAAAAGGTATTTGGTGATCATGACGAAAACCTTTTATCCCTCGCATTGTGCCAATGCCTGCTGGCCCGTACCAATTAAAGTGAGGATGCCAAAACGATTCCAACTGCATGGCTTCAACCGGCTGCTTAGGATGTTTACCCATATGAATTAACATCTGCATAACGACATCCGTGCTTACATTCGACACCGTTTCAGAATCGCTTGATACCACTAAACCATCTTGCAATGCAGGCCCTGGCACATTGCCCGCAACACCTAATGATGGCCCCATAGGCCATGCATTCGCGTTGTGCATCAATTCAGGGATATCCCAAATGCCTTGAAATTCCACCACCGAACCGCTTTCAATACGATAGTACTCATGGTATCGAAACCCTGTGATACGACCGGTGGCAGGAATGCCTAATAACGGTTTTGTGTACGTACCTTGGTAATAACCGGCGGTGCCCACCCACGCATCACCGCCTTGGGTGCGTCCAGCCATCACGATAAAATCTCGTCGTTCTAGATCGGGAAATGCGTTAAACAATTGGTGCATCGGTCCAGTGTTCCATGCCGTTGCACCAACAAAATCGCCAAAAGGATGAGACAAATGAAACGCGGTGTCCGGTGCGCACACGTTCATTAATTCATTCGCTGCCGTGGAATGATCGCCTTGATATAGCGCATGGAAATACGGGGCCAGAAGGGCTTTGAATTGAGTGCGTTCATTCATGATGGCAAACTGAGTGGTAAACCTTATTTAGAGTGTTTTCGTTGGGCTATCGTTCGCACGGCGATTGACAGAATCATTGGCAGACTTATTTGGCAGAATTGTCAGAGCTTGGCCCAGCAACCATATAAGCGGCATTGCCGGTTGCGATTAAGGTGCCCTTCTCGTTAAATAAATTCATCCGCGTTGTGGCAATGCGCCCGCCCAGGCGAACCACTTCAGAATCTGCCACAAACCGCGTACCTTGCCCTTGACGAATGTAATCTACGCGCATGTCTAAGGTGCCAAGATAAGCAAAGCGCTGCATAATTTGTAAACACGACTCACTGGGGTATTTTTTGCCAATGGCCGCCATCACCGCAAGCCCACCGGTGGTATCCAACACGCTGGATATCACCCCACCATGTAACCTGCCGTAAAGATAGTGACCCACAAACTGCGGTTGCATGTCAAAGGCAACCGATACAGACTCTGTCCATAAATCGATCACCTTCAGCCCCAAGTGCTCATTGAAGCAAATACGATGTTCAAACAAATCGGTCATCGATTCGGTGAGTTGGTGCTGCTCTTTCTCGCTACGTGGGTTAGATTCATCCATAATGGTTAGCTTAACTGACTTTCAGCGTTCAGCAATTTTTCAAGGGCGAATAAGATGGACATCAAAAACCACACCTTCGTTGTAACAGGAGCAGCTCAAGGCTTAGGCTTTGCTATCGCCTCCTCTATTGCCGACGCTGGAGGTCGAGTGGCATTGATAGATTTAAACGATGAGGCATTAGAAAAAGCACACAATGCTCTGACCCCTCACGCCAAAGGCCACAGTTGGCACAACGCCAATGTGTCCGATGAGGCCAGCGTGGTGGCCGCTTTTGAATCCATTAAAAAAACCCATGGCAGCATTCATGCGTTGGTGAATAATGCAGGCATTCTTCGTGATGGCATGTTAGTTAAAACCCATCGTGACAACCCAACTGACCTTATCGACACCCTATCGCTTGCCCAATGGCAGGCCGTAATCGATGTCAATTTAACCGGTGTGTTTTTGTGCGGGCGAGAAGCCGCCAAACACATGGTGCAAGAAGGCAATGGCGGTGTCATTATCAATCTATCCAGCGTCAGTCGCGCCGGTAACATGGGTCAATCCAATTACGCTGCTGCAAAAGCAGGCGTTGCAGCCCTAACGGTCACTTGGGCAAAAGAGCTGGCTAAACATAACATTCGCGTAGCAGCCATTGCTCCAGGTGTGTTCGGCACCGACATGGTGGCTTCGATGAAACCTGAAGCATTAGAGCGCATGCTTAAATTTGTGCCCCTGGGTCGAGTGGGCGAGGTTCAAGAAATCGCTCACACCGTTCATTACTTAGTAGAGAACGATTTTTTTACCGGGCGCGTGTTAGAGATTGATGGCGGCCTTCGTCTTTAGCACCCGCGAAATTTTGGGTCTCGTCGTTCATTGAACGACGAGATTCCTTCGCGTCTATCATCAGTTGGCACCAATCGGTTATAGGCTTCAATCTCTAAACCCAACCCATTGGCTAACGACATATCCATCCCTCGGCTTACCGCTAACTTTGCTTGGCGCACAGCAATAGGTGCGTTCGATGCAATGGTGGTTGCCATACTTAACGAATGCGGTAACACCTCGTTTGGTTCCAGTACATCGTTCACGAGCCCCCAGTCGTGTGCCTCTTCTGCAGTGAAACGTCGGCCCGAGAGAATCAATTCCTGAGCGCGTCGGGTGCCGATGGCACGAGGCAAACACTGCGTACCGCCTGCACCTGGCATGATGCCCAGCCGCGTTTCGGTTTGTGCAAATACGGCCGTTCTTGCTGCGTAGGCAAAATCTGCAGCAGCCACTAACTCACAACCGCCACCAAATGCGGCTCCGTTTACCGCAGCAATTATCGGTAGCGGGCACCCCAATATAGCGCGCACCATGCGTTCATAGGTTCGATGTTGTGCAAACCACGCTTCATCACTCATGCCATGGCGCTCTTTTAAGTCACCGCCAGCACAGAATGCTCGTGTCCCTTTACCGGTGAGCACCACCACACGTGTGTGCTCAGGCAAAGTCGCTAAATACTCAAAACAATCGGTTAATTCCTCTGCCATTTGGGTATTGAAGGCATTCGATGCAAACGGCCGATTCAGCCGTACTTGCAACACGTGCTCGGTGGGATGCTTTACTTCCAGAGTTTCGTATTGATCAGCGTTCATGATAAAAATCTCGATGGGTTACGCACGTGTTTCTAATCGATCCATAAATTGCTCCCAACGGATAACCACTTCGGCACCCAATTCATGAAAGGCATGGAATATATATTCATTGGGTGTGGTTACTGGCATAAACGCCGATGTTGAATCCCTACCCAATAATTTACTGGCCATAGCCAGTCCTAACATAGTGCCCATACCCACACCGCGGCCGTTATAACCCATCCCCACCAGTAAATCGGGGGCAGCGGCAAATAGAAACGGTAAGCTATCTTTGGTGATGGCTAATCGGCCACCCCAATGATAGTCCCAACGCACCGATTCAAGTTCTGGAAACACCTCAATGGCGCGTTGTTTTACATCTTTAAAATCATCAAGACAAAACGCATCGCGCATGGGGCCATGATCACCCATGGTTAAACGTCCGTTGCGATCATAACGGCCATAAAGAATCATGCGCCGTTTATCCACCAGCGTAGTTCTGTGCGGTAAGATTTTTGATTGCAGCTCTTTTGACAAAGGCTCTGTGGCCACTTGAATGCTGCGAGCGGGCACCACTTTTTTAGCCAGCCCCGATACCGTTTTATCGGTGTAGCCATTAGTGCAGATCAACACCTTATCGCAGCGTACGCCGCCAATTCCAGTGCTAACAACCCAACCCCCGTTGGCAGAAGACTTCTTTAACGTTTGCACAGCCGAGTGCGTAAATATTTTCACACCCGCTTCAATGGCAACACGGGCAAGCTCTCGTGTGTACGACAAGGGTTGAATCGATCCGGCTTGTTCAACAAATAACCCACCCGTGTAACGCGTCGAACCGGTGCGTTTATCAATATCGGCTTTATCTAGAACGTCAATGGTAAGACCATGACGCGAAAATTCTTCAGCCAAACTGACTTGTGCAGCCATTCTCTTTTCGGTGACAGCGCCCTGTATCCAGCCATTTTGTTCAGCATCGCAATCAATACCCTTGGCACGAATGCGATCGAACACAGTGGCAGGCGTTCGGCATATGGCTTGAATCAGTGGCTCAGCCGCTTTTTGCCCATAGTGTTTGACAAGCTCATCTGGGCTTAGATTTAACCCAAGATTTACCTGCCCACCATTCCGCCCGGAGGCCCCACCCCCGACAACACCTGCTTCTAACACCACTACGTTTGTTCCGTTCTCAGCTAGCTCAATGGCTGCATTAAGCCCCGTAATGCCAGCACCCACGACTAAGACATCGGCTTTAAGCTCCTCTGAAAGGCTTTGGGTACGTGGAGCCTCCACCGCGGTGTCGAACCACAGCGAATGCTTAAAACCATCAATGGGGTATTGCGTCATGTTTCGTTCTCTATGTGACTCATTGCTTGGTCCTAGCCGAATCTCAGCGATCGACTCAATACTGTGTGAAATGTCGCCAATTCGCCTTCTCAGGCCTTGCCTTGGCCCGAATACTATGGATTCCTATAGTAACCGTGTTGCACAGTTCACGCTCTGCCGCGTTATCTCGGTTATTTGTCGCACGAAATTGGTATTCCGCAATTGAAAAGCAGTCGTGAATTAAGGATAATCGACCGGGTAATGGCAGAACAGATGTCAATTGCATCATCACTTTATAAGGCTCATTTCAAAAGAGCCGACATTGGAGCTAAAGAATGACCCTTTCGAAATCTATTAAAATCGCTTTGGGCGCTGCAAGTCTTGCAGCGGCTAGCAGCATGCCTGCACAGGCAGCTGAAGAAGTGAACGTTGCGTTCTTCCTTGAGTGGGCAACACCTAACCTAATCGCTAAAGCTGAAAAAGCTTACGAAGATGCGCTGGGTGTTCCGGTTAACTGGACTAACTTCGACGCTGGTACTCAGATGACAGAAGCCATGCTTTCTGGCGACATCGACATCTCATACAGCCAAGGTCTTGCACCTTTCATCTTAGGTGTTAATTCAAACGCGCCAATCAAGATGGTCGGCATCGCGGTAACTTATCCTGCTAACCCATGCATCGTTGCAAACGGCGCAGGCATCACAGCAGACAACGCGTCTGAATTAGAAGGCAAAACGGTCGCTGTTCCTTTAGGCACAATGGCTGATTACTCTTTCCGTATGCAAATGCGCGCACTAGACGTTGATCTTGATGCGATCACTATCGTTGACCAAGTACCTGCTGACGGCGCGGTTTCATTGGCTGAAGGCAATGTTGAAATGGCTTGCTTGTTCGGCGGTGATTCAATCAAGAAAGCAAAAGAATCAGGTACAGCTCTGTTAAGTGACGCTGCGGCGAACGATGCTGGCATCGTAAGCTTTGACGTAGTATCTGTTACTGAAAAATTTGCTTCTGAAGAGCCTGATATTGTTCGTGCTTTCATGGCAGTAACCGATGAAATCAACAAAGCTTTCGCTGCAGATCAAAGCAAGCTAAGCGTAATCTCTGCTGAATCTGGCATGGACGAAGAAACCACGTTGAACCAAATGGCTGACATGGGCTTCCCAACTAACGAAGAGCAAGTATCTACTTTCTTCGCACCTGGTGGTTTAGCTGAAGCGGCTATCGGTATTGTTGGTAATGCATTTGCATCTGATGATGCGCCTGCATTGGAAGACTACAGCGCAGTAGTTGATACATCTTTCATTGAGTAAGTGATAAATGTTAAGGGGTCGTAAGCCATGCTTACGGCTCACTTAATTAGATGTGTAAAGCCCCTAGAAACTTAACTGCTTTTAGGGGCTTTTTTCATTCGCTGTTTTCTAGCAAATTTTTAGCTCACCACTTTTGAATTAGCCTGTTTAGATTCATCCGCATTGTTTTTTGCACTTTCCTTGCGCTCAGCTTCAATTCGCAAATAAATCTCTTGTCGATGGACCGCAATGTCTGCTGGAGCCTCTACGCCTACTCGAACTTGTTTGCCTTTAACCTCAAGCACTGTAATGATGACCTCATCACCAAGTCTCAATGCCTCACCGGGCTTTCTTGTTAATACCAACATGCAGAGTCTCCAAAACGTAGATAAAAGCTTATAACTTGAGGCTTGAAAATATTTTTTTCACTCGCCAGATTCTCAGCTGGAGCGCTAAAGCACTTGTCTGTAAGTCTGATATTGACTCAATCCGCACATAAATCATATAAAAACAGTAATTTATTTAGTGATAAATGCCATATTCCTACCCATACAGCCAGTTAACACATGAAATTTCGCTCAAGCCTTGATAAGTATCGGCGCGGTAAACCCGCTCAAGTATTAGTAAAAACACATACCGTTGTGGTTGATGCTTTAAGTAATGAAGGAGATGGCGTGGCACGCCTCAACGGCCAAGCTGTATTCATCCCGCATACCGCACCTGGCGATAAAGTCGTTATTGAAATCGTTGAACAGAGAAAACGTTGGTCGCGTGCCAAAGTAGTGGAAATTCTTGAAGCTTCCCCAAACCGAGTTGAACCAGCCTGTATTTATGTGCAACGCTGCGGTGGTTGCACTTGGCAACATATAGATTACGCCACCCAACTCAAAATCAAACAACAGCAACTCATCGAAACCTTACAACGCATAGGTGGATTAACGCATATAAACACTTGCGACATAATTGCCAGCGCTAAGCCATTTCACTATCGTAATCGCATACGTGGTGTTGCCCATGAGGGTGTATTTCATTTTCACGGCAACCGCAGTGAGGAACTGATCGCTATAGAGCAATGCGCTATTGCTTCACCGATCATCAATCAGTATTTACAATATCCAGATCAGCCCTTTGCCCAAGTACGTGAATCAATAGAACTTGCTGAAACAAACGACTCCACGGTTAAGGCCTTATCGGTTGATCAAGAGCGCACCACCGAACTGGGTTTTCGGCAAGTGAATAGCGATGTGGCGGAAAAACTCAATGAACAGGTGTATTCAACCATTGAGAAGGCGCTTTGCACAGAAACTAACGCCCTATCCTTATTAGATTTGTACTGCGGGCACGGCAGCTGGGCGCGACGTATCGCTAGCCGTCAACCTAGGTTACGTGTGGTGGGCGTAGATGTATCCGAGGCGAATATTAAAATCGCAAGAGGTTTGGCAAAAAATTTGAAGAACGCATCATTTGTTAAGAATCGGTCTGAAAAAGTATTGATGCAACCTGATGTAAACCCGGATTACATTATTGTTGATCCGCCGCGTGCAGGTTTAAGCGATACAGTTGTTAACGCTTTGAATTCAAACCCTGCAAATTTACTGATTTACATCTCTTGCCACCCTGCAAGCCTTGCCCGAGATTTAGCAAAACTGCATAACGTAGCATACGAAATTGATTCGGTTCAGGCGTTTGATATGTTTCCACAAACACCGCATGTGGAAACGTTAGTGGTGCTAAGTAAGGCATCAATTACGCAGTGATTTAGTGATACCTGTCAAGCACTCATCACTTTAAGTTTTGCTTGAATAAAATATTTGTGGCTTAAATACAAACGCTCGGATAACTCACGTATCGTATATTCTTCGTATTTATCTACATCGCCATCGGCTAATGCCACGCGCCACATCTGTTCAACCAACGCTTGTTTTTCCTCTCGGCTAAAACTTTCGTTGATGTGTCGAAATTGCTCATGCAACGAGATGCTTTCATCGGCCTCATTGGTTGCTGTTGCTATGATGTATTCAATATCAGAAGCTGACATGGTGGGCGACGAGGCTTGCAAAGCTTTCTCTATCGTTTTTATTTCCACAAGGTCGATATTGGTGTCAGATCGTGCGATTTCCACTAACAACAAAGCGGTGAGCCGTTCAACCCAATATTCTTTTGGCTCAGGGTTCTCTTGAGCTTTACTTTTAAGGCTATCTATCCATTTATTGAACATAAGCTATCTCAAAAAGCACAACCCTGCGGTAAGGGTTCAGCAAATTCTTGCGTTTGGGCAAACGATGTATTAATTGAAGACGGTTGAAAACCTTGCATCACATTGCCAGTGAATACCACGTTGCCATAGCCTAGTGTATTCATGTGAGCTCTTACTATTACGTCTTGGTCGGCTGCCACGTTAATCGGACCCCCACTGCGCGTAAACGGTTGCTCGTCAACGTGGCTGTGAGTTAGGATTCTTCGATAAATCAAAGCACCGTCTATGCCGATCACTTCCCACCAATCTGCATACTGATTGCAACCAGTATCTGGGCTACTCACCGTTACCCTAAAGGTATAACTACCCTGAGTACCATCAACGGACAAAGCGGTTACTGCTGCAGAATGACGAGATATTTCGGCATCGGTAACGCTACTTACGAAAGGCGCAGAGGACGGTTCATTACCAGAAGGCGAGCTTCCAGCGCCACAAGCATTTAACGCTATGCAAATAAGAACTGCCGCGAAATATCGAGTAATTATCATAAGATTCTCAGTAATCAGACCCCGCGCTACGAGGCTCAGATTCATTCAGTTCAGGCTGGTTCATAGCCAAAGATGAAAACCTCGACATGCTAGCAGTTTTGAGAAAATAGCCTTGCCTGCAATTCGCAAAAATAAAAGCCTATCAGCCTATATGGATATGATTAACGGTGCTCAAGCCGATAACGCATCAAACACGATAAATCCAAGGAAGTTACGATGCACCGGCTATTTCAGCCTGTACTTTTCAGTACAGCCCTTTTGATTGCCCTTTCGGGTTGCAGTTCTTCAGACAGCACAGTAGTGGGAAATGATTCTATTACCGATGCTAACCGCCCACTCACCAGTCAACCAGTTTCTGTATTTGATACTTTTATAGCACCTGCACGCTCGACTGCACTTCCCCCAAACAACAGTGCCAATTTACTCAGTAATGGTGGTTTTGAAATTGGTCGTACATTTTGGAACAGCTGTAAGCCAAGTACGGTCAGCACAAGCCGCGATGCATACCAAGGTAATAATGCTTTGTCGGTTGATGCTACCAGCTGTTTGTATCAAGTGGTTGAGGCCCAAGCAGGTGATGCTTACGCATTTAGCTGTTTTGTAAAACTCTCTGAACTTGAAGCTTGGACAGGAATTGGAATGACTTTCTCCAATAGTGATTATGAAGCGGTAGCCACAGCCCCTTCGGCAACCGCTACATCGGGTGAATACACTAGGATTGAAACCGTTGGTACTGCAACAGCCGATACGGCATTTGTCGGTGTATGGGCATACAGCGAACACGGTGCTTTGTTGGATAACTGTACGTTAACATTGGAAGAAAACCAACCTATGCCTGCACCAGCATCAGATGGCAACTTGTTGGTGAATTCAGATTTTTCCCAAACCCACAACAACAACCAAGCGGTATCGTGGTTACCAGGCTGCGGCAACAACGTCATAGCCGATGGTTCTAGCTTATATCTTGCCGACGGTTCTTGCGCTGATCAAGCCTTGGGCACAGCAGCAATAGATTCATTAAATAATCGCGCATCAACTTTTTCTTGCGCTGTTGCTGAGGTTGAAGGCTATGCCGACTTAAGCGTGTTTCTTGACAACACACTAACGGCAACACAAGAAATCACACCATCTGATATCGGGCAACGAGTGAGTGTTTCGGTGCCAGCTAGCTCACCTTCTAACGGCTTCGTCACGATTTTTTCAGACGGGAATTTACGCGTAGAAGACTGCTCATTAATTGCTGATGGTGCAACGATAACCACTGCGCCTGCAGCTCCAGCACCAGCGCCAATCAATCCGTCAACGCCCGATACACCTGAGCCTGTAGAGCCAGCAGAGCCTGTAGAACCCGTTGACACAACGCCGGTGTTTGCGCGATACCGTGTTACTTTTAATTCCACTTGGAGTGAATCAATTCATCCCGTTCAATTTCCATCAGCTAACCCGCACTTTTCACCCTTAACCGGCGCGGTTCACAATAACCAAGCACAGTTTTGGTCGCCACAACAATTAGCCACCCAAGGGATTAAAGTAGTAGCAGAAACGGGTAATCCGTCCGAATTTTTAGCCGAAATCAATTCGGCAATCGGAGCAGGAAATGCAGAGAGCGCAATTACAGGCGGCGGCATTCCGCTGTCCCCTGGTAGCACCAGTGTCGAATTTGACATCTCAACTGACTTCCCATTGGTAACATTAGCTACCATGATTGCACCCAGCCCTGATTGGTTCTTAGGCGTGCATGATTTATCGCTGATCAACAATGGTGCGTTTGTAGACACACTAACCGTTCCTCTTCTGGCTTACGATGCAGGCACCGACAGTGGTGTAACCTACTTCTCAGACGATCTTGCCACCACACCTGCTCAAGGTATCAGCCGATTGAACAGCGAGCCAAGCGATTCATCATTCCAAGCTGGCCTACCTGCAGCCGGTGAATTAGTGTTCGAGCGTATTCAGTAACGTTTTTTGTAAACGGGCGGGCACCGCGCAAGAGCGCGGTGCCCCCATGCCTCCATTAAAAGAGGTTATAAAAAGGTAATTCAGGTACGCTAAGGCTTTCGTTCGATGAATGTAAAAGCTGCGCCATGAAATTCGGGAAAACCGATACCGCAAACGCCACTCACACCATCCTTGCCCACTCGCTTAAACTGGCCGATGGAAGAATTCGAAAAGGCACACGTCTTACGCCTGATCACATTAAAAGATTGGTTGAGCATGATATTCATGAAGTGACGGTCGCACGTCTAGAAGACGGCGATGTACACGAAGATGAAGCAGCCAATCTACTGGCTAAGGCAATGGCTGGGCAAGGTGTTCAGTTAGGCCGTGCTGCTACCGGCAGAGTCAATTGTTATGCGCAAAACGCAGGACTTTTTACTCTTCCTAGAGAGCGCTTGTTAGCCTGTAACCAGGTATCAGAATCCATTACTGCATCCACCCTGGCAGAGAATTTGTGGGTTGAAGCTGGAAAGATGATTGCAACAATAAAAATTATTCCCTACGCCGTGCCCAAACAAACTCTGCAGGATGCCATCGATACGTTTGAAGGTATGCGCTCTTCAGTAAAAACCACACACCTGCCTGAATCTCTTTCATTAGAGAAACTGTGTGTTCACAACGCGATGTCGAGAAACGCTTATTTAATACAAACCACTTTGCCAGAAACACCAAAAAGTGTTTTAGAAAAAACGGAGCGCATCACGCAAAGTCGATTGGTTAAAAGAGAGATCGAATTGGTTAATTCGGTTCATTGCCCACATGACATTGACGATCTCGCAACGCACTTAGCCAACCTAAATAAGCAGATCGAATTAGATAAATCGTCAAATGCATGGATACTCATCTCCGGAGTATCGGCCACAAGCGATCGCCGTGATGTTGTACCTCAAGCGTTGGAACAAGCAGGCGGATCGATTTTGCGATGTGGAATTCCTGTTGACCCCGGCAACTTACTCATGCTCGGCACTCTAGGTGGAAACACCGTGATTGGTATTCCAGGTTGTGCACGATCACTAAAGCACAATGGACTGGATTTATTCATGGATCGACTGGCCTGCAATGTTCCAGTCACTCAGGCGTGGATAAACAGCTTGGCTATCGGCGGGTTAAGGGATGAAATTATTGATAGACCTCTACCCAGAGGATCGGATGCATCTAGCAACCAATCCAAAGACGTATCAAAAAGCGCCCAAAGCCTACCTGTTACGGCCATCCTTCTTGCGGGTGGTAGCTCAGTACGCTTTGGAAGTGACAACAAGCTATTAGCCATAAAAGACGGCAAACCGCTTATTTTTTATGCGTTAGACACCATCTTAAGCAGTCAAATTCAGCGCATAATCATCGTATTAGGCCATGATGCATTGGATGTAAAAAATCATTGTATTCAATATTTTCAAGATAAAAAAGAGGCGAATTCAACCCATGTTGAATTTATTGTAAATACAGATTTTGCCACAGGTATGGCAAGCTCATTACGAACAGGCATCTCCTATTTATTGCAAACCAATATGAACGAAAACTCAAACACGACGCAGTCTGCTATGGTTTTCTTAGCAGATATGCCCCATATAAAACCAACAACGATCAATAGATTAATTGACACATTGCATGTCACCATTTCTCACCCTGCAACCGATGATGTTGTCAATCCAATATCTGCAATCGTTCCTACCTACAATGGAATGCGAGGGAATCCAGTGATTCTTAAACCCGAATTATTCGATTTATTATTGTCTGTTGATGGCGATACTGGCGCTCGATCCCTACTCAAATCTAATCCCAGCGTGGTTATGGAAATGGACGTAAACGATGCAGGGATACTCATCGATTGCGATACACCAATTGATCTGAATTTAACGCCAAGCACCTAATCAATGAGCATTCGAAACAATGATCAAGAAGTCATTCAAGTCGCTCACGAGTGGCTTCTTGAAAACCATTCGGTATATTTAATAACTGTGGTTCGCACTTGGGGATCCTCCCCGCGCCCTGTCGGTTCATTAGCAGCAGTAAGAGACGATGGTGAGCTGGTAGGTTCGGTCTCAGGAGGCTGTGTTGAAAAACAACTTGTTGAATCTCTCTCACCTGAATCTGTAGCCGAACGACGAATATCAACGATTCATATAAATGACGAACAAGCTCGCCGTTTCGGGCTAGCTTGTGGCGGCGAGCTTGAATTGGTGTTCGAGTTATTCAACGATTGCTTAGAGTTAGAGGCCTTAGCTAACGCAACACGACAACGCAATAGTCTTCGACGTACGGTAAATCTTAATACCGGGGAAGTCTTGGTAGCACCGTTAACCGCGCAAGGCGAAAGTGGTAAAGGTGATGTAAAAGATACAGCATTTTATTACGACGGAAACACAGTGAGTAAGGTCTTTGGCCCAAGCTGGCGAGTGCTCATCATCGGCGCGGGGCAATTGTCCCGATACACCGCAGAATTTGCTCTAGCGCTAGACTACGAAGTTTTGGTGTGCGACCCTCGGCCAGGGTTTAAGGAGGCATGGCGAGTACCTGACGTGCCTGTATTGCCGATGTCGCCCGACGATGCGGTATTACAATACGCAACCGATGCTAATTCAGCGGTCTTAGCATTAACACACGACCCCAACGCCGACGACTTAGCCTTACTCGAAGCACTACCTTCCGATGCCTTCTATGTAGGCGCACTAGGCTCTACTCGAAATAACGAAAAAAGGTGCCAGCGTTTAGCTGATCTTGGGCTTGAACAACACCATATCAACCGTTTAGTTGGCCCAATCGGAATCGACATAAATAGCCGAACTTCTGCCGAAATCGCTGTTTCAATTGTTGCTCAATTAATCCAAGTTAGAAACAATAAAAGTTAAACCTTCACTTACCAAACTCAGTTAGGCGGTATGCAAAACCAACTACGCTTGTCTAGCCAGCAGCGCTTCTTCAAAATTAGCAAAGAACTTCTTTGCTAAACGTTTTGATGTGCCTTCTATTAAACGCCCACCCACTTGCGCTAATTTGCCACTGATATCAATATTGACCGTATACGCTAATAATGTGCCTTCCTCATTTTCATCCAATCGAACATCGGCGCTCCCATTAGCAAACCCTGCAACCCCAGCATCCCCCTTTCCACTTAACTTAAACCGCTCTGGCCCCTCACTAGGATCAAGCCCTACTTCGCTATTGAAGCTTGCTTTCATAGGGCCAAATTTAACTACAACTAATGCCTCCATCTGGTTTTCAGCTATCAGATTCAGTTCTTCACAACCAGGGATACTTTGTTTTAATATTTCCGGATCATTTAGTGCGTTGAATACCGTTTGTCTATCTAAAGGTATTTGCACTTCTTCTTCAAGAACCATTATTCTTTCTCCTAATAAAGTGTGTGTTTTTCTTAATGCGCCCGCACTGGCGTAAAAATAGTTTTTTTAATCAGTCAATTCAGGAATTGTCGATGTTCGACGAATCGCCACAAGCTCTGCCAATATAGACAACGCTATTTCTTGCGGCGTAACGCCACCAATGTCAATTCCCGCAGGCCCTTTAATATTTACTATTTTTTCTTCAGGGAAATTCTTACTTTGCAATTTTTGTTTTAAATTGTCTGTTTTACGACCACTACCTACAAAACTAACAAAACGCGATTCTAGCTGCATTGCTTTTTCTAATGCCGTTATATCACCACTACCCTGTGTGGCCACTACTACGTAACGATGAGTGTGAGCATCAGATAATTGCTGAAAATCCACAACCGATATCCTTTTGTCATTATCAGCAACTTCCCATTCATCTAAATTAGTACAAGAACACAATACGTTGAATGAAAACGCTGGCGCCAGAGATGCTAGCATTTTAGCCACGGGGCTAGCTCCGATAATCAACAATTCAGGTTCACACAAAATAGGTTCGATGAAGATCTCCATTGATCCTTTACTGGGGCACATATTTTTAGCAGCAAGAACACCGTTTTCTTCTTCGCCCGCTGTCAATCCCATCTCTTTTAATAGCTCCTCAGGAGCTAAGCTAACCAGTTTCGGTTCACCATCATGAATTGACTGTACTGCAGCTTTAATAACCGCATGTTTAGCGCAACCACCACCAATCCATCCGTCAACAATATCTCCTTTATCATCGATTATCGCTTTCGCACCCGGTTTAGCCGCGGTCACAGAAACCGTTCTTACCACCGTTGCAATAGCGAACTGCGCCCCTTCTGCTTTTAGGCTCTGCACACGAGCGTGCAGATCAACTCCAACAGGATTGTTATACGTGCTATTCACACAGTGCCCTTAGTTGTTCGCATCGTTGTTCGCATCGATTCATGGAATAGTTAGTTTAAAGCTTACGTAACGCAGGTTCTAGGGCCGCTAAACTCTCTAGCGTATTGGCTGCTGCAAAATGATCTAAATACGGTAATGCCGCAGCCATACCTTGGGCTATCGGTTCATAATCTTTCCAGCCCTTCAGAGGGTTAAGCCACACAATCTTGCAATTTCGTTTCGACAACCGTTTTAGCGCATCAGCCAGTATCTCAGGTGGATCGGTATCGTAGCCATCGGATAAAATAATCACCACGGTTCGCCCATCTACACAATGCTGAGCGTATTGATCATTAAAGTGTTTTAAGTTCGCACCAATTCTAGTGCCACCACCAAACCCCTGAGCCATTAGCGTCAATCGATTCATTGCGCGAAGCGTGTCATGATCTCTTAGGGTGTCACCGATGCGCAACAACGCGGTATGAAACAAATACGCATCAGCTTTTGTATCGTGGCTGATTAACCCTTTAACAAAGGATAAAAACACGCGAGCGTAAACAGTCATAGAACCCGAAACATCTAAAATAGTAACAATCTTTACCGGCCGATCAGGGCGTTGTTGTCGGTATAGATTTATCGGTACGCCGCCATAGCTGACACTGTCTCGAATGGTTTTTCGAAGGTTCAGTCGATTCCCTCGCAGGCTGGCTCGATACCGTCTAGATCGCCGATCTCTGATCGCTTTCGCCAATAAATAAGCTAACTGTTCTGCTTGTTGTATCGATTCTGGGGTTACCAATTCACGAAAATCTATTTTTTCTTTATTTTTAATTCTAGAGGCCACCAAACGCCCATCAGCTTGATGAGACGCCTCGCCGTCAATATCAGATGTTTCTGGCTGTTCTGCCTCACCTTCAGCCTCTGTACTCACCGTGCTATCTGTGCCCGGTTGATGCTGTCGATTTCTAGTTTGGCGTTTTTCTTGAACTGACGCGGTGCCTATTTTTTCCCGCCCTCGGTTAAACCAATAACTATCAAACAATTCATCGAAATCATCAAAATTATTTTTGTTGCTGGTACAAATTGTTTTGCACAAAAGCTTTACTTGTTGATGCTCTTCAATGTCAATAAGTGGCAGCGCTTTTAATGTTTTTTCTGTTTCTGCAACGCTTGTTCGATAACCGTTGTAACGCAGATGGGCGATAAACCCTGCTACCCGCTCGCTCACCCCTTCAACGGTTGTGGGGAATTGTGTGGTTTTCACTCAACCACCTGGGCCACAAGCCGTTCGGTAACCATTTGAGGCACTGCGTATTGATCGATCTGTGTTTTTAACAAACAAACCAATGTCGCCTGTAATTCAGTTGGGTTGTCGCTGAGTTTGGCAACACCCAACCCAGACAATGCCGCTGCCCAGTCCAACATTTCAGCAACACCAGGTTTTTTCTCTAACTCTTCCTTTCGTAGGGATTGCACAAACCGAACAATCTGTTCCGCTAGACGTGCATTGATGTGTGGCAACCTGGCTTGCAATATGGCTAATTCAGTTTCCGTATCTGGATAACTGACATAACTGTAGAAACAACGCCTGCGCAGCGCATCGGATAAATCTCGACTTCCATTGGAGGTCAATACCACCAAGGGTTTTGATGTTGCGCTGATGGTGCCTAATTCTGGAATAGAAACCTGATAATCAGATAAAACTTCCAGTAGGTATGCTTCAAATTCTTCATCTGCTCGATCAATTTCGTCAATAAGCAAAACGGGGGCTTTTGCTTGAGTTATCGCTTCCAATAACGGGCGCTTGAGCAGATATTTTTCTGAAAAAATCTGCGACTCAATCTCATCCGATGAAGAATCACGCACCGCCTGCACTCGCAGAAGTTGCTTTTGATAGTTCCACTCATAGATGGATGTATTGGCGTCCAACCCTTCATAACACTGCAATCGAATCAGATTGGTTTTATGAATGGCGGCCAATTGCTTAGCAATTTCAGTCTTTCCTACACCAGCCTCGCCCTCTAATAAAAGAGGGCGCTGCTGCTCACTAGCAAGGTATACGGCCATCGCCAGCTCATTACTAGCGATGTAACACGAAGCCGCTAGATCTTGCTGAAGCTCTTTCCAACTCATAAATGCTTTGTTGCGTTAGAAGTTGAATTTAACCGTGAAGCCCAAGATCGTTAGCCGTTTTCCACACTCGCCAGTGATCGTGCGGCATGTTGGTGTGTGTTAATCCAAACGCACGAAACGCATCATTAATTGCATTAGAGAAGGCTGGAACGCCGCCCACATTCGGGCTCTCACCTACACCTTTTGCGCCAATCGGATGGTGTGGGCTTGGCGTTTCAGTGAAATCGGTTTGATAGTTCGGCGTCTCCCAACTGGTGGGTATGAAAAAATCCATCAGCGTACCGGTTTTTACGTTACCCAACTCGTCGTATGCGATCTCTTGACCCATGGCTATGGCTAACGCTTCGGTTAATCCACCATGAACTTGGCCTTCGATAATCATAGGATTAATTCGAGTTCCACAATCATCCAAAGCGTAGAACTTTCGAACATCAGAAACACCGGTGTCCACATCGATATCCATCACACAGATATATGCACCGAACGGATAAGTCATATTGGGAGGATCATAATAACTAACCGCTTCAAGTCCTGGCTCAACCCCTGGGATAGCTTGGTTGTAAGACGCGAACGCGATCTCTTTCATCGTCTTAAAACGTTCTGGTGCGCCTTTCACGACAAACCGATCAACTTCCCATTCAATGTCGTTATCGTGCACCTCTAATAGATAAGCAGCAATCATCTGAGCTTTCGCTCGAATTTTACGGCCCGCCATGGCCGTTGCGGCACCAGCCACCGGTGTGGAGCGAGAACCATAAGTTCCTAGACCATAAGGTGCGGTATCTGTATCGCCTTCTTCAATAGTAATTTCATCGGCAGAGATACCAATCTCCGTTGCAAGGATTTGTGCAAACGTTGTGGCATGCCCTTGTCCTTGCGAGATGGTACCTAAACGCGCTAGCGCTGAACCGGTTGGATGAATTCGAATCTCACAACTATCAAACATACCCATACCCAGAATATCGCAGTTCTTAACTGGCCCTGCCCCAACAATTTCGGTGAAGTGGCATAAACCTATACCCATAAGCTTGCGTGTTTTTCCGGCTTTGAAGTCGTTTACTTGCTGCGCTTGTTCTGCACGAAGCCCTTTGTAATCAACCGCCTCTAAGGCTTTATTCCAAGCGGTGTGATAGTCACCTGAATCGTACTCCCAGCCCAATGCCGATTGATACGGAAACTGTTCTTTACGAATAAAGTTTTTAGCTCGTAGCTCCGCTGCATCCATATTGAGCTTAATAGCCAATACTTCAATCATACGTTCTATAAAATAAGCCGCTTCTGTCACTCGGAATGAACATCGATACGCCACGCCACCAGGCGCTTTGTTAGTGTAGATACCGTCTACGGCGAGGTAGGCGGTGGGAATATCATAGGAGCCTGTGCAGATATTCATGAAACCTGCAGGGTACTTAGTTGGATCCGCACACGCATCGAATGCACCGTGATCAGCTGTAGTGTGACACCAAAGCCCTAAAATTTTCCCGTCTTCAGTTGCCGCAATTTTACCGTTCATATGGTAATCACGAGCAAATGCAGTGGCGCTCAGATTTTCCATTCGATCTTCAACCCACTTGACCGGCACACCCGTTACGATGGATGCGACGATGGAACATACGTAGCCTGGGTAGACACCTACTTTATTTCCAAACCCACCACCAATATCAGGTGATACGACTCGAATGTTGTGTTCAGCAATGCCTGACAATAAAGACGCAACTGTTCTAACCACGTGGGGCGCTTGAAACGTACCCCATAGCGTTAACTTACCGTTTACTTTATCCATAGATGCAACGGATCCACAAGTTTCCATTGGGCATGGGTGCGTTCGATGGTAATACACCATCTCTTCTGCCACCACAGGAGCTTCTTTCATAATCGCCTCTGTTGCGGCTTGATCGCCTTGCTCCCAAGTGAAAATGTGGTTCGGATGACGCCTTGCTCCATGCGCGCCTTCGGTCTCATCTTTTATGTCTTCACGTAAAATTGGTGCATCGCTTAACTCTGCTTTGAACGGATCAACCAATACCGGCAATTCTTCATAATCAACTTTCACAAGATCGACCGCATCGGCCGCAATATATCGATCTTCAGCAACAACAAAAGCGACCTCTTGACCCTGAAAAAGAACTTTCCCATCGGCCAATACCATTTGTTTATCACCGGCTAAAGTAGGCATCCAATGCAGGTTTAATGGCTCTAAGTCTGCCGCTGTTAATACTGCGACAACACCGGGTAATTCCATTGCTTTCGATGTATCGATTGACTTAACGCGAGCGTGCGCGTGTTGTGAACGAACAAAATCACCAAATAACATCCCCGGTAATTTTATATCGTCAACGTAGTTGCCTTTACCTTGGGTAAAGCGAGCATCTTCAACTCGCTTTCGCGATGTTCCAAGCCCCTTTAACGCAGCTTTTCGATCTTGTACTGACTCAGCTGTTGCACTCATGCCACGTTCTCCCCTTGTTTAAGTTCTTCCGCAGCGGCTAACACCGCTTTCACTATATTCTGGTAACCCGTGCAACGACAAAGGTTGCCTGCAATGCCAAACCGAACATCTTCTTCGGTTGGATTAGGGTTTTCCTCCAGTAAACGATGCGCACGCGTAATCATGCCAGGTGTGCAATAACCGCACTGCAAACCATGGTGCTCTCTAAATTTTTCTTGTAACACGTGCAGCTTGTCTGGGTTGCCCAAGCCTTCGATGGTAGTGATCTCTTTGCCCTGTGCTTGCACTGCAAATACGGTGCATGATTTGACCGACATGCCGTCGATATCTACGGTACAAGCACCGCAATGTGATGTTTCACAACCGATGTGTGGGCCAGTAATTTCCAACTGCTCACGCAACACATGAATTAATAACTCGCGCGATTCTGCTTCGGCTGCAACGCTTTTGCCGTTAACATTTAATGTAATAGTTTGTTTTGACATGAAGATTTCCTTAACGGTTAGGCGCGAGCCCACGCATCACGAATGGCGCTGGCTAGTACAATGGACGCCGCATGTTTTTTGAATTCAGCTGGGCCGCGATTATCGTCAACCGGTTCGATTTGAGCCATGGCAGACGTTACCGCTGCGGCTATGTTCTCATCATTGACCCCACCATTTTGAAGCATGGCTGATGCTTCTTCGCAATATAAGGGTGTATCCGCTAAGTTCGTCAGCGCGATAGAGGCATGTGAGCAGTTGTTGCCATCTTTAGTCAATAGAACTGCGGCCGCAGCTGTTGCGTAATCACCAATTTTTCTTTTTTGCTTGCCATAGGCAAAGCCACCTGAACATTCAGAAAATCGAATTTCAGACAATATTTCTAAATCATCTCGAGCGGTGAAATACGCTGCTTCATAAAATTCGCGGGCTTTAACGACTCGTTCCCCATCGGGGCCTTGGAGTACAAAATTTGCATCAAGACACTGCATTAGCGCAGGCATGTCATTGCCCGGGTCACCGTTCGCAACATTACCGCCAATCGTACCCATGTAACGCACTTGCGGATCGGCTATTTGAAGCGCCGTCTCTCGGATAATTGGGGCCGACTTGTATAAGGCTTCACTTGCAATTAATTCTGCTTGTGTGGTCATTGCACCGATACGAACTTCGCCACCACTGATCTGTATATTTTTAAGTTCACCAATGCCTTGTAAGTCAATCAGGTGTTCAGGCATTGCAAGGCGCAGTTTCATCGAGGGTATAAGACTGTGACCACCAGCAATTACGCGGGCGTCATCACCCAGCTTTGAAAGGAGCGCAACCGCCTCCGGTAAGCTACTCGGTTGGTGGTATTCAAAATTACCCGTAATCATTCCAGCCTCCAAATCATGTGATTAATGAAGATTACTCTGAAATTCGGCTTTGGTCTAGTATGCCTAAATGTTCAGTGGCATATTTTTTGGCTAAACCAGAGCTTGATGAGAGATTATTTCGAAACGAAGTTATCGGCGTAAAGAACATGCCTGTAAATTTAGCTACACCACTTCAGCTACACTAGAAAACACATGACTCATAAGTGAATCAGCATAGGAACTGACGATGGACGCAAACGAATTAAAATCACTGCAAGCGCCCTTAAAACAACAATATAAAGACAATCCGAATTCGGCTGTCATAACGTTAAAAGCGAAGGGCCGGATTGGGGAAGGCGTAACGTGTAAAGTGGATACAGGAGCTGCCATCGCTGAAGCAGGTCTTCACCCAGCCACAGGCGGTGATGGCACCGGTTTATGTTCAGGCGATATGTTGTTAGAAGCCTTAGTGGCGTGTGCGGGGGTTACCTTAAAGGCGGTGGCAACGGCTATTGAAGTCGACCTACGAGATGCTACGCTAAGCGCCGAAGGTGATCTTGATTTTCGCGGTACATTAGGTGTTGCTAAAGAAGCCCCTGTGGGCTTTCAAAGTATCCGATTAAACTTTGACCTGGACACAGACGCAAGCAATGAGCAGTTAGATACGCTGATTAAACTGACTGAGCGCTACTGCGTTGTGTTGCAGACCATCACAGTATCACCAGAAATTCGTGTTTCTCGGTAGCACTGAAATGCTGATTTATTCAGCGGCTAGCTATGGATTGATATCTTGTGCTTATCGGATCCAACCAAAGGTTGGGATTACTCTATAGCCTTTTGCAAGCCTTCACCCAAACACAGGTGTTTATCTGGGTCATCAGCGCAGATTCTCGCCACCAATTCAACATCAACTTCATCTGGAATGATCGGAGCTGATGCGATCCCTACCACAGAGTTATACTCGATTAGATCAATCTTAGTCTCTTCGGCGACTGCTAATCCGGTTGCAGCGGCACTTAAAATCAGCGCTGATACTACCTTTTTGATTGGGTTTTTCATGGGCTTATCCTCAAGCTTTGTGCGTATAAAAATCGATATTCAAGTACCCTGCAATATGTGTTCTCGGCTTGTCGAGAATTGGGTTATAAATAAGGTACAACCCCTTGCTTGCAAGGGTATTACGCTATTTTTACAAAAATGTAAATTTAGTGCCTCCACCGACCAATACGGTAACCTGTCACAAACATGAACTTCGAATTACACAGTTTTAATACGCCTAATGGGCAAAAAATCATTATTGCACTCGAAGAAGTGGGGGCTAACTACCGCTATCACTCCGTCGATATCACCAGTGGTGAGCAACACGCACCTGAATTTCGAGCTATTTCCCCGGATGGGAAAATTCCAGCGCTGGTAACGAACGCAAGCCAGATCACCAAATCGAACTCAAATATCGTTCACTTCGAATCGGGCGCCATCTTGATGTACCTTGCCGGTATTTTTTCAGAAATTGATGGAAAATCAGTGGCAGAGCGAGCCCTGGTTATGTCTTGGACTTTTTGGCAGGTAGGACAGCTTGGCCCAATGGCTGGTCAATTCGGCCGTTTTCATACCGCGGATCCTGCAAATCCAGCGGCGGTTGAACATTTTGAAAAAATCGTGTGGCGTTGCCTTGATGTGATGGAGACTCGCCTATCAAATTCGCCTTATCTGGCTGGTGATTCATTCACAGTTGCCGATATCGCCTGCCTACCTTGGATAGCATCCGATGTTAGTTATTTACAAAAATACGATCTTCAATGGCGAGAAAAATGCCCAGCCCTAACCCGGTGGGTTGATCAGCTTATGGAAAAACCTTCAGTTCAAAAAGCATTTAAAGGCGGTGCAAATTAAAGTGACGGCGTTTAAAGGCGGTGGTATTCAGAACACCAGCGACGGCGTTTCACTCAATAACATTTGGCTGTAGGTTTTTGAAGGCGCGCTGAAAAATTGTTCCGTATTCGATGTTTCAACAACTTCACCGTTCTTTATAACAACCACCCTATCCGCCATTTGCCGAATTACGGCTAAGTTATGGCTGATAAATAAAATGGATAAACCAAAGGTTTGTTGTAAGTCTTTTAATAAGTTTAAAATTTGCGCCTGTATGGATACATCTAAAGCCGATGTGGGTTCATCGCAAATAAGAAACTCTGGCCGCGCAACTAAGGCTCGTGCCACGGCAATGCGTTGCCTTTGTCCACCGGAGAATTGATGTGGGTATTTAAGCATTGCCCTTTGTGGCATACCAACCAATTCCAAAACGGATGCCACTAATTTTTTAATTTCAACTTCATCGTGGCTTAAACCATAAAAACGAATGGGCTCTGCAATGATGCTTTCAACCGTCTTGCGATTATTCAATGACGAATAAGGGTCTTGGAATACCATCTGTATCACGCGGCGCGATGGATGATGCCGATCTCTGTGTTTACCCGCTGGCAGCATCTTCCCTTTGAATTCCATCGAACCAGCTGACAAAGGCACAAGCCCCACAATAGCTTTTGCCAAGGTGGATTTTCCGCTGCCACTTTCCCCCACAACGCCCAGCACTTCACCGTTCATCAGGTCAATATTGATATTACTTAACGCCTTAAAACCTTTATTTTTTCCAAACCAACTTGCCTGTCCGCTATTGAACGTAACATCTAAATTCGACACGGTTAATAAGGGGTGAGAGTTTCGCTCATTACCCTCATTTTTTTCAGACAATAACCATTGAGTAGCGAACGAGGCACTCGCTAAGGGAACTTTCCACGAATCATCGATTACTTTGTCATCCTCTCCCACTATATTTTTGAACCGATCAAGTCGTTTATCTAATCGGGGCACCGCCGCCATAAGCTCTTTTGTGTATGTCTGCTTCGGCTTACCCAACACATCTTTCGTGTTCCCCGATTCTATAACACGCCCAGAACGCAGCACCGTAACGCGATCCGCAGTTTCGTTAATGACGCCAATGTCATGAGTGATCAGTACAATGCCAATGTTACGTTCTCGGCACAGGGTACGAATCAGTTTCAGGATCTGTTTTTGAACGGAAACATCTAATGCCGTAGTGGGTTCATCAGCGATAATCAATTCAGGTTCAGTGCACAATGCCAAACCAATAACCACGCGCTGACGCATACCACCGGAGAATTGGTGAGGATAATCATCAATCCGTTTTTCTATATCATTGATGCCGGTTTCGGCCAACAGGGCAATGGCTTGATTTCTCGCATCTGAGGCGCTTACATGGCGATGCTGTCGAATGGTTTCGATCATCTGGGTAGCAATGGTTAAAAGAGGATTCAAGCTGGTTTGCGGGTCCTGAAAAATCATACTGATGCGATCACCTCGCAAACGATGATAAGCATCGTTGTTTAACCCAACAAGATTTTCTCCAGCGAATACAATTTTTCCCGAGGCAACGTACCCTGGGCTTTGCAATAAGCCCATTACCGCTGCACCTACGGTAGATTTACCCGCACCAGATTCACCCACCAAACCGTGGATCTCTCCTGCGGCCACATTCAAATTCACACCATCTAGCGCTACAAATTCTCCAAAACGCGTGGGAAAGTTAACGTATAAATTTTCTATGGATAACAGAGCGCTCAACGTATTCTCGGATTCAACGCATCACGAAGAAAATCGCCCAACAGATTTATGGAGATAACCATAAGAATGAGCATGGCGCTTGGAAAAATAACTATCCACCATTCGCCTGAAAACATGTATTCAGTGCCAATTCGGATTAGCGTGCCCAATGAAGGCTGGTTTGCAGGAACCCCCACACCAAGAAATGACAACGTGGCCTCAAGCAACACCGCCACCGCTAAATCGACCGTAAGAATCACCAAAATGGGGCCCATGGTATTCGGCAAAATGTGCACGAACATAATTCTAAAGGGGTGCATTCCCATAATTTCGCAGCTTTGCACATATTCTTTATTGCGCTCAACAAACGTTGTGGCGCGAACGGTTCTGGCAAAGTTCACCCAAAGCGATAAGCCAATAGCGACCGTTAGAACCATAATCATTAGATTATCGTGCTGGCCTTGGGGTAATACGCCTCTGGCAATGCCATCAATTAACAGCGCTGTTAAAATAGCAGGCAAACTTAACTGCACATCAGCAATGCGCATAACGATGGCATCGAACCGTCCGCCAAAGTACCCTGCCATTAACCCCACTGTTACCCCCAACACGCTAGCAAAGGTTATGGCTAAAAAACCAACCAATAATGATAATCGGGTACCGTACAAAATGGCGGCTAAAAGATCCCGGCCCTGATCGTCTGTTCCTATAAGAAAACGGGCGTCGCCACCATCGCTCCAGCTGGGTGGTATCAGTGAATCAAGGATATCCAAACTGGCAATATCGTAAGGATCGTTGGCTGCAATCCACGGGCTTAATACAGCGCCACCCACACACAATAGAGCAACCAGTGCCGCCAATAACGCGCCAGGACTTCGCAGGAATAAATAAACCAGCTCGTTTTCTATTGACCAACGGCGTAACGATTCAATCATCGCCACCTCGATGTCGAACGCGCGGGTCGATGGCAAAGTAGGCTAAATCGACGATTAAATTGATCATGACAAAGATCAACGCAATGAGCACAAGGTACACCGACATCACCGGTATATCGACATAGCGAATGGAGTCTAGAAACAGTAGCCCCATCCCTGGCCATTGAAAAACGGATTCAGTAACAATTGAAAACGCAATGATACCGCCAAGCTGCAATCCGATGATGGTGATGACCGGCACCAATGTGTTACGAAAAGCATGATGTAAATATAACGAGCGATAATTAATTCCCCTTGCGGTGGCAAATTTAATGTAATCGGTTTTTAGCACCTCTTGCATTTCCGCCCGAACAAGCCTCATGGTTAGCGTTAACTGATAAACACCCAAAGTGATGCCTGGAAGAATGAGCGCTTTCCATCCGGATAGGGTTAAAAAGTTGGTTTGCCACCAACCCAATTGCACCGTCTCCCCACGGCCGAACGTGGGTAACCACCCAAGCGCAACACCAAAGGTATAAATTAAAAATATTCCAATAACAAAAGTGGGAATGGATATGCCCACAAGCGTTGTTACGAGTAACGCATTGGATAAAAATCCGCGTTTAAGCGCCGTATAAATTCCTGCAGGAATGCCCACAATAAGGGATATAAATAACGATACGGCTCCCAGCTCAAGCGTTGCTGGTAATCGGCTTAGGATGAGCTCATTAACAGGTTGCCGCGTTCGATAAGAAAACCCGAACTCACCCTTGGCTAGATTGCCCACGAATCGCGCGTATTGCGTGGGCATCGGATCATTTAAGCCTAACCTTTCTCGAATATTTTCCTGATCTTCAATGGACGTTTCTTGACCTACCATCTGAGCGATAGGGTCTCCCACAAAGCGAAACAAAGAGAACGCAATAAGGCTAACCGCTAACATGACAAACAACGATTGCAACAACCGTCGAATTATAAAGCTCAGCATGTAAGAAAAAGTATTTTAGTCAGGAACCTAAAGACGGGATACTCTCTTATTGAATCGTAACCCATCTAAGAATGAAGAAATTATCCGTTCGCTGAGTAAGTTCAATGTTGTCTTTAGAAGCCCAAATTAAAGGCTGCACGTACATTGGAATATAAGCCACGTCTTGCTGCATTAATTTCGTGGTTTCATCAATCATGGCTTGACGTTTATCATCATCAAGTTCTGTTTGAATCATGGGCAATAACTCATCGATACGTGCGTTAGAGTAACCACCAAAATTCCAGCTGCCTAGCTTTTTCTCTTCATTGGGGGTGGATGCTAAAAATCGGATGGGGTGTTCGGCATCGAAGGTACCCGGAGACCAACCCAACAAATACATATCAAAGTTATCTTCACGCAGCTCTGGCCAGTAATTTCTAACCGGCATTGCCGTTAGTTTAGCGTTCAATCCTACTTTGGCGAACATCGACGCTGCCGCCTTACATATGGATTCATCATTTATGTAACGATCATTGGGGCACTGCAAACCGAAGCTAAATCCGTCTGCATACCCTGCATCTTTCATTAATTGCTTGGCGGCTTCCGGATCGTAGGCTAATCGCTCGGCATTCGCCTCAGAGTAGCCTTTCATTGCATCAGATACCAATTGTGCGGCAGGCTGAGCGTTACCACGCATCACTTTATCAATCAGTGCGTCCACATTCACTGCCTGATACGCAGCTTGCCGTACTCTTACGTCTTGGAATGGGTTTTTACCACTAACATCATCAGAGAATTTAAGCTCATCGATTTGATGTGCAAAGCCAAACATCAACACACGCGCTTCAACGCCTTCATGCACTTTAAAACCTGCACGCTGTTTCATACGCGGCACATCTTGCAACGGAATGGGAGAAATAAAATCGATTTCGCCCGATAATAACGCAGCCATCCCCGTTGCACTTTCACCAATTGGGGTGTACACCGCTTCAGTAATGTTACTTTCTAAAGTATCCCACCACCCTTCGTATGGCTTTAACGTGGTTTTAACACCAGGGTCACGTGAAGCTAAGGTAAACGCACCGGTTCCGTTGGCATTTCGCGTAGCGAAATTCTCCGCTTCTGATGATGGACGCATCGCTTCGTTAGCGGTTGCCCAGTCTTTGTCCATAATCATGAAGTTGGCGATGGAATCAGGAAATAACGGATTGGGCGCAATGGTTAAGAAATCGATGGTGTGCTCATCAACCACCACGACACTTTCAACGGGTGAAAACCAAGAACGCACATCCGATTCTTCAGATGATGCACGTTCATATGAAAACAACACATCATCGGCTGTGAATGCAGAGCCATCATGAAAAGTAACGTCTGTTCTGAGGTTAAATCGCCAACCATCGGCACCCAGCTGCTCCCAGCTTTCCGCTAACGCTGGTTCAATTTTCATGGCTTTGTTTCGTCGTACCAAGCCTTCGTACACATTATTTAAAAAGCCCAGCACAGGTGCTGAGTTATTGGCGTGAGGGTCCATCGTTTGCGGATCACTGGTGCCCGCCCATTTAAAGGTTTCAGCAGACGTAATTCCGTGTGAAAGGGTTAATGCGGTGCCCATACTAATGAATAACATAGCGCGTAGAGTTAACTTCATTTAAAGCCTCCTGGTTATTCTGTTATTGTTCCTAAAGATTAACGCAATGGCTAAGAAATAAGCAAAAATAATTAGTGCAAACACTCTACTTCAAAAGCATACCAGCCGTTGGCGCTTTGAACGAGTAACGATTTCCTTAGCGCCTCTAAAATACCACCATATGAGCTGCGTCGCTGCGTTAACTGCCCGCATCGTTCATCAATCGATTTTCAAGTAAAAGCCCAGACCGATGCAAAATAGGATAACAAACAGATGCGATTTGTGAATTTAGATCTTTCAAAGCTCGTAAGGTCTCTAAATGCAAATCACTGCTTTCAAGGCTCTTCTCTGAACCACTAAGAATACGTTGTAAATGCGATTTTCGACTGTCACGCTCCTGCGCGGTTACCACATTCTTACTTAGCATAAGTTCTCGAGCGGCCTCCACATCTTCTGAAACCAACACATTGAAGGCCAGTGACATGTTGGCAACCACCGCTTTGTGCATATCCAGCAACTCGTTCCAACCTTCATCAGAAAATTGAATGTTTTTAGTGGCCTTTTCTGAAGCTAAAGGCAGTAAGCGCTTAGCAACAATATCGCCGCAGGCTTCTAAATTAATTGCGTATTCCATGAAGTTACGCATTTTTCTACGATCTGATTTAACCAGTTCATGTTCGCCGATATCAGCTACGTACAGCCGAATATCAGTTAATGCTTTGTTCACTTTTAAATCTAATGCTTGATGTGAATCGATAGAATCTTGATCACCTTCGGCGTAGCGCTTCATAACAGGGTTAACCATGTATTCTATCAATTGACTCATACGCAATACTTCTCGGTGCACGCATGCAATGGCAAATTGCGGAGAGTCAATTAGATTTCGATCTAATGCTGTGCGATCCCAAATAGTGTGTTCGTCTACCTCCTTGGTTTCAGGTTTATAAACCAATCGATCCATCAACGAACTAATAATGCCTGTAAACGGTAGATAGATTATAAGCACGGCGTTGAACAACAAATGAATTAATACCAGGCCATCAGCTGTTTGATATTGCTCAGGGAAAAAATCTAATTTAAATGTCATCAACAATAAAAGAGCCACAACAGCGGTTGAACCACGAACAATAAAATTGGCAATCGGTATTTGTTTACCCGGTTGTTGTAAGTCTCGTGTTAACCACATAGGCACGAGAGCACCGCCAAGATTGGCACCCAATACGATGGAAATAGCAGCAACAAATGGCATGCTGGCTACCGCCACTATCGATACCGCCATTAACACAACCGCCACGCTAGAATGCATAACGAAAGCGAGCACCATCCCTAGTAAAAAAGCGCTGATGAGATCCGACTCAAGATACGCTGCGATGGCTGGCATTAAATCGCCGTTTTGAATCGGTTCGACTGCATCGCGAAGCATTTGCAACGACAGTAGAATTAATCCGATGCCAAGAAACACACGGCCAAACTGACGTAAATTATGAAATCTGGATTTAAGATACAAACCACCGCCTAAAGCCATCAATGCCGGAATCATCCAGTCAACCGATAACGATAGAATTTTTACCACAATCGCAGAACCTAAATCAGCGCCAATAACCGCCGCTATTCCAGTCGATACCGCTATAGCGCCATTGGTGGCAAACCCGCTGACTAATACTGACACGGCCGCAGAACTTTGTAGCACCACCGCTAAAAACAACCCAATAGTGGCTGCGCTAAGAGAATGTGTGCGACGTGAGATGAGTTGCTGAAAATGAGAACCAAATGCACGCTCAATCCCTGTGCGAACTAAGCGCACAGCAAACAACAGAAGCATGGTTGCTCCTGCAATCGATAAAAGATAATGCAAAATCAACATTGTTGAGCTCTATTTCTCCTTGAAATGCAGACAACGAAAAATTCAGGCAACGACTGAACGTAATTGCTATGCCTGTACCGTAGGAGTATTAGCAACAACCAGGGTTCCTTGAACCATGGGAATCGTTCTCAATGATTCAATCTGACACAGTGACAACAATTAACGTGCCATCGGTGTTCAAACACAGTTGAAGAGGGTATAGGTTCGGATTTTTTACAATCGGA
>CALHNS010000066.1 GCA_938035125.1 uncultured Granulosicoccaceae bacterium | reverse complement strand
GATGTGTCTATCGACATTCGTCGCGGTGAACGGGTGGCCATTATCGGTAGCTCGGGCAGTGGAAAAAGTACCTTGCTGCATGTGCTGGGCGGATTAGATACGCCGAATGAGGGTACGGTGGAATTAGCCGGTCAATCGGTGTTGGGATTATCACAAGCTGCGCGCGGACGGTTACGTAACAAACACGTGGGGTTTGTGTATCAATTTCACCACTTGTTACCAGAATTTAGCGCCACCGAAAACGTTGCTATGCCCTTGTTAATTGGTGGAGCCAAACCCAACGATGCCATTGCAAAGGCAGAAGAACTATTAACTCGGGTGGGTTTGGGCGAACGCTTAGGGCATAAGCCGAACGAGCTATCTGGTGGTGAGCGCCAGCGTGCCGCTATTGCTCGTGCGCTGGTGAATTCACCCGATGTGGTGTTAGCGGATGAACCCACCGGTAACTTAGATGAAGAAACCGCATCGAAAGTGTATGAACTGATGTTAGAACTGAACCGTGAACTGGGAACAAGCTTTTTAATTGTCACCCACGATCCAAAACTTGCCGCCCGTATGGACAGAATTTATAAGCTAAGTGGTGGCGCTTTGCATCAGGTTGAAGCGACAGTTTAATGCCTAAGGCATACGCGTAAATGTGAAGCCTAAGGCTTACGCGCTGTGTAAAGCTTAGCTGCACGCCTCATCATCCAGCGCGTGCAATACGCTGAAATATCCGATGGCGGCTGTGACCACAGCGAGCGTTAAGCAACCAACGAACAGCACTGGCCACCCTTGTGTGGTAGCGGTAAGAATGCCTGTCCACGAGAAGCTTACATTGTGTAAATCGGGCGTGGTGGGAACAATGGTTGACCCGACCATCCAACCTGCATACAGTAGCGGTACAACGGTCAACGGATTGGTGAACCACACCATGACCATCGAAGAGGGCACATGGACGCGCAACAAAGCGGCAAAGCCGCCTGCCAACACCGTTTGAAGCGGCAATGGCAACAAACTAACAAACAACCCCACAGCAACACCACCTGCCAGGGAGTGGCGATCTGTCGCCAACCAAGGGCGAGGGATCTTGTTGATCAATTGGCGATATATTCTCTTCACAAGATTGCTATCGGCGGACGCTACAGCCGAATTAAGGTGGCAGAATTCTATTTTCGCGCGCATAGAATCTATCGGCGAACTTTGTGAACTCGGTAGCCATCGCCTGCCTCATGGTGATAGGCGCAGGCGCAGTTCTACTGCTACCTGGCTGGCCATTGCCTGCAGTTTGGTTGATGCTGTTGTGCGTAAGCACAGCTGTGATGTTATTCGCGTTTAAGGATCAGCTGCCTGCGAAAATTGTTTGGGGCGGTGTCGCGTTATTAACAGGAATGTTGGTAAGTGTTCATCAGATCCATGCTGCGTTAAATGATCGGGTGCCCGAAGGGCTTAGCGGTGAGGATGTACGCGTTCGGGTGCGCATCGAATCGGTCACCGATGAGCGTCCTCAACGGCAGGTGTTTATTGCTAAAACTCTGCAAGCACCGGAACACGTTCGGGCAAAACGTTGGCGCATTGCTTGGTATGGGGTGGCAAAAGATGATGAGTTAACACCCATTGATGTTGCCGTTGATGACGAATGGGAATTTACCTTGCGGCTTCGTGGTTTACAGGGCACTGGTAATCCGGGCGGGTTTGATGTGTCTGCGTGGTACTTACGCACACACGTTAATGGTGCGGCTTATGTGCGTCATGATCCTGCGCCTTTATTGTTAAAAGCAGGCGGGATACGTTCGGTTAATGCATGGCGGGCGGGTCTTGCCGATCGTGTTCGCGCGTTGTTAACCGATGATGCGAATGATTCGGTTGTGGTGGCGTTAACGATGGGCTTTCGGCAAGGGGTTGATGAAGATTTTCGCCAACTGCTGATTGATACTGGCACCGCGCACTTACTGGCCATTTCAGGATTACACATTGGGCTTGTGTCAGCAGCGGCCTTTTTAGGGTTTAAATGGTGTTGGGGCTTTGCGTTAACGCATGCCGCTATGCCGATTTCTCGCACCGCATTTGCGGGTGTCTTATCCTTATTAGTGGCCGCATTTTATGCGGTGTTAGCGGGGTTAAGTCCGCCAACGCTGCGCGCGGTAGGTATGTGCGCGGTGGGATTGTTCGTCATTTGGCAACGTCGATCATTATCCTCCTGGGTTCCTTTTACATTCACATTGGCAGCGGTTGTTCTTAGTGATGTGGTTCGATTGTTATCGGCCGGGGTTTGGTTGTCGTTCGGTACGGTTGCCTTAATTGTGTTGTTGCATCGGCCAAGTAAAACGGCCGCTAAATTTTCAATTCCTAGCATTTGGCGCACCCATGCCGCACTGGGGCTTTGTGTATTGCCAATCAGCGGTTGGTTTTTCTCGCAAGGCTCTTTGATTGCACCGGTTGCCAATTTGCTAGCGGTACCTTGGGTGTCTTTCGTGGTGGTGCCCTTAAGTCTTGCGGTGGTGATGTTAGTCGCTGTTTGGCCGAGTGCTGCCATGGTGTGTTTACGTGTAGTGAATTGGGCCATCGATGCGCTTGAGTGGTGGCTAAGGTGGTGTGCGGCGCTGCCTTATTCAGATGTTCCCATCACCGTGCCGTCGCTCTTTGTCCTCATACCCGCTCTTATCGGTTTTTTGAGTCTTTGCGCACCAAAAGCTATTTCGATACGCCGGTTCGCGGTGCCATTGTGTTTGCCCATGGTGGTGTGGAGTGTAGGCGCACGCTCCGTTAACGATATGGAGTTGCATGTGCTGGATGTGGGTCAAGGTCATGCCAGCTTGGTGTTAACAGAACACCATGCGGTGTTGGTGGATACCGGAGGTGCTTTAGGCTCGGGCAAAACGCATTGGCAAGCCACGGTGTTGCCGGCATTGAAGCGGCTTGGACGAAACCGGCTCGATCATGTCATTGTTAGCCACAGCGATTCAGATCATGCCGCTGGGGTTCAGGAAATTGCAGAGCTCTTTCCAAAGGCAACCTTTTGGTTAGGTGGGGTTACCACGTTAAACGCCAATGTGAACGTTGCGCGCTGCCAAGCTGGTGATCATTGGACGCTAGATGGTGTTGAATTTTCGTTCATTTATCCGTCGCCTCGAGATGTTGACGTGGCATTGATCGGTCGAGACGTGGATGATAACGACGGCTCGTGCGTGTTATTGGTACAACTGGGGCATTCTACGGTATTGTTTCCTGGAGATATTGAGCGCCGCGGTGAAGCTAGGCTCTTGTCTAGATTAAGACCCAGCTCGGATGCAATGGGTTTTCATATCGATGTGGGTAAAAATTACACACATGCGGGTGGGGAACCCCCATTGAATCGGGGTTTAGCATTGCAAGAACGCTTAACCGTATTGATCGCACCACATCACGGCAGTAATACCTCCTCAACCGCTGGATTTGTGGCGGCATTGCAACCTGAGCACGTTGTGTTTCCAGCAGGACACAATAACCGCTTAGGTTTTCCTCACGACACCGTATTAATGCGCTATAAGATAGAGAGCGGCGAGCCTTATGTTACGGGTCGCGACGGTGCTTTACAGTTTCGGCTGGGGCCGTCGGGGCTAAAGGGGCCGCCTGTTCGCTATTGGGTCAAACATCGTCGGCTGTGGCACTCGCCCAGATGATGAGTATGGAATACGCTACCACTCGAATAAGGGTCAAATCACTGTGTGGCAAATTGTGACTGCAGGCGGCTTACTGATGCTGCCAATTATCGTTTGTTCAATCATTGCATTGGCGATCATCGTCGAGCGTTTTCTTACCTTGCGCGAGAACAAAGTGCTGCCAGCGAATTTGGTGGCCGACGTTTGGCGCCTTGCCAGTACGAAACAACTCACTGAAGAGAAGGTTCGTGAGTACCAACAAGCCTCACCTTTAGGGCGAGTTATTGCGGCTGGGTTATTAAACCGGCACAAAAACCGCGACGCGATGAAGGAGGCCATCGAAGAGGTGGGCGGGCAGGTTGCTCATGAACTGGAACGATATTTAAACGCTTTGGGCACCATTGCCGCCATCACGCCTTTATTGGGGCTGCTGGGAACGGTTGTGGGCATGATAAAAGTGTTTACCAACATTACAACCGTGGGTGTGGGTAATCCAGCCCAGCTGGCAGGCGGTATTTCGCAAGCGCTAATTACCACCGCCAGTGGTTTGATGATTGCGATACCTGCGCTGATTTTTTATCGCTATTTCCGTGGCAAGGTCGATGGCCTAGTGGTGGGGATGGAAAAAGAATCGTTGAAGCTTGTGGATGTGTTGCAAAAACGTCAGGCGCGTCCGGGGAAGGCTGCGGCATGAAGTTTCGCAGGCGAGCTCGTGAAGAATTAGAGCTGAACTTAACGCCGTTGATCGACGTTGTGTTCTTGCTGCTCATATTCTTTATGGTGTCCACCACGTTTCAAAAAGAATCTGAAATTTCTTTGCAATTGCCCAAAGCCGCTGAAGACCCAGTGGAGTCACCGCCTGAGCGTTATGAGGTGGTGGTGAATGCAGCGGGTAAGTTTTTTATAAACGATACCGAATTGGTTAACACCGATATAGAAACCTTACGTCAGGCTCTTTTCGATTTAACCGGTGGTCAACGTGATATTCCCATTACCATACGTGCGGATGCGCAAACGCCTCATCAGGCCGTTGTTACGGCTATGGATGCGGCTGCGCAATTAGGTTTATCGCGCATGTCCATTGCCACCTCTCACAGCCCCTAACGCTTGTGACAACAGCGCCACGCGCGAGTGATACCTATCGCCGGTTGTTAGCCTACGTGCGCCCCCATTGGGTGCGCTTTGGTTACGCCGTTTTAGGCATGGTGGGTTTTGCATTAACCGACACCGCTTTTGCCGCATTATTGCAACCGATGTTAGACGGTGGGTTTGCCCAGAAAGACCAAACAGCCGTATGGTTTGTGCCCGTTGCCATCATCGTATTGTTTATCGTGCGAGGGGCCGCTGGTTATGCATCAACCTATTACATGGCTTGGGTAGGGTGGGCTGTGATCAAACAGCTTCGCTCGGAAGTGTTCAATAAATACTTAACGCTTCCCACCTCTTTTTATGATGAAGCCAGTTCAGGGGAACTGATTTCTCGCATCACTTTCAATTCTCAGAAAGTGGCTAACGCGGCAAGTACGTCACTGACGGTATTTGTGCGTGACACCTTAACGTCCATTGGGCTATTGGCATTAATGTTCTGGCACAGCTGGCAGCTGTCCTTATGTTTTTTAATCATCGGCCCCATCATCGGTTTGATTGTAGGGCGCGTGAGTAAGCAGTTTCGCAAAGCGAGCCGAAACATACAAAATTCGATGGGTGATGTCAGCCACGTTATTCAAGAAGCCATTGATGGCAGTCGCGTGGTGAAAATATTTGGTGGCCAAGACAACGAGATAGAACGCTTTGAATTGGTGAACGAATCGAATCGACGTTTCAATATGCGTGAAACAAAAATTCGCGCATTGAACGTACCACTCATTCAACTATTGGTGGCTATCGCATTAGCCATTATTGTGTATGTGGCGTCTGGGCCTATGTTGGGTGACGACAGTTTAAGCCCTGGGCAATTTATGTCGTTCATCGGGGCTATGTTGTTATTGTTCGCCCCCATGCGACGGCTAACAACGTTGAATAGCCAAATTCAGCAAGGCATTGCAGCCGGTGAAAGCCTATTTTCCACATTAGATTTAGAATCTGAAATCGATACAGGCACCGAAGTTATAACTCACCCGGTTAGTTCCATTGAATATCAGGGCGTTACCATGGCGTACCGGCCAGATAAACCGGCCGTGTTAAACGGGGTATCAATTAGCATCCGTTCAGGTGAAACCATTGCCTTAGTGGGTGAATCGGGCAGCGGAAAAACATCGCTAATCAGTTTATTGCCTCGCATGTATGAATTTGACAGCGGTAGCATCAGCATAAACGGCACACCCATTCAAGATTATACCTTAGCGTCTTTAAGAGACACCATCTCTTACGTAAGCCAAGATGTGGTTTTATTTAACGACACCATCATGAATAACATCGCCTACGGTACGGGCGATTCAGTAAGCCAAGAAACGGTAGAAGCGGCTTGTGTTGCAGCCCATGCACATGATTTTATATTAGGGCTAGACAAGGGCTATGAAACGTTGGTTGGCGAAAACGGCATCATGCTCTCTGGTGGGCAGCGCCAACGGGTGGCCATTGCGCGCGCACTGTTAAAAAACGCTCCCATTCTGATTTTGGATGAAGCCACATCAGCACTTGATAATGAATCTGAGCGCAAAGTGCAGCAAGGTTTGGATACATTGATGCAAGGTCGAACCACTCTAGTGGTGGCGCATCGTTTATCCACAATAGAAAACGCTGATCGCATCATCGTGATGAAAGAAGGGAAAGTGGTTGAGCAGGGCTCGCACAGTGAGTTAATAGCTAAAAACGCTCATTACAGCAAGTTGCATCAACTGCAGTTTTCATGAGTAAGCTTGAACAAGCTTGGCAGCGGCGAACGTTTTTGGCCCTGTTGCTGTGGCCTGTTTCGTTAGTGATGCAAGCTTTGGTGGTTTTGCGCAGGCTGTTGTACCGACTTAACCTCTTACGCACAAAAAAAGCGTTGGTTCCTGTGGTTGTGGTGGGCAATATTAGCGTGGGTGGTACGGGTAAATCCCCGTTAACGGCTGCACTTGTTAACACCTTTCAAGAGATGGACTGGCGGCCAGGCATTGTGGCAAGAGGATATGGTGGTAACAACATTAAAACGCCTCAGCATGTCTTGCCCACATCAAACCCTGCCGATGTGGGTGATGAGCCTGTGATGTTGGCGCAATCAACAGGTGTGCCGGTGTGCGTTTGTGCCGACAGAGCAGCAGCAGTTCAAGCCATCGTGCAGCAACACAACGTTGACATTGTATTCAGTGATGATGGTTTGCAACATTATGCGATGGCGCGCGATGCAGAAATTGTTGTGGTGGATGAGGCGCGTGGTTTTGGTAACGGTTGGCTATTACCTGCAGGGCCGCTGCGTGAACCGATTTCACGGTTGAAAAAGGTATCACTCATTGCATACCATCGAACCTCAACGCCTGCTGATGATTTTGCCAATGCCAACAGCGCGCCAGCCGATACTGATACGGCAAAAATTACGACTTTCAATACGACTACCAATTCGGCAACAAACACGGCCATAAAAACGATACCGTCCGACATTCCATCAGGTGACTTCCACTTAATACAAACCTATTTGCAAAAGGTAAATTGTGCACAAGAAGAGCACTTGCCTGTGAGTATACTCAGTGGGCGTAAGGTGCATGCCGTGGCGGGGATTGGTGACCCCGCTCGTTTCTTTCGGCAATTGATGCGAGCCGGTGTGGACGTGATTGAACACCCTAAACCCGATCATCACGTTTGGTCGGTAACGGATTTACAGTTCAGTGATGAGCACCCGATTGTTATCACTTCAAAGGATGCGGTGAAAGTAAAGCCATTGATGAAGGCTTACTCAGACGCTACCCCTATATATGAAGTGTGCGTTAAAGCGGTATTAAGCCCTGTCTTATCAAATGCCGTTGCCGATATTGAAGATCGATTACATACATCCTATCGACAAACCCAACAAGGTATCCGATGAGCACGAACGCATCCGCAGGTTTTCATGTGGTGATTCCAGCGCGTTATGCCTCAACGCGTTTTCCAGGAAAACCACTGCACCCACTGCTGGGTAAGCCCATGATTTTGCATGTGGTGGAGCGAGCTAATGCGTCGGGCGCAGCTTCTGTGGTTGTGGCAACCGATGATGAGCGCATTGCCGCTGTGTGCATGAACGTTGATGTGGATGTGGTTATGACGCGAGCCGATCACCCCAGCGGCACCGATCGAATTGCAGAAGTTGCTAAGGTGAAAAACTGGGTAGGTGATACACGTGTTGTGGGATTGCAAGGCGATGAGCCTGGTATGCCCAGTGAGCACATAGACCGAATAGCCGCTAATTTAAATCAGCACCCAGAGGCTGCAATGGCAACCTTATGTTTTCCAGTGCAAAGTTATGAAGATTGGCAAAATCCAGATCGTGTAAAAGTGGTTCGTGATCATTCTGGAATGGCGTTGTATTTTAGTCGTGCTGCGATACCGTTTGTTCGAGAACAACAAAATGAGGCTGTGCCGAGTGAGGCCTGTATTCATATCGGTATGTACGCCTACCGGGCTGAATTTCTTAATCTTTATGCCGATCTAAAATCATCGAACTTAGAATCATCAGAACAGCTTGAACAACTTCGGGTGCTCGATGCAGGTTATAAAATTCACGTCGATGAGGTGAAGGAAGCCACCGCTCACGGTGTTGATCGGCTTGATGATGTAGCGGCAATGGAAAAAATACTTCAAGGGTGGGCTAGCGAATGAGTGAACATAAAAAAGAATGGGAATTTTTAGGTGATGAAGCCATTTATGATGGCTTCTATTCCTTGTCGCGCGCAAAATTCAAACACACCAAATTCAACGGCGGTTGGACCGGTGTGGTTGATCGTGAAGTGTTGAATCGCGGCAATGTGATAGGCGTGCTTGCTCATGATCCATCGTCTGATACTGTGGCCTTGGTTGAACAGTTTCGTTATGGTGCGCGTCTGGAAGCTACTAATCCTTGGTTAATGGAAACCATTGCAGGTATGGTAGAGCCAGGTGAAGAACCCGAAGCTGTGGCCGTGCGTGAAGCGAAAGAAGAGGCAGGCATTGATCTGGTTAACCCGCGTTTAGTGCGTCAATATTATTCAAGCCCCAGTTCCACCACCGAGCAAGTATTTATCTATTACGCAGAAACAGATCTTTCAAACGTAGGCGGTGTGCATGGGCTGGACGCAGAAGATGAAGACATTCTCGTTCACGTGGTGAAAGCCGATGATGCAATAGCTATGATGGAAGAGGGTGTTATAAAAAATGCCATCAGTGTCATTGCGATGCAATGGTTTCAGTATCACCGAGCGATGAACACCTTAGCCAACAAATAACAGAGGCGGTATAAGTATGACTGATGCCTTCTTAAACCACATTACAACCACACTTGCTGATATTCAACGTGATGGTTTGATGAAATCCGAACGTTTGATCACGTCACCTCAGCGAGGTACCATAAACGTAGGTGAACATAAAGTTATCAATCTTTGTTCTAACAATTATTTGGGCTTAGCCGATAACCCAACGTTGATACAAGCGGCAACACAAACCTTGGAAACCCATGGTTTGGGTATGGCGTCGGTGCGTTTTATTTGTGGCACACAAACCCTTCATCGACAACTTGAAAATCGCATAGCAAAATTTTTAGGTAAAGACGATTCCATTTTATTTGCGGCCTGTTTTGATGCGAATGGGGGATTGTTTGAACCCTTGTTGGGTGCAGAAGATGCCATCGTATCCGATTCGTTAAACCACGCCTCCATCATAGACGGGGTGCGATTGTGTAAAGCCAAGCGGTATCGTTACGCAAATTCTGATATGGATAGTTTAGAGGCGCAACTGAAGGCGGCACGAAACGACGGCGCACGGTTCATCATGATTGCGACCGATGGCGTGTTCAGTATGGATGGGTATCTGGCTAAGTTACCTCAAATCACAGCATTGGCAAAACAATACGATGCCCTAGTGATGGTAGATGATTGCCATAGCACCGGTATTTTAGGCCCCAATGGCCGAGGAACCCCTGCGCATTTTGCATCTGATGTTGATGTGCTAACAGGCACACTCGGTAAAGCCTTAGGCGGGTCAATCGGTGGTTACATTGCAGGGGCCCAACCCGTTATAGATTTACTTAGGCAGCGAGCGCGTCCCTATTTATTTTCTAATTCACTTCCACCTGCCATCGTGGCCGCAGGGCTTGCCGTGATCGACTTAGTAGAGCAAGGTGATGCGTTACGACTTCAGTTATTTGACAACGCTAAATATTGGCGTGATGGATTAGAAGCACTGGGTTTTGATGTGCTGCCCGGTGAGCATCCAATTATTCCTGTGATGTTGGGTGATGCCCATCTTGCACAGCAAATGGCCAGTGAGTTATTTAAACAAGGGGTATACGTTAGTGGATTTTTCTTCCCCGTTGTTCCTAAAGGTCAAGCACGAATTCGCACGCAAATGAACGCATCGTTAACGCGTGACAATTTAAATCAAGCACTAGGTGCATTTGAAAAAGCGGGTAAATCCACAGGGGTTTTGTCATGAGTAGCACCATGACGGCGTTGGTAAAAGCGCATGCTAAAAAAGGATTGTGGGAAGAACAAGCACCCATTCCCTCGATAGGCCCAGAAGATGTGCTGATTCGTATTCGCAAAACCGGTATTTGCGGAACCGATATGCACATATGGAATTGGGATGAATGGGCGCAAGCCACCGTGCCGGTGCCATTGATCATTGGCCATGAATTCGCAGGCGTTATTGTTGAGATGGGTAGCCAAGTTCAAGGGCTTGCCTTAGGTCAGCGCTGCAGTGGTGAAGGGCACTTAATTGGTAAACAGTCTCGGCAAAGCCGCGCTGGAAAATTTCATCTTGACCCTGAAACGCGCGGCATTGGTGTAAATGAACCAGGTGCGTTTGCTGAATACTTAAGCTTGCCTGCCTTTAACGTGGTTAGCTTACCCGACTCCATCTCGGATGACATCGGCGCTATTCTCGACCCATTAGGTAATGCCGTGCACACCGCGTTAAGTTTTGATCTAGTGGGTGAAGATGTTCTGATTACCGGTGCAGGCCCCATTGGCATAATGGCAGCCGCTGTGGCTCGGCATGCAGGAGCTCGTCATATTGTAATAACAGATATCAACTCAAAGCGGTTGGAACTGGCGGCAACGGTTTGTGATGTGGTAACCGTGAACACAGCAACTGAAGACTTACATGAGGTTAAACAAAGGCTGGGTATAAAAGAAGGGTTTGATATTGGCTTAGAGATGTCGGGTAATCAGCTTGCGCTAGATCAGATGATTGACAACCTTGTGATGGGTGGAAAACTTGCCTTGCTAGGAATACCCTCGGGTAAAAAACCAATGGATTGGAGCCCGGTTGTTTTTAAAGCCATCACCATTAAAGGGGTATATGGGCGAGAAATCTTTGAGACATGGTACAAAATGATTGCCATGCTTGAAAACGGGCTGGATGTGAGTAAGGTCATTACTCATCAATTTCAGCAAGCCGATTTTGAAAAAGGCTTTGACACCATGAATTCTGGCCAATCAGGTAAAGTCATTTTAGATTGGACGTAAGTAATTTAAATTAGATTGGGCGTAAATAATTTAAAGCTCTAGCCCGTTGAGCTAGCCTTTGAACTAGCCCGTTGAACTAGCCCGTTGAACTGGGCGCCCTAACTTGTTTTCCACGTTTTATATTCATCAGCACGATGGGTAGCATCAATAAAATACCAACACCCATGGTGGCTAATCCTGGTGCAATGAACAAGAAAGATACCAGTGCAATCCACCACCGTTCCCACGTTTTTAACAACGCAAAAAAGTATCCTGAAAACGCAACACCTAATGAGGCGATGCCTAACATGGCACCTATTAAAGTAACGGTAAATGCCCACCAAGTGAAACCATTGGCAACCAACAATAACGCCGGTGAATAAACAAACACGAACGGAACCAGTGCTTTGGCTATGCCCAATCGAAAGGCGGTGTTGCCAGTTTTAAATGGGTTTGACCCAGCAATTCCTGCGGCAGCATACGCTGCAAGTGCCACAGGTGGCGTGATGTCGGCCAAAACACCGTAATAGAAAACAAAGAAGTGAGCCACGAGTGGTTCAACTTGAAGTTGCGCCAGTGCGGGGGCGGCAACGGCAACCAATATAATGTACGTAGCTGTGGTGGGAATGCCTGCGCCCATGATGATGCACGAAATGGCGATCATAATCAGTGAACAAAATAGCGCCCATTGCGTAACAGAGAAATACCCAAGAACAGGTAAGGAGCTTAATGTGGTGCCCATATCGGTAGCGGTTTGAATAACCACATAGCCAAGACGAAAGCCAACCCCAGTTAGGGTAACCACGCCAACCACAACACCCACGGTTGCCGCCGCCGCTCCCACAGCTAAAGTATTCTTGGCACCAAGCGCAAGAGTATCCCAAAGATCTTTGATGGAAAGCCTGTGGTTCGGGTTTAAGAAACCCACAACAACGCAAGCAATGATGCCGTACACCGCAGCAAAATCAGGCGTTTTGCCCGATAAAATTAGATATACCAAAATGATTAACGGTATTAAGCTTAACCAGTGGTCTTTAAGAACAATACCCATTTTAGGAAGCTCTTCTGCACGCAGCCCACGTAAGCCGAGTTTCTTAGCTTCTAAGTGCACCATGATAAAAATACCAAAGTAATGCAATAACGCTGGAAACAACGCAGCAGCTAAAACATCTCTTAGTGGTATTTCTAAATACTCCACCATGATGAATGCAGCAGCACCCATGATGGGCGGTGTGATTTGCCCCCCGGTGGAGGCCGTAGCCTCAACGGCCCCAGAAAAGTGGGGCGGGTATCCAACTCTTTTCATAGCAGGTACGGTCAGTGCGCCCGTGGTTACCGTATTGGCAATGGACGAACCGGAGATGGTGCCCATGAAGGCTGATGAAAATATCGCTACCTTGGCTGGACCACCTGAAAAACGCCCGGCAATAACCATGGCAAAGTCGATAAAGAGTTGCCCCAACCCAATGCGCGTGGCCAACACACCAAAAAGGATGAACAGGAAAACATACTGCGCCATAACGCCAATAGCGATTCCGTAAATGCCTTGGTTGGTCATGTAAAGGTGGTTGATGATGCCCAGCCAAGAGGAGCCGCCATGCTTAAGAGCCCCTGGCATATAAGGCCCAAAATACGCAAAGGCGATAAATACCAAACCAATAATGGGTAGCGTTGGGCCAACGCTTCGGCGGGTGGCTTCTAAGGTAAGAATAAGCAGGGTAGAGCCCATGAATATATCAATCGGGGATGGATTCCCTACGCGTCTAGCAAGCGCTTCTGGTGACAACAGCGGTAAGTACATGGCGGCTGCAACGGCCAGCAAGGCAAACAATATATCGATGAGCGGCACACCCTCAAGGCGATACCAGGCTTTTGGTGCGAGGGCCGCATCGGTTTTTCTATAACCAAAGAGTAAGAAAACCAATCCGAGTACAAAAGAGATGTGGATGCCGCGATGTAGAATCTCGCGTATTAGGCCAAAGCCTGATGCATAAAAATGGTAAACCGACATAGCCACAAGCGTTGCAGCTATTAAAAATCCAAGCGATTTACCGGTGGTACGAAAAGCGGTTTCAGGGTCGTATTTTCGCTCGATCTCAGCCAGCTGTTCAGGGGTTAGCTCTGGTGTGGTATCAGTGCTCATGGCTAAGCTCTTTTAAGTAAGACAGGAAAAATGTACAAACATCGTATGACTAAATAAAAAAGCCTCGGCCGCTTAAACTCATTAACCGTATCAATGAGCTAAGCGCCGAGGCCATAATGACAGCTTTTAATCTTACTTGATCAAGCCAACTTCTTTGTAGAAACGCTCTGCACCTGCGTGTAGAGGAACGCCCACACCGGCTAAAGCCGTATCGGGTGTGATGTTCTGACCTTTCGCATGGCCCACATCCAGTAGCTTACGAGACTCATCGTTCCATAAGGCTTTGGTGATGTTGTAAATCAGTTCTTCATCTTCTTTGGCGGAGGTGAACCACTGAGCACCAACCGATACCGTGGATACTCCAGCAACACCTTCGTACGCATCATCAGGAATATCTGAAATTGCGAAGAAGCCATATTTGTCGGTTAGTGCGGCTGCGCCGTCGCCATCGATAGGAACCAATTTGATATCAGCTGCTGACGCTAATTCAACGATAGCACCGGTTGGGTAACCCGTAACCACGAAGAACGCATCAATTTTACCGTTACGTAGAGCTTCTGATGCGGCAGCACCTTTTAGCGCTTCAGGTGTTAAGTCATCAGAGCTTAAGCCATTGGCTTCTAAGATTAACAGCGCATCAACGTAGGTGCCTGAGCCTGGCTCATCAAGAGACACACGCTTACCTTTTAAATCAGCAACAGAATTGATGTTGCTATCGGCCAAGGCAACTAAGTGAATGTGTTCTTCAAACAGAGCAGCAATGGTGCGAAGATCGGTTGCTGGCTCACTGCCTTCCATAGTGCCTGTGCCAGTGTAAGCCCAGAATGCTACGTCAGATTGGGCAAACCCAGAATTACGTAGCCCAGAGGTTATGGCGTTAACGTTGTCAACAGATCCGCGAGATGAAACAGCCGATGCAATAAGCCCTTCAACACCACACGAACCGCCTTCGCCACATTCGCGAGAGCCCGGAGGCTTGGAGATAGCGTTAGCAATAACGCCACCTACTGGGTAGTAAGTGAAGGCAGTACCGCCAGTACCGATGGTGAAAAATTTCAGTTCTTGAGCTGCGGCATTACCTGCCAAGCCAAGTGCTAACGCTGCACTGATGGCAGCGATTTTAATATTTTTGATCATTTATAAGCTCCAGTGGTTGAGGCCTTCAATTGACTATATAAATATGACTAAGTAAATCTAAGACGTTATTTAAGAAGACATTATTAGGCCCAGCCAGTCTAACACCCCAGTTGGTGGTGTCTAGAGCAACTCGCTATTTTGATCAATTTGTAGGGGGTTACACCCAATCATGCCAAGGGATAGGCACCCACGCAGGTGCACCTTCGAACGTGGTTTTAATCATGATCACCATACCTTCACCGGCATCCACACGTTCAATGGATTCTGCTACTAGCACCATCTCACTGGTTAAGGTGCGGCAGCTTTGGGTAAAGAATCCGGTGCGCACCATGCCCAATGCATCCAGCTCATTTAAGCAAACCACCGAGCCTACGCGTGGGGTAATGATTGCGCCTAATTTGGGTGGATTTAAAAACGTGCCCGGGCGGGTATCTCTATCGTTGTTCGCGATGGTTTGGCAGGCGCTCAGCACCAGGGTTGCTAGTAGCGTAAGAGTGCTTACAAATTTCCAATTCGATTGTTTAGGTGAATTCGCTGTCATCGGTTAACGTTAACACGTGGGTTGCCAATAGCTTATGAAGCGTTTGCTGGTCTGATGCACTTAATTCAGCCGGTACTTTTAGGTTTTTCACTGAATCGGCCATTGCTTTTGCAAAGCGTGCGCTACAAGCGTAGGCATCACCGTTCACGAAGAGTTCCGCGGCATCACCTTGAACCACATACCCCACTTGAGAAAATGAGTGCCATTGCAACGTTTGCCCGTTCCAATTAGGTACCTCTGCGCTTTCGTCTTCTAAAGTAATGCCGCCGCGGGTGAGAAGGTGCCCGCTTAAGCGAATTAATTCTTCATCACTCAGTGTGGTGGCGGTTTCCCAAAGAGTACGTAACGCCGCTAATGCCTCGGGTTTAATCTCGGCGCCATTGTTGGCTTGCAACGCAGGGTCTTGCAATCGGACTAACGCTAAGTTGTCCAATAACACCTCACTGAATACATCCAACACATCTAAATTCGAAGGTGCCCGAAAGCCAATCGACCAAGTGGTGCAATCGTTTCCAACGGCAATACCATGGTGAGGAACACCGGGTGGTAAATACAACACATCTCCGGGTGCTAAATCCCAAGTATCGGTTGCGCTGAAATTTGCAAGTATTCGAAGATCTGATCCTTCAACCAGTTGGGTATTCGGATTGTCAGAGGCGTCGATGTGCCAACGCCTGGTGCCGCTGGCTTGTAATAAGAAAACATCGTACTCATCAATGTGCGCGCCCACGGATGCTTTGTCAGGGGCAAAGCTGATCATTAAATCGTCCATACGCCAGCGCGGCACAAAACGAAACGGTTCAATCCACGCAAGAAGCTGTGGCCAATGCTTCTCGCAATCGGTAATCATTAACGACCAGTCTTTATCACCGATAGAATTGTAACGATCATCGGCAAACGGGCCATGTTCTAACTGATACTGACCATTAGCTTGTTGCGTGATGATGCGAGGCGCTGTGCCGTCTTCTAATGACATCCCGGCCAATTCATTCGGGCTAACCGGTGTTTCAAAATCAGGAATTGCGCCTCGTATTAACAACGGTTTTTTTTGCCAGTATTGATCTAAGAACGTTTGATCGCTTAACCCATCTGGCCACTGCAATGACTTAAGCTGCATACTGGCTTAAACCTCTTTGGCAAGCTTTGCGGCAATACCGATGTAGTTAGAAGGCGTTAATGTTTTTAATTGTTCTTTAGCATCAGCAGGCATATCTAAGCCTTCGATAAATTCGGCAATGGTGGCTTGTGTGATGGTTTGCCCGCGAGTTAAGGCTTTTAGCTGCTCATAAGGTTCAGGTAAACCGTAACGACGCATCACCGTTTGAATCGGTTCGGCTAGCACTTCCCAAGCATTGTCTAAATCGGCGGCAAGGGCTGCTTCGTTTACATCTAATTTACCGATGCCTTTGTGTAAAGAGGAGAACGCGATCTCTGTATAACCTGCACCCACACCTAAATTTCTGAGAACAGTGGAATCGGTTAAGTCTCGTTGCCAACGAGATATGGGTAACTTACGCGACAAGTGATCAAACACCGCATTGGCTAAACCTAAATTGCCTTCTGCGTTTTCAAAATCAATGGGGTTCACTTTATGCGGCATGGTAGAGCTGCCCACTTCACCTGCCACCGTTTTTTGTTTTAAATAACCTAGGGAAATGTAACCCCACACATCACGCGCAAAGTCAATTAGCGTTACGTTGTATCGCGCTAACGCATCGAACATTTCAGCAATGAAATCGTGAGGCTCGATTTGCGTGGTGTGTGTGTTGGCTTCTAAACCTAACGATTTAATGAAAGAGCCAGAGAGTTCCTGCCAGTTGACGTCTGGATAGGCGGATACGTGCGCGTTAAAGTTACCCACGGCGCCGTTAATTTTTCCTAGAAGCTCAACGTTTTGAATAGCCTGGGTGTGACGCTTTAAACGATGGGCAACGTTGGCAAATTCTTTACCCATGGTGGACGGGCTAGCGGTTTGCCCATGGGTTCGACTCAGTAATGGTGTATCGGCTTGGGCAATAGCAAAGTCATTTAATATTGTATTCAGTTCATTTAACGCAGGTAACAGATGCGTTTCGCGCCAGCGTTTCAGCATGCACGCGTAAGATAAATTGTTGATATCTTCTGAAGTGCACGCAAAGTGCAAAAATTCGTTATGGGGTTGCAAAGTGGCATGCTTTGCAAAGGTGTCCTTTAAAAAATACTCAACCGCTTTCACATCATGATTGGTGGTGCGCTCAATTTTTTTAACCGCCGCCGCATCGTCTACCGAAAAATTTTCTGCAAGCGTTACTAGCGCATGCCGAGCGTCTGCATCTGGAGCAGGCAGCTCGGGAATGTCTGGGCGATCGGCAAGGTGCAAATACCAAGCAATTTCAACGCGCACACGTTCGCGAATTAACGCAAACTCGCTAAAATGTTCTCTGAGCGAGGCCGTTTTTGACGCGTAGCGTCCGTCCACCGGAGAGAGGGCGGTTAATGATGAGAGTTCGAGTGTCGGCATGAGCATTGGCCGCGTCCGGTTGCCATTGCTATGGGCCGTGCGGCAATAGGGGGCCAAAGAAAGTGGTAAGCGAAAGTGGTAGGCGCGAGTGGATTCGAACCACCGACCCCCACCATGTCAAGGTGATGCTCTAACCAACTGAGCTACGCGCCTGCCGTCAAGCGGTAATGTTACTTGTGCTGCCCTCTTTGGTCAACTTGACGTACTGGCTTAACACCTGTACCTCACGCGCAACGAAGGCCAAAGGCCCGTGCCTTGCTTTCAAAACCATCCATCCCATCAGTGATCTACACTCTTGGGATTACATACGTATCCATAAACGCACACGTGGCCTCCCGTAGTGGCCACCACTGAACCAACACGTGGCCTTTCGTAGGGGTCACCACTGAGCGAGAACAACATGCCTCAAATTACTCTGCCAGACGGCAGTGCACGCCAGTTCGCTAATCCTGTATCCGTTTTTGATGTGGCCGCCGATATTGGTGCAGGCCTTGCCAAAGCAGCGCTTGCAGGCGTTGTGGACGGTGAGCTGGTGGATACCAGCCACGTGATTGAAAACGATGCTGCGCTTGCTATCGTTACCAATAAAAGCGATGAAGCCTTACCGCTCATACGTCATTCCACCGCTCACTTACTGGCGCAAGCGGTAAAGCAGCTGTACCCAGAAGCGCAAGTTACCATAGGGCCTGTCATTGACGACGGTTTTTATTACGACTTTGCTTACGAGCGCTCGTTTACACCAGAAGATTTTGAAGCCATTGAAAAGCGTATGGCAGAGCTTGCTTCAAGCGGTGACAAAATTGAACGCAGCACCTTATCTCGTGATGAGGCGAAAGCATTCTTTAAAGAATTAGGCGAAGACTATAAAGCGGAAATCATCGATAGCATTCCATCGAATGAAACCTTGTCTTTGTATAAACAAGGCGACTTCACGGATTTATGTCGCGGCCCACATGTGCCTAATACCAATCATTTAAAAGCGTTTAAGTTAACGAAGTTGGCCGGTGCTTATTGGCGCGGTGATTCCAATAACCAGATGCTACAACGCATCTACGGTACCGCTTTTGCCGATAAAAAAGCGCTAAAAACACATTTAAACAACATAGCTGAGGCGGAAAAACGCGATCACAGAAAGATCGGCAAAAAGCTCAACTTATTTCATCTGCAAGAAGAAGCACCTGGCATGGTGTTTTGGCATCCACGCGGCTGGGCGATTTACCAAGCGGTGGAGCAGTACATGCGTGCTCGTCAGGTGGAAGATGGGTACTTAGAAATTAATACACCGCAAGTGGTGGACTACAGCTTGTGGGAGAAAAGTGGGCACGCTGATAAATTTGGCGACAACATGTTCAATGTGGAAACCGATGACAGACGTTATGCGGTAAAGCCAATGAATTGTCCGTGCCACGTGCAAGTGTTTAATCAAGGTTTAAAAAGCTACCGTGACTTGCCGCTTCGTTACGCAGAATTTGGTTCGTGTCATCGCAATGAAATGTCAGGTGCGTTGCACGGCATTATGCGAGTACGCGCGTTCACGCAAGATGATGGACATATTTTTTGCGCTGAAAAAGACATCCAGTCCGAGGTGGCAAAATTCATTGAATTCTTGCACAAGGTGTACGCCGATTTCGGCTTCACTGACATCATCTATCGTTTGTCGACGCGGCCTCCTGAGCGGGTTGGCAGCGACGAGGCATGGGATAGAGCTGAGAAAGCACTGGCTGTGGCCCTAGACTCTGCCAATTTGCCTTGGGAGGAATTACCCGGTGAGGGGGCCTTCTACGGTCCTAAAATTGAATTTTCTTTGCGCGATTGCATTGGCCGTGTTTGGCAATGCGGCACCATGCAGGTGGATTTTTCGATGCCTGGGCGACTGGATGCCAGTTTCGTTGCCGAAAGTGGCGAAAAAGAAGTTCCTGTGATGCTTCATCGTGCCACTATCGGTTCCTTCGAGCGCTTCATCGGTATATTAATTGAACAACATGAAGGCCGATTACCGCTTTGGTTGGCGCCTGTGCAAGCGGTTGTGCTTAATATCACCGATAAACACGCCGCCTACGTTGAGGAAGTGGCCAAAATTATGCAAAATAGCGGGCTACGCACTGAGTGTGATTTGCGGAATGAGAAGATCGGCTTTAAGATCCGCGAATGGACGCTAGAACGCGTACCCTATTTATTGGTGGCAGGCGAGCGAGAAGTGGCTAACCGCGAAGTGGCTGTACGCACTCGCAGTGGCGAAGATCTCGGTACGTTTTCCATCGATGATATTCAGCAAAAATTACTGACGGAAGTAGCTTCAAGAGCTAGCTCCGCAGTGGAGGAATAAGGTATTTCAGCAAATAAAAAGATCAATCGGAAGAATGATGAAATCACGGCTTCCGAAGTTCGGTTGATCGGTCAGGACGGCGAGCAAATCGGGGTGGTCGCAATCGACGATGCCATTGCCCACGCAAAAGGGGTTAGTCTGGATTTGGTGGAAATTTCACCAAACGCAGAGCCCCCAGTCTGCAAAATCATGGACCACGGGCGTTTTAAGTTCGAAATGAGCAAACGCCAGAATTCTGCCAAGAAGAAGCAGAAAACGGTTCAAATCAAGGAAATCAAGTTCCGACCTAACACCGAAGACGGTGACTACGCGGTCAAATTAAGGAATTTGGTGAAATTCTTGGAAAATGGTGACAAGACCAAAATCACACTACGATTCCGTGGGCGCGAAATGGCGCACCGGGAGCTAGGTGCTCAGCTGCTCAAACGCGTTGAGGAAGATTTAAGCGAATTCGGCGCAGTAGAGCAGTTTCCAAAGCTTGAAGGGCGTCAGATGGTCATGGTCATCGCTCCAAAAAAGACTGTTTGAGCCTCTAGGATCAAATCGACAGCAGGCATGAGCTGTGCGTCTGTTGTACAATTTACGGCCCCTGCAGGGTTATCTCTGTGGGGAAACATAAAGACTGATCGGCAGGCTTTGCTTGCGGGTCAGCGCCCGAAACCCATTTTTTGAGGTTGAGGGTCTGCCGCTTTACCGACGTATCGCACTATGACGTCGGTAAGCGATCTATGGTTGGGGTGTTATGCCTCACAACGTTTTAGGAGTACAACAGTGCCAGGTAATAAGCAAAAATCTGTCAGCGGAGCAGCCAAGCGTTTTAAGCGCACAGGTTCCGGTGGCTTCAAGCGCAAGCAATCTCACCTGCGCCACATCCTCACCAAGAAAAGCACCAAGCGTAAGCGTCATCTGCGCGGTAAATCTATGGTGCACGACAGTGATGTGGTGTTAATCAAACGCATGCTACCCAACGCACGCTAAGGAGATTTTGCAATGCCAAGAGTAAAACGCGGCGTCACAGCAAGAGCTGGCCACAAGAAAATCTTAAAGCAGGCGAAAGGTTACCGCGGCGCGCGTAGCCGAGTCTTTCGTGTTGCTAAGCAAGCGGTTATCAAAGCGGGTCAATACGCTTACCGCGATAGAAAGCAAAAGAAGCGCATGTTCCGTCGCTTATGGATTGCCCGTATAAACGCGGCAGCTCGTGAGAATGGCATGACGTACAGCCGAATGATTCAAGGCCTTAAGCTTGCGCAGATCGAAGTAGATCGCAAAATGCTAGCCGACATCGCCATCGCTGATGCACAAGCGTTTACGGCCATTGTCGATAAGGCCAAAGCAGGACTTGCAACGCAAGCCTAACCGAAGAACCGGTTACGCCTTATCGACGAGGGAAAGCTCAACCGGCAAACGCCGAGTTGGGCTTTCCCTTTTTTGTGCCCGAACACACTCAACAGGTAGCCCCATGGCACTGGACTTAGATCAACTCCTAAACGATGCAAAAGGCATGATTGCCGATGCGCACTCGCCCGATGCATTAGAAGCAACGCGCGTCGAGCTGCTTGGTAAAAAAGGGCGTTTAACCGATGCTCTTAAAGCGGTGGGCCAATTGCCTAAAGAAGAAAAGCCTGCAGCTGGGCAAGCGGTTAATAAAATAAAACAGCAAGTGCAGGGTTTACTAGATGAGCGCAAGCTCGTTTTAGATCAACACGCACTGGCTGAGAAATTAGCCGCCGATGCATTAGATGTATCGCTGCCAGGGCGCGCAGGTTATCAAGGTGGCTTACACCCCGTGAGCTTAACCATAGAACGCATTTGCGCCTTGTTTGGTTCGTTGGGTTTTAGCACCGTACACGGGCCTGAAATAGAAGATGATCACCATAACTTTGAAGCGCTGAATATTCCTGCGCATCACCCCGCGCGTGCCATGCACGATACGTTTTATTTTGATGCCTCGCGTTTACTGCGAACGCACACTTCATCGGTGCAAATTCGGCATATGTCGGCCAACCAGCCGCCGCTAAGAATCCTTGCGCCCGGGCGTGTGTATCGCTGTGATTCGGATCAAACCCACTCGCCCATGTTTCACCAAGTGGAAGGGTTGTTAGTGGATAGAGATGTGGGGTTAACCGATTTAATGGGGCACCTAGAAGGTTTTCTACAACGCTTTTTCGATCAGGACGATTGCGAGATTCGTTTTCGCCCCTCGTATTTTCCGTTTACCGAGCCATCAGCTGAAGTAGACATTCGCATCAACAAAGGCCCATGGTTAGAGGTGTTAGGTTCTGGTGTTGTTCATCCTGAGGTGTTTAAGTCAGTAGGGATTGATAACGAAGCTTTTACCGGTTATGCCTTTGGATTGGGTGTGGAACGCTTGGCGATGCTTCGTTATGGCGTAACCGATTTGCGTCAGTTCTTTGAAAACGATATGCGTTTTCTGGCGCAGTTTCACTAGGCGGGGCGGGATATGAAATTTTCTGAAAATTGGTTACGTGAGTGGGTCAATCCACCGGTTGATATCAATACCTTGTCCGATCAGCTGACCTTTTTAGGGTTAGAAGTGGATGAAGTGTTGCCTGCAAACCCTGGGTTTACCAAAGTGGTTATCGCTCGCATCGATAAAATTCGTCCTCACCCCGATGCGAAAAAGCTTCGCATATGTGAAGTCGATTGCGGCACCTCCGACTTGGTTCAAATTGTTTGCGGTGCGGCGAATGCGCGCTTAGGATTGATTACAGCCCTTGCGCAAGTCGGTGGCGTTTTACCTAATGGCATGGAAATAAAAGAGGCCAAACTTCGAGGTGAAGCATCGTTTGGTATGTTGTGTTCAGCAGCCGAACTGGGGTTGTCGGACAGTAACGATGGCATTATGGAACTGCCAGAATCAGCACCCGTGGGTGAATTACTGTCGTCATTTCTTGAACTCAACGACAACGTTATCGATATAGAGCTCACTCCCGATCGAGGCGATTGCTTAAGCATTCGAGGCATAGCGCGTGATCTATGCGCGAAAAACGATGTATCGATGTTGTTGCACGAAATCACCAACGTAACACCTGCTCATGATGAGCAATGGCTAGTGCAAGTGAATCCAAGTTCTTCTTGTGTGCGCTATTGCAGCCGCATTATAAGAAACGTTAATTTAACTGATTCGTCTCCCACTTGGTTGGCTGAACGGTTACGACGCGCAGGCGTTCGATCTATAAACCCTGCGGTGGATGTAACCAACTACGTTATGTTGGAGCTTGGCCAACCCATGCACGCGTTTGATTTAGATAAGTTACAAGGCTCTATTCAAGTGCGTGAAGCAGGTGAAGGTGAGTCGCTTGAATTACTTGACGGGCGCACAGTGAAACTCAGTGGCGATACTACGGTGATTGCCGATGACAGTGGCGCGATTGGCATTGCAGGCATTATGGGTGGCAACACCACAGCCGTTGATGAGAACACCACAAACATTGTGTTTGAATCTGCGCTGTTCTTGCCTGAACGAACCATTGGTAAGCCGCGTCAATACGGCTGCCACACAGAATCTTCTCATCGATTTGAGCGCGGCGTTGATCCTGGCTTACAAAAAGAGGCCATTGAATACGCCACGGGTTTATTAATGAATTTATCCGGTGGTAAGCCGGGCAGCGTAACCGACTGGCAAGACAAAAGCGCATTGCCCATCGGTAAGCCGGTGTTATTGCGCCGATCGCGTTTGCATCGCATTATCGGTGTTGCACCCGACCCTGCTAACGTTGAAACCATCATGAAGCGCTTAGGCATTGCGTGTGTGCGAAAAGATGACGATTGGATGGTAACCCCACCCAGCTATCGCTACGACTTACGCATAGAAGAAGACTTTATCGAAGAGGTGGCAAGAGTCAATGGGTTTGATTCATTACCTCGCACCTCACCTGTGCACAGCCCTGTGTTTCAAGAAGTTAAAGAGACGTTTGTATCGGCTTTAGCGATAAAGCAGCAGCTGGTGAATCGTGGATATCAAGAGGTGGTTACCTATAGCTTTGTGGATGCAGAGCAACAAGATACTTTACGACCTGACTTAACCGCGTTGCCCTTGGCTAACCCCATATCATCGGATTTAGCCGTTATGCGCACCACTTTGGTGGGGGGGCTAATAGATACGCAGCGTCGTAATCAAAGCCGGCAATTAGGTTCACTTCGTATCTTTGAAACGGGTTTGCGTTTTCTACAAGCCGGTGATGCGGTTCCTGACAGCGTGCTTGATGCAAGCTTTCATGATGACTTACAAATCGGTGACAACTTAATTCAGCAGTCAATGTTAGCTGGGTTAGCGGTGGGGTTACGAGAACCTGAGGCGTGGAATACCGCATCAGAAGAAGTCGATTTCTTTGATGTAAAAGCTGATTTAGAAGCATTAATAAGAAACGCAGGCGGTGCAGACATAAGCTTTGGTGAATGCACTTTGGATACGCTTCATCCTGGTCAACGAGCCAGTGTTTTGTGCAACGGTATTAGCGTTGGTTACATTGGCCGCTTGAACCCAGGTTTGCAAAACGCTGTGGATATTAACGCCGCCCCGGTTGTGTTTGAAGTGGCGTTAAAGGCATTGCAAAGTGCCAAACTACCGGCCGCTAAAGGGGTGTCAAAATATCCTCACGTTAGGCGTGATTTAGCCTTGTTGGTGGATGAGAAGCTTACTTGGTCACAATTGCAGTCGTGCATCGTAGATGCTGCTCCTGCAATCGTTCAATCGGTATTGCCGTTTGATGTTTATGCAGGCGACAAGGTAGAAAAAGGCAAAAAGAGTGTGGCTATAGGGTTGATTCTGCAAGACTTTTCGCGCACCCTAGAAGAGCAGGAAGTAGAGGCGGCGGTAGCAAGCATCATGGATGCTGTCACTCAGCAGTTCGGCGCTGAGCTACGTGGCTAATGGCTCCATTGTCCTGCAAGTCTTTACTCGATGATACGGGCGGTATGGTGAAGGTGGTCTTATGGCACTAACAAAAGCTGCGATGGCTGAGATGCTATTCGAAGAATTAGGTCTTAACAAACGCGAATCAAAAGAGTTTGTTGATCAATTCTTTGAAGAAGTTCGTGCATCCCTAGAAGCTGGGCACGATGTCAAATTATCAGGCTTTGGCAACTTCGTATTGCGCAATAAAAGTGAAAGACCGGGAAGAAATCCAAAAACTGGTGAAGAAGTCCCCATTTCGGCGCGTAGGGTGGTAACGTTTCGTCCTGGTCAAAAACTTAAACAACGGGTAGAAGCTTATGCTGGAAATTAGTCCTGATATCGAGCTGCCCCCCATTCCAAGTAAACGCTATTTCACCATTGGTGAAGTGAGCGATTTGTGCGCAGTTAAACCACACGTGCTGCGTTATTGGGAACAAGAGTTTCCAGACTTAAAGCCCGTTAAGCGGCGTGGTAATCGGCGTTACTACCAACGTCACGATGTTATGCTTATTCGGCAAATCAGAAGTCTGTTATACCTAGAGGGTTACACCATAACAGGCGCTCGTCAGCACTTAGCAGGCGATCAGGTAAAAGGGGATAACGCTCAAAGCCAGCAGCTCATGCGTCAATTGCGCTCTGAGCTGGAAGACGTGCTACGCATTCTTCGAACAGCGTAGCGAGTGAGCAGGTGGCCAAGGTAGTGGGTGCAAATCGTTGCGTCAATTATCAGGCAACTTGCTCGTAACCGTCGGTTTTCCGGTATCCTTGCAGGTTCGGTCGGGGCGTGGCGCAGCCTGGTAGCGCACCACAATGGGGTTGTGGGGGTCGTAGGTTCGAATCCTACCGTCCCGACCAATTTATTAATTCCTGCAAAAAACGAATTGAGCGCTGCAAACGATCGCAGTGAATTACCGCACAGAATTACTTAAGCGCAATCAATAAGAACTTCTGCATTACCCTGCAGTCGTAGTTCTCAACTTTTCCGTGAAGTGGCCGATAGTTTAATCTCAGTTAGGTTTTTTAGGCCCCGGAGCCCAACATGCACGCAGATCAGCTGCGCGTAGCGGTAGACAAGGTTGTTAATACGTTAACCACCTCGAATGTCATGACAGCTATACGCGATTATCGTACCGCCAAAGGCGATCAACGACCGGTAGCAGCTGCCCGTTTGGGGCACGCTGGTGCGATGCTTATGGAAAGTTTAGGCCGGGTATCGCCAGAAGAAGCATCAACGCTTCAGCTACTGCATCTGCAAAATTTACGTGAACCCGCTTATTGGCAAGATCTTCTAAGCCCGCAAAAGCCAGAACAACAACGCACGGCTGAGTTGGTACATTTGTATAGCCGAGTGATGTTCGCCACCAGCCACCTACCAAATTTTGCCGCCCTTTTGGGGCGAGTTGATTCTGCCGCACCTTTGCCTAAAGCGGCCGTAGGTGCGGGTGTAGGTGCAGAAACAGCGGCATTGCAGCCTGGTGAATCACGCATAACGGTTCAATTAACCGATGCCGGTGAACGTGCCTCAGACCCCGATCGCATCGCACGCTCTATCGACGGTATCGACATGCTGTATTCAGCATGCGCCAGTTTATCTCGTCGACCAGCGATGGATTTACGCTTAGATCATGTTGCTGGCAGCAATGACCGTTCTATCGTGTTTACCGGTGAAACCGATAGCATATCGGCCATGTCAACGGTGATTGATTCCATTCCCGAAACGCTTGCCAGCCTTAACGACGATCAAGAAATTGATTTAGACCAATTGGTAGATTCATTACCCATTTTCGATCAGTTGGCTACCTTGGCTGGACGGGGCGCGTTTAGTGAAAATGATTTAAAAGACATTCGTGAAACCATGCACCAAGGTGCGTTGTTAACTTTGGAAAGTGGTGTGGTCATGCCCGAGCCGCCAGTCAGTGGAGCTCAGGCACAGAATACGAATAACCAACAAGCTACTGCGCAAGCAGAGCCTATGAAGCCTTCACTGCACCAGCGTCAGGCGCCGCAAGCAGCACAAGCGGTAAACGCTGAGAATGCCGCCCAAGCAGGCCAACCACAGCAAGCTCAACAACCAATTCAACTGGGTGCAGCACCACAACAGGCGGCTGCGGCGACTCAAGGCCAAAATCCGCCGCAAAACGAGCCTTTTCGCGACGAACACTACGAGCGTTATTTAAAAGAACGCGCAGCAATGCAAAGTAGCGGCGGCAACGGCGTTATCACGTCAGCACCAGATGATCCTTTCCCGATGCTGGGAAATGCGGTTAATGCCGATTCAACTGCCGAAACCGATAAGCAAGCGGCGATGGATGAGCTGTTAAAGAACCTGAATCGTCAACGCGACGGCTGATGTATTACAGCCGTAGCGTTTGATTTTATTGTTCAGCGGTTTTTCAACTTTACTCGGTGGTTTCAACAACTTTGCTCTGAGCCTGCTCAACCTGTTTCGTTGGGGTCTTTGAGCTAGGCGTTACAGCTTTAATGGTTGGATCTTGGCCTCCCAAGGCTTCCACTAACTTACCCACAGGTGCGGGCATATAGCTTGGCACGGGAACATCTTGCGCGGCTAAAATAGATGATGTAACCGCACACAGATCGTTCATGTCGTTACTTGAATAGGCGGATAAATCTTCTTTAGGATCTAACACAATGCATATACCTTCGGGAATATGTTGTGCGGTGGAGCCTGCTAAATCATCGATGGTTTCGATTTTTAAACCGGCCTCTTCTAAGCTGATTCTTTTATCATCGACAGTAACGTATTCAAAATCGACGTTGTATACGTCAACTAAAATTGAACAGGTATCGCTGTTTGCGATTTTGCAGTAGGGCTCAGCTCCATCGATATTCATTCGCCAGCGCGCTTTTTCAAATTCTTGCAGTTTCTCGGGGCTACTGAACGCAACAATGTATTCAGGCTCCATACCGGGCCTACGTTCAAAGTCATCGGTTGAAAACCCTAAGGTGCCAAGAAAGCGATTCATATCTGAGATGATGAGCTGATTGTGCGTCACTTCGTGCTCAATGCCTGCTTGGCCCATGCTACCCACGAGCAATACGCGAGTACCAGGAACTGCTTTTGCAGCCTTCATTAATCTTTTAAGCATGTCATCTGCGACCAGCATAGCCGCATCAATTTCATCGCTATAATCTTCACGCCAATCAAGCGGCATGTTATTTACTTCGTAATCATCAGGAAAAGCGGCTGCCCAATATCGATGCATGGCGGCGGCAACATGGTTACCAAAGATGGTGGCCACTTGCGGTTTGGTGCGTTTCCATTGATGCAAACACACATCAAAGCTCATTAACGCTTGAATGTTTCGACGACGTACTGCTTTCTTTCTATCACGCCGTTCCTCAATCAAATGGCGAACCACCTGCAAACACGTTTGCGGACGAATACCCAGTGCGGGTAAGCGAATGAGAAAATCCAACGCCGCTTTTTTAGTGAACCCACCTGAACGAACATTTCGGCTTGAACCTGCAACCGCTGCGGTGTTGAAAGCTTGAAAGTGATTCAGCGTTTCGGGGATAGAATCTGGAGTGGGGGCGAAGGGGTCAGCCATCCAAAAATCAATGTTGTCATGGTTCTCAGGAATGGGCCACGAACCTATGGATGCACCACAACCTACGCGGCGTCCGGCTCGGCGCGCCAGTTCTAAAAAGGTGGGATTGGCGTATTGCCCCGGTGCTTCAATCTGGTTGTATTCGCGGTATCCGTGAACGTGATCGGGCACGCCGCGATGGAAGGTATGCCAACTGGTTTTCGGGTGCATTTGCCCGGTATCAGGCAGGTGGGCATGCCGAAGGGCGCTGCGAGGAAGGCAGGCTGCAAACGTAGACGTTGGGTGATCTTGCACGAACTGGTCGATCACTTTGTAGGGCACTTCATTTAGCTCGAAAACAAGGATTCTGCTGTCCACGATTTAATCTGCTCCTGCAGGCTAGGGGGTTAGTTGGTAGGGTTTTTCATCCTTGTGGGGTCACGATACAAAATTTGACCGATACTGTAAATTACGATCGGTAATAATCACGAAATAAAAGCGATAAATTGCTCGTTTTTGTGACCAGCTCAAGCCTTGGCGTGCTGGCCCATAAGCACAGCTATGTGAACTTATAGGGTGGGTCAAAACCTGCATCACATCGTAAGAACCTGTGTCACACCGACCGAGTTGCCAACTGATGAAGCGTTAATTCAGGTGGGCAATGAAAGCGTGCATCAATGATGGAAGTGCCCGCGCCCCGATTCGTATACCCTTGCACGCCATTCGCGTCCCATCGACCACGTACCAAATCCACACTGACATCAGCGTTACGTTTTACAGGGTAGCCACCGGGTAAACACAATTGCCCGCCGTGGGTATGGCCACAAAGCAGTACCTCGATTCCAAGTTCTGCCGCTTGTTGATAGGTGTTTGGCGAATGCGACAGTAATATACGATAAGGTTCTGATCCAAGTTCTATGCAACGTTGTATATCATGTTGCTTGTAATAAGAAGGGTCATCAATACCTAAGACGTCGAATGCGCTACCGTTGTGCCTAATCGTTAAGGTTTCATTCACTAACACTTGATATCCCATCGCCTCCATTGCGCTGACGCTATCTATGCTGTCGTGATTCCCGAGTATCACAACCGCGTTATCTGCTAACGCATCTCGTAGCCTTGCAAGGCCTTGCAGTGCAACAGCATCGGGGCCAAAACTTCGGTCTCGGTAATCTCCTGTTAGAACGGCTAAGTCGTGAGGTGTGCTTGACGCCAGTTGTTCTATACCACTGATGAGTTCCTCATCACGGGTTTCAGGAATGTGCAAATCCGATAACTGCAAAATCTTAAAACCATCCAACTCGTTCGGCCAATGGCTAAGGTTAAATGTGTTGTGTTCCAGTTGCAGATTCAATGCATTGCGTCGTCCTTTTGCACGAAGGCCAGACAACAGTAAAGAGAGTTGCGCAAAACGACGAATGGGGTCGCCACTACGAACCAGGATTTGTTCTTTTTTTATTTCACGTGCGCGGCGTTTTTCAACAAAACCTTCTGGCCATCGGTTACCGAATTGATCGTTCACTTTTGCTCTTCACCGACGGGTTGTTGATAGTTCAGTCGTACTTGCGCCAATTCTTCTATTACCCCAATAGTCCAAGGCCCTGCACAAATGGTCTTCGCGCTGGGAATATTCACCACATCGGCATTGATGCCCGATTGTTGTAAGGCAGGATGACGACTGAGTGCTTGAGCGCGCGACCAAGTGTCAGCACTGTAGGGGGATGCCACCAATATATCGGGGTTGAGTTTGAGTAGTGATTCTAACGCCAAAGTGCCGTAATACTGCACACCGCGATCGGTTGCTGCGTTATGCCAACCCGAGAGTTCGAGTATCTGTCCGCGCATGGTATTGGCACCTACGGTGTAACCGTTCGGATCGAAAATGGCGGCACGCGGACGCTGCTTGGGCACATCGGGTAGTAACGAGATTCGCGTCTTTAAGTTATCTACAATAGCGGTGGCGGTGTCGCTTTGGTCAAGCCATTCGCCCACCATCAAAATATTGTTCATCACATCATCGATAGAGCTTGCGATATTGATCGTTTCAACTCGCACGCCTGCATCTCGTAATAGTTGAATGGTGTATTTACTAGTGTAAGCGCCAGCCAACACAAGATCGGGTGCTAAAGCCAAAATTTCTTCCGCATGAGCGGTGTTCGTTGGGAAGCTTATGGCTTTATCACGCAGCACCGATGCAGAGCGTTCATGAGATAAATAGGTAAGCGATAAAATTTGTTCAGGATCTGCCAACGTTAACGCCAGTTGATCGGTGCAGGAGTTAATGGAGGCAACACGAGGTTTGTTTGCGGCAAGAGCAGAAGAGGCATTAAGTAATGCGAATAAAACGCACAGCACCCCAGCGGTGGTAAAGCGTACTCGTTGTAAACGGGAGGGCAACCTAGGTGTCATAGAATCAGTGCTCATGGTCACTGAGTTTAACGGGGTACAGCATGTCGCCTTCGGGGCCTGCAGGAATCGTATCTACGCCGTATACCTGCCGGACAATATCTTCTGTTAGTACTTCTTTTGGGTGGCCTGTGGCTATATTTTCACCTTGGTTTAATAACACCAACCGATCGCAATAACGACTGGCTAGTGATAAATCATGTAGCACCACCACACAAGCTCGCTCTTCGTTCGCAAAGCGTCGAAGCACATCCAGTATTTGCAACTGATGCCCGATATCCAATGCGGCAATGGGTTCATCGGCCAGTAGTATTTTTGGGTTACTGGCTAACACTCTTGCTAACATAACGCGCGTGAGTTCGCCACCAGATAAGGTATCGACGCGTCGTTGGTTAAGGGCTGTGCAATCGGTTGCGGTTAAGGCGTTGCGCACGTGGTCGTTATCTTTTTCGCTGGGCGACTGCCAGCGTGAAAGATACGGTATGCGTCCAAGCATCACTAAATGTTCAACCGTTACTGGCCAGTGCGGGGCGCTTAACTGTTCCATCCAACCGATGCGTTGTGCACGCTCGTTATCGCTAAGATGTTGGATAGGTTCGCCACCGTAATGTACAACGCCAGCATCGGGTTTATCTAAACCTGCCAATAAGCCCAGAAGGGTAGATTTTCCTGCACCGTTTGGCCCAATCAAACCCAGCAATTCACCAGCGTGTAATTCTAAGTTAACGCCATTAAGTAGGGTTACGCTGCCGCGTTTAATGGTAACGCTACTAGCGCTTAGCAGTGAATCGGCCATTAGCGATACCCATCCTTACGGCTTCTAAGGATTAAATGCAAGAAAAACGGCGCGCCAACTAGTGATGTTAAAACACCCACTTTCAGGGCCGTCTCTGTGGGGATGATGCGTACCCCAATATCGGCTGCTAGTAACATACATGCGCCACCCAGTGCCGATACTAATAGCAATCGGCGCGGTTCATAGCCAACGAACGGGCGCAATAAGTGCGGCACCACTAACCCTATGAAGCCAATCATACCGGTAGTGGCAACGCAGGCCCCCACCGCTAAAGAAACCGCTAACAAAATATGCCAACGTAAACGTGATGGATTCACACCCAAACTTTGTGCAGCACGCTCGCCAAGGGTTAGTGCATCGAGTTTTCGCCCGGTTCCAACCAGCAACAACCAGCCCAAGATCGTTACCGGCACCATGACGTAAAAGTCGGTAAGTGAACGATCGCTTAAATCTCCTAAAGTCCATAACACCAGTTCGCGTAATGCAAATGGGCTTGGAGCAAGGTTTAGTAATAATGACATGGTGGCTGTTGCCAATGCGTTGATGGCAACACCCGATAATATAAGGGTGGTTACGTTACTGTCTCGGCCCGCTAACACGTACACCAATGAGGTTGCCAGTAAGGATCCTGTCATACCGGCTAAAGGCACCATTTGAGGGTGTAGTGCTTGGGCACCAAAATACAACACGCTTACCGCACCTAAGGCCGCCCCGGCTGAACTGCCCACAAGCCCAGGGCTTGCTAATGGGTTACGAAATAAGCCTTGCATGGCAGCACCGCACAGCCCCAACGTGGCACCTGCGGTAATAGCAATAAGCGTTCGCGGTAACCGCACTTCACGAAGAATGATGGCATCAATGGAATCGCCTGAGAAAATGCTGCTGAAAGCGGCCGCTAAATTGATGCGCTCGGCACCGATAGTGAGGCTTAAGGCGGTAAGCAACAGCATCAGTAGCACTAGGGATACCGTTAATAAAGATGATTTAATGGGCATGCTATGCGCTTTACTTAAGCAGGTTTTAATGTAAGGGGCAATCCTGCCACCACTAACGTAACGGCTGAGCACACCGTTGCCAGCGATTGGTGCAGTAAACCTGCCGCATCGCAATATCGCCTGCTGAATTCACCTAAAGGGGTTACGCCCATGTTCAATTCATTACTGACCAAGATAATAGGGTAGTTTAACTCAGTCATTAGGTGCACCAATTGTTGGCATTCTTGGGCGAGAGCTTCTGGGGTTAAATCCTCACAACATAATTGGGTTAGCCACAGCGTTAGGCAATCCACCAGAACAATCGATGTATTGTTCTCATCGTTCAAACGCTGCAACGTTTGGGTGAGGTGGCGGGGCTCTTCTATTACTTGCCAATGTTCAGGCCTATCCTCTTTGTGTCGTTCAATGCGTTGCGCCATTTCTTTATCATCAGCACGAGCTGTTGCTATGAACACTACATTCTTGCTTGAATTTTTTTCGTTATGCTGGTTAGCAAGCTGCATCGCGTAGCGCGACTTACCGCTTTTAACACCGCCTAATACAAGATGCGTGGTAAGACTCATGCGGTCACATTCATCACACGCAATAAAGGTGTGGTGCCGTAATAGTCAATGCAGCTAATGCCTGCGTAAGTTTGTTCAAGCCGAAAGACATGCTCAGGGGCAATGCCCAACACATGCGCCAAGATAATGCGATTAACACCACCGTGAGCAACCACAAGTAACTTTGTGTGATCAGCGGATTCAACCAATCGCTCATAAGTCCTGACCACGCGTTCAGCCATTGCGGCATAGCTTTCACCGTTCGGAAAAGTTACATCAGTTGGGTTAGCCATCCAGCGTGCATAAAACTCTGGGTTCTCGCGTTCTACATCTTCATAGCGTTTGCCTTCGCAATCACCAAAATCAAGCTCTGCAAAGTTATCTTCACGTTGCACAGAAATTTTGCACGTGTTAGCAACGATTGCTGCGCTATCGCTTGCACGGATTCGTGGGCTGGTAATAATAGTGTGCGGTTGTAAGGGCTGAATAAGCGAGGCTGAGCGTTGCACTTGCAGCCTACCTTCATCTGATAACGGCACATCCAGTTTGCCATAACACCGACCTTTAGCCGATGCATCGGTTTCCCCATGCCGCATTAAAAAAATACGCCGTGTTACACCTGGTGGGCAGTCAGCCGTTTTCCAATCACCACTCATTACATGCCACCTGCCTGAGCACTAACCAAAGTGGCCACCGTTGCCAGCAGTAGCACTTCGGTAACTTCTGTAGTAGCACCTAAGGTATCACCAGTAACACCGCCAATTTTACGAACGCAGAGCCAGCCCATAAACAAAAAAGTGATGGCGGCAATAAGTAAAACACTGAACGCGTGAAAACCGAGACACACAAACGCTACAACAACGGCAAAAACAATCGCGCCAGCAACTTCGGTTGGGCCGGTGAGTTGTGTAACCGCTTGCCCTGTGCCGGTATCACGTGCATAGGGCAAACGCCAACCTAAAATAATGGAGCAACGGGACACAGCGGCCGCAGCAACTAAGCCAACCAACAAGGCGCCTTGTTGAATGAGTAACACCATGGCGGTAATGCGAATGGCCAGCGAGAGTAACAGGGCTAAGCTTCCGTAAGTGCCAATGGTGGAATCGCGCATGATGTGCAACACTTTTTCGCGTTCGAACGCACCGCCAAACCCATCGGCCATATCGGCAAGGCCGTCTTGATGCAAGCCGCCGCCCAATAACATCAACAGAACCGTGGCCGCTAATGCTTGCAGCACCGCATGTACACCTAAGCCATTTAGCATGAGCGTAAACAGCCATTGCAACACAGCCGCTAAACAACCCACTAAGGGGAAAAATAAAGACGCGCGTGCCACATCAGCGCCATCAAATGGTTTTGATGGGTTAATGGGAATGCGCGTTAAAAACGCAACCGCGGTGAGTAGGCGACGCATCATGCCGGTTTGTCGTCAACGCCTGCTTCTGCAAAGGTTGCCATGTTGCTCATAACTCGGGCCGAAGCT
>CALHNS010000065.1 GCA_938035125.1 uncultured Granulosicoccaceae bacterium | reverse complement strand
TGCCTATCGTTTACGTGTCCTGCAGCATTGGTTTGTTTGGTTTGGCTTAGCAGAGGTTGAAAACTTAGATCCAACGAATGTCATTTCAATACAATATCGAGTGCGTAAAACAGCGCTTGCTGATCAAGTGGCGGTATTTAGTTTGTAGGCAGGAGTAAGAGTCTACGGCTCCTAAAAACGGTGGCTTAACCGCTAGCAAGCTTAGATTACCGGGAGTATTACCAGTAATACCGCTCATCCGATGGCATTATTTCTGCCTGTTTATGTTCTCTCCCTTTTTCAACGGATGTGAATAACATGCCTTATATTCTTCGAAGCTTACCGTTCTTAGCCGTTTTAGGCGTATCGCTTTCCAGTGCGCAAGCGAATGCTCAGTCGTTTATCGATGTTTCTGTGGCGGAATTTTGGGCTTGTGGGCTGACGGATCAAGGTGAGGTGGTATGCGCTAATGATGAAAGAACTGAGCGATATATCCCACCTGATAACCTGCCAGCGTTTGTCGATATAACCATTGGACAACAGCACGGTTGCGGGCTAACTGCCGAAGGTGAGGCGATTTGCTGGGGTGGCATTAATTTCTACGACGAACAGGATGTTCCAAGTGACATCAACGAACCTTTAGTGAGTATCTCTGCAGGTTCAGTGCACACCTGTGCTGTGGGTTTATCAGGGCAAGCTTACTGCTGGGGGCTTAATTCGAACGAACAATTGCAGGTTCCAGGTGATGGGTTTGGTGAGAGCGGGCTAGGGTTTTTAGCGGTTGATGCAGATGAGACAACATCGTGCGGTATTGAACTTGATGGCAACATCAGTTGCTGGTCAACTGATCGGTTTATTTTAGACACAAGCTCGCTTGAAGGCCCCTTTACTGATTTAGATTTATCACGAGCTGTGGGCTGTGGGTTACAAGCCTCTGGAGATATTCAATGTTGGGGAACGGCACGCGGTGTGTTCGATGCACCCGATAATGGGCCGTACACCGATCTTGTCGTTAGCCCAACCGCCATTTGTGGTGTAAATCAAAATCAAATGTTGGATTGCAGTTTCAGTCCAAGGAATTCAACTGATGAGGCAAGTTATAACGTTCAAACCCAGTTCACTCAAATCGAAGGGGTTCGTGCAGGCAATTCTATTGACAATAACTTCTGTGGTTTAACGGTAAATGGTGATATTTCATGCCCTTTGGTTACTTCATTAGCCGGTGAGCCAGGTGGCATGGAGGCGGATGTTCCCGTTACCGAGCAAGAGATTGACTTAACGGCTGAAGTTTATGCGTTCTCCAATGTAGAGCTCTTCTGGACGCCAATACCGCAAACAACGCCGCAAACCGAAATCGAGATTTTTCGAAACGATGAATTAGTGGAAACCACGACTGCGCGTTTCAGCTGGATTGATCGTAGCGCTGATCGATTCAGTACAGATCCACTAACGTACAGGATTCGTGCGGTGAGCCGTTCAGGGAATACAGGGCCGTTCTCCAACACAATTACTGTCGATGTTCAAAGCGCATTAGTGAGTGGTGATGATACCGGTGCCGGTTTTAATTCTCCTGCAACCGCTGGTTTAATCGATGCGGTGAATGTCATCACTTTGGGCGGAACTTATATCGTTACGTGGGATGCTCCAGTTGCGGGTACGCAAGGAGTAGCAGCCTATGAAATAAGAAGAAACAACACACTTGTTGATCTTACTCGTGCAAATTTTTATGCGTTGAATTTTTCAGCTGGTAACAGCTGTGACACCATAACGGTATCTGCCGTTTCTGAAAATGGTGCTTACTTAGATACACGCAGCACAGTCAGAAGAGTATTTCTTGGTAATGGTGCTCTTGATAATTGCCGCAATCCATAGTTAACAGAATTGCTTAGCGATACCTATCTACCTCAAAGGATTCATCATGAACCAAACCAAACGTTCCACCCTGTCTTATGCGCTGCTATTGCTGCTCGCGTTATTCCCACTGCAGGGCTTTGCGCAAGAGGCACTGCCTCCTGCAGAGAATGTTCGCGTTGAAAATGGCGCGATTGTGTGGGATGCACCCACAGGAATTGAATCCATTATTGGCAACGCACGGCTTAAGTACAATGTATACCGTGCTTCTTCAACCTTTTCGATATTTGTTGCAACGGTTGTAGATTCCACAGAGTTTCGCCCCACGCTTGATGATAGATACATCGTTGTCCCTGTTACTTTCAATCGCTTTGGCAGAAATGATGAGGCCGCCGTGGTGGATTTCGATATCAATGTAGGTTTAGCGCCAGCACTAACTACATTGTCAAACTATGAAATTCGAACCAACCGTTGCACCAATGTGGCATTGGGTGAGTCGTGCGCGGTATCTTGTGGTGGAAACCTTAGGAAACCAACAGGTGGTGCTTGTCGAGCTGATGGAGCGGTGGTTGTTCATAGTGAAGCTAGGCACGATGGCTACGCCTGTCTTACTACGGCAGATACGGCGTATGTAGAGGTGGATGTTTTTTGTCATCGTTAATGTTACATAAAGATTGTATACAATATGTATTTACACAGGCATAAACTTGCGCTAGAGTCCAGCATCACGACTCGAAAGGCGTATCCATGTCTGCGAACAAAAAAGATGTTGCGCTAGA
>CALHNS010000064.1 GCA_938035125.1 uncultured Granulosicoccaceae bacterium | reverse complement strand
GCCCCACGCATACCCTCATAAACGGCTGCATCGGGTTGCCGGAACAACAAGCTTCCCGTTGCCTCTACTCGACTGATTTGTTCTTGATCGTAAAGCCAATGTAAACCCATTGAAGCAGCATCTGCGACCAACGCACCCAATAACGCATCGTTTTTCATCATAAGTTTAGGTAAGTTATTTTTTCTAGGTAAGTTTATGGTGGGAAAGAGAAACACAATAATAGACATAAGTCCATATAATCAGGTTTTGGTTCGGTTTTGTTTTAATCTAGGACAGCTCAATGAAAACGCTACAAGTTAAACCTGAATTCTTAGTGACGAATGAAACCCAACTGCGATCCTTGTGCGGGGACACCACAGAAAGTATTTGGGCAAAGGCTACAACGATGATTACCGAGCCGATGCAACAATTCATCGAATTGTCACCGTTTGTTTGTTTATCGTCTCAAAATTCTGAACAGAAAACAGACTTATCTCCTCGCGGAGATCCAGCAGGTTTTGTTCAGGTTGCTGATGATAAGACGCTATTAATCCCTGATCGTCCTGGCAATCGACGTTATGACACCATGAGAAATGTTATTCAGAGCCCTGCGGTATCTTTGTTGTTCATGATTCCAGGGGTTTCAATAACATTACGCGTGAATGGGCAAGCACAAATCAGCCATGACCCAGATTTATTGGCACCATTTTCAATTCAAGGAAAAGAACCCAACTTAGTGCTGATTGTTCAAGTAGAAGAAGCCTACGGCCATTGCGCTAAAGCCATTCTTCGTGCAAAACTGTGGGATCAAAGCGCACAAAGAAAGCCAGCTGACGTTCCATCGCTTGCCGACTTGATGATGCATCATCGACAGATATCCAAAAAAGAAATTGATCGCATTGACGATACCATTACACAAGACATAAAAAACAGCATGTACTAACGCTGTTAACATAAGTTGAACTATCAATGGATTTAAAACTACCCCCACCCATCGTTGGTCTCATTACGGCCATCGCTATGTGGCTGCTTCATCGTTACGTGAATGAATTAAGCTCATCCGCAGCAATTTTAAAGTACGTATCTGTTCTTTTTTTACTCATAGGCTTAATCATAGAACTGTTGTCAGTGTTTCGATTCTTTCGCTTAAAAACGACCATTAACCCGTTAAAACCAGAACGCAGTAAGGTGCTAGTAACGACTGGCTTGTTTCGTTACAGCCGTAACCCGATGTACGTGGGCATGTGTTCAGTTTTAATTGCCATTGGCTTTTGGTTTGGGAATATTTTAGCCATCTTTCCCCTTATTGCATTCATCGCGTACATAACCACATTCCAAATCAAACCAGAAGAAAAAATTCTACTAGGCATTTTTGGTGAAGATTATGTGGAGTATTCACAGCGAGTTCGGCGCTGGCTATAAAGAGACATAACGTATGAAGTTAAAAAATAAAGTAGCACTGGTTACCGGCGGGCGAGGTGGAATCGGCCGAGCCGTTGTAAAGCGTTTAATGGACGAAGGCGCAACCGTATACGCAGCCGATTTAACAGAACAGGGTTCATTGAAAGAACATAATGACGATGGCAGTTTGTTCGTTCCGTTAGATGTCACTTCAGAACAAAATGCCATCCAGTGTTTCAATAAAGTGGAAAAAGAACACGGGAAACTTAATATCTTAATTAACGCTGCAGGCATAGAAATTGAGAAAACCATCGAACACACATCCTTAGAAGAATGGAACCATAGCTTTGCCGTTAACGTAACCGGTACTTTTTTAAGCTCTAAATACGCGTTGCCACTACTGCGAGCCGCCACCGCGGATGGCACCACAGCAAGCCTTATCAATTTCGGTTCTTATGATGGGTTTATTGCCGATCCTGGACTGGCTGCCTATTGCGCCACGAAAGGTGCGGTGCACGCGCTTACTAAAGCGATGGCTTGCGATCACGGGCCAGAAGGCATACGCGTCAATGCGATTTGCCCTGGCTACATCGACACACCTATGCTGCAAAGCTTTTTCGAAGGAGAAGGCTCAGGTGGCGAGGGTGGAAACATTGACTCATTACAACAAGCAGTTCGAGACGTACACCCTATGCGCACTTATGGCACACCTGAAGATATTGCCAATTTAGTGAATTGGCTGGCCTCGGATGAAGCACGCTATGCCAGTGGCCAACTATGGGTATTAGATGGTGGCTTATCGGCACAGGTGCAACAAATGAAGCTATAGCCTTTACAATGGATGCCTAAGCGGTTTCAGCCTGATGCGCCTTAACCATATCGGCCATGCTATTAAACTGAAAATTCACCGTTGGCATGTCTCCAGGGTGCATCGTGGCACCAAAACCCTCTTTATCAAAACGGCGATAAATCCAACAGTTATCTAGCCCATGCTTGTTAGCCGGGGCATGGTCATGAAACATACTTTCCGCGGTATGCAAAATGTCTTTTTTATCAATGCCTCTGCGTTTTAGCGTTGCTAACATATACTCAAAATTTCGATCAGAAGGCTTATAACTGCCAATATCTTCTGCGGTGTACACACCATCAAAATGGGTATCTAATCGAGCGTTTGATCCTGAGAAACTTAGGTTATCGGTGTTGGTTAATACCATCAGCAGATAGTGCTCTTTTAGATACTTTAATGCATCTCGACTATCAGGGAATGCAGGCCATTGACGAACCGAGGCGCCATAAGCTACGCACTCCGCCCACGTTACCTCAACACCCCATTCTTCTGCCAGCCGGCGATAAACCACGGCCAGTAAATCAAAATAAAGTCTAGAGGGCGTCCATCGCTGCGCGCTGGATTCATGGTAGGCATGAGCTTCTAAAATATCGTCTCTTGAAAGGCTGCGACTGACGCGATCGGTTAGGGGTTTTAAGGCGGTAACCATGCCACTTTCCCAATCGATTAAGGTGCCGTACACATCGAACGTCAGCACTTTGTAGTCACGCAAATTCATTCACATATCTTCCGCAGTTTATCGGTTGAAAAAACAACATTTTGGGCTAAAAAAATCAATCACAAACCTTGTAAGCCGCATTATAAGGGCTGCCACCCTCCTTGGTCTTGAAATTGCACATTTCAACCCTTTAAAAACGAAGCTATTTTCACCATGGATCGTAGCGCCGATATCAGTGCTCAAATAATCGTTGCAGGCTTTCATCGCTCCGGCACCTCCATGGCCATGCAATCGTTAAAAAAAGCCGGCTTATACATTGGTGATTCGCTGCTTGGTGCAGCCCCGTCTAATCCTGATGGTCACTTTGAAGATGTTGAGACCATGACGCTTCATGATCGCTGGCTGCGTGCTGCTGGAACCGATTGGTGCTGTACAGAACAACCGCCTGCGGTTTCTGATGAAGAGGCTACATTAGGCATTGAGCCTATCATTGAACGGCTAGGTCGAGACCATCTGCAATGGGGGTTAAAAGATCCTCGCATATCCTTATATTTAAGCGAATGGTTTAACCAATTAAATAATCCAGTTTCCGTATTGGTATACAGACATTACGCAAGTTGCGCCAATTCACTTCGCAGACGACAAACTGGCCAGCTTATGATCGATCCATCCACCCAATTTGAAGACATCCGATTTTGGGCAGACCCAACGTTGGCTTTGCGTTCTTGGTTAGTTCACAACCAAGCGATTATTCAGCATTATAAAAAACACCCTAAGCGCTGTGTGTTGATATCCCAAGAAGCGCAAATCGCAGGTGTGAATCTTCCTGCATTAGTAAATTCTAAATTATCGGTCGCCTTAACTGTTAATAATGATACTGGCGTTGATGCGGAAAAAACTACCAACGACAACACCATAAAACTCAACGCGAAGCACTTACAAGAAGAACTTGAAGATACGTGGAACGAACTGCAAGCTCTATCGGACGTTCGCGCAGAACATTATCCTGTAGTGAATTGGAACACGTCAGAAGAACCAATTAATGAGCTTGAATTAACTCTAACACTGAAACAACTGCAACGCAGTTGGGATGAACTGGGCGTGCCAGCATCTGGTGGAACCCACCCGCTATGAATCCAACACATGAATGGCAAACTGCCGAATTCAGCTGGCTGCATCGTCCATCTGTTAACGGTTTAATGACACGTCTTGATAGCAAGGAACGCCAGCAGGCATTAATGCATGCCCTTAGCCTTCACCCTGACGATGGTTTTTTAAACGGGCACTACGGTAGAGCGTGCCGTGAAAACAACCAGCTTGACGATGCCATTACGCACCTAACCAAAGCGCTTGACACACAAACCACGGATGTATCATTACCCTTTAGTCTTGGGCTAACGTATCGACAGTTAGGTGATGAGCCAACAGCGTTAAAGTGGTTGCAACAGGCAGTTAGCATGAACGGCAATGCCGATCACATTATGGTGTTAATTCACACAGCGTGTGATATCGGTGATTTTCCCACCGCCCTGTCAGCCTGTGAAACCGGGCTCAATCTTCACCCTACTGATAATCGCATACAGTGTGCATACCCCCAAACCTTGGTCACTAGCGGTGACCCTGAAGCGGCACTCACTTGGTTAGAAGCCAACGATTGTGATTCGAACAACGCATTGGCGCAGTTAAAATATAAGATATACACCGATTTAAATCGAACAGAGCACGCAAAGGCTGCCCAACAAGATTACCAGCGTCGATCCATTCGCACACACACAAACTACAGAGCCAAGGCTTTAGCTACATTAAATAGCTTGCCATCGGTGGCTGCAAAAATAGAATTGGCCAAACAGTGGCAAGAATCGATACATAATCTCATTGAAACAGAAGAACCGATGGTACCAATTCATTTGGCCATGTCCATTCTGGTTCGAGATGAAGTAGATATCATTGAACACAACATTCGTTATCACGCAGCAATGGGTGTATCGCATTTTGTTGTCACTGACAATGGCTCTAAAGACGGTACTCGCGAGTTACTCGAAACACTGTCCAGTGAATTTTCTCTTACTATTATTGATGAACCTTCCCACACCATTGATCAAGATGTGTGGGTTACCCGTATGGCTCAATCCATTCAAGCGATGGGTACTTACGATTGGATCATTCATAATGATGCGGATGAATTTTGGCGCCCGGACAACGGCTACAGTTTGCCCGTGGCCATCAACGATGCTTTAAGAATGGCTGGAAAACTTAAAAGCCAAGTGGGCATTTTAAGTTGCCCACGGGTTAACATGATAGGCAGTTTAGAAGATGCGCAGCGGCCAAACTACCGCTTTTATCACAACACACATTGGGTGAAAAAAGACATCCCGATTGCAGAGGGTAATAATCAGTGGAATGAGAGCTTAACCAACACGGTAGCTCGATTGATCCCAGATAAAGTGATGACTCGAACCGAAGGGTTAACCAGTGTTGAGTACGGTAACCACGGTGCAGAACACGAATTACTTATCGAAAATTGTCATGCAGTAACGATTTACCACTTTCCCGTGCGTACTTTTCAGCAATTTGAAAAGAAGGTTAAAAATTACGGTGAAAGTTTAGAAAAAAATACTCGATACAGTGAAAATTCCAGTATGCACCTACGCTATTGGTACAAACAATTTTTAGCAGGCAATTTAAAACAAGAATACGAATCTATTGCGTTTACTCAGGCACAATTGGCAGCACTTGAGCAAGATAACTATTTAGAAGTATCCCACGATATCGCCTCTTTTTTCACAGGCGTACACGAGCAAAATGTGCGCGTAGTATAAGCCCAAATTCCGTATGCCTTGACATGCCAAATCAGCGCAAAGTCTGGTGATCAGACTGTCAATCAGACTGGCAGGAACTTGCTATCCAATGCCCTAAAGCATATAGTTGATCAAGGTGAATCGTTAGTGAGTTGCCCATGCCAACTTCAGATCATTTTATACCCCGTACTCATCCCAATAGAAACCGATTGCTAACTGGGTGCGCAGGTGTGCTGGCCGTTGCTTCGGTTGTATTGTTTGAAAGTGGCCTATTGCGATCGGAAAGCGATGTCATCGACACAACTCCTGCAAGCCTTGAAATCAGTATAAAACCGGTAGACAGCGTTTTTGCCAAACACCGCGAAACCGACCCAACCTATCCACTGCCCGGCTACATTGCCGATCAAATGCCGCAAGGCAATTATGCAACGATAAAGAAATCGTTAATTGAACAGGCAACGGATGCGGTTAAAATCGATGATCGGCCGCGATTAGCCAATGGGTTAGCGCTGCTGGGGGCAGCGGCCTTATCTGAAAACGATTTAGCGGCCTCGCGAGTGTATCTGGATGAAGCACTCAGTGTGTACGAAGAACAAGAGGATGTTTTAGGCATTGGCAGCGTAGAGTTATTACGCAGCCGTGTCGAAACGGTGGCACGAGAAAACGCCCGCGATGCAGCCAGCGCATACGACGTTATGCAGATTGCCGCATGGATGATTATAAAAGACCGATTCGAAGAATCAGAGCATCCTATTCAAACCGCCATTGCAGAAAATTTACGCTTGGATCGATTTGGAGCTGCCGCCGCTGGTTATGAAATGTTAGAACGAGGCTATCGATCAGTGGGCAATACACTTGCCGCTAATGATGCAGCAGCAGAAGCCTTAAAGCTTCATGCAGCCTCGGGCCGAATCGATGTGGCTCAAGATGCTTTAAGCCGCTTAACAATTCACGCTGTGCCATTTGAAGATATTCAGCAGCTGGAACGAGACATCAAATCATTGGAACGAAGCTACCACCAATCGATACATGAGGTGGGGCGTGCGCGTGATTATGAACAGTTGTATCGACGATTAGTATCGGCAGGTGATCCAGTGCAAGCTTGGACATTTCGGCAAAAAGCCAATCAATCTTTATCGCTGGCCTCGAAAAGGGCGATGCATCGTCGTCAGACTGGCATTGTGGCGCTGCTTTATAATTCGAACGACAATCGCCGTGATGCCACACGTTCATTAGAACGGGCAAGGACCATGTTCACAGAAGCGTCTCGGCCCGATTTATTAGAATACATTGACACTGCTCAGAAAAAAATCTGGTAGTCGAATAACGTTTTGGCGATACCAGAAATAGCTAGCACTAACAAAAATGCCAACACAAACCGCTTAAATCCTGCAGCGGATGATTGTTGAAACAGTTTACTGCCAATCAGTAGGCCAATTGCCAAAGGTGCAAGCCATAAAATCAGTAACGATAATTGAGCGGCACCAACCATACCGGCATGCAGCATCAACAAAGTAGCAATTAAATCCACCAGCAGAAAGATCATGGCAAGCGATGCGCGAAACGCTCTTGGCGGCATTCCATCCGCCATTAAAAACAAACTGTAAATTAGCCCTCCTACCGCCCCAACTGAATTCACAGCACCGGCAACAAGCCCGACCAGAGCGATACGCCAGACGGGTTGCTCGCCCGTTAGCTTAAAACCTCTTATAAGTAGGACACAGGATAGGGTAATAACTGCTAGTACCCCAATGCGAATCAGCTCGGCCGATCCCTGTTGCAACACAGCAATTCCAACGGGTGTTGCTATGGCAGAACTTAGCGTTAACCCCAGGGCAAATCGCCAACGTATATGCGGCCATATGCTGGGCAACAACAGCACACTGGCGGCCACCTCCATCATCAAAACAACCGGCACAAGCGAGCCCATGGGCAAAACAAACGACAGACTGGCCACACAAAGGGCGGAGAATCCAAAGCCTGCATAGCCCCGCACAGCAGCGGCCACCAAAACCACCAAAACCGTTAACAGAGCGATGGGCCAGGAGGCCGATGCGAACAAGAATGTCATGGGGCGCAGTCTACTGGCTTTATGAGGAGCTGGTTAGAAGAAATAAACCAAACTCTTGAACGAAAAACGCTATCATTTAATGCACGAATCTATGCCTTAACTCACCACCTGCAAATCATGTCAAAGCTCATCACCATTTTGAACGGCCCGAACCTAAATTTACTGGGGCAACGCCAGCCTGAGGTGTACGGTACGGATACGTTGGACGATGTGGAAAAACAGTGCCAAATCGTTGCGAAATCTGCGGCCCCGAGCGTGGCACTGAGCGTTGAACAAAAACAGACGAATCACGAAGGTGAGATGATTGACTTTATTCATCTATGCCGCACCACCTCGGCAGCTATTATCATTAACCCAGCGGCATGGTCGCACACCTCGGTAGCCATATTGGATGCGTTGAATACCTTCGATGGTTTGGTGATTGAAGTGCATATCTCCAACATTCATGCGCGCGAGGCCTTTCGCCATCATTCTTATGTTTCTGCCCGCGCCGATGGTGTGATCGCAGGTTGCGGTGTGCAAGGCTATTCGCTGGCCGTGCAACGCATAGCCACCTTGTTGTCCTAACTTAATTTTTCCAATCCCCTCGTTTTCCTTCTTCTCGTTAAGTTGATTCTTGAATGAACGATGCACTGCAAGCATGGCGTCTTGACTTAGGTTCAGACTCATTTAAACACACATTGGTGTTTGCCTCCTCAAACCACGAGTTACCTACGGTGGTTTACAACGGCCCCCTCTTACCTGCAAGCACAAGACTTCAAGACATCGCTGAACACGCGATTCGTCCATTACCACCTGGCACCTTAGACCAACTCGCCCCCCTATCCCTATTACCAGAAGAAGGTCAGGGCTTTCAAGGCTACTGTGGATTAAACGTAACATCTATTGATGCACGCCCAGCTCTTACTCAATTTCGCATTCAACAGGTAGATGAATCTGTAAATAGCATTGTGTTTCATGCTAACGACAACGCAACAGGGTTAAGCGTATCGTTACATTTTAGCTTCGCAACCGATTCAAACGTTTTAAAAACACATACCGAACTCCATAACACGGGCAGTACTCGCTGGCGAGTGGATTGGCTATCAGTTCCCGTATTAACCTTAGATGAATCGTTTGATACGCTGCAAGAATATCGAGGCCGTTGGACCCAAGAATTCTCCCCTGTCGTCACCGACATCAGAACCGGTGTGCACTTAAGAGAATCTCGCCGAGCTCGCACGGGGCATGATCACTTCCCCGCGATGATTGCTGGCACCGCCCCACTAGCTTGGACACACGGTGCAGCCGCTGCCATGCATTTTGATTATTCCGATGTACATCGAACGGTATTGGAATCATTACCTGATGGCCGTCGGCAAGTGCAGGCAGGAATTGCTGAAACCCGTTGGCTAGAGCCTGAAAGTAGCTTACATTCTGGTAACGCCTTCTGGGCGTTTTCACAACACGGCTTAAACGATTTAGCTTTCCATTACCAACAAATGGTTAAAGACCACATCGTGAAGTTGCCCGACCCCAAAGCGGTGCGCCATGTGAATTACAACTGCTGGGAAGCCATCTATTTTGATCATGATATCGATCGGTTAAAAGCTCTGGCCACATCGGCAGCCAACGTAGGTGCTGAGCGATTTGTGTTAGATGATGGTTGGTTTGGCACCAACGCCTTACCGCGAGATGATGACACCAGCACACTCGGCGATTGGTTTATTGATACCAACAAGTATCCCGAAGGGCTTACCCCACTAGTGGAACACGTGAATTCACTTGGCATGCGCTTCGGCATTTGGTTTGAACCTGAAATGGTGAATCTCAACAGCCAACTGGCCAAACATCGCCCTGATTGGGTTTTGAAACACGGCGATGCAAAACATATCGAAGGACGGCAACAATTTTTGCTCGATTTAACGAACCCATCGGTAGTGGCTTATTTATTCGAGTGCATTGATGCCATATTAAGTGAACACAACATTGAGTACATCAAATGGGACATGAACCGAGACGCAACCCGAGCGGTGGATGCGCAAGGTCATCGCTCATTAGTTCGCCACAGCGATGCAGTGCATGCGCTGATGGCAAAAATTCGACACGCTCATCCGAAGGTTGAGATCGAGAGTTGTGCCTCCGGTGGTGGTCGAATAGATTACCGCGTTTTAAAAAATACTCACCGAGTGTGGCTATCCGATTCCATCGATGCTCGAGTGCGTTGGAAAATGCAAAGTGAAGCGTTCTTGTTCTTGCCGCCGTCTGTTTATGGCAGCCACGTGGGCGCAGAAAAAGTGCACACCAGCGCCCGCAAACAACCCATGTCGTTTCGTGCACAGGTCGCAATGACTGGCCACATGGGCATAGAATCTGACATGGATGAATTAGACGATGCCGATCGCAAAACTTTAATGCGATACATCGAACTGTACAAAACGCATCGGCAATGGATGCACCAGGGGCGGCAATATCGACTCGATACGGTGCATAAAGATAATCTAACCCAGCAATTTGTAGCGCCACAGAAAAACCAATTTTTGGTGTTTGCAGGCTGTATTGACATTCCTGTAGATGAAACCACAGCACCGTTACGATTAGTGGGCCTAGACCCCGATGCAGATTATGAGGTGAGTCTTATTAATAAAGACGATATAAACCCATTAGCCACACGAATTTTTCCTCACCCTCTAATTGATAAGCCTTTTGCGCTCATGAGCGGTGCGCAGTTAATGCAACAAGGTATCATTCCCCCATTCCCTATGCCGGACACCTTGTGGGTGTTTTATGGCACCCAACGCAACCGTGATTAAGCACAGGGTTTACTGCATCGGCAAAAAACGCTTAGCCAATCAAACTGGAAAATAACCATGAGCTTTAAACGCACATTAATAACCGGTGGTAACGGAAACCTTGGCAGGCTGATCGCCGATGAATTATTAGCGCTGGGCATCTCGGTTATTAAGTTCGACATCCCCGGCACAGAACCCGATACGGTGCGCGACGGGGAAACCATCGTGATTGGTGACATCCGAGATAAAACTCAAGTGCGCGACTTGTTTGAACATCACAAACCGGACAGCGTTGTGCATCTGGCCTCGTTACTGTCGGGTAGCTCGGCGCAAAACCCAGGTGCGGCTTGGGAAATAAACGCCAACGCCTCTTTTCATCTACTGGAACTTGCCGCAGAATTTAACGTACAACAGTTCTTTTTTGCTAGCACCATGGCAACCTACGGCAGTGATGTTCCAGACCCCATGCCAGAAGACACACCACAGTGGCCTGCCAATCTTTACGGTGCCACTAAAGTGGCCGTTGAACGTGCCGGTATATTCTTTAAACAAGAACACAATTTAGATTTTCGTTGCTTGCGATTCCCTTTAGTGTTTTCACCATTCGCCCCCGCAGCAGCTGTTACCGCTTTTCCTTCACACGCGTTTAAAGCGGCAAGTGATCCAAACTATTCCGACACCTTCGTTTTTCCGGTTGCACCGGATGTGGGTGTATCCTCCATGCTACTAAACGATGTTATTACGGGCACCGTAAAATTTATGTTGGCAGATCGAGCTGATCTGTCTCAGCACGCCTACTCTCTGCACGGATACTTTGTATCAGCCGGTGATGTATTAGCCGAAATTCAACGGCGAGTGCCCTCCTTCAAAGCTGAATTTATTATCAACGAAACCGTAAATGAATTACTCAGTGGTTGGCCTAATGTGCTAATTGATGATGCAGCAAGACGCGACTGGGGTTGGGCCCCTGAATACGACTTTGTTGCCTCAGCCGATTGGCTGATGAATTATTTTAAGAACACCCGCTAAGTGGCATCCCTTACCACTCAGCCTAAACTCACCGAAGGTTCGGTGTCACAACATGTGATCAGGCTTGCCATCCCATCGTCGATGGGCATGATTTTTAACACCTTATATAACCTCTCAGATTACTGGTTTGCAGGACGTCTATCCGGGGATGCATTAGCCGGTGTGTCTATTGCCAGTACGGTTTTTTTCTTATTCATTGCTGCAGGCATCGGTATTCAAATCGGCGCTTCAGCCATCATCGCGCCTGCTGTAGGCTCTAATAAAAGCGACGAAGCCAATCGCTGGACGCAAGAAGTCATCGGTTTATCAATCGTGCTCAGTGGGTTAGTGATGGTGTTGGGATGGACACTGGCAGAACCCATGACCTTATTGCTTGGGGCTGAACCGAACGTTGCCCCCTATGCCATAACCTACATTCGATTCACCGTGATAGCGGTGCCAGCGTTTATGTTGGGTTTCGCTGCAGCGGGGATTCTTATGGCTCGTGGCGATACCAAATCCAATCGAAACGCCTTGGCCATTGGCTTATTTCTGAATCTACTATTGAACCCCATCTTTATGTTCGGCTTTGGTTGGGGCGTTGCAGGATTAGCCATATCCACAGGGCTTATCAAAGTAGTCACAGCGATATATTTGTTAAGAAAAATCGGGCAAGCAACAAACTCAGCGCCGCCCAAACCGCTGTTTACATTCCGAGATTGGATGCCCTTATTGAAACAAGTGCTACCCGCAAGTTTCAATATGTTATCGGTTATCTTAGGCAGCTTTATTACGGTTGCGATTATCGGCCGCTTTGGCAGCGACCACGTTGCAGGTTATTCTGTAGGTTTACGATTAGAGCAGCTATTGCTCTTACCGGCATTAGGCATGAACAGCGCCGTCATGGCAATCGCTGGGCAAAATTTTGGTGCCGGTGAATTTGATCGAGTGCGCGACACTTACTACAGCAGTTTAAAGATCGGCTTATTCATGGCAGCGGTATCTATACCTATCATGATATTTTTATCTCCGCTACTAATGACGTTGTTCACCTCAGAGCAACCGATCATTGCAACCGGTACAGCTTATCTGCGCATAGATGCCATTGCGTTTTACGCCTACATCGTGTTGTTTCTTACCACCGCCACACTGCAATCGATTAAACAACCCGTTTTCCCTATGGCACTGGGATTGGCTCGGCAATTAATCGTACCGGTTAGCATCAATGTTTTATTAGTGGTTTATTTGGGATTCCCCATGCTCAGTGTTTTCTATACGTTAATCACAGTAGTGGTCATCAGCGCGATTACGTCTCATTTTTTCACCCGTTGGCGTTTGAACCAGTTGCAGGTTCCAGTGACATAGCGACATAGCTACCACAAACGTTCACAAGGGTCAGAAACACTCGTCACTGAACGCCCGCAGGTTTCGCTGAATTCCCATGATAGGATCTTGGCGTTACTAGCGGGAAAATCTGTCGTGAATAGAGAATACTTAAAACGTGCTGAGCGCACACCTTCCACCGATCATGCTGACGTTCGAGAAACGGTACAAACCATTCTTGATGATATCGAAGCCGGTGGTGATGAAGCGGCTATGAAATATGCGGCTAAATTTGATAAGTACGATGGCGCAGTTTTACTTGATGCTGATGCGATAAAAGCTGCCAGCTTGGCGGTTCCTGATCAGCTAAAAAAAGACATTGAGTTTGCACACGATAATGTTCGTCGTTTTGCAGAAGTACAAAAAAACTCGCTAAAAGATGCCACTTTAGAAATACAACCTGGTTTTACACTGGGCCAAAAAAGCGTAGCTTGCCAAACTGCTGGCTGTTACGTACCCGGCGGACGCTACAGTCACATCGCCAGCGCCATCATGACGGTAACCACCGCAAAAGTTGCAGGCGTTGAAAACATTGTTGTGTGTTCCCCGCCACGCCCAGGCGTTGGCATAGCACCCGCTATTGTTCATGCGGCACACATCTGCGGCGCCGATAAAATTTTAGCCATGGGCGGTGTTCAAGGTGTGGCCGCGATGACTTTTGGTTTATTCGGTTTACCCAAAGCCGATATTTTGGTCGGACCAGGCAATCAGTTCGTTGCTGAAGCCAAGCGCATCTTATTTGGCCGAGTGGGAATTGATATGTTTGCTGGCCCTACCGATAGCTTAATTTTGGCTGATGATACGGCCGATGCTCATATTGTCGCAACCGATCTGGTTAGCCAAGCAGAACACGGATACAACTCTCCAGTTTGGTTGGTTACATCAAGTCGTTCTTTGGCCGAGGATGTGATGAACCGCATTCCTGCACTCATTGATGATTTACCAGAAACCAATCGTGATAACGCAGCGGCCGCATGGCGCGATTACGCGGAAGTCATCCTATGTGAAAGTCGAGAAGACATGGCGGCCACATCCGATGAATACGCACCCGAACATTTAACCGTTCAAGCCGATGATTTGGATTGGTGGTTAGATCGCTTGAGCTGTTACGGCTCATTGTTCTTGGGCGAAGAAACCACCGTTTCTTATGGTGATAAAGCATCGGGTACAAACCACGTTCTGCCCACTTCACGTGCGGCAAAATATACCGGTGGTTTATCGGTACATAAGTTTATGAAAACCATCACATGGCAACGTGCCACTCGTGATGCTGCAAAACCCATTGCAGAAGCAACCGCACGCATTTCTCGTTTAGAAGGCATGGAAGGTCATGCACGTGCGGCCGATGTTCGACTGGCTAAGTACTTCCCAGACGAGACGTTTAATTTGTCGGCATCCGAATAACCCAATAGGAATCCAATCCACCATGACTGTCAGTGAAAAAATTGTTAGCGACTTAGTTGCAAACGATGTGCAGTTCGCCACCACCGTACCGTGTAAGCAATTAGGTACTGTGATCGATCTAATTGAAGAAAATAAATCGATACATCACGTACCGTGTAACAAAGAAGATGAAGGCATGGGTTTAGCTGCCGGTGCCTGGATGGGTGGAAAACGCCCATGTATCATCATGCAAAACACCGCCATTGGCGTTACCGTAAACACGCTGGTAACTCTTACCCAGTATTACCGCATGCCACTACCGATGCTAATAAGCTACCGAGGCGAATTGGGTGAACCCGTTGCTTGCCAAGTTGAGATGGCGGTACACACCAAAGGACTACTAGAGCAGTTAAAAATACCGGCATTCCATTTTCATAATCCAGACGATGTGGGTGAGCTGGACGATATATTGAAGTACACATTCATGTGCAACAAACCGGTGGCCATACTCACCGATGCAAGCTTTTGGCAGGGGTATTAATCATGATTCGTTCAGAAGTTATAAAGTCATTGGTTCCGGTTCTTGCTGACCAACTCGTGGTTTGCAATATTGGGTTACCCAGTCAAGAGCTACACCTTCTCGATGATCGAGACACCAATTTTTATATGTTGGGCACGATGGGCTTATCCTCATCTATTGGCTTAGGCGTAGCATTAGCTCAAGATAAAACGGTGATTTCTATTGATGGGGATGGGTCAGTATTAACCAATCTTGGCACCCTACCCACCATAGCCAATAACGTGGCAGACAACTACATTCTTTTGATTATCGACAACGGTAGTTATGGATCAACCGGTGATCAGCCAACCTATGCCGGTAAGAAAACCTCGCTAACCAAAGTGGCAGAAGCTTGCGGCTGCGAGAACGTCATTGAATGCCAAGCAGAAGATGCGCCTGAGGTGTTACAAAAAGCGATCGACAGTAAAAAAATGACAGTGATCGTTTGCAAGTGTGAATCCGGCAACATTAAAGTACCGGTTATCACAATGGATCCTGTTGTTATCAAAGATCGCTTTATGAAAGCGATCGCGAGTTAAACCATCGCCTAAGGTTTACTGTGGGTTTATTAAAAACGGCTTTCGTAAACTCTTGCCAGTGATGCGGGTTGTTCCGCATTGCTGGCTTGGGTGAAATCCCCTGCCATACGAGTATTAGTCAAAGCCGCTGCACGCATACCCGGTGGTAAGCACGCCACTCGGCGATAATCGGTAGGCGGGATACCAAGATTGGCACCAAAGAACCGAGTAAAGCTAGCTTGCGATGCAAATCCAAGCTCTAAAGCAATAGAGGTTACTGGTTGATCACTGAATACTAAGCGCTCAATAGCGTATTCCATTCGTAACATATTCATGTACACGTTAGGTGTGACACCCAAGTTATCTCGAAACAATCGGTAAAAGTGCGGACGAGAAAGACCGGCTGCGCGAGCAATTTCATCCAGCGGTAAATTATTTCTAACGTGGCTATTCATGATCACCAAACTTTTTCGTATGCGAGGGTCTGATGATTTAATGGGGTTGTCTGCGTTTTGCGTTATCTTCAGTGAATTTTCACTTTCAAAGCACGTGCTGCATAAATGCCGCAAACGTGTTTCTAAGGCTAAATGGTAACCGGGCTGCTTATCGGGTGCGGGAGGCTGAACCAGTGCAACCAGATGATCAACATGATCACGTATATTGGATGTAACAGGAAACGAACGATTTTGAAATCCTAACCATTCAGGGTCGCTGGAATTTAACCGAGTGGCGTACCAAAATGGGTTGACGTATACCGAGAGTATCGCAGAGGACGTATCAGACTTAGAAACATGTACCTCGTGTGCCATATAAGAATCGATGGCAACCGCTCGATCTTTTGACAAAGTGACGGGAGTATTATCAATCTTTAAGGTGACATCGTCACCGTCCATGAGAAACAAAAGCTGAGCTTCACGATGCGTGTGAAGTACTTTTGCTCGATTTAATTCTACTAAACATAGCCGGCCAAAATCGCCATGGCAAACCGTTATTGCACGGTTCATATTGCGCTCCATTTCTATATGATAATCATCCCTTGAAAAAATGAGGTTGTATCAATCAATAGATACAACCGAAGAGTCATTTGATAAGCCGGTTGATGTTGCTCAACCCAGCATCCCAGTCGTCCTCGTCAGTATAGACTTAGGTTCTGCAACAATTACGCAACAATTTAACAATGAAAGTTGTATTGACCTGAATTGACAGTTTGTTAACAATTATAAAATTTATATCGTTCTAATTATTTTCTTATTTATAAACACAACCATAAGGAACCGACAAACACCAAACAACTCAATCGATGCATGCATAAAGCAAGCATTAAACAAGGGAAAAACATGCATAAAACAAGCATTAAATATTTTTTAAGCGCTTACCGCTCATACCCTTCTTAACGCAATGAAAACGAGGCAAAACAATTCGTGTGTTTCTCATCCAAGCGCAATTTAAATTAGCGAGACTTTAAGAAATACGTTGCGTGCTTATAGAAAATTCAACCTAAATTGATAGTTTGTTAACAATTATAAATTCATATATCTTTAACTATTATTTTTACTTTTAATCTCAAACAAGATAAACGTAAAGTACCAACAAACAAAAAGAACTCAATCGAAGTATGGATAAACCGAAGCATGGATAAAACATTGGCGGCTCATACCGTTCTTGACGCAATGAAAACGCGTCAATCAATTCGCGCGTTTTTACCAACTGCCGTAAGCGATGATCAAGTGACTGAGATTTTAAGTCATGCCTTGCGTGCTCCAAGTGGAACTAATATGCAGCCATGGAAAACACGGGTGCTTACGGGCAAGGCATTAACCTCTTTGTGCGAGGTGGTTTGCGAAGCCTTCGATGAAGAGCCTAAAGGGTATGAATGTGAAGAACGTTATTACCCTGCAACATGGTTTGAACCCTATAAAAGCCGACGTCGCAAAGTCGGTTTAGATCTTTACGGTTTATTAGACTTAGGCAAAGGCGATAGAGAAGGCATGCACGCACAACATCGTCGAAACTTCACTTTTTTTGACGCACCCGTGGGTATGATCTTTACCATCCATAGAGACTTAGCCACTGGCAGTTGGTTGGACTACGGCATGTATCTGCAAAATATCATGCTGGCCGCGCGCGCATATGGCCTGCACACTTGCCCTCAGGCCGCATGGGCCGATTTTCATCCACAAATACGATCTCACTTATCATTACCCACCGAAGAAGTCGTGGTTTGTGGAATGGCACTTGGGCATGCCGATTGGCAAGCTGTTGAAAACCAATTAAAAACCGATAGATCCCCGATTGACGAACACGTGACGTTTTATTGCTAAAAAATTGGCCAAAGCAGCATTATTTTTTACAAATCATCTACCGAATGATCCGTTAGCGAAAGAAGCGAGTAACAGGAGAATAATCGCTAGGGGTTAATCCGATGGGAATAATGAACGACGAGCGTCCAAAAAGACGCGGTGCAGCCGAAATTGCCAGTATTCTGAGGCGCAGCATAATGACGGGCGACTTGGCACTAAGAGAGAGGCTGGCCCCTGAGCGTACCCTTGCCGCTGAATTCAGTGTGGCTCGTGGCACCGTCCGAGAGGCGCTGAATCAACTTGCCAGTGAAGAGCTGGTTGAAATCAAGCCAGGCAGCGGCACCTACGTTGTGCATGAGGCGTCCGATTTACCTAACCCCGTGATGCTAAGCGCCCGCCCAGAAACATTACTTGAAACTCGTAAGTTATTGGAAGCCGATGCTTGTGCATTAGCCGCCAGCAACAGGCGCCAACAAGATATCGATCAACTACTGGCCTTGGTTCACAATTACCCTACCAATGATGCAGCCGAACAAGCCGATGCCGACGCCGAATTCCACGAATTAATTGCTAAAGCTTCAGGCAATGATGTGCTGGCATGGTTTGTCTGCCAATTGCACGGTGCACGTCATCAAGAACCTTGGGCCAGAATGCGCCAAGTGGCAATGGACGGTGAATACGCCATCAAACACATGCAACAACATCGGCAAATTGTTGATGCCATTCATAGACGTGACACCGCTCAAGCACGTCAATTGATGTTGGAACATCTTAACTTAGAACATTCACTGCTAGCGGCTCAAGGCAACAACGCTACACTAGCGTAAGAACCATCCCCTCCTCTTTTACCCAGCGAGGCTCTTACCTCGCTGGGTGACAACTCAAACACATGCTTAAAACTGCGGCTAAAATGCGAATGGCTGGAATAGCCTGTGGCGGCGACTATGTCACTAACGCTCATGGCCGATTGCGATAACAACTCATACGCTTTTTGAAGTCGCAATCGTTTATAAAAATCCATGGGCTTAAATGCTGTGTGCGTTTTAAACAAACGATTGATGTGGCGCTCGCTAATGTCTGATGCGGAAGCCAGCTGAGATAAATCTAATGGATCTGATAGATGGCTTTCCATGAGTTTTATAACGCTAAGCACGCGTGCGTTGTAAATGCCGTAACGAGAGGCATGTTCTGAACGTTGCGGTGCTTCTTGTGGCCGTATGTCAGGATGCGACCACCAGTCGCTGACCTGGCGGGCAAAGCGTGCGCCATGATGTTCTGTGATAACGGCCAACATCAAATCCACTGGGGCAGTGCCACCTGCGCAGGTCAACCGGTTTTTATCGATAACATACAGCTGTTGTTGCACCATTAAATCCGGATGCAGCTCTTCTATCGTGTTTTGAAAAGCCCAATGCAAGGTCATTTTCCGATTGCGCAACAACCCCGCATTGGCAAGCATTAACGGGCCTGCAGCTAACCCGCCCAATACAATATTTTGCCTATCCAGTTGACGTAGCCAGTCGAGCAATCGCGGCTGCTGCGCATCAGGCGAATCGTTAGAAGCCACCACCACCACTAAATCAAATCCCGATCGCTCACCCACGTGGGCATTGGCAGGCACCAATGTGCCGCAGGAGGCGGTTGCTCTGGCTCCTTGCGCCGGGATGTTCCAAATTTTGTACAAGGGTTTCTTTGCAATTTCATTGGCAGCCCGTAAAGGCTCAGCAGCCGAGGCATAGGTCAACATCGAAAACCCATCAACTAATAGAAAACCAACCTGAAACACCGCGTGTTTTGAGTATACAAATCCATTCATTGGCATTTTTAGACCAAATTAAGTCTTTTTTAGAATACCCTAAATTTCGCATCAAGCGCACCGTATGGCACTACAATTTTCGGCACAGGCGCACACTTAATGGCGAAGGTATTAGAACGAGACGGGGTTTGGAAATCTGGCCGCGGTCGTGGCCGTCATGCCCCCAAAGGCCGGCAGCTGGATGACGATGCGCTCAGCGACGTAAAAACACTGCTAGCGGATGCGCCTCGCCGTAAAGACCTCCTAATAGAACACCTACATAAGTTGCAAGATCATTTCGGGCACTTGTCTGCAAAGCACCTTCGCGCCTTGGCTGAAGAGATGCGCATGGCACAATCTGAAGTGTACGAAGTGGCTACCTTCTATGCCCACTTCGATGTCATCACCGACGGTGAAACACCACCGCCTGCCATTACCATTCGCGTGTGCGATTCATTAGCTTGTGAGCTTGCAGGTTCTGCCGCTTTGCAAAAAGCTTTAGAAGACGGACACGATCCTTCCGAGGTTCGTGTTTTACGCGCCCCTTGCATGGGCCGATGTCAATCCGCGCCGACGCTTGAAATCGGGCATTTGCACATCGATCACGCCACGCCTGAAAAAGTCACCAACGCAATAAAGGCTGGCGACTTCTCAGCGCAAATCCCCAGTTATGAAATGTTCGATCAGTACCTTGCAGGTGGTGGATACGAAGCGCTTAAAGGGATGCGTTCTGGTGATCGCAATGTAGAAGAAATACAAGATGCCATCAGTGAATCAGGCCTACGTGGTTTAGGCGGCGCAGGTTTTCCTTCTGGTCGCAAGTGGTCTTTTGTGCGCGCAGAAGAAGGCCCACGTTATTTGGCCGTAAACGGTGATGAAGGCGAACCTGGCACCTTTAAAGATCGACACTATTTAGAATCTACCCCGCACTTATTTTTAGAAGGTGTACTAATCGCTGCTTGGGCTGTGGATGCGGCTCGCGCCTACATTTACATGCGCGATGAATACCCAGCCGTTCTGCATATTTTAGATAAAGAAATTAAAGCGTTGGAAAACGCAGGCTTAATAGAATCGGGTTATGTGGAAGTGCGCCGCGGCGCAGGCGCCTACATCTGTGGTGAAGAATCGGCCATGATCGAATCCATTGAAGGAAAACGTGGATTACCTAGGCATCGCCCACCCTACGTTGCACAGGTAGGTTTATTTAATAGCCCAACCTTAGTACACAACGTAGAAACACTGCACTGGATAACTCGCATTTGTCGAGAGGGCCCAGAAGTACTCAATAAACACGAGAAAAACGGTCGAGTGGGTTTACGTAGCTATTCTGTTTCTGGGCGCGTAAAAGAGCCTGGCGTAAAGCTATTACCCGCAGGCTCCACCATCACAGACATCATCGAAGCCTCTGGTGGCATGTTAGATGGGCACACGTTTAAAGCCTATCAACCCGGCGGGCCTTCATCGGGCTTACTGCCTGCATCCATTAATGATGTGCCGTTAGATTTCGATACGCTACAACCCTTAGGTAGCTTCATAGGATCAGCAGCCGTTGTGGTGTTATCCGATCAAGACAGTGCAAAAGCGGCTGCATTGAACATGCTGAAGTTTTTTGAAGATGAAAGCTGTGGCCAATGCACGCCTTGCCGTGTGGGTTGCGGTAAAGCGGTGCAGCTTATGGAAGCTGAACGTTGGGACCAACCGTTATTAGAATCGTTATGCCAAACCATGGCAGATGCCTCTATCTGCGGTTTAGGTCAAGCTGCCCCTAACCCCATTCGCATGGTGATGAAGCACTTCCCTTCGGAGATTAACTAATGTCTAGCACTGATACCGAAAAGCTACCCATGGTGACGTTCACCCTCGATGGGATGGAAGTTTCCGCCCGCGCCGATCAAACACTGTGGGATATTGCCAAAACCGCAGGCACCACCATTCCGCATTTATGTCACGCCGATCAAACCGGCTACCGCGCCGATGGTAACTGTCGAGCGTGTATGGTGGAAATCGATGGCGAACGAACGTTAGCAGCCTCCTGTGTTCGCACCCCCACCGATGGCATGGTGGTTAACACTCAAAGCCAACGTGCGGTAGACGCTCGCAAAATGGTGGTTGAATTGCTGCTGGCTGATCAACCTTCGCGCGATCAAGCGCACGATAAAAGCTCACACCTATGGGCCATGGCCGATCAACAAGGCGTTAGCGAAAGCCGCTTTCCTGCTATTGAAATTGAACGAGTGCCGTTGCTAGATGATTCACATGTTGCTATGCGTGTGAATTTAGATGCATGCATCCACTGTAATTTATGTGTTCGCGCCTGCCGTGAAGTGCAAGTTAACGATGTCATCGGTATGTCGGGTCGTGGTCAAGATGCGCGAATTACCTTCGATTTTGCCGACCCCATGGGTGCAAGCACCTGTGTTGCCTGCGGTGAATGTGTGCAAGCTTGCCCAACTGGTGCTTTGATGCCAACCGAACTGGTTAATGACAATCAAGTGGGCGATAGCGGTGAAGTGGACGACGTGGTTCGTTCTGTATGCCCTTATTGCGGTGTGGGATGCCAAGTAGATTTCAACGTTCGTGATAACAAGATCGTTTGGGTCGATGGCGCCGATGGGCCTTCAAACGAACAGCGATTATGCGTAAAAGGACGATTTGGATTTGACTACATCCAACACCCGCATCGATTAACTAAGCCTTTAATTCGCCGCGACGATGCGCCGCCAAAAGGCTTAAACGTTAACCCCGATAATATGCTGGCGTTCTATCGCGAAGCCAGCTGGGATGAAGCCTTAGACTTTGCCGCAGGTGGTATGAAAAACCTGACTGAGCAACACGGCGGTAAAGCCATTGCAGGTTTCGGTTCGGCTAAATGTTCAAACGAAGAAGCCTACCTTTTTCAAAAACTCATTCGTGCAGCATTTCGACACAATAACGTTGATCATTGCACGCGCTTATGTCACGCCTCGTCCGTTGCGGCCCTATTAGAGAACGTGGGTTCAGGTGCAGTGACGGCCACGTTTAACGAAATTGAGAACGCCGATTGTGCCATTGTTATTGGTGCAAACCCCATTGAAAACCATCCGGTGGCTGCAACCTACTTCAAACAGTTTGCCAAGCGCGGCGGTCAATTGATTGTTATGGACCCACGTGGTGTGGGTTTAGCAAAGTATGCAACACATGCTTTGCAGTTTAAGCCTGGCAGTGACGTTGCCATGCTTAACGCCATCATGCACACCATCGTTGAAGAAAAGCTGTACGACGAGCAATACATTCAAGGCTTCACCGAAGGTTGGGAGGAGCAACGCGCCCATTTAAAAGATTTCTCACCGGAGAAAATGTCGGCCATTTGCGGCATTGACCCTGAAACCTTAAAAACGGTTGCGCGCACCTTTGCAGGTGCACGTGCTGGCATGATTTTCTGGGGCATGGGTATCTCTCAACATATCCACGGCACAGATAATTCACGCTGCTTAATTTCACTTGCGTTAATGTGCGGGCACGTGGGCAGATCAGGCGCAGGCTTACACCCGTTGCGTGGTCAGAATAATGTGCAAGGTGCATCCGATGCAGGCCTTATTCCCATGTTCTTACCCGACTACCAATCGGTAACCGATGACGGTGTGCGAAGTGCATTCACCGATGTTTGGGGCACCGATGATTTCTCTGCTGAAAAAGGCTTAACCGTGGTTGAAATCATGGATGCAATTCACGCAGGCGATATACACGGCATGTACATTTTGGGTGAGAACCCAGCCATGTCGGATCCGGACGTAGAACACGCAAGAGATGCCTTAGCCGCGCTTAAACATTTAGTGGTGCAAGATATCTTTTTAACCGAAACCGCAAACTATGCCGATGTGATTTTACCCGCTGCTGCGTGGCCAGAAAAATCAGGCACGGTGACCAACACAAACCGTCAAGTGCAGCTTGGGCGCCCTGCTGTTACCCCACCGGGTGAAGCCAAAGAGGATTGGTGGATCACCACAGAATTGGCGAAACGCTTAGGCTTAAATTGGAACTACACGCATCCGAAAGAAGTGTTTAACGAGATGAAGAAATTCATGAAGTCGTTAGACAACATCACATGGGAGCGTCTAGAGAAAACAGCGGTTACCTACCCCAGCTTATCTGAAGACGATCCGGGTCAGCCCATCGTGTTTGGGGACGGTTTTCCACGCGAAGAAGGCCGTGCGAAATTTACTCCAGCCAATGTGATTGCGCCAAGCGAAGTCCCCGATGCGGACTACCCGATGGTGCTCATCACAGGGCGGCAACTGGAGCACTGGCATACCGGTTCGATGACGCGACGCGCTAGCGTGCTCGATGCGTTAGAACCTGAAGCCAACTGCTCGGTTCACCCAAGAACATTGAAAGAACTGGGCGCGGTGGCTGGCGACAGAATTCGTCTTACCACTCGCCGCGGATCTATCGATGTGATGGCACGCGCTGATCGCGCGGTGGCTGAAGGCCAAGTGTTTATGCCGTTTGCGTTTGTAGAAGCTGCTGCGAATGTATTAACAAACCCTGCTCTAGATCCCTACGGCAAGATCCCAGAGTTTAAGTATTCAGCCGTTCGGATTGAGAAATCATCCGAAGCTCGTGAAGCAAGTTAATCGCAAAACGATTACCAAGCTTTTATCCATTAACACATTAAACCGAACAGAGCGAATTTACCCATGGCGCATAAAACTGATATAGAAATCGCGCGTGCCGCGAATAAAAAACCGATTCAAGAAATTGGTGAAAAGCTAGGCATTCCATCGGAAGCGTTACTGCCCTACGGGCACGATAAAGCCAAAGTATCGGCAGAATTTATCAATGGAGTGCAAAAAAACAAAAACGGCAAACTGATTCTTGTTACCGCCATTAACCCTACTCCTGCAGGTGAAGGTAAAACGACAACCACTGTCGGTTTGGGCGATGGCTTAAACGCCATTGGTAAGAAAGCGGCTATTTGTATTCGTGAAGCCTCATTAGGCCCATGCTTCGGTATGAAAGGTGGTGCAGCTGGTGGCGGTTATGCGCAAGTGGTTCCAATGGAAGACATGAATTTGCACTTCACGGGTGATTTCCACGCCATCACATCTGCGCATAATTTGTTATCCGCCATGATTGATAACCACGTGTACTGGGGAAATTCTTTAGAAATCGATACACGTCGAATCGTTTGGCGCCGCGTGCTCGATATGAACGATCGAGCCCTTCGTCAAGTCACCACCAGCTTAGGCGGTGTAACCAATGGCTACCCTCGTGAAGCAGGCTTTGACATCACCGTTGCCTCAGAAGTTATGGCCATCTTATGTTTGGCCAAAGATTTAGAGGATTTACAAAACCGTTTGGGTGACATCATTGTGGCTTACCGCCGTGATTTAACTCCGGTTTACTGCCGCGACATCAAAGCCGACGGCGCCATGACGGTGTTATTAAAAGATGCAGTTCAGCCCAACTTGGTACAAACACTGGAAAACAATCCAGCTTTTGTTCACGGTGGCCCGTTCGCTAACATCGCTCACGGTTGTAACTCTATTATTGCCACCACAACGGCATTGAAAGTGGCCGACTATGTCGTTACCGAAGCAGGCTTCGGCGCTGATTTAGGCGCTGAGAAATTCATGAACATCAAATGCCGTAAAGCAGGTCTTGCACCAGATGCTGTGGTTATCGTTGCAACGGTTCGCGCCATGAAGATGAACGGCGGTGTGGCTAAAGAAGATTTAGATGCAGAAAACGTATCAGCGGTTGAACAAGGCTGTGCAAACCTAGGTCGTCACATCGAAAACATCAAATCGTTTGGCGTGCCAGCTGTGGTTGCTATCAACCATTTCGTTAAAGACACCGATGCAGAAGTCGCTGCGGTTCAAAAATACGTTGAGAGCTTAGGTTCAGAAGCTATCTTATGTAAGCACTGGGCTCACGGATCGAAAGGTACCGAAGATTTAGCCAAGCGTATTGTAGAAATCGCTGAAAGCGGTGCCTCGCAGTTCGCTCCTTTGTATGCGGACGATATGCCTTTATTTGAAAAAATCGAAACGATTGCTCAGCGTATTTATCGTGCAGACGAAGTACTGGCGGATCAAAAAATTCGTGATCAGCTGCGTCAATGGGAAGAAGCCGGTTATGGCAAATTGCCCATCTGCATGGCAAAAACTCAATACAGCTTCTCCACCGATCCGAACCTTCGCGGCGCACCCACGGGCCACTCTGTCCCAGTAAGAGAGGTACGTCTATCGGCAGGTGCTGGCTTCATTGTGGTGATCACAGGCGCTATCATGACCATGCCTGGTTTACCAAGAGAGCCTGCAGCCGAAGTGATTCGGTTCAACGAGGCAGCAGAAATCGAAGGCTTGTTCTAAGCCTTAGCGTGTCAATGGCACAACGGGCTGCCTATTTACTCTAAGGCCCGATCAGTACAAAGAGCGATGAGTGTGCCCACTCATCGCTCTTTTTGTTTAGCCCCAGCCCTATTCGGGCTACACTCTATGGATAACATCGCCAACCGGGAACGTTTTCCAGCCATGTCCGCGAATCCAAACACACAGCCTGTTGTGGCAACCCCTGAGAACGCTCGCGCAAAACCTGCCGCAATCGACTGGGCCGACCCCTTTCTTATGGAACAGCAGCTTAGCGATGAAGAGCGCATGATTCGCGATTCTGCGGCGGCTTACTGCCAAGATAAATTAGGCGCTCGTGTGATTAACGCGAATCGCCACGAGGTGTTCGATCGAGAAATCATGCACGAGATGGGAGAGCTTGGTCTTCTTGGCTCCACCATTCCAGAGCAATACGGTGGCGTGGGGGCCAACTATGTATCCTACGGATTGGTCGCTCGCGAAGTTGAGCGTGTGGACAGCGGCTATCGTTCGGCCATGTCCGTGCAATCTTCACTGGTCATGCACCCAATCTTTGCTTACGGTTCAGAAGAACAACGAAATAAATATTTACCCAAACTGGCCTCTGGCGAATGGGTGGGTTGTTTTGGGTTAACAGAGCCCGATCATGGCTCAGACCCCGGTGGCATGATTACTCGTGCTACCAAAGTTGATGATGGCTATCTGTTATCAGGTGCAAAAAATTGGATAACCAATTCTCCCATTGCGGATGTGTTCGTAGTGTGGGCAAAGTCTGATGCGCACGAAGGAAAGATTCGCGGGTTTGTTTTAGAAAAAGGCATGAAAGGTTTGGTTGCGCCCAAAATCGAAGGGAAATTCAGTTTACGCGCCTCCACCACGGGCATGATTCAAATGGATGAAGTGCCCGTGCCTGAAGAGAATCTATTACCCAATGTATCCGGGCTTGCAGGCCCATTTGGTTGTTTAAACCGCGCTCGCTATGGCATCGCGTGGGGCGCTATGGGGGCTGCTGAATGCTGTTGGCATGCGGCCCGTCAATACACCTTAGATAGAAAACAATTCGGTAAACCGCTGGCATCAAATCAACTGATTCAAAAGAAGTTAGCCGATATGCAAACTGAAATTTCACTGGGCTTGCAAGGGGCTTTACAACTGGGGCGTATGTTCGATGATCACACCGCTTCTGCAGAGCTCATCAGCTTGATGAAACGCAACAATTGCGGCAAAGCCTTGGACATTGCTCGCACAGCTCGTGATATGCACGGAGGCAATGGCATCAGTGACGAATACCCGATTATGCGTCACGTTATGAATTTAGAAGCTGTGAACACTTACGAAGGTACGCACGATATCCATGCGTTAATTCTAGGCCGTGCACAAACGGGCATTCAAGCATTCCAGTAGCTTGAGCACAACGGGGTGTGTGGGATTATCGAGCAACTACCGCATCCAATGCCTGTCGGCTGACCTTGCCCATATGCACCCCTAAAAGCTCACCGTTGGGACGATAAAACAAATACGTAGGCGTTACCGAATAGGCTTTACCGGTCTCTGTCTCAAACTGACGCATAAACACATCATCAAACACCACAAGGTTGGTGTAATCGGGCTGGTGGTGATCAATCAACGCATCAATTTCTGAACGCATGGCTGGGCCATCCAGCGCTAGCCCTATCACAATGGCCTTATCGTCTTTGTAGGCGGTATGAAATTCTTGAATCATGGGCTTTTGTTCTTCACAAGGCACACAATCGGTTGACCATAGCATCACCAGTGTCCATTTTCCCTTGCCAAGGTAGTCGTGTAAATCGACTCTGTCGCCTGCTAAGTTTTGCATTAAGAACGATGCGTTTGCTATTGGGGAGAACGCCAATGCAAGTACGAGGGCTTTTACGAACAGATTAATTGCGGATATTCGTGGCATCGTTTTAGGTTACCACTACTTGCTGTCGGTTCAGTTGGGTGAGTTCGCAAAAAATCGTTGCGTGACGATTGCCGCAACCGCTGCTGCGACTGAGGTCAAAATTGCCCCCCAAGCCATATCGACCACTGCCACCAACCCAGACCACCCAGCCAAGGTTGCAAGGTTGGTCAGTTCATAGGCTCCATAGGCGGCAAGGCCCAGCGTGATGCCTCTGCCAAAGCTTTTCAGAACGTCTATCGAGCCATCTAAAGGCCGAACGGCTAACACCACCACACAGACCGGATACAGAAGGTAGAAGGCGATAGCGGGCAGGATACGCACTTCAGCGCTGAGTAAGGCACCCAATTCGGGCCGATAAAGATTTTCCACTACCACAGAGAACCACACACTCTCCAGTGCCAGCATAGTGAATAGCACCACCGCAAACGCTAAAATAAAACGCGCCATATTGCCTCGCCAGTTTACACACGCTCTTAATTCCTACTAATACGAGCAATTGACCTAGAAAGACGCCTTTACTGAAATATTTAGCCGCTGAAGCGTTTCTGGGTGAGTGAATTGCAATTGATCGGCGTGCAACATCAACCTGACATCACTTTGACCGTATAAGCGATCGCCAACTATAGGCAGCCCTAACCCTTCAGCCATGTGCACACGCAGTTGATGGGTACGTCCAGTTAGAGGGTACAAACGCACGCGGCAATGCCCGCCCGCCTTCGCATTGGCCGACTGAGCAATACGCCATGCGGTAACCGCACGCTTTCCATTAACAAAGTCTACGCATTGACGGGGCCGATGCTCCCAATCTCTGGCTAACGGCAACTGAATTAACCCACCAACGCTTGCAGGTTTTGCAGGCAACAATGCTGTGTAGCGTTTTCGAACTTGGCGTTGTTCAAACTGTTGTTGTAAATGCCGATGCGCATTTCGGGTTTTACCAATGAGGATCAACCCAGAGGTATCCATATCCAAACGGTGCACCAGTAGCGGGCCACGTGCATCCACAAAGTTATGCCTTACTTGTGTTACCACAGAGCCATCTTTTACTCTGCCAGGTTGTGATAAGACGCCAGAAGCTTTATTAACCACTAACAACGAATCGTCTTCAAATACGATGTGTAACATTACTTCGGTTTCAAAGAATCGGACAATGAATCCGACTTAAGGGCATCAGGGGCATCAGGGGCATCAGGGTTATTGGGGCTGGCCTTAATCTTATGTTGCTTTTGTTTCAATTTAACCGCAGCGTTTTGCACCCCTTGTTGAACTTTATTTTGAACCCCTTTTTGCAACACTTTTTCAACCAACATTTGCAGCAATCGAAACCTTAACAATTTGATGATTAACGCAGCTAAGGCAATAAGCGTAATGAAAGGCAAAAAAGCCAGTATTAAATGCGCCTTTGATGTACGCGACAATCGATTCCACTTTGCCAGTAAATTTATGCGCGTATCGTTTATTCCAGATAGCAGTCGATGATAACGCGCTTCGAGTAACCCATAACGCTTGAATAGTCGCTCCAGTGCTTTTAAGCCAAATATTTTTATCAGCACCTTGCCTAGAACACGAATGATTAAAATTGGAAATAACAACAACAGTTTTTTCCAGAACGACATTTTTAATAACAGCGGTGAGGAGGCTATGATCAAAAACACCACACTGTAGGCAATCGGGGATACCTCTTCCCACAAAAAACCACCAAAATACATCCCCACCACCGCGGCCAACACACTCAGCGCTCGCCTACCGTAGCGCTTGGTGGGTCGATTTTTAGGGTGTGTTTTAGAAATACTTAGCCTCCTTCGGGGCTTTAATATCATCATTGGGTTTAAAATTCAGTGCTGCACCGTAAAACCATAATTCTAGTTCCAGTGCACGAATAAGCGTTGAGGCTTGCCGCCAGCCATGTTGCTCACCTTTGAATAAAACATAGGCGTGCGCCAGTTTCTGATCGGACACAGCCTTAACGATAGCCTCAGATTGTGAAGGGGGCACCACTTTATCTTCATCACCTTGTAACACCAACAACGGAACGTTAATGTCGTGTGCATAATTTATGGGTGAACGCTCTTTATAACGAGCGGCATGTTCAGGGTAACTACCCACTAAATTATCTAAGTACCGGCTTTCAAATTTGTGTGTTTCGGCTAATAAACCTTCTAAATCAGCCACCCCGTATAGACTAACCCCAGCTGCAAACACATCGGACACTTGCAAGGCTCTTAGCACGGTAAGCCCACCAGCCGAGCCGCCGCGAATCACACAACGTTTTGGATCCACTCGTCCGGTAGCCGTTAAATGTTTTACCACATGAATACAATCTTCTACATCCACAACACCCCATGCTTCATTTAGGCCTTGTCGATAACGACGTCCAAACCCTGATGAACCACGGTAATTGACATCGGCCACGGCAAAGCCTCGCGACGTCCAGTATTGAATGGCTAATTTTATCGACGGGGTGGCATGAGCGGTGGGCCCTCCGTGCCCCATCACGATCAACGGCGGCAATTCATCGGCAAGCCCTTGCAGCTGAGAAGACGTAGGTGCATAAAAAAACGCATGGGCATGCTCCGATGCGGATGCAAAACGAAGCGGCTCAGCAACCGATCCTGCAAACTTAACCTGACTGTTAGCGCGCGCGTTAAGCATGCGCTTACCCGGTAGCCCTTGGCTGAGATCATGGGTACTGAACGCACAGTGTGAGCTCTCCGAATCACGATATTCCAATAACGCAACAGCACCGCCATCGCCCGTAGCGCACACACCTCGAACTGCAGCGCATTCAACAGCATTACGTTGCACCGTGCCATCACGATACACAACCGCCAACCAATCGCTTGCCTGCTCGGTAACCATGGCCACTAACCACGGTGCATTCTTTGGGTGTCCTTTCTCTAGTTTATCTTCAACCGGGTTTAATTCGCAAAATCGACAGGTGCCAATTGCCCAAGCTGCGGCGCCAATTTCAGCACCTTCTAATTCGGTAATAACATCAATGTTTTTTGTATCCATGTTCAATGCGTGTAGATTCCACCAACCATTCTCATCGCTGGAATACGCAAGTCGGCCATCATGTAACCAATTCGGCCCCACAATCGATACGTTATTACCCCCTGCATAACACGACACTTCCGATACGCTTAAGTCTGCTGACAGTTTGCCTACCATCAATTCGGTGTTATCCCACGGCATGTTGGGGTGATGCCATTGCACCCACGATATCCATTCCCCATTTTTCGATACCGAAGGATTGGATACAAAGTCAGCCCCGGTTACCAGCACGTTAATCGCACTAGGATTGTCAACCGCTGAACCATCAGTGGGAATGGCAACAACGACATTGGCGGCCTCCTTGTCAGCACCGCCACCCAACTGATAACGCGATTGATCTTCACCATGAATTTCTGCCACCGCTATGACCCAGTTGCCATCTGGGGTTTCAACCCCATCGGCAAAACGTAACCCATGATCGTTTATCGGCGCAGGCGTTAAAGGCTTAGGATGAATTAGGTTTTTTACATCCCCTGACATGCCGTACAAACGTTGATCTGACCAATTGCAAAAATACAAGCGATTTGTCCCTGCCCACCATGCACGACCACCGTATTCATGCACGCGGGTTCGAATTGAAAAATCAGTTGGTAAGCAATCAAACAACTTATTTTGCGCATCTCGACCCAACAGTGCAACACGACCTGCCTCGGTGGGCCGGGATTCTGTGGCAAGAATGCAGCCTTGATATTCCACCGGTGCGCCTAACGTTGCGCTGGAGGACGTAACGGTTGCAGCGGTTAGGGAGGATTTCCATGAACCGTAGGGCTGTTGTTTTCTAACGATGGTGTTCACGCCTTTTTTATTTGTTTCTCACGAAGCCATAAATACAACCCACTGGCCACGATGATGAGCGTGCCCAATATCGTATTCTGTGTGGGTGCTTGTTGAAAAATCACCCAACTGAAAATGGCAATATAGATGGCTTGGGAATAGACCGTAGGTGCTAAAACCGATGCCTCGGCGTGCCGATGTGCTTTGGTTAAAAGCGAATGGCCCAGCATTCCCAAACTACCGATCAGTAAACCCACTAACCAAGACCCGGTATCCACATCTGAACTGATGGGTGCCATTATCAATACCGCAGGCGTTAATAAACTGGTGGCAATGCCTGCGGTGTAGAACTGCATGACGGCATTGGAATCCACCCCGGCAATACGACGGGACATTACAAAATAACCCGATACACAACACACCGCTATTAATGAGAGTACGACGTGCCGATCAAACGATTCATTCCATGGCGAGACAATCACTAAAACGCCGAGAAAGCCAACAAACACAGCCATCAATCGCCGAATACCAACCTTCTCACCTAGAATAGGAATACTTAGTAAGCACACAATTAACGGCACCGTGAAAAATATCGCTATCGATACAGTAAGCGGTAAATAATTTAACGCAGCGAAGTTAAATAACGTACCCAATAACAGTAATACACTTCTTAGCGCTTGTTGGATCGGTTTTTTTGAACGCAATAATTGAGTGCCGTGCTTGGGTAGGTATAACACCAGCACCCAAATAAAATGCACAACATAACGCAACCAACTGACCTGGAGCGATACCAAGGCGCCAGTAACCAGCCATTTTGCACCGGTATCCATCGCTGAAAAGCACAGAAAAGCGCCCAGATTAAGAACTATCGCAAACCCGACCCGCCGCTCAGTACTGCCAGCATCACTCACTGTGGGTGTTGGCCGCTACTGATGCAATGATTTGCCCAACGTGCCTACAATCGGATACTGAAAACGTTAAAGGAATTCGAACGTCGAACAAGGTGGCAAGAATCCTGTCGGTATTAGGAAGCGTTTGCGAATCAACGTATTCCCAACTGCTGTGTTGGCTAGTAAAGGCAACAGGCGTTGGATTACCAAACCATTTTAATTCCACCCCAAGGCGTAAACAGTCGGCCACAAACTGCTGACAACCGGCCGCATCCAACCAAGGCATGCGAAACTGTAACGAACTACCGATGCGCACAGAGCCAGGCACGGGTTGCGGCAACACCACTCGATTCGACACACTGATAGCGCCGCGCATGGCATCGTGGCGCTCATTCCAACGAACTAAGTTTTCATCCAATTGATCCATTTGTGCCAGTAGCATCGCAGCTCTTACGTTATCCATTCGCCCAGAACAATTGGGTGTTTCCAAACGAATGGATTCAAATACTGCATTCTCAGGGGCTGCACCATTACGTTCGTACAACATATAAGAGCCAGATAACACCACCGAACGTGCCGCAACATCTGCATCATTCGTGGTTAAGAACCCACCTTCACCAGAATTAATGTGTTTATAGGTTTGCGTACTAAAGCACGCCACTTTGCCAAAGTTACCGCTTAAGGTGTTATCGAATGTGGCTCCCATTGTGTGCGCGCAATCTTCCACCACCGATAGGTTATTAGCGTTTGCAATGTTCATGACGTCATGCATATTGGCCAAATGACCTCGCATGTGCGACAACAACAACACACACCCAGCGTATTGTTTAGCTTTGATTTCTAAATCGGCTAAATCAATGACTAAATCTTCAGTAACTTCCACCAGCACGGCATTGGCGTTAACCGACTGTATGGCTCCTGGTACAGGCGCTAAGGTAAACGCATTGGTTAACACCGTATCACCAGGCTTCACCCCCAGAGCACGCAACGCAGTGCTCATGGCATAACCGCCAGAGGCGCAGGCCAAACAATAGCGACTCTTTTGCCATTGAGCGTAGCGAGCCTCTAATTGGGCCGCCTGTGATTGTTTACCTGGGGCTGTGTTGTATCGGTGCAGTCGGCCTGAACGCATCACCTCGGTAACCGCTTGAATGGCGGCTTCTGGCAAAGGCTCTTGCAAGGTAAAATCACCTTCGAAAACTGGCGGTGTGTTACCTGCGCTTGTATCGTTACCCATGGGGTTAGGCTCCACTTTCTCGAGTTTGACTGTCTAACACTTCCCAGCGTTCAAACAATCGTTCCAATTCGCTCTCGGCTAAGCTCGCTGCATCAATGACAGGTGCGGTATCTTTGCCGTTGGTGTAAAAATCAGGTGCAGCCATTTGCTGTTGAATCTTATCTAGATTTTTCTCAGCCTCTTCTATGGCTGCGGGCAATCCATCCAATTCACGCTGATCTTTATAGCTAAGCTTTATGAGTTTAGGCGTAGCTTGCGCGCTTGCTGCTGTGCTTGCCGCCATATTCGCCACTGTACTTCCCGTTGCACTTCCCGTCGCACTGCCAGATTGCGAAGACTTACCTGAGTTGCCTTTCGCGCTGGTTGACTTACTGGCAGCTTTTGACACACTGCCCGTTTGTTGCTGGAATTGGCGCATGGCATCGCTGTAGCCACCCACGTAATCATACACTTTGCCGTTTTCACCAAACACAAACGTGCTGGTTACCGTGTTGTCTAAAAATTCACGATCATGACTAATGACTAACACTGTGCCTGCATAATCAGACACTAAGGTTTCTAGTAACTCAAGCGTCTCTACATCCAAGTCGTTTGTGGGCTCATCCAACACTAAGAAATTGGATGGCTTTAGAAATAATTTAGCCAACATTAAACGGTTGGTTTCACCGCCAGACAGTGCCGTAATGGGAGCACGGGCTCGCGCTGGCATAAAAAGAAAATCTTGTAAGTAACCAATGATGTGTTTGGTCTCGCCGTTTACCGTTACCATGTCTTGACCACCGCTGACGTTGTCCATAGCGGATAAATCATCGCGCAGTTGCCCACGCAATTGATCAAAGTAGGCAATGTCTAAGTTAGTGCCTTGTTTAACCTCACCGGCTTGCGGATTTAATTCCCCCAGCAGCAAACGCACCAGCGTAGATTTACCCACACCGTTGGGCCCAACCACACCCACTTTGTCACCGCGCATCATCACTGTGGAGAAATTGTTTACCACCGAATTGTTTTCAAAGCCAAACGATAATCCGTTTGCTTCAATAACCACTTTGCCAGACTTTCCCCCCATGTTTGCCGACAATTGAGCGGTGCCTTGTCGCTCAATGCGTTGACTGCGCTCTAGGCGCATTTGTTTCAACGCTCTTACACGACCTTCGTTACGGGTGCGACGAGCTTTTATACCCTGGCGGATCCATTTCTCTTCTTCAGCCAAGCGTTTATCGAATAACGCATTCTGTTGTTGTTCAGCATCTAACGCCGCTGCTTTTCCAGCTAAATATTTATCATGGTTACCCGGCCAATCGGTTAATACGCCTCGGTCAAGTTCGATAATTCGATTAGCCAATCGTTTTAAGAACGCACGATCGTGAGTAACAAAAACCAACGTGCAGCGCAAACCCATCAAGGTTTGTTCTAGCCATTCAATGGAAGGGATATCCAAATGGTTGGTGGGTTCATCTAACAGTAAAATATCGGGCTGTGTGAGCAGCGCTTTGGCTAATAAAACCCGGCGTCGTAAACCACCAGACAACGTATTGAAGAGCACATCTCCACTTAACGACATGCGCGATAAAATTTCATCAATTCGCTGCGACAGGCGCCAGCCGTCCACAGAATCTATGTTGGTTTGAATGCGCGATAGCTCATCGGCGCAATCCTCACCTTCGGCAAATTTCATCGAAACGCGCTGGTAGTCGATTAACCATTGCCCTACCTCACCTAACGCACCGGACACCACTTGCGCCACCGTACCCTCCAATTCTGTGGGAACATCTTGAGGCAAATAAGACACATTGACCCCTTGGCGGAACACCACATCCCCCGAATCGGGTGATTGCAGCCCTGCCAAGATTTTTAACAAGGTGGATTTACCGGTGCCGTTTCGCCCTACTAACGCGATGCGCTGGTCTCCTTCGATAGCAAAGGAGGCATCTAATAAGACTGGCTTATCACCAAAACTGATTGACAATGACTGAACGCGAGCCAGACTCATGAAATACCTGTGTGATGGCACTGTGAAAGGAGTCCAGTGTTATGCGCGAAATTCACCTAAAAATCAATGGCTTCGAAGGATATGTACCCAGAACTCATAAGCGGTATCCAACGCCTACGCGACCATTTGGCTGCGCTGACTCTCGTGGTTGTGGGCATATTAGCCTGCATAGCCCCATCTCAAGCCTTGGCAGAGTGGGATGGTGGTATTTCAGGCGGTGCGGTGATTCGAGATGGGGTGCAATCCAACCGCCTACGATTATCGCTTACAAACCAAACTAGACCGCTTAGCCACAACATTTACGCCGACTACATTTTCGGTGCGGGGCAAGATGCCTACGAAATTGGCTACCGACCTCGATATCATTTTAACGAGCGAGTGTACGCGTTTGGAGAACTGAATTTTCGGGTGGATCAACAGGTGGGCATTGATCGGGAAACGGGCGAAACGCTAGGTATCGGCTACCAACTGTTGCAAAGCGACAATCAATCCGCGTTCGTAGAACTTAGCGGCGGCGCAAGACAAATTACGTTTACCAACACAGCGTTAGAAGATTTGTCACAACCTTTTGGGCGAGCCCGACTGGGCTACACCCAGCTTTTGAGTGACTTAGCACGGTTCCAGTTTTCCGCCTCATCCACGTTATCCGACGCCTTCACAGAATCAGTTGCTGAAGTGGGTATCACCGTGAACTTAGCAACGTTTGCGCTCACGGTAGGTTACCGAGTCATTGACCAACGCGCTGAGGGACAAGACGCTATCAGTGATGACACGGTGACCTTTTCGTTTAACTACGCGTTGTGATGAGGCACCCTTAGCGCCAATAGTTTGGAAAACTAGGGGCTAAGGCGGAAGTCAGTTGGCCAGGTCTCGCTGCTAAAACGCATAACCCAATCGGCATTTAATTGTGCGTCTAAGGCCATCCCATCCTCTAAGGCCAAAATATTATTAACTTGAACAGCTGCTGAGTTCGCTTGCCATTGCCCTCCCACCGCATTCAGTTTCTTTTGCACGATGGGGTCAAGGGTGTTGTTAACTTTATTAGAAAGCCCATCAATGGCATTACCTAATTCCAACGTAGATTGTTTTGCTAAACTTTTTTGTGCTTGACGTTCTAGTAGAACAAAAGCTGCTTTTGTTAGCGACAATTTACTGCTCGGGGCAAGTTCTGTGATATCGGCTTGTATCGCTTCAAAACGTAATACGCGATTGGGCTTATCCCAAACAGGCCTAGCTTCAATCCGCATAACGCCATCTAACGATTTCTCCCCAAAGCCCAGTAATTTTTGGAAAAAACCACGCACACCGCCACCTGCGCGAACTGTTGCGTTGAACTGTGTCTCTAGCGCTATGGCGGTTGCGTTATTGTTGTTAACAGGTGCTAAATCAACCGTTTTGATATGAAGCTCGTTTCCACCCTCATCGGTACCGAGGTTACGATTGGAATATTCAGCCTGAGCATAGTTTGCCATGGCTTGGTGGGTGATTTTTAGCTTCACAGCTTGTTGAGAGGTTGAACCCATGTTCGGGTCGAAAACAACGTGAGTACCCGCTGCACGTACCTTATTTTGTGCAGGATCAGTACTCACCGCTAACGGCAATTGACCCCAAATTTTTGTACAGTCTCCAATGGCAAGTCTTGATTGCACTTCAGATTCTGTTAACCCCATGTGCAATGTTAAGTTGGTATCAATACCTGCCAGCAATGCGTATGTGTCATTGTCGTTGTGGGTTTGAAAAGACCAATGAATTGTTTTCAACGCAATCGCCCACACACCAGGCCCTACTTTTTCTTGTGTGGCATCAAGATGACATAACGACCACAGTGGTTTTAGCTGAGCTAAGATCGCATCGCAATTTAGTTGATCATTTATGCGCATCTGTACGTCTTGTATTTGATCCGCTAAGGCTTTTTCTAAAATCTCTGTAAAACTGATTTTAATATTACCCGGCAGTACCGCAGATGGTTTTTGTTGCCATTCAGGCGTTAAATTTACCGTTAATTTCGGGCAGCCTCGATTCGTACCGGTTATCTGTGCATCCAACATCAGTATTAGGTTTGCAGAAATCGGCACAGCATCAAGGCCCAGCAACCGACTAACATCACCTTGCACACCCACATTCCCACGCACAGCTAACGGCACATTTACGCGCACACCGTTCTTCGCATCGCTTAATTCTGGCAGGGTCACATCCCCGGTTCGTTGCACTTGGTATTGCCATCGTGCATCGCCGCACACCTTAACCCCGATAAGGCGCTGACAAACAGATTGTTGACCATCACCGGTAAATTGTTCTGGAAATGAAGCATTTAGCCAACCGGACAATTCAGCGCTGGGCAATTGCGCACTCAGCGTAAGCATTGAACCGTTGGCACGAGCCGCACCGGCATAAAACAGCGCCGCAGTAATCAAGAGATAAACCAAGAATTTGGGCCTGAAATGGCTATTAGGGTTCATGCTCATTGTGCGCACCTAGTGCTGTGTATTTTTTACATTAAAACACTTAAGCGTCTAGAGGAACACCGTCAAAAAAATCTACTTTCCCAGTTTCTACATCGAACTCCGCCCCTAATACCTGCAAACCTTCGTTCTCAATTAAAGGCCCAAGGACCGGTGATTGGTGGCGAAGAAATTCAGTGGATGCTGAAACGTTGGCACGCATTGCTTGTAAGCTAAGTTCCTGTTCATCGATGCCACTGTTTAAGTCAACTAAACCTGACAGATTGCTGCGTATGGTATCGACTATAGCGTGCACATTCGGCGACATATCGGTGCGCGATTCTTGAGCGCTTTTGATGGTGGCACCAATAGCACCGCAGTGACGATGCCCAAGCACCACCACCAGCCGAGAGCCAAGTTCTGCAGCGGCAAATTCCACACTACCGACTAACGATGGCGCCAAAATATTCCCCGCCACACGAACCACAAATAAGTCGCCAAATCCTTGATCAAAAATCATCTCTACTGGCACACGAGAATCAGAACACCCCACCACAATGGTATGCGGGCTCTGTTGTTTTATAAATTCGTGACCGCGGGTGCGATTTACCGCATCGTTTCGGTGGGTGGAATCATTGGCGTATCGATGATTGCCTTCGGTCAATAGAGCGTAGGCTTGTTCAGCAGTTTTCATGGCGCATAGGATAGCACCCTAAGCTGCGTTAGACATCCCTGACGTATCACCTGATAATCGCTGCTGCTGATGAACAATGGCTTCGTCTACCGAACACGGTTTTGCAATGACGTAGCCCTGAGCTAAATCCACACCGATTTCAGCCAAACAGTGCAGTGCGGCTTCAGTTTCAACAAATTCAGCAACCGATTCTATGCCCATGGTGTTGGACACTTGATGGATCGCGCGCACCATCGCTTGATCGATAAGATCGGTATCAATGTTGCGCACAAATTGCCCATCGATTTTTATCACATCAACGGGCAAATTCTTTAAATACCCGAAAGAGCTTAAACCGCTTCCAAAATCATCCAACGCCACTTTCGCACCCAAAGATCGCAGTTTTTGGAACAGCTGTACCGCTACTTGAAAGTGGGTGATAGCGGCCGTTTCTGTAATTTCAAACCACAGACTGGAGGCCTGTATTCCAGATTCTTCAATGCACTGTTCGATATAAGGCAAAAAGTTGGCATCGGCGGCAGATTGACCCGATAAATTGATAGAGAAGCTGCACTGAGCGCCTAATGCCTCGCTATAAGTTGCCACGATCCGCGTAGCCTCTTTCACCACCCATTGATCAATCGCGGTGATCAAATCATAACGCTCTGCTGCTTGGATGAAATGATGGGGTAGCACCACTTCACCGTTATCTCCGTGCAAGCGAAGCAAAAATTCATAGTGCTTAATATCTTGTGTTTTGGTATCAGCCACAGCTTGTAACAACAACGAGAACTGATCTTCTTTAAGCGCTTTTCTCAATCGAGGCAACCAATTCATATCCGCTTGTTGCTGCGCAATATCGGCATTGTCTTCTGAATAAATATTTAAATTGTTGCGTCCACTGTCTTTGGCTGAATAACAGGACATATCAGCAGCGGAGAGTACATCACTAACACTAGAACTGCGCTCATCGATAAAAACATAACCAATACTTGCCCTTACCGGGAAGGCCTTGGTTTCATGATAGAAGGCTGAATTTTGAAAGAATGAATAAATTCTATTGGCCACCTGCAACGACTCTTCTCGATCGGCGTTAACAATCAATAAACCAAATTCATCACCACCCAAGCGCGCAAGCACATCTCCGGTTCTCAGGATCGCATTTAAGTTCGTGGTTAATTCGCACAGTAAACGATCCCCTGCTGCATGACCACAGGTGTCGTTCACGATTTTAAATTGATCAAGATCCATGTAAACAAGCGCGTGGGTGGCCTTACCTAACTGGGCACGATCCACCAATTGCTTTAGGCGGTTTTCAAAGTAATAACGATTCCAATTACCCGTTAATGAATCATGATTAGCTTGATATTCTAATTCTCTAGTGAGTGTGCGCTCTTCAGACACATCTCTTAACACCAAGGTGTAACGCCCTTGTTTACTCAGCCTATCGGTGGAGTTTGTCATCGATAGCAGCATCGATTTCGCCACCCGCTCAGAATCGTAAATTAGCACATCAGTTTCTGCGGTTTCTCCGATGTTTAGTTTTTCTAAAGCCGCTTGCACATCAAATTCAATACCGGTGTTTTCAATTTCATAAATATTCAAAGCGCTTTTTATTGAGCGGCCGAGCAGCTGCTCATTATCCACACCCAGTACATTTAATCCCACTCGATTGATGTACGAGATCTGAAATTGATTATCCAGTGAAATCACCGACTCAGCAATACTGTTTAACGCACGCTCTGCTTTGGCACGTTCACGCGTAACAGCTCTTAATGAATTGATTTTTGTAACGGTAGATATTCTTCGATTGAAGAATATGAACATGGATACTAGTGCAATCGAGAGTAGGATCCCTAAGACTAAGAAACCCACCAATACATGGGTGTTAGAAAACCCCGCTCGCCCCTCAACACTTACCACCAATCGCGCACCACCCACAAAAACCTCTCTTGATGAGGTAATAGGTTTAAACAAATTCTGAAACCATACTTCCCGATTGGACAAAAATTCTTCTGTGAAAAATGTTTTAGGTTCTTGTCTTGAACGAGGTGCAAAGTTACCTTCAACAGCCGAGATATTCTCTTTGCTGTAAGGCGCTGGATTGGCATGCGTTAAGGTAATTCGCGAATTTAACTTGGCTGTATCTGGGTCAGTATAAAAACCATCCATGAAGCCCTTGAATGAAATACTCATCCAAAATCCGCCACTAAAGCTTTCTTCTAAACTTTGATCAAATGGAGGTAACGCAGCAAACTGATAATGCGGTTGAATGAGCACAACATCGGCATCATCTGGCCAGCTGGCAGGTGTTACACCTGTAGCCACAGAGTTTCGACTTACCGCTCTGGCAATGGCATCGCGAAGCGCGTGATCTCCACCCAGATTAATTCCCATAAAATCTGATAGAGAACCGCTACCCGTGCCAACATGATTAATCGGCAATAACCAATCATATTCGTGATAAAAACTACCTATGCTATTGACTGCTGGGTTTTCTTTTAAAAATAATTCTGCATAAACATGATTAAACTCTTCCCCGCTCTCCTCTAGCCCTCGGTGAGCTGCTCCAAATTTATTTAACGCATGCCGCGAATCATTCAACGCACTGTAGATATCACGAGTAACCGATTCTGCGGTGTCATTAACTAGGGCGGTTTCTTGTAAAAGAGTGAAGCGGTAGCCTGCATAAAAGCTAACAGCGATGGCTAGCAATAAAAAGAGCGCAGCCGCTATCCACTCTCGTAGAGTAAACAAGGATGCCCAAAATTTCAGCTTATGTGCCGTTACCACCGCCATACAGCGTTAGCGGCCTGAATATTACTTTTCGTTATTAATTTGAGTAAGTTTGCTTCAAAATGCGAAGTAGTATCGCTTATTGAGCTATTTCGCCAGAAATCGTTACGGGGGTTGATAAGTCCACTTGATGATCGAAGGCTGCATTGAGAACTCGCTCACGAAACGCTTGGCGCGTTGCAATAAGCGCGGATTCATCTTTGGTGTAGTAATGAATCGACCACTCCACGGCATGATCTCCAGCATCTTGTAAGCGCACCTCTAGTGGGTGTTGAAACTCAATAGCTAAGCCATCGGCTTCGGCCTGCTCATAAGCGGCATTAAACATGACCCTAACTTGCTCCGGTCTAAGGTTATGTCCTAGCTTAAAGCTTAGTCCCTCTCGTAAACCTTTCGCTGATGCGTATCGGGATAGATTATGTACGGTATGTTCGCGTATGTTCGAATTTCGAATCATCAACCGATGATTGTCTACCAAACTGAGTAACTCGGTATGAAATGCTCGTGTTCGATGCACAATGGCATACAAATCACTGTTGCCATCATTCAAACGAATCACATCACGCTCTGCCAGTAGCTTGGAATTTAAAATAATCAAACCGCTGATGATATCAGGCGCCCATGCGCCTTGAGTGAGCGCCAACATCACACCGATGAAACCGATCACACCACCGGTTTCAAGCAAGCTGCTGAAACCTGCGATTCGAACCACAGAAATCAGTGCAATGATACAAATGAAAACGGTAAGAAACAAACTTAAAATACGCGATGCATAAGTATCGGCGATGCGTTCATTGCCACCGGTTTGAACCGCTTTGCCATAGCGCCTACGTATCAGTCGCCCAAACAAAGTAACGGCCAAATAGCTTAAATACACCACCACGATAATGGAGACGACTTTTACACCAACATTGGCGCTGTCAACATTGGAATTTTGGCCATAAAAACGAAAATGGCCTAAGAGCGCAATTATCAGCACATTTAGGCCACGTAAAGCGTTTATCCAAAAGCGCTCTGTGAGTTCACCCGCGCCCTCCTTGTGGGTGAAGCCAAAATGCTCAAAACGCTTAATGAGCCAAGGCGCTAAAACAATCAGCGCTAAATTAACCGCTAATAGCGTGTAATAAAGCGCATCATGGCTTAATAAATACCGACTGATTGTTTCTGACACAGCTGCCCACTACCTGCTCAACAAGCTTACTAGCGTAAGAATACCTCTTGTAGAGCACGATAGGACGGCTTTGGCTGATAAGAGCGATCAAGTACCAAGGGATTGTATTGACGGCGCCATGAATAACGATCGGTAAACCCCCAAATTTGAATCGCACGACAATTCGGTTCGTTTAAGCACACCTGCAGTACGCCGGCATAGGTTTCAGCTTGCTGAGCTTCTGTTTGGCCATTTCGAATGGATACATCAAGCTCTGTGATGTAAACATCAAGACCTAAAGCCCGAATTCTAGCAAAGGTATTGGCCACACCTTCAAAATCACGAAAATCGGCGTCTAAATGCATTTGAAAACCCACCCCATCAATGGGCACGTTGTCTCTAACCAATCGGGTAACCAACGCAACCATGGCATCCGACTTAGGCCCAGGATACGCCACATCGTAATCGTTATAGAGTAAAACACCCGTGGCTCCTGCTTCGCGAGTACGACGAAACGCTTTGTCTATATGTGCTTCACCCATGGCTTGAAACCAAACCGAATTTCGAAACGTACCGTCATCCTCCAGTGCTTCGTTCACTACATCCCAAACCTCTACGTTTGAGTTATAGCGTGACACCATCGTATCGATGAAACCGTTCATTAACCCCTCACGCTCATTAACGTTTGAGTTAATCACATAGGATGGCAACTGCGTGTACCAAACCAAGGCGTGGGCGTGCAGCTGTTGATTAAATTCATTAGCTGTTTGCACCAACTTATCGGCGTCCTCGAATCGATACCTACCGGGTTCAGGGTTTATATAACCCCACTTCATTGAGTTTTCAGCCGTTACGATGTCAAATTCTGCACCCGCTATGGATTGATAAAGGGCTGCATCGGGTTGCTCTGAAATTTCTAGTAAAGACGCATACCCGATTTTTACACCACGTGCACTTGCCGTATCTCGCAGGCGTAAGCCCGGTAAATTAAACGAATCTCTCGGTCGAACATCGAACGTTGCAGAACCTGTGGCTACCATTGATGCATCGATTGCATCTTCAGCTCGAAAATCAAATTGCCTAAACCCTGTTTGTCCTGCAGGTAGCGTCCAACGCAGTAAACGAATATTGGGATCATCAGGGTGTGTTTCAAACGTTGAACCTGGAAGATCCGTTACCAACGATAAGTTAGGAACGGTACCGTTTTGATCAACGGCTTTCACCCTCATGGTAAACGAATCACCTTCTCGAACCACATAATCGCCAATCGCATCGATAGTTGGTGGAATGTTGGGAATGATCGATAAGTCTTCAGGCAAACGAACGTTAATATTGACTCGATAATCGGTAGTAAGATTCGAATCTTCTGCATCAATAACCTTTATACGAATGGGGTGCACACCCACATCGGGTTGCAACGGCCGCCAAATGAGAGAGCGCGTGCCGTTTAAGTTATCAATGTTCACCATACCCACCGGTAGATCTGAGATGAACAACCCAGGCGTGGGACCATCCGGGTCGGTCGGCGCAATAACAAACTCAAAAAATGGGCCTGCCACAATAAATTGATCTTCCAGCGATGGAATGATAGGTGCGCGATTGCCGGTTTGAGGTAATTGCAGGTTTTCAGAATTCGGTGAAAACTGTTGCTCTACATCAAAGGCAATTATATGAAAATCCACCAAGGCCCCATTGCTCACTTGCGTGGAGTAAGCGGTATCGAATACCGTGGCGACATAGCCGCCGTTTTGGTACACGTTATAACCTGCCACACCTAGATCATCAGTTGCTGCCCCCCAGCGAATATCAACACGTGCTTGTTCACCATTGGGCGTGTAGGTGCCGGTTAAGTTAACAGGTGCGGTGGGGGCTTGGTTATCCACTTGCGATGAATTACTGGAGGCTCGAACGTTTCTAGATCGTTCGGAGAAATTCCCATCCGGATCGAAAGCCACCAGACTCAGCACAACCACTTCACCACGACCAATAGGCAACGAGTATTCGGTGTTAAAAACGGTAGTGTGATATGCATCATTGACGTACACGTTGTACCCTGCAACGCGGGTATTGTCGCTTGATGCGCTCCACGATAACGACACCTGATCAGCATTACCTTGGGCACGAGTATTCGCAACCAAATTCATAGGCACGGTGGGTGGCTCATTACGATCTATCGGAGAACTAGGCTCTGGCACAAGCGAAGCCACAGATCGCGGTGAAAAATTCCCATCATCATCGAACGCAACCACACTGTATTCACGCGGTTCACTGCTGCTTTCACTGGCACTGTATTGGGTATCAAACACCGTCGTTAGATAAGCACCATCGAGGTACACGTTATACCCTGCCACCCGATTGTCATCGGTGGATGCATCCCAACGCACAGTGACTTGATTGTTGTTCCAATCCCCATTCACCGCTGTTGGGGTACTAGGAGCTATGGTGGTGTCCTGCACTCCATTACTGGGGAAACGCAATGCTTCTGATTGCGGTGAAAAGTTATTTCGAATATCGAAAGCAACCACCGTCCAACGATGCACGGTATTTGGATCAACCGAGCCCTGCCATTGAGTGCTACTTACCGTATCCAAATATTGGTTGTCACGATAGATGTTGTAACCACGAACCGATTCATCATCGGTTGATGCATTCCAAGTTAAGGTTAAATCATTACCGTTTAATTCGGCATTCAAGCCACCTGGCCGTGATGGGGGAATGGTTAAGTCGCTGGGTATCAGCGAATCAGGCACAGACACTTGGGCCGAGCGTGCAGAAAATAGAGTTGGCTCATTGTCGAATGCCACCACAGAAAATTGCGTTAGCCGGTTGGGGTCGATTTCCCCTGAATACTGTGTATCTTGAACCGTTGTGAGGTATTCATCGTTGCGATAAACGTTGTAACCCACCACACCATCATCATCCGTAGATGCTGACCAGCTTAATGACACGGATGATCCGTTTACCGTTGCATTTAAATTTTCGGGTGTACTGGGCTGCGCACCACCAGCAAAAGCTTGTTCGCCAAAGGTACTCATCACCATGACGCACATCAAACCGAACACTTGAGTGTTTCTTTTACATTTTTGCATGTTCTATAAACGCGATTTCAAACTGTTGAAACACGATTATGAACGTAAGCGGGTAGCTTAGTCTGGCTAAAATTACCAGTCGTAACGTTATGCAATGTTGCCTGATCAATAGTTCAGCTAGTGCCTACATAGTTACGTATTGAGCGCCATATACATGACACAAGCGACGATAAAACCACTCGGTTTTTACATCGTTGCACCTATTTGCCAAGGCACAAATTCGTTATCGCCTAAACCGTGCTGTTCACTGAATGTAAGGTCACCCGAAGCAACATCCAACAAACGTTTATAAATACGCTCACCCACATCGCTGATGCTTTCAGAATCAGACACAATGGTGCCCGCGTTAATATCCATATCTTCTCTGAGTTGTGTGTACATATCGGTATTGGTTGCAATCTTTAAACACGGTGCTGGCTTACTGCCAAACGTAGAACCTCGTCCTGTTGTAAAAGCAACCAAATTACATCCCGTGGCAATCTGCCCGGTAACCGATGCTGGGTCATAGCCGGGTGAATCCATAAACACCAAGCCTTTGTCTCTTACTTTATCGGCGTAACGAGCAACGCAAACCAAAGGCGTGGTACCTCCTTTAGCAACCGCACCCAATGACTTTTCTAAAATGGTGGTTAGCCCGCCCAATTTATTACCCGGCGATGGGTTGTTATCCAGTGTGCCGTTGTTTCTTTGAACATAATCTCGCCACCACTGTACGCGCTCGGCAACAGCCTCCGATACATCAACAGACACGGCGCGTCGCTGCAACAAATGCTCAGCCCCATAGATTTCTGGCGTCTCGGCTAGCACCGCTGTGCCGCCTTGGCGGATTAATAAATCGGCCGCATACCCTAACGCAGGGTTTGCCGTAATACCTGACCACGCATCAGAGCCGCCACATTGCAATGCCAAACTCAAGTGAGAGGCCGGCGCACTTTTTCGAACACAGCAATTCACTTCATCTAACATATCCTCCACAACGCTTACCCCAGCGGCCACTGTTTTACGATGACCACCGGTGCTTTGAATATTCAAGGTTCGAAGTAAGGGCCCTTCTTGCAAACGGTTTACCGATAACACCGATTGCACTTGGCTAACTTCACAACCTAAACCCACAAACAACACCCCACCCACATTGGGATGGGTGGCAAGCCCTGCAAACACTCGTTGCAGATTATCAAAGCCTTCACCGCTATCAGCAAGACCACAACCAGTGCCATGAGTGAACGCAGCGACTCCATCAATGTTTGGGTATGGTTTAAGTGCAGAATCATCAAACGAATTCGCGATACTGTGGGCAGCGGTTGCCGAGCAATTCACACTGCTGATAACGGCGATAAAATTTCGAGTACCCACTGACCCATCTTTTCGATGATAGCCATTGAAAGTGTCCGTACTTTTCACTGAAACCGTTTTTTCATTGAACTGCGATACCGACTCATATTGTGTGTCGACAAACTTTAGGTTATCGGTGTGAACGTGTTCGCCTGCACCAATATGACGGCTAGCCACACCAATAGATTGTGCGTATTTGGTTACCGACTGCCCTGCATCCAAACCGGTTAACGCCATCTTGTGTCCTTTGGGAATGCGTTGCAAGACTTCTACACCGTTGATCACCTCGCCTGGTGTTAACGCGCGCAAAGCAACACCCACAGTATCGCTGTCATCTAACACCAGTAATGGCTGCTTCGTATCACGATCACGCAGCCAAACAATGGGTGTGCCTTCATCACTCATAGACTTACTTCCACTAACCGCGATTAGGAATGTGTCGGCACAATGCAGGAATGGTGTCATCGCCGTGGCCATTGGCAACAACTGGCGCCATTAGCGATTCAGCAGCGGTTGCTACCGTGCTGTAACCATCAACATCTTTAGCAAACTCTAGAAAATATTGAATGTCTTTTAAACCGTTGGATAACGAAAATTGCATTTTACTTTCATCGTTTTCAATTGGGCTTGCCATAATCCAATCAAACACATCGCTTCTTACAGGCCCTGCTGACATCACTTGATGAAGCTGCTTAACATCAATACCTGCAGCCTTCGCCGTACCCACCATTTCGGCCGTTAATGCAGCCACTGACATGGAGAACGAATTGTTCAAAAGCTTTATGGTGTGACCCGTACCCAATGGCCCTAAGTGAAATAGATTCTCCGACATAGTTTCCAGTAACGGCTTTGCGCGGTTAAAATCTTCGTCTGCACCCCCTGCCATCATATTTAAAGTGCCCGTTTCAGCGGCAGCCGGTGTACGACCCAGTGGTACGTCTAACATGCCACCACCCGCAGCTTTCATAGCCTCGCCAATTTTCTTAGTGGAAGTGGGTTGAGAGGTGCCGCAGTCTATGAGTAAAAAAGGCTTTTTTGCACCGGCCAATAAGCCATCATCGCCAAACACTAATTTTTCAACCACGTCGCTGGTGGTGACGCACAAAATAACCACATCGCTAACCGCTGCTAATTCTGCAGGAGTGCTCACTTCCGTGGCGCCCATAGACACTAAACGCTCAACCGGTGCGCGGGTTTTGTTGCCCATAACAGTTAACGGATAGCCATTTTTTATGACATTAGCCGCCATACCAACACCCATAGCGCCTAAACCGATAAAACCGACGGATTCCTTACTCATTTTTCTAACCTGTTATGTGACTTATCTGTGGATGGGCGCCAGCATTTAGCGCCCACATGAATTGAATTTTTTATTACCGAATTGAATTCTTGGCGCTGTCTGCGCTCGAATGAAGACGAAGGTAATGTACAGTTAATGATCAACCCATCTAAACTCATTAGACGACGGCTGCTCACACACAGTATGACGCACGCCACCCATACCCGGCAACACGCATGAGCAGTAAACCCAATCGTCCCGCCTACCGACTAGGCCGCCGCCTGTTGCGATATCTCGGCAAATCCGCTGTGATCGTATTGGTGCTTTTCGTGCTGCCCGTTGGCTGCCAATACGCCAAACAACTGCAACGAGACGATGCCAATTGGTGGGATTTACGCCGTGATAGCAGCGATCAGGCCCCACCAATCTCTTCAGATACCGCTGTTATCCAAGTCTACGCCGCCCGCGCGGCCCGCTGGCGAGGCAATCTTGGGGTTCACACTTGGGTAGCCTATAAGCGAACCAGCGACCTAACCTACCGGCGTATCGAAGTCATAGGCTATTACGCCTACTACGGCAACAATTCCGTGCGGGTGCGAAAAGGTAACCCCGATGGCTATTGGTTCGGCAATCGACCCACGTTGCTGCGAGAAATTACTGGCGGCACCGATGTGGATGAAATGATCACACGCATAGAGAAGGCGGCCGAAAATTACCCCTACCCCCGCACCTACCGAGTGTGGCCTGGCCCCAACAGCAACACCTTCATCGCTTGGCTTGCCCGATCCGTGCCGGAACTGAACCTTGAACTCCCGCCCACCGCCATTGGTAAAGACTATCTGCCTAACGGCTCAATTGCCGCATTAACACCCAGTCGCCGCGGTGCACAAATTTCTTTAGGCGGTTACGCAGGCGTTTTGTTGGGCGTTGAAGAAGGCATTGAAATGAATGTTCTAGGCGCAACCGTAGGAGTGGATTTTTGGCCTCCGGCGATCAAGCTGCCTGCCTTAGGACGATTGGGGTTTGATGATGTGCGGCGCTATGATTTTAATGAGTGAATTGGTGGCCTGAGCACTTATGCCTGCTGTGGCTTGAACACTTGAACGAATAGAAACTGGAATAAAACACTACTAAAACTATGCAGCCATCAATACGATGGCTGCATGTAACAATAAAGGCTGGAAAACAACCTATTAACTAAGCATTTTAACCACATCGTCGGTTGTCCAAACCGCGTTGGCCATATAACGAAAATTGGTTAATGCCGCAAGATAGCCATCGCCTTCAGGTAACTTTGCCGCCGCCGTGGCATCTTTAATAACAGCCACTTCAAAGCCATCTTCTAGAAGCTCACGCATATGACTTTCTGTGCAAAGATTGGCAGACATACCCGCAAGAATAACTTGATCTACGCCACTTTTTCTCAGTTGCAATGATAAGTCGTTCGTATCGTTACCGTACACTTTGTGTGGCGATGTGACGATGGTTTTTCCATCTTCAATGTAGGGCTTGTATTGCGGCATAAAATCAGCACCAGAACCATCAAAACCTTCAAGGTTTAACGGGCCTTTACGATCAAACATACCGATTTTATGCATCAGTTTTTCCAGTGCGCCTTCAAACTTCCAACCGTGATCAGTTGGGTAGTAATAGTGTGGAGACACCGCAACCGTAATATCAGCAGCCTTTGCCGCTTTAAATAATGACTCGATGTTTTCAACGGTATTTTGTTCAGTAACACTTTCACCAACAACTCCCCATGTCACGCCTTCTGGGTGAAGAAAATCTATTTGGGGGTCAGTCACAACCAATGCTGCGCGCGACAGGTCCAACTTCATAGTCGATGGAGGAAGTGCAGGTTCCGCAGGATCGGCGTAAGGGTCTGCGTTTTGCGCCGACGCCTGATTCACAACCGTGGCAGCAACGCCTGCAACCCCTGCAGCGACAGCGCCAGAAACTGCACGCCGTCTGGATGGGTCGTGGGGTCGATCATTGTCTGATTCATCATGATGGTTACACATAAAGCTAAACTCCAAGTTTTTTCTAAGAGGAGTGTTAATTCTATGGAGCCAGATGTATCAATTCGTACAAGAAACGTCTGTTATCAGCCTTAGGTGTATCAATAGATCCAGAATTCGCTCAATATCACACTATGAACTTTGAACACATCTTTGATCAACTTGAGATTTCAACCGACCCATTTGCGCTGTGCGAGCTGCATGGCAAGTGCAATCTTGATGTTGGCAGAGACTCGAACGTGTCGCTGCATTACATCCTCAATGGCGAAGGAGAACTTGCTATTCAAGGCATTGCTCCCATTCAGGTAATGCCCGGTAGTCTCGTGCTAATACCAGCACTTAAAAGCCATGCCTTACGCAGCTATGGTGTAGAGAACGACTCCCAACTTCAGTGCGCACCGCCAGAAGTTAAGTTACGACACTTATTAAAAGTTGGCCAAGAGAACGACAACACAGGACAGGTGATCGCGTTATGTTCCCACTTACGAATTGGATTACGTGGAGCCGTTGATGTGATTGAACTGGTTCGAGAACCTATCGTTGAGCGCATTGAACCTGGCAGCCCTATGCACCCGACGATAAACCAAATAATCAGCGAACTCAGCCAACCGATTACGGGCAGTCGCGCAATGATAAGAGCATTATTGACTCAATGCGTCATTGAAATGTTAAGACGGCGCGTAGCAAACGAAGACACACAATTACGCTGGATGGCCGCATTGCGTGACCCAGTCATTTGGACAGCGCTTCGCGCAATGCTTGATGAACCCGGTGAAGATCATACGGTTGAAAGCCTTGCCGCAATAGCCAATATGAGTCGTTCCGCTTTTGCCAATCGATTCAGCGCCGCATACGGCAGTGGTCCGATAGAGTTACTGCGCGAATTAAGACTGCAAAGAGCTTGCGCATTGTTGCAAGATTCAGATTTGCCCGTAAAACGCATTGCCCAGCTGGTTGGCTTTAAAAGTCGAACCGCCTTCAGCCGTGTATTTGAACAACAGATTGGACAAAGCCCTTCAGAATACAGACTGCAAGCGCGTACCAATTAAGGTGCTTAAGCTATATAGGCCCGTAAGTGAATGGGTGTTAGTAACATTCCTGCAGAGCTTGAACACAAACCAACGCTTTCTCTTTAACTTGTTTTGCAGAGCACCCAGGCTTGTAAAGATAACTTCCCATACCAAAGCCACTGACACCTGCGGCCACCCAATCGCTAAAATTCTCAGGCCCAACACCTCCCACTGCGTAGCTCTTTACACCACTAGGAAGCACGGCACTAAAAGCTTGCAGCCCAACCGGGCCAATTAAATGGGCGGGAAAAAGCTTCAATGCATCGGCGCCATTGTGTAACGCTGCGAGCGCTTCAGTAACCGTTTGAATACCAGGATAAGATCGCATGCCGTGTTGTTTAGTTACCGCGATAACCTCAGGTTGCATATTAGGCGATACGATAAGTTGGCCGCCAGCGTCAGCCACTTGTTTAACTTGATCAAGCGTTAAAACAGTTCCAGCGCCAATCTCTGCAACCACTGAATAGGCATGCACCAGTGTTTCAATACTTTTTATCGGATTGGGCGAATTCAGTGGCACTTCTATCTTGGTGATACCAACATCAATCAACACCTCACCAATAGCCAATACTTCTGTTGGCTGAACCCCTCGAAGAATTGCAATGATTTCAGCTGACATGAAAAGAGGTCTCAATGTGTTGGTAGGCGTTAATTAAACCGTTTAGCGTTAGCTGCTCTGCATCCAATATCGATGTGCTCACATGCATCTGTTGCAAAGCGTTAGCGTAACTATTGCAAAGCTTAGCTTCACCGATTAACACCACGGTGTGTTCTTTCCAATAAGGCTGCATTGCAGAAAGCTCAAAGCCTATTAATAAACCAGATAAACGTGCACGCAATAATGCAGGTTCGGTGTTTTCCAATAAAGTGGATGCACGCAAACTAAAGAATTGTTCAGCAAGACTATAAGGCTTATTAGTCACCTCTGTTATTGCGGTGTTGAAGACCGATTGAAGCGCTGAGTCCGGGGTGTTCTCATTATGCACACGCTCTGTAACCGAATGCTTAAGCACCGATTGATTGGCCAGTAAACCAAATAATTCACCGGTCATGCAGGTGGTAAACTTCTGAATTTTTCCCTGTTGCAGCTGAACCCATTTAGTGTGAGTACCAGGTAAGCAAACAATGCCATTAAAATCAGGTTGCACCTTAAGTAAACCCAGCAATTGCGTTTCTTCCCCCCGCATCACGTTCGCAGGCTGAGCTTGTTTTACGCCAGGTAAAATGTACACATCGCGCTGTACATTCGGCACACGCACGGCATGCAGGCCTAGCGCATGTAATTCTTCTGTCATGTCCATATAAGGTGCTTCATACCAACCTTGAGCAGCACCTGCCATACCGCAAATAATAACAGGCAAATTGGCCTCTATATTCAATGCAGTGAAGCTCTGTTCAAGAACGGTTTCAAACTCAGCAGGCTGCAGGCTTGCCATACCGCAATCGCTACGATGTTTGGCCAACACCACCGCATCCGCATCTAGGCTCCATAAACGAAAACTGCTGGTACCCCAATCTACGACAACAAAGGGCGATTTAGCCATCGATTTCATACTCTGCGATGAAGGCTTCATCGGGGGTTACGCCAATACCAGGCGCTGTTGGTACAAGCACTTTGCCGTTGTTACGCTTCACTTGCCCTTGTATGTCTAAAGGTTCAGCCAACAACTGATCTCGAAACCGGTTGTCAGTGGTATCAAATTCCAACATGGGCTCCCACGGATGCAAACCACCAGGCAATGCTGGCATGGCAGCTAATAGTTGTAAGTTAGTGGCCACAGCAACCGCAGACCCCCAAACATGATTTATCACTGGGGTGAAGTGCGCATGACATAACGCAAGCACGCGTAAGTATTCACTGATTCCGCCCAGTGCGCACACTTCAGGCTGCGCAATATCAAGCCCTCGATTTTCTAAAATAGCCCTCCAGCCCCAACGGTTAAATTCAGCCTCACCGCCGGAGATGTTCACCTTTAACCCAGCTCTAAGTTCTTTATATCCGGCGTGATCTTCGGGGGCCACAGGTTCTTCAAACCAATAAGCACCCATTTCCTCTAACGCCCTGCCCACATAGAATGCATCGGACGTGGTGTAACAGTGGTTCGCATCCACCATAAATTTGGCCTCACCGTTACCATTCGCCACACCTTGCGCCACAGCCTCACACAGCTTTACATCGCTTGCGGCACCTAACCCTACTTTCATTTTTACCGCGTTAAAACCTGCATCGATAATGGCCGAGGCTTCATCGGTAAAACGCGCCACATGATCTTCAACGCTTTCACGCTTTAGCATCATGCCGTACCCATAGGCACTGACTTCGGTTCGATGTGCACCACCGATGAGTTTGTGGATGGGCTGATTCATTACTTTGCCAGCAATGTCCCACAAGGCGATATCCACCCCAGAAAGCGCCTGCAAGGGCATGCCTTTCTGCCCATGATCGCGCATCAAGTTGTACACCTTATGCCAAATCACATCACGATCTAATGGATCATCGCCCAGTATTAGGGGCTGAATAACTTTCTCTACGATGCCTTTATTGGCCATGGCAATGTTGCCGGGGCCGAAACATTCACCCCAACCACTGATGCCTTCATCGGTGATTACTTCAACCAAGTGAGCGGTGCGTTTTGTGTAGTACTGCTGCGAATAACCTAGCTCTTCGGGTAAGTCGTATTGCAAAACGACAGAGCGAACTTCAACAATCTTCATACGAAAATCTCAAGGCGGTGCTTATGGGATTAAGCCTATGTCAATATATAGGATGTTCGTCAACAAATGACTTATCGTCAATGTTTGACAGAAAGTTCGTCATATTTTGACAAGTCGTCTAAACTTGACGTTAAGTTTACTCTCCTAGGCACCGTCGAATGACTGGTTTATCTAGAAAACAACGCGAAATCGCTGAACGCCATAACCATTTTCTGAGCATTGCCAGAGACTTGCTGCGCGATGAAGGTTTTCATCAGCTGAGCATGGAACGCGTGGCCGAATTGGCAGAATACTCCAAAGGCACGGTATACCAACACTTTAACTGCAAAGAAGAGATGGTTGGCCAGCTGTGCATCAACGCCATGCAGCGTTTGCACTGCTTGGGCCAGCGCGCCATACAGTATCAAGGTTCGCACCGTGAACGCTTACTCGCATTCTTCATCGCTAACGATGTCTTTCAGCAAATGGAAGAAGATGCTGTGTGCAACATGCAAAGCTATCAACACGATCAAATCATCAACAAGGTGTCTGAGAGCACTCGCATGCGACATAGCGAGTTGATGTACGGTATTTTTTGTCAAGTGAAGAGCATTGTTGAAGATGCGATGCGTGATGGTGATTTACCCAGCAGCCACACATCAGCAGAAGACATGGTGTTTGGTTTTTGGTCATTAAATCACGGTGCCCAAGCCATACGATCCCATCAATATCCACTGGAGGAGCTAGGCATCAGTGAGCCAGGGGCTGCGATCATGATCATGCTTCAAAGCTTATTAGATGGGCTGGGCTGGAAGCCAGACAAGCACCCTAGCGTTACCAAAAATGAACATCTACAAACAATTAGAGATGCATTGTTTTCTCAACAAAGCTTGCCATCTGAAATAAAACCCATTCCCCCTATGCCAATAAATACGCACCAACCACAACTAGAGTCAGCTGTATGAATACACTCATTGAACGTTATGGCCGCTGGGTAGTTAATCATCCCATCGTTGTGCTGTTGGCAAGCGTTGTCGTCACTCTGATGTTGGCCTCGGGGGCTAAAAATTTATCCTTCACAAATGATTATCGAGTATTTTTTAGTGATCAAAACCCTCAGCTTTTAGCCTTTGAGGAATTACAAGCTGCTTACACTAAATCTGACAATGTGCTGGTTATGTTGCGGCCAAAAGATGGCGATGTATTTACTGAAGAGACGCTTAACGCTGTTGCTGAACTCACAGAACGCGCATGGCAAGTCCCCTATTCAATTCGCGTAGATTCGTTAACCAACTATCAACACATGGTGGCTGAGGACGACGATCTCATCGTCTCTGACTTAGTGGAAGAGCCAAGCGAATTAAACGATGCACAACTTGCCTACATAAAATCAACCGCTCTTGCTCAACCCACCTTAGTTAAAAAGCTAGTGTCGCCTGATGGCAGTGCAACCGGTGTGAACATCACTATGGAGATGCCGCCTGAACTCAGCGATGAAGATCGATTATTACCAGCTGAAGAACGACGGCTGAAAGATCCTCAATACGCATTAGAAATAGCGGTGGCTGATGCCCGCTTGATGGTGGAGGAGATTGAAGCAAATTACCCGAACATTGAATTTTCTACCACCGGGCTTGTAATGATGAATCAAGCCTTCCCAGAGGCCACTATTAAGGACATGTCCACCATCATACCAATGGCGTTTGGCGTCATTATTGTGGGCATTTTAATATTAATCGCAAGCCCGACTGCAATGATAGCCACCGTATTAGTGGTGTTAATGTCGATTGTTGCTGCGATGGGAACAGCTGGCTGGATGGGCTATAAACTAACCCCGCCATCAGCCTCTGCCCCCACCTTGATATTGACACTTGCCGTGGCCGATTGTGTGCACTTTTTAGTAACGCTTTACCACAACCTTCGTAACGGCATGCCCAAACACGATGCGGTGATAGAAAGTTTACGCATTAATGCCATGCCCATTTTTCTAACCTCTGCAACCACAGCCATCGGCTTTCTCAGCATGAACGCAAGCGATGCGCCTCCGTTTAGAGACCTTGGCAACATTACCGCCATTGGTGTATTTTTCGCCTTCTTTTTATCAATGACTTTTCTACCTGCATTCTCAATACTGTTTACCGAAGCAGGAAAATCAAAAGCCACAGAAGGTGAACAATCGAAAATCGATCTAGCAACCATTTTTACGAATCGATTTATTATGTACGTCTCTGTTGCGGTGCTATTTGTTGCCGTCATTGCGTTAATCGCACCTCGAAGTGGCCCCATTGATACCGCCGACATCATGACAAAACTCATCATGTTAACGGTTTTTGCAGGTGTTCTACGATTGTTGTACTTATTGGTTCTGCCCAAAATTAACCATGTACTGGGGGGCATCGGTAAAGTGCAAACAGATATCAGCTCTAAGTTAATGAATGGCTTGGCAGACTTTGTCATTCGCCAACGAACAGCCCTACTGGTGGGTATGGGCGCTATTATAATTGGGCTCACATTATTCGCTCCTAAAAACGAATTAAACGATGTGTTCGTAGAATACTTCGATGAAACCGTTCCTTTTCGCGTAGAAACCGACAAAATCACCGAGAGTTTATCGGGTTTGTATCTGGTGGATTACTCCATTGATTCAGGCGAAGAAGGTGGTGTGAGTAATCCAGAATTTCTAGCGCAAGTTGAAAAATTTGAACGGTATTTAGAATCTCGACCTGAAGTACAACACGTAAGCGCAATCACAGAAACGGTACGCCGCTTAAATCGCAGCATGCACGGCGATGATCAGGCGTATTATCAATTGCCTGAATCCAGAGAACTCAGTGCTCAGTACTTATTGCTTTACGAAATGTCTTTGCCCTACGGCTTAGACCTAAACAACCAAATCAACTTCGATAAATCAACCACTCGAATGTCCGTCACATTGGAGACGCTATCCACGGTGGATATGCTTAAATTTGAAGACGAAGTTAAAATCTGGATGGATGAAAACACACCGGCCATTTCAACCTTAGGCACAGGCCCCACCGCCATGTTTTCCCATATCGGTATGCGTAACATTATCAGTATGCTTTCAGGCACCTCGATTGCCTTAGTGCTTATCTCGTTAATTTTGGTGTTCGCTTTACGTTCATTAAAATTTGGGCTAATCAGCTTAATTCCCAACTTAGCACCGGCATTGATGTCGTTTGGTATTTGGGCCTTATTGGTGGGGCAAGTGGGGTTAGCGGTATCCATCGTGGTTGCAATGACACTGGGTATCGTGGTTGATGACACCATCCACTTTTTAAGTAAGTACATACGTGCTCGGCGCGAGCAAAATTTAAGCGCCGAAGAAGCGGTTCGCTATGCATTTAATACCGTGGGTGTGGCCTTGGTGGTTACCACCATTGTGTTGGTGGGCGGCTTCTTAGTTATTTCGCAATCAAATTTTCTGGTTAATTCTGAAATGGGCTTACTAACCGCGATCACCATTGCCATTGCATTAATTGTGGATTTCCTTTTTCTACCCCCATTGTTGCTACTTCTGGATGGCGACAAAAGCGATGCAAAAAATACGGCTGCCAGTTCTCAAACACTGCAAACCAAAAGCTAGCCGCGTACGATCTTAATCAACTTTATTTTTAAGCTTAATTTTTAAACCATTTTTTTAAGAGTAAAACCATGACACTACTCATATCTAATCATCGCGCTATGCGCCAACTTGTTCTAGCAATGGCCATTACAGGTACAACGGCCTTATACTCAACATCAACTTGGGCCGATCAAGCAGCAAAAGATCGCGGCTTAGAAATTGCTGTGGCTGTTCAAGCTCAAGACGATGGGTTTGGCGACAGTGAATCAGCGATGACGATGACGTTAATCAATCGCTCGGGTAAAGAAAGTGTTCGGCGCATGCGCTCTAGAATTCTGGAAGTGCCCGGTGATGGAGATAAAAGCTTATCGATCTTTGATCAGCCTGCGGATGTAAAAGGTACCGCAAGCCTCACCTACTCTCATGCCACCGAAGCCGATGAACAATGGTTGTTTTTGCCGGCGTTAAAGCGTGTAAAACGGATCAGTTCCAAAAACAAATCGGGCCCGTTTATGGGCAGCGAGTTTGCGTTTGAAGATATCAGCTCGCAAGAGGTGGAAAAATACAGTTACACCTATTTAGGCGATGAAACCGTTGATGGTATTACTGCGCATAAAATTGAAGCCATCCCAACGTACAAGCATTCTGGTTACACACGTTTAATCAATTATATTGATGCGACACGGCTAATTCCGTTGAAAGTTGAATACTTTGATCGTAAAAATTCTGCGTTAAAAACACTCTCTGTATCCGAATACGAACAACACTTAGGGAAATATTGGCGCGCTGGAAAAATGGAAATGGAAAACCACCAAACGGGTAAACGCACGATACTTACCTGGTCAGATTATAAATTTCAAAGTGGGCTAACCGATAAAGACTTCAGCAGTAATTCTCTGAAGCGGTTGCGCTAAGTCGTTGCCTCAGGAATTGAGCTATGTTCGCATTGAAAGGCGCAATTAAATTTTGCAATAGGCACCACCAAATACCACGTTTAATAGCGTGCTATCTGGTGGTGTTCGGCTTATCTCTAAGTGGTACGGCGGCATGGGCCGATTGGGATGTGCGAGGAAACTTTACGCAAGAACTTTCAGTGTTCCCGCACACAGCCATTCACGAAGCGAATCAAAGCTCAAATTATTCACTGTCAGCAGAAGCAGAATTTTATTCAAACCTTGGCGACAATGGCAGCATAACCATCACCCCGTTTTTACGAGTGGATAGAAACGACAGTGAACGCACTCATGTTGATTTTCGTGAGTTTATATACACACACGTGGGTGATACTTGGGAAGCAAGAGCAGGATTAGGCAAAGTATTTTTTGGCGTTGCAGAATCTGAAAACTTGGTGGATGTGATTAACCAAACCGATGCGGTGGAAAGCTTTACCACCGATCAAAAGCTAGGCCAACCTATGATCAATTTAACCCTGATAAAAGATTGGGGAAACATTGATTTATTCGTGCTACCAGGGTTTCGGACACGCACTTTTGCAGGCGCTAACGGCAGGCCCAGACTGCCCTTCGTTGTGAACACCGACGCCGCTGAATTTGAAGCCTCAAATGGTAACGACCAAATAGATTTTGCCGCAAGAGTTTCTGGGGTAATCGGTGATTGGGATTTAGGAGCGCAAGTATTTCACGGCACCGCTCGTGAGCCGCTTATTCAATTTAACCCTAGCGTGAATGCGCTGACGCCATTGTACATTCAGAACACCGAAATCGGTTTTGATGCGCAAGCCACTTTAGAAAGCTGGCTGTTAAAAGCCGAGATTGTGCATCGGGCTGGAAAATTATTAGATGATCACATTGCGCTTGTTGCAGGTTTTGAATACAGTTTTTTCGACATAAAAAGCAGCGGTGCCGATTTGGGCATTGTGGCAGAGTACCTGTACGATGAACGCGGAGATGGCAGCCCATCCTTACTGCAAAACGATGCGCTTATCGCGTTTCGGCTAGCGCTTAACAATGCAGCCTCCACAGAAGCCTTGGCAGGGGTCATAACCGATCTTGACGGTGCGGGTAATTTACTCAGCCTTGAAGCCAGCCGCCGTTTTGGCGATAGCTTCAAAGCATCCATCAGCTACACCGGTTTTTCAGTGAATGATTCTGAAAGCCCTTTGATAAACTTAGATAGAGAAGACAATACGCGGATCGAACTAGGGTATTTCTTCTGAGTATCCTTCGGCATGTTCAGCCACTTGTTTTTGCAGTTTTAGAATTTCTTGGTGAACCAATAACAGTTGATTATTCACATCGGCAAAGTAACTTTGCATAAATTCTTGCACAGCATCCAAAACAGCTTCTTGGGTTGTTTTGTCTAATTGGCTTAACACATCCAACGGCAAATTCTCTTGTGAGGGCCACGGTGCGTTTGGAAATTTCCCGCAAGTATCGGCTGCCATCGCAGCCCATCGTTTAGCCACGTTCTGGTTCGGGTGCGATGCAATAATATCGGTAACCCAATGCTCTAAATGACGCGCACTGTGAACTTCTGTTCCTGGAAAATCAACAATATCCGCCATTGAGTAGTTATCCTTTAAATCGGCCTAAATGGGGTTTTTACCCTTATTCAGTGCGTTAGATGGGTCATTATGAGCCAGATATTGCCGGACTACTTCGACTCGCTCACAGATTGCTCAAATGCCACAGGGGTGTGACAAATATTGACGCCAACTGATGACCATGTAACACGACTTATTACGTTTATCAGCTAGATTTAATGGATAGGATTTAGAACTTACGAACACATGCACATTATTCGACAAATGTTGAACACACACACACTGGTACCCAACCGACAGGTACCGGCAGGCCCATGCCCGTTTGTGATAACCGCTGCGCTCTTGTTAAGCGCTTGCAGCAGCTCAGACGACATCACGCAGCCAACTGGCACAGCGGCTGCTACCGCTGATGTTGCAGGTACGGGTGCGAACGTGCCGGTACTGAGTAGCACTGAAACTGATCCCCTTAACACCTCAGAAACCATGGCGGCCGCACCGGCATCGGTAAGTAACGATTCGCCTCAAGGAATCGATCAGAATCAGACAACGCCTGCGAACAGTAGCAACACGAGCACTAACGACAATTCAGCCGTCGATAACCAAACAGCGAATAATGCGTTGCAAAGTAGCGCATCAGCTTCCAACCCATTAGACCCGCTTAGTTCAACCCCCTTAACAGAAGCCCCAGGCCAAGATGATGAGCCCACACCTGTTACGCGGCCGGTCACCTCAATAAGCCGATACTTTTTAGTAGAAGACCCCGCCAGACGCATTAAACCCGTGTCACGATTTGCTTTAACCGTAGATGATTTCAACGCAGGCACACCTGCCCCTATCATCACCGCGCCCGCAGGTTTTGATACCAGCACCAATTCAGCGCCCTATTTCGACGGCATCAGTAACCGTGAAGTATTTGCAGGACAAACGCTAGAAGTGATTTACCGGCCTTTGGATAACGACGGTGGGTTACCGGGCATGTTCCCCAATGAATTGCCAGAAAGCGCAGAATTCGTTGACAATCGAAACGGGACTAAAACCTTTCGCTGGATTCCATTGCAAGGTGATATCGGAGTTACCGCTTTTACCGTAACCGCTGTAGACGGTGATGCTCCGTTATACCGTTCCGAACAAACCATTTTAATCAATGTGTTAGAACCTGCTGACCCTTCGTCCATTCCCAATTTTCCACCGGTTGTTAATGCGGTGCGCCCGCACACGGTGCGAGTGGGAGACCCTGTGGTTATGGAATTGAAAGGCTCAGATAGAAACAGTACCTTTCCTAGCGTCGAGATTCTCAGCGCGCCGCCTGGCTCAACCATTACACCGCATTATATTTTTGACGAAATCACTGTGTTGCATTTTGTGCCCACAGAGCCTGGTGTTATCAATATTGATGTGGTTGCCCGCGATGCAGATGATCCTTCTTTAACAGGTTCACGCACAGTCAGTGTTATCGTGGAAGAACGAAACGCATTTGAATTG
>CALHNS010000063.1 GCA_938035125.1 uncultured Granulosicoccaceae bacterium | reverse complement strand
CTGGGTTGCGCCTTGGGTTGCGCCTTGGGTTGCGCCTCGGGTTGCGTCCTGGGCTGAATTTGGCGATTGCGGATTTGCAGCTGAATTTTCGGCAGCTGCACTTATTGACGCTGTTTGACCGACAGCTGTAGTGGTAACCGCTGTTGGCTTTGACGTGTTTAAGTCTGAACGAGAAACCTCGGCACCATCAACCTCGCTGCCTACAATGGGTTGAACGGTGGCGGCACGAATTGACACATCGTGTTGTAACGCATCAAGTTGACGCCTCATAAGGCTTGCTTCACCTTCCACCGGGCCGCTCGTTTCTGCATTTCTGGTTGATACGGTTTGCGCATCGCCGTCGCCAATATCAACGAAAGATAATAAAGTAGCGTGGGATGAGCCCCAATTAACTAATGCTGTGCGGGTGATCAATCGAACGCCCGTACCGTTTAATCGGCGCGCAGTCACACTGGCTCGCATCGTGCGCGCAGGATCGTTTGCTTCCGATACTGCCGCTCGCTTTAGGTGCACCAGCTGTTCACGCGTGAATAAATCGTGCAGTAGCGCAGTAGTTTGAAGATGTTCTGGTCCGCTGTAGCCTAATGTTCTTGCTGCAGCATCGTTAGCAAACAACACTTCGTGATCATTGATAATTAGGCTGCCCTGAAGACCTTCATTCACCAATAAGCCGTAGTCAACGGTAATTGCCGATTGGCGAGAACCTACCTGTGGGCCGCCAATCAGCCTCAAATCAATACCCTGAACAATGTTTCCATCGCCAACGATAGGCGTTCGAACAATCATCGCTGCGGTGGCTGATGCTTGAGATGCTTGATTAGCGCTGTTGCCTAAACGGATGGTGCTGATGTCCGCTTTTGCTGACAACAGAATTTGAGTATCCAAACTCATCTGCTGACGTGCGACTTGTTCAGGTAGAAGATCTAAATCAGTACGCCCAATCACCTGTTCAGGTGAACCACAACCTAAGCTTTTGGCGTACGCCATTGAGCAGGCGCGATAAGTTAGGCTGGCATCTTTAAGTGCCACACTATCGCTTTGCGGTTCCATGACCGTATCTTTTGCTACCGTTCGAATCAAGAGCGTTTTAAGAATCTATTCATGTTCATCGAGTATAGAACAGAGACTCTGCGGCGACCGGCTACTGGTTGGCAATCATTGCCATATCGTTATATTTATCAATTACTTGTGACCACCTAACCGGTAATAACAAGCAAACACATCGATTACATCATAAATTTCGCCGATACTGCCCACCAACGGCAAAAAAAGCATCGGTGAGTTGACCTAAAGAACAAACCTCAGCCGCATGGACGAGCTCTGCGAACACGTTGTCACCGGAAATAACCGCCTGCTGCACCCGCTCTATTGCGGCGCTGGCTTTGTCTTTATGCCGTTCGTGAAAATCGTTAAGACGGGCAATTTGATTGTCTTTCTCAGCATCATCAGAACGTGCAAGCAGGATGTCTGTTATTGGTTCCTCATTTTCATTCAAGAAACTATTCACACCAATAATTGGCAATGAACCGTCGTGTTTTTTGTGTTCATACAGCATCGATTCGTCTTGAATCTTGCCACGTTGATAGCCGGTTTCCATTGCCCCCAGCACACCGCCGCGATCGGAAATTCGATCAAATTCTGCTAGCACGGCAGCCTCAACCAAATCGGTTAGTTCATCGATGATGAAACTACCTTGATTTGGATTTTCATTTTTTGCTAACCCCCACTCACGATTAATGATGAGCTGAATCGCTACCGCACGACGCACCGATTCATCGGTGGGCGTGGTTACCGCTTCATCGTAGGCGTTAGTGTGCAACGAATTACAATTATCATAAATGGCAATTAACGCCTGCAAGGTGGTGCGGATATCATTGAAGGCCATTTCTTGTGCGTGCAATGAACGACCGCTGGTTTGCACATGGTATTTTAACTTTTGACTGCGCTCGTTCGCACCAAAACGTTCACGCATGGCAATCGCCCATATACGCCGCGCAACGCGACCTAAAACGGTGTATTCGGGATCCATTCCATTACTGAAGAAGAACGATAAGTTGGGTGCAAAGTCGTCGATATGCATACCACGCGACAAGTAACTTTCCACATAAGTAAAACCGTTTGCCAAAGTTAAGGCCATTTGCGTTATGGGATTAGCGCCTGCTTCTGCAATGTGATAGCCCGAAATTGATACCGAGTAAAAATTTTTAACTTTATTATCAATAAACCATTCTTGAATATCAGACATCATTTTCAAACTGAATTCAGTAGAAAACAAACACGTATTCTGTCCTTGATCCTCTTTTAAAATATCCGCCTGTACCGTGCCGCGAACCGCTGCAAATGTTTCAGCTCTTATGTTTTGGTATTGCTCTTGTGTAGGCGTACGCCCCTCTTTTTGTTCGAACACACGAACTTGCTGACGCACAGCAGTTATAAAATAGAACGCTAAAATCGTGGGTGCCGGGCCATTTATCGTCATGGATACCGAAGTCATCGGATCGGTTAAATCAAAGCCGTCATACAAGGCTTGCATGTCTTCAACAGTGGCAATCGACACCCCTGAATTGCCCACTTTCCCGTAAATATCAGGGCGAACCGCCGGGTCATTTCCGTATAACGTTACCGAATCAAACGCGGTGGACAAACGCTTTGCGGGGGAGTGTTCCGACAGGGCCTTAAAACGTTTATTAGTTCGAAACGCATCGCCCTCACCTGCAAACATGCGAGTGGGATCCTCGCCTTGGCGCTTAAATGGGAAAACACCGGCTGTGAAGGGGAAAAAGCCTGGCAGGTTTTCACGTCGGAGCCAATTGAGTAAGTCTCCATGATCAGAGTAGTTAGGCACAGAAACTCGGTTAAACACGGTGCCGCTCAATGACTCTACGGTTCGCTCTTTTGCACCATCGCGATACTGTGCAACCGTGTCAGGCCAACGTTCTATTAATTCTTTGGATTCTGCACTTAGTGCGTCACTTCTTTCATCGATTAATGCATCTATTGCGCTATACACATCATCAGATGATGAACTTAAATCCGATTTCTGATTAAGCAGTGCTTTAGTGCTTTGCACCTGCTGACGTTCACGGGCCAGTAAAGATTGTTCGTTTGTCTTTTCATGATATTGACGAACCGTATCGGCGATACCAGATAGATAGCGCTGTCGATTTTTAGGAATGATATCTTCAACGCGTGTGCTGGCTGAGACCTTTGGGTCTTGCAGTGCACCAGATGATAGGTTTAGCCCATGCTGACTTAATTCGTTCACAACCGCGTGATACAACGAACTGACCCCATCATCATTAAATCGTGCAGCCATAGTGCCAAACACCGGCATAGCATCAGAGCTTTTATCAAAGGCTTCGCGGTTTCTTTGCACTTGTTTTTGAACATCACGTAAAGCATCGTCAGCGCCTTTACGATCAAATTTATTAATAGCGATTACATCGGCGTAATCCAACATGTCAATTTTTTCAAGCTGACTGGCTGCACCAAATTCAGGCGTCATAACGTACAAAGAAGTATCGCAATAGGGAACAATTCCCGCATCCCCTTGCCCGATTCCAGGGGTTTCAACAACGATTAAATCTACCCCGCTTAGTCGGCAAGCATTCAGCATGGCGGGCAAACATTCGGGCACCTCACCTTTGGCATCGCGAGTGGCGATAGAGCGCATAAAAATGGATTCGTGCCCGATAGCGTTCATTCGAATTCTGTCGCCTAACAACGCACCGCCGCTTTTACGACGCGTAGGATCAATGGCGATTAATACCGCGGTAATCGCATCGCGTTGATCGAATCTAAGACGTTGAATAAATTCATCAGTAACCGAAGATTTTCCTGCGCCTCCTGTGCCGGTAATACCCAACACAGGCACACGGCGTTGCATCGACTGCACACCTTTTTCTAATTTAGCTAGCGCAGATTGGCTCAACTCATTGTTTTCGATGGCCGTAAGTAACGTGGCAAGAGGCCGATGAGAACTTGAACTGAAACTGTTATGGGATTCTGTGAACAGCGGATGCGCATCGACGGCCGGATTAGCCACCTGCTGCTTTCGATCAGCAAGGCGCTCAGTTGCCGTGGTAATCATGTGCTCAATCATGCCTACCAATCCAAGCGATTGGCCATCGCTTGGTGAGTAGATTTTTGCTACCCCGTAGTTGTGCAGCCGCTGAATTTCATCAGGAATGATAACGCCGCCACCGCCGCCGAATATGGGGATGTGGCCAGCACCCAATGCTTGCAAGCTATCAATCATGTATTCAAAAAATTCGACGTGGCCGCCTTGATAAGAGCTGACCGCAATGCCGTTTGCATCTTCTTGCACGGCTGCATTAACGATTTCTGCAACCGAGCGGTTGTGACCCAGATGGATAACCTCCACACCCTGGCTTTGTAATATGCGGCGCATGATATTGATGGATGCATCGTGGCCATCAAAAAGGCTTGCTGCCGTGACAAATCGAAGGGGGACGTTTTTTGTAGGGTTGGCAGCGGGCGAACCAATTTCGGCAGCAGGTGTGGACATGAGCGCAATTTCCAAGAAATGGGAGCTGATCTGTGCCTATAATACTGGCCTAAGTTAACGTTAACGTCAACATAAACCCCTTCAGCTAATGAACCAACCGATTCGGCAATTGAGTCAAGACAGTGCGGTGTTCAGCATTTCCGATTTGGCACGCGAATTCGACATCACAACCAGAACCATTCGCTTCTATGAAGATAAGGGGCTTTTATCACCGCAACGCAGCGGGCAAAAGCGCATTTACAACCGAAGTGATCGAACTCGGCTAAAACTGGTGTTGCGGGGCAAACGGCTAGGCTTTGCCTTGGCCGACATTCGACGCATGATCGAACTGTATGATGAACCTGGTGGTGAGGCTAAGCAGCTGACCTTAATGCTAGGTCAATTGAACAGCAATCGGCAATTGCTACTGATGCAACGAGAAGATTTGGAATTGCAACTAAAAGAATTTGACGACATCGAATTGCGTTGTCAGAAACGTTTAAAACAACTAAGCAACGATGCTTGAATTTGTAGGTTTTTATGAGCACCATCACCAAAGAATTTGACAGAACCTTTACACCATTGAATTAAAATGGGTATCAACTTAACTAACGTTTGAAAGTTCGTTTATTTAATTGTCTCAAGACATAGGAAAAAATCTAGAAATGAGTAAGTCCCACGATCCAATTGTTATTGTTGACGGCGCTCGCACACCCATGGGAAGTTTTCAAGGTGTACTGGCTAACGCATCGGCCACTGAACTAGGCAGCACAGCCATTCAAGCGGCTTTAGATCGATCGGGTATTAAAGCTGAAGACATCGACGATGTATTAATGGGGTGCGTATTACCTGCAGGCTTAGGTCAAGCCCCTGCTCGCCAAGCGGCATTAGGTGCCGGCATTCCCGAAGGTACGTCGTGCACTACCGTAAATAAAATGTGCGGCTCAGGCTTGAAAGCTGTGATGATGACTCACGACTCATTAATCGCAGGCAGCTCAACCGTTGCTATTGCAGGCGGGCTTGAGAGCATGACTAACGCACCTTACCTTTTACCTAAAGCGCGTGGTGGGTTGCGCATGGGTCACGGTGAAGTGAAAGATCATATGTTTTTAGATGGTTTAGAAGATGCCTACAGCAAAGGAAAATTGATGGGGCATTTTGCTGAAGAGACGGCACGCAAATACCAATTCACTCGCGAAGCTCAAGATGATTTCGCCATCACCTCACTTGAAAGAGCGAATCACGCCATCGACAACGACATCGCATCCAGTGAAATTGCACCGGTAACGATTAAATCTCGCAAAGGCGATATCGTTGTTAATGAAGATGAACAACCCAGAAAAGCAGATCCTGAAAAAATTCGCAATCTACGACCTGTATTCGATAAAGAAGGTACGGTAACCGCAGCTAACGCAAGTTCTATCTCCGATGGGGCCGCAGCCCTCGTACTGATGCGTGAAAGTGAAGCCAACGCACGCGGCCTTGAACCCAGAGCAAGAATTTTAGGCCACTCCAGCTGGGCACACGAACCTGCGTGGTTCACCACAGCGCCGGTTTTTGCTATTGATCGATTGCTGCAAAAATTGAATATGAAAAACACCGACTTTGATGTGTTTGAAGTAAACGAGGCCTTTGCAGTGGTTACTATGGCAGCGATGCAAGAGTGCGGCTTACCCCATGAACACACCAATATTTATGGCGGCGCGTGCGCATTAGGCCACCCTGTTGGTGCATCCGGTGCAAGAATCATGGTGACGTTATTAAACGCCTTAGAGCGCACCAACAGTCAACGGGGTATCGCCTCATTGTGCATCGGCGGTGGTGAAGCTGTCGCTGTTGCGGTTGAAAGAATCTCTGAATAAATGATCGAAAGCGCTCTCAACGATGCCCAGCGCTTAATCCGAGACACCGCGCGTGATTTTGCGCGCGATGTTTTGGCCCCAGCGGCGGCCCAGCACGATCGCGAGGCAAGCTTCCCTAAAGCTTCCATCAAGGCGATGGGTGAATTGGGTTTTTTCGGCATGCTAGTGCCTGAGTCATGGGGCGGTGCTGATGTCGATCAGCTCAGTTACGCCTTGGCATTAGAAGAGATCGCGGTGGGTGATGGTGCCGTGTCCACCATTATGAGTGTGCACAATTCGGTGGGCTGTGCACCGATCCTAAATTTCGGATCCGAACATCAAAAACAAACGTGGTTGCCAAAGCTTGCTTGTGCAAAAACACTTGCAGCTTTTTGTTTAACAGAACCTGGCGCAGGGTCTGATGCGTCTGCGTTGGCGTGCAAAGCAGAAGAAACAGCAAATGGTTTTGTATTAAATGGTGTAAAGCAATTTATAACATCGGGTAAAAACGCCCAACTTGCAATCGTGTTTGCCCGAACCAGTGAAGGAAAGCGTGGCATATCCGCTTTTTTAGTACCAACCGACAACCCTGGTTATACCGTAGCTAAAGTGGAAGATAAGTTGGGGCAACGTGCATCCGATACTTGTCAAATCGTGCTGAACAACTGCGAGCTACCACACGATGCTTTGCTGGGCGACATCGGCCAAGGCTATTCCATTGCGTTAAGTAATTTAGAAGGCGGCCGTATTGGCATCGCTTCACAGGCGGTGGGCATGGCGCGCGCTGCCTATCAACACGCGTTAGATTTTTCACAACAGCGAACCGCGTTTGGGAAAACCATTTTCGAACACCAAGCCATCGGCTTTAAGTTAGCGGATATGGCCACGCAAATCGATGCAGCAAGATTATTGGTTTATCGCGCTGCCCTATTGCGTGATGCGGGTGAACCGTGTTTAACACAAGCTTCCATGGCGAAACTATTTGCCAGTGAAATGGCTGAAAAGGTGTGCTCTGAAGCCATACAAATTCACGGTGGATACGGCTATCTTAACGAATACCCGGTTGAGCGCATTGCTCGCGATGTACGCGTTTGCCAACTGTACGAAGGCACATCCGAAGTGCAACGCATGGTGATTAGTAGAAACCTACCCACTCACGCATAACAGATAAGAAACGGATAAAACACCATGAGCAAAACGATTGAATTTTATTTTGATTTCTCATCGCCTTACGGCTACCTTGCCAGTTTGCGCATTCAAGAAATTGCCGATAAACATCAACGAACTGTGGATTGGCAACCCATTTTATTAGGCGCTATTTTCAAAGTCAGTGGCCAAGCCCCGCTAACCACATTCCCCTTAAAAGGCGATTACGCCATTATGGATTTTCAGCGCTCCGCACGCGAGGTTGAATTGCCTTACTCGCACCCAAAGAATTTTCCAATCGCAACGGTTGCAGCCGCTCGTTCGATTTGGTGGATGAAAGAACACACCGATTCCACAATACAAGCTAAGACGGGTGATTTAGTGCAAGCCTATTTTAAAGCTTATTATGTGGACGGCAAAGACATCAGTGATGCTGACGTGGTTTTGGATGTTGCAGCCGCTCAAGGCATTGATAAAGACACCTTAAGCATAGCCCTACAAGAACCTTCTGTGAAAGATCGTTTAAAATTGGCGGTTAATGCAGCTATTGAGAAAAAAGTGTTTGGCTCCCCAATGATGATTGTGGACGGCGAATCATTTTGGGGCAATGATCGAATCGAACAACTGGATCGCTGGTTATCTAGAGGTGGCTGGTGAAGCCTGCACCTGCTAAAGCTACTAACCAGAAAAATTCGCATGATTCAGCCAACGAGGTGAATTCAGCCAAAGAACGGCAATTTATTTTACTGGGTGTTTTACTGCAAGCACTGCACGTATTTTTTGGCGTAACCGCCTTTTTGGGTATGTTCTTAAACGTCACTCGCTTGCCCTCAATACAATCCTCTCTTTGGCAAGACCACTGCCGCTGGCAAATCACCACTTTTTGGGTTGGTGCGTTACTTTACGCAATCACCATTACCATTGGGTTTACCCAAAATGTTTGGTGGCCATTCGTGTTGGCTGCCATGTGGGTTGGTTACCGAATCATTAGTAGCGCCGTGGCGGTTGCTACTCACACAGCAATACCCCATGCTATGTGGCCACTTACTCTCAACAATTCAAAGGTAAAATCATCATGAGCCAAGGCAAAGCAACACAAAATTCTCCTTACAAAGTAGATGTTGAAGAAGGTAAGACGTATTTTTGGTGTGCTTGTGGCTTAAGTTCAAAACAGCCATTCTGCGATGGTAGCCACAAGGGCTCAGACTTTAACCCGGTTAAATACACGGCAGAAAAAGATGGCATGGTGGCCTTCTGCGGTTGCCGGGCCAGCGGCAATTCCGCTATGTGTGACGGCACTCATCGCACACTGAATAACGACTAACGTTAACCGCTAGTGTCATCACTTAGCAACAAAACGCATTGGATATTCGATATGGATGGCACCCTAACTAATGCCATCCATGATTTTGATGCAATAAGGAAAGAGCTTGGCTTGCCAGCAGGCAAACCCATATTGGAATCGTTAGCCGAATTGCCTGAAGCGCAAGCGCAAGACATTCGCACACAGTTAGATGCTTTGGAACTTCGCATTGCAGAAGATGCCACCGCTCAACCCGGTGCAGATGACTTTTTATCTACTCTAAAAACCTCAGGTGCATCACTTGGCATACTGACACGAAACGGCAAAGGAATCGCTCATGCCACGTTGGACGCCTGCGGTCTGAGGCATTATTTTCACGACGATCATGTTGTTAGTAGAGATTGTTGCGCACCAAAACCAGATGGAGCAGGCGTTACGCTGTTGTTAAACCGATGGAAAACAACGGCTGAAAGCGCGGTAATGGTAGGAGATTACTTATTCGATTTAGAAGCGGGTCGAAACGCAAGCGTTGCCACCGTCCACCTTGCAGTGAACGGTGACTTTGCCTGGCCACACATGAGTGATGTGTGTGTCAAAAGCCTAGAAGAGCTGAGTAAACAGATCTTCTAATAGACTATGGTCGCACTTCAGCAGGAGCAGAACGACCACCCGCGCCGTCTACAGCAATCAGTGTGTACGTGTATTCCTGACCCGGCTGTCGCGAATCGTCGAAGAACGAATTCCCAGGTACCGTTGTTAAGTAGTTACCGTCTCGGAATACATCCGTTCCTACAATATTAGCAATGGTGTCAGCGCGGTCCCAGAATAATTCAGCAGCGGTTGAGCTGTAGCGAACAAAGCTTGCGTTCTGAGGCGACTGAGTAGCGGATTGCTCAGATGTTGAAGAACTGGTTGATGCAACACCTGATGTCACTTGTAACACAACGGGCGCAGATTCAGTCCCTGCACTACTGATCGTTGTCACGCTTAAGTTATAGGTTCGGCCATTTTCCAATCCGTCGAAGAAGTAGCTGGTTCCATTGGTAACGTCACGGGTCGAGCCATCTACTCCGATGCGATAAGTTACGCCCAAATCATTCTGGCGATTCCAAAATATTTCCAGTGCGGTAGCAGAATACACATCAGCAAATAGTCCTTCTACTTGCATAACCGATGGATCGACTGATGTGGACTCTGTTGCCACATTAACGACAACAGGCTCTGGAGCTGGAGCTGGAGCTGGAGCTGGAGCTGGAGCTGGAGCTGGAGCTGGAGCAGGTGCTGGAGCAGGTGCTGGAGCTGGTGCTGGAGCAGGTGCTGGAGCAGGTGCTGGAGCAGGTGCTGGAGCAGGTGCAGGAGCAGGTGCAGGAGCTGGAGCTGGGCGATTTGGCGTGTTACTCGAAGGTGTTAATGCATCAAAGCGCGCTTGTGAGAATCGTACTGTTGGGTAGTGGTACAACACTAATTGATCAATGGCGTGACCGCGAGAGCGACCGGAAATCTGTACAGTGTGAACACCCGCTGAGAAGAACTGACGAATGGGTCGACCGACTCCATCCACGGTTGCTGCACCCCATGACCAGCTATCAATGCTGTTCATGAACACCTTTGTCCAGGTGTTGATAGGCTGCTCGCCTGCAACGTTACGACCAGTTGGGAATCGAACCCAAGAATCATTAGATTCTGTGCGATTGTTGCCTTCACCTATGCGCGAACGCCAACGAAATTGATAGTTACCTGCTCGATTGATACGAAAACGGTAGGTCAAGGTTCCACGCCCTGCACTGCTTACGGCAAAAGCGTTTGTGCCTTCCCAGATGTAGTAACCTCCCTTCGCACCACCTAGGCGGTTCTGACGCTCCCAATCACCCGCAGCGGCAACCGATTCAACTTCCATTAACACAATGCCGCCTGATTCGTTAGCTTGGGCAAACACTGTTGATGAGGTCAATGCTAGATAAGCAATGACCGCGATACCTATTCGTGCGAGGGACATACTGCAGACTCCGAGATTCTTTTTCGTTGCTTTATTGATCAGAGATTGATCGAATTTGAACGCGAAAGGGTACGGAGTGTCTGAATCATAGTCAATCGTTTGACGTTAACCTGACTCACTTGTATACCTCTGATCTATCTATCGATCAGGGAAATTGCAATTCCATCCTCGAATTGACTAATAATCAACCAGCTTGGGATTTGCCAGCGGTAGGCCGCCAGTTACTTTGCCGAACAAAAAGATAAGCTTGAACGGATTGCGTTCAGCCGTGTTGTTCGTTCATTTTTAGTGTAAGGCATTGCTTTACCCAGCCCCCAAATCGGGGCAGGCCAAGCAAAGTCATTCGTAAATCGAACCACATGATGAACGTGAAGTTGCGAGACTTGGTTGCCTAACGCCGCTACGTTCATTTTTTCGCCTTTAAACAGCCCCATCATTTCAGAACTTAGCTCAATAGACACGCGATTGAATTCGATTAGTGCCTCATGGGGTAATTCATACAACTCTCGAATTCCCTGAATTTTTGGAACCAGAATCAGCCAAGGGTAGCGAGCATCTTCGGCAAGTAACAAAAGTTGTTGTGAGGATTCATGAACAATCGTTGTATCGGCTGCTAATTGTGAATGAAGTTCGAACATCTCATTCCTTTAATGGGTACTGTATTTATAGTGATGGCGCCTAACGCAGATTCATCAATAGAATATGTGGCAAGCCTAGGTGCGAGGGCAAAGCTTAGTATAACGTCTGTAAGCAAATACAAAACCCAATAGCGCAAGTACCCAGAAGTTGATCCTACCAAACCCAAATCCACGACTTTGTGTAGAGACTTCGGCAACGGCATCATCATTATCACCGGCTTGCTCAGCATCAAACGCCTGCTGTGAAAAAATTGCAGCACGTTGAATGGATTCCCCAATGGCATTGGCACTGGCCGTGCTGCCCGCAGGGCAGGTTTGTTCAACCAACAGTTCGCCATCAATGCAAATATCCATTGCATGAGCGCCTTGATCAAATAAATGCAACGACGAGGCAACTGCGTTAGTTGACACGGCTGGTTCACAACTGATCACGGTGCGCAAACCATCGCTGACGGCGTCGATATCACTACTGATGCTGCGACCCGCCAGTGCATTGCACAATCTAATCGATTGAGTGTCTTCAACCAAGGTATCGGATTGCCCGTGCAGCATCATTATTGGTGCTAAGCCACTAGGTTGTTCAGCAACGCGCTGTGGGTAACTATTTTCAACAATAGGTGACGTTGAGAAATTGGCTTCTGAGGCATCTGTTCCTAAAACCAATTCAAGAATATCGATTCCCTCTTCATTGGTGTACTCACCATTTTGTACTCGCATTGTAAAATCAGTGAAGTCGGTGGGTGGGTATAACAAAACGGCTGCGCTGATTTCATCGCGTCGATTTAACCAAAGACTACCGGCAAGGTGCGCCCCTGCCGACTGACCAAACACCACAGGCTTACCACTACTTCCGTAACGACTGGCATTGGCTTGCACCCAATTCAATGCAGTTTCTGCATCGGCAACAAGATCAGGGATGGTTGCGTTTTGACAACCCGCTGAGCCATCGACATCATCTAGCAATCGATAAAAGGGTGCGTACACAACAAACCCTTGAGCCACCAAATGCGGCACCGTCATTTCAAGGCCAAAATAGCCAAACCCGCGAAAGCGCCATGCACCTCCGTGCAAAGCCACCATACTGCGCAGCCCGGTTGCACCCGGATGCGGCGAATACACACGCATTTCCAATTCACATTGGCCCGAAGGTGTTGGGAAGTTTGCGTATAAGATGCGTTGCAAATACGGTTGAGGAACGCCGTTTAACGATAAAGCGCCCACGTTAATTCTTGAACCTGGGGTGAGCGTCCAAGTGCTGGGCACAATGTTATCGCCTGTACCCAACACGGCTCCATCGGCAATTTCTGCGCAAAAAGCCACAAGTGGTGTAGGCACAAACCCTACACGGGTGGTGCACGATTCATCTTCAAACCAACTTAATGATTCAAGCACACTGGACCCACGTGGGTTTGAGGCAACGCATTGATTGCCATCGCGTTGGTATAACGGATCAACAGACATGCTGGCGCGTGATTCACCAATTAAGGCGCAGCCTGCCACACTTGCTGCAAAATCACCTAGTGACTGAGCGTGAGAAGATGCCGAAACACTCCATGCGCCCAACATCACAACAGCACTTACTAGAAGTCTGTGCCCAAAGAACCGTTTCACATGCAATGGCTTAACTACCGACTCTTCGAGCTGATCGAACGTATACCGTTAAACGATTTAGCTGTGATTCACTGAGCCGGGTACCGGTATTGATCAATCGTTTACGACCTGCAGCCACTGAGCCACCGATGCGCGACTGCTGGCCACTGGTGGCATTACCAAATCGGTATTCCAAAACGATATTATCAATCGTGAAAGACGTGGTGTTCGATAATTCCACCGCTAAATCGCCATCAGGCCCACGCCCATGACGAACGCGCAGAAATTTTCCTGGTGTGCGGTTAAATTCAGCGGCTGAAACGCTAGCAGTAGAGGTTCCAGCAACCGGAGCACTGCCCGCATTAGAACCACCTAACTGCTGGCGCGCATAGGCAGCTGCTTCACTATCGCCTTGCGCAAGAGCGGTATATAAACGATTAGCTGTGGCCGTATCGCCAGACACACGTGCAACATCAGCTAAACCCAACTGAGCATCTTCGGTTGGAAGAAGCTGCATACTTTTTTCATAGTCGGCTTTAGCCGCGTTTATATTATTAGTTTGTTGAAACACTTTGCCGCGTTGCAAATAGTAGTAGAACAAATCATCGTTCATTGAAATGGCTTTGTCGTAATTTCGTTTAGCCGTTTTCCATTGTTTATTCTTACCCGCTATATCGCCCAGCAACGAATAAAAATGTCCATCACGCGGTTCAATTCGAATGGCTTGATCAACTAACGTTTTTGCTTGCGCAGAATTACCCTCTGCAAACGCTTTTTGCGCTTCTTCGAATTTTTCATAAGCAGGTTCTGTTTTTCTTAAACGGCTCATAACGCGCGCGTAACGATCTTTACCCACAGTGCCGCCGGTGCCTAAGCGCTGAGCGGTGGCAATGTTTGCGCTAACTCTTGATTGAGAAGGCGGGTGGGATGAAAATAAACCCGATAGAAAATCTTGCTGCCTACCTTCAGACAAGGCAACGAAGGTGCGCTGTAAATCAACAGCGCCTTGCACGTCATAGCCTGCGCGCTTCATGTACTCCATGCCGTAAAGATCAGACTCAAGTTCTGCATCGCGGCCGTATTTGGTGGTAATGAGCTGTGCACCGATCGTGGCACCCAATTGCGCTAGCTGACCGTAGCCTTCTTTTGAACCGGCAACCGTTGCCGCAACAACCCCCACTTGCGCAACAATTCCTTTCGACTGACCACGTGCGCCATGGCGAGAGGCGGCGTGAATAATTTCATGCCCTAAAACGGCGGCTAATTCGGCTTCGCTGTTCATCTTGGTTAGCAGGCCGCGGTTGATGGATATTTTGCCACCAGGCAAAGCCCATGCATTCGGTACCGAGCTGTTGATGACATTGAATTCATAAGGCAAAGCCACATCACTTTGTTTTGCGAGCTTGATGCCCACCTCACGCACGTAGGCTTCCACATCAGGATCGGCTGTGTAGTCGCCACCTTGCATCTGACGTAATGGCGCGTACTGTTGACGGCCTATGCCCAAATCCCAGTCGGTTCCAACCAGTAGGAAATTGTTTTCCCCGGTAACCGCATTCTTAGCGCAACCGGCAATGCTTAATGTCAAAGAAGTGGCAATTAATACACTTGCCATAGATTTAGTTGATAGAGTCATAGCCAATTTTTCGTCCTCTTACTCTTTTGATTAGTGCTGATGCCCACCCGGCCCATGAGCATGTCCATGCGATAGTTCAGCTTCGGTGGCCTTGCGCACTTCACATATCGTGACATCGAATCGGATATCTTGCCCCGCCAGAGGGTGGTTTGTATCGACATCGACATTAAATTTACCTACTTTTACCACTGATGCGCTCTGGCGGCGGCCTTTTCCAATGTCTAGCTGAATTATTTGACCTACACGGAACGATTGGTGCTTACCACCATCAATACGTTTGCGAGGTAATCGTTCAACGCGTTCGGGATAGTGGCGGCCGTAGGCTTTGTCGTGGGAAATCTCCACCTCAAACTTATCTCCTGCACACTTTCCTTTGAGTGCGTCTTGAAGTGCCGCCAGCACTTGCCGATCACCGTACAAAAACAAGATAGGGTCGCGGCCCTCGGTAGACTCAATTAAGTCTCCATTGGCGCGGTATAACGAGTAGTGCATGCCGACAACCATGCCGGTATCTACTACAGCTTGCTCATTTGTCATTAATATTTATCCGTTTCTGGGTTGGCCCAGAGGCACGTGTGAAAGAAACTAGCGTAATGATATCAATGGTAACCACAATGCTAAAAGGACGAAGGCGACTGAAACACTTAAGCCGCATTATATTGAGCCTGTTTGCCTTGACCGTGTTGGTATCGTGCGGTAACAGCAAATTCATTCTGGGGCCGTTGTATAACCGCCTAGATGATCAGATGCGCAAAGAGTTTAACAAGCTGGGCGATTTCGATGCCTCCCAAAAACGTGAATTTGAACAGCGGCTGCAAACCTTCCACTTATGGCATCGACGAATGGAATTGCCGCGCTACGCCGATTTACTCGATGAGATTTCTGTCGCTATCGCCAGCAAACGACCTAAAACGCTGAGTGAAATAAAAAACTGGACGGCTGAATCAGAAGACTTTTCAGTGTCGGTACGTAGTTGCCACCCAGTTAATTTCTCCTACGATTTAATGCGTACCCTATCGGATGATCAGGTGAATTTTATCGAACGCCGTTTTGCTCGCGAACAGCGTAAAAACCAGGAAAGATACAAAAAACGCACCCCTGAAGAACGACAAGATAGACGTTATAACTTCGTTATAAAGTGGACAGGACGCATTGGGCTTAATTTCACAGCCAATCAAAAAGTGCTGCTGCGCGAAAAACTTGAAGAACAAATCTCCTTGCGAAAGGAATATTGGGGTTTATCCAATGCTTGGAACCGAGAATTTTTCGCTATAGCGCGCGAGCAAAATTCACCACAGTACGCTCAGCGAATGGAGATGCAACTGGGCAAACTGTGGACGTTATTAGAACGCAACAAAAACGAAGAATGGCAGTTTAACCGTGATTTATGGGCAGGCTTCTTAGTTGAATTCGCCAACACCATGAACAACAATCAACGGCGTTGGGCCGAAACTTGGCTACCTAAACTCGCTCGCACCTTGCGAGACATGTCCGATGATTCTGTTAAATTTGAAGCTGACGGCAAACGCTTGGTCGACCCAGTGCTGGGCTGCACCTCCCCCACGTAAGACAACTCTTTAGCGATCAGTACAGGGTCGTGCAGCGTTCTAATTCTTGAAAAAAGCTCTAAAGCTTCAGGGTATGTGCGTTTTAAATACGCAAGCCATTGCTTCGTTCGGTTACCCACATAACGCGGATTGCTTGAATCATAGCGCTCAAACTGATGCCCAATAAACGGCAAAAGCGACTCCCAAGGCATGGCCTCCTCTGTTTCATCGCCTGCCACAATGCGTCTGGCTAAATCTGGGGCTGCCAACGCGCCACGCCCTAACATCACCGTTGAGCAACCACTTTGAGCACATGCTTTTTTAGCATCGGCAACGCTCCAAATTTCTCCGTTAATTCGAGTGGGAGAGGAATCCGTTGGCTGCATAACGTTTGACACTTCGTGCCAAAACGCCGGTGGCTTGTATCCATCGAATTTAGTGCGAGCATGAATGGCCAATTCATCGGCGCCTGCGCTTCGAACCGCATCGACAATATCGGGCAATTGATCGGCGTTGTCATAGCCCAAACGAATTTTTACGGTTAACGGCATACGCGACGACAAGGTGCGCCGAACGCTGGATACGATGGCGCCGACGATTTTAGGATCACGCAGTAAAATTGACCCGCCCATGCTGCTGTTCACGGTTTTAGCCGGGCACCCAAAATTTAAATCAACCCCCAAGGCCCCTAAACTTTCCGCCCGCGCCGCATTGTCGGCAATCGCTGCAGGGTGGCTGCCGAGTAGCTGCACAAAGACTGGCACGCCTGAGGCCGTAACCCCGCCCTGTTTGAGTTCAGGGCACAAGCGATAAAACACTCGCTCGGGTAACAACACATTGGTGACCCGAACGAATTCTGTGACGCAGCGATCATAGCCGCCCATGCCAGTGAGAAATTCTCGCATCGAAGCATTGATCACCCCTTCCATCGGGGCAAGCACCACCGACTGGGTTTTCAATTGATCGGCATGGCTTTGATTTGAGCCAGATGCGTCTGATAGCGGAACACTCATGCGCGAATGATACTGGCTCTGCCGACTTATGCGCCGTACACTGGAGAAATAATGGCGATTCAATGGTTCCCAGGTCATATGCACAAGGCCCGCAAAGAAATTGCGGCCGCCTTGCCTCGCGTGGATGTGATCATTGAAGTACTCGATGCTCGCCTGCCTTACAGCAGTCAAAACCCCATGCTCAACGAGCTTCGTGGCGATAAGCCAGGGCTGCGGGTGCTTGCTAAAGCCGATTTGGCCGACCCTAAACTCACCGAAATCTGGATGCCAGCGCTCACCACCGATACCATTCAGGCGATGGCCTTGACCCAAACCGAACCCGGCGGCGCTAAACCCGTACTGGACACATTAAGCGCTCGATTTAAACCGATACCCAATGCGCTTAAACCTCGGGTGGCCATGGTGGTGGGCATTCCCAATGTCGGCAAGAGCACACTCATTAATGCTTTGGCAGGGCGTGCGGTTGCCAAAACCGGCAACGAGCCTGCGATCACTAAGCGTCAGCAGCATGTGCGCATTAGCGATCATTGGTCGCTGCGCGATACGCCAGGGGTTCTTTGGCCTAATCTTGAGAACGTTCAGGGCGGTTACCGTTTAGCTGCTGTGGGTTCTGTGCGCGACACAGCCATGGATAACACGGAAGTGTGTTTAGTGTTACTGGACTATGCGTTAGAAACCTATCCCACCTTGTTGCGAAATCGCTATGGCAACGATGCAATAGTTACTGATGACAGCACCCGCACATTGGAACTCATAGGAAAACAAACGGGCTGCTTAGGTGCGCGCGGCCACGTAGATTACGATCGTGCGGCTCGCGTTGTGATGCAAGATTTTCGCACAGGAACGCTGGGTGGAATGACGTTAGAAACCCCTGAAATGCAAGTTTCTGAAGAACAAGAAGTGATAAAACTTAGACAGATGCGCGATGCAGCCAAGCTGCAAAAACGTGAAGCACGAAAGGCAAGACGTAAAAGATGACACTTAAACTTCCGCGCGCAATATATCTTCTTAGCGTTTGCAATGGATTCTTATTCATCAACCAATCGCTACTGATTACGATCTCAGCATTAATCGGTTTTGAACTGGCCGATGATAAGCGGCTAGCCACCCTTCCGATGGCTTTGCAGTTTGCAGCGATTATGTTGACAACCGTTCCCGCTTCTTTATTTATGGGTCGTTTTGGTCGTCAAGCTGGTTTTTTATTGGCAAATTTCATCGGTATTGCAGGCGCTGTCATCGCGTTGTATTCGGTGTTTAATCGAAGCTTTGAAGGTTTTTGTATCGCCACCCTGTGCTTTGGAATATTCGCAGCGTTTAGTAACTATTACCGATTCACCGCCGCTGAACTGGTGAGTAACGAACAAAAAAGTGTGGCCATCTCATGGGTCATGGCAGGAGGTGTGCTTGCCGCACTCATCGGGCCTAACCTTGCCAATTGGAGTTCTAAAACATTCGACAGCGAACCCTTTGCAGGCCCATTTCTAATTTTGATTGGCGTGTACGTGTTGTCTATTTTTACCATGCTGGCAGCGAAACTCCCCCCGCCCGAACGCACCGATTCAAATGCTGTTGTACGCCCGTTAAGTGAAATCATCACCCAACCAGTGTTTGTTGTGGCGGTGGTTTGCCAAATGCTGGGGTACGCCACCATGAACTTAGTAATGACGGCAACACCATTAGCCTTGCACGCACGCGATATGGGCATGGACAGTACCGCCATGGTTATCCAATGGCATGTGTTATCGATGTTTGCGCCCTCGTTTTTCACCGGTAATTTGGTTAAACGCTTCGGGCTAATCCCAGTACTTATGACAGGTGTTGTGGCAGGTCTTATCGTTGTAGCCATACATTTTCACGGCGAAACTCAAGCCCACTTTGTGGCCGCACTGATACTGCTTGGGATCAGTTGGAATTTCCTTTACGTTGGCGGCACAACCTTACTCACCGATGCACATACACAAAGCGAAAAATCCCGCACCCAAGCGGTGAACGACTTAATCGTTTTCAGCACCGTAACCCTATCGGCCCTGTCTGCCGGGGCGTTACATCACGAATTTGGTTGGCGGGTGATCAACCTAACGGTGCTGCCGTTGTATGCCATCGCAGCAGGCGTTATCGGTTGGTTGTATCTACTTAAACACCGACAAGTGTTACCTACACCCAATTAATGGCATCGACTCTTTCACGACTCGAAAAAGACCCGTAAATTAACCTTTAAATACCGCTCGCTCAGTCGATAGCCTTAATCAGAAAAAGGCTTTGATTAGGATTGGGCGAGGTTTCATGCGGTTCTGTACAGCGATATTGTGTCTGAGTTGTTTTGCGCTACTCAGCGGTTGTTCAAGCATGAATCCATTGCCTTTAGGCGCAGAACAGCACCAGAAAGAAGCGCTTGCCCGGTGGCACCAGTGCCTAGATCGGCACACAGGGCTGCCTGACACCACCCAAATGCGCCAAGCCGCTCACGAGCTGCAATCGCGCTGTGAGGGACACAGACGGGATGTGTTGATGAGCTTCCCTGCCACCGTAGAACCCCAGTTGGATGCTATCTTGCGCGAACAAACCTTACGAAGCGCTTTTGGAGAAACATTGAAGGGGCCATTGGGCCATTCAAACGGTCCAATCAGCCTGCCCAGCGCCGCTGCGATCCAAACAGCCCGCTAACGCTTACAATCTGATCCTCTGAGCGACAAAATTACGTATCCATAATGTGATCGGCGATGATCTGAGGGTTCACGCGGCCCAGTCACACAACGAAGTGTGAGATAGTAATCGCCATAACACTTTCATTTAAATTATTTGGATACGTCACTGTGAAGAAACTGATTCTGGCCGCGACATTCTCGCTCTTACCGATCATGAGCGTCTCGGCGCAAGAGGTTACCTTGGAAACTGAAGAAGACAAACTGAGCTACTCGCTGGGTATGTTAATGGGCGAACGCGTATTAAAAAATTACGGCGATTCTCTGAACTACGATGTGATTAAGGCAGCAATGGAAGCTCAGCATCAAAGCAAAGAAACCCAAATGAGCATCGATGAAGCTCAGCAGCTTCTGGGTGAATTTGAAAATAAGCGCCGTGAAGAATTAGCCGCTGCAGCGGTTGAGGGTGGAAAGCAATTTCTAGAAGACAACGCAGCACGCGAAGAAGTGACCGTAACCGAGAGCGGCTTGCAGTGGGAAGTACTTGAGCCAGGCGACGGTGAGAAACCAACCGTTGATGCAACCGTAAGCGTGCACTATGTCGGCACCTTAACCAACGGCACTGAATTCGACAGCTCAGTGGCTCGTGGCCAACCAGCAGAATTTCCATTAAAGGGTGTTATCCCCGGCTGGACAGAAGGTTTACAACTTATGCCGGTGGGCAGTAAGTACCGTTTTGTTATTCCATCCGACTTAGCCTACGGCGAACGCGGTGCTGGCCAAAACATCGGCCCGAACGAGACGTTGGTGTTTGAAGTTGAGTTATTAGAGATTAAATAACGGCACCTGTTGTAGCGCCTAATTGGCTCGAACATGAAAGGCTGGTTTGTTAAGTAACAAATCAGCCTTTTTTAATGGGCTTTTTCTCGTTAGGGTATAAACGCGCCATATCCAGAAAAGCTTCAGATAAAAGCGCTTCCAACACATCCATGTCGATATCGCTAACACGCTTAATATACAAACACGACACACTGTGTTTGTGCGGCCCTAATTTTTTCAAAAAAGCTGCGTATTGTTTAACCTGTGGCATTACATAAATCGTTAAATCATTTTTACGTGGGGAGAAACCACAACGAAAATAAATGCCTTCGTGGCCGCTTTTATAACGATAGTAATACCTACCAAACCCCACCATACTCTCACCCCACATCACCGCACGCTTTCCACTGACGCGGCGCATTAAAGCGCTTAACGCTCGGCAGTCGGCTTGCCGCTGAGCGGGCTGTGCATCAATAAAGGCTTTTACGCTTGCTGTTGTGGGCTGTGTTTTATTTTCGGTTGCCATGGTTTAGAGGATTGTTTGCTTATACGCCTTTACGCTTATAAGTTTTTTACCTCACTTTAATTACTTCACTTCGGCTTTGCCTTCCTGAGTTCGCTGTTTAGTTTGCCAATCTGCAGGCTCCCACACCGGCACATCGGCCGCCGGTAAGGCACGACCACGAATTAAATCAGCTGCACGTTCTGCCACCATCATAGTGGGTGCATTTAAATTGCCGTTAGTGATGGTGGGGAAGATAGAGGAATCGACAACACGTAAGTTTTCAGCTCCGCGCACTTGGCAGTTACTGTTCAACACGGCCATAGGGTCGTTGTCAGCACCGAGTTTCACAGAACACGATGGGTGATACGCACTTTCTACGTTGTCCCGCACCCATGCATCAATCGCCTCATCACTTTCAATGTGCATGCCTGGCTGAATTTCATCACCTCGGAACGGCGCTAACGCCTTCTGTTGAAGTACTTCTCGGGTTAACCGAATGGTGTCGCGCCAATCGATAACGTCTTGTTCATTTTGCAGATAATTAAACAAGATGGATGGTGCGTCTTTCGGGTTGGCGCTTCGTATGGCCACCCGTCCTCTGCTGTGCGGCTTATTCGGCCCTACATGCACTTGATAACCATCGCCGTCGAAAGCGGCTCTGCCGTCGTAGCGCATGGCGCCTGGTAAAAAATGATATTGAATATTAGGGTGTCGAAGCCCTGCCCGTGAACGAATAAAGCCACAGCTTTCAAAATGATTAGTGGCACCTAAGCCATCACGTTTTAAAATCCAACGCGCACCAATCATGGCTTTATTCCACCACGCAAGTTCGCGGTTTAACGATACCTTCTGCGTGCATTGATATTGGAAGTACACTTCCAAATGATCTTGCAAGTTCTCACCCACCCCAGGGGAATCGATGCGCACAGGAACCCCTGCGGCCTCTAACACCTTGGCAGGGCCTACACCAGAACGTTGCAAAATAGCGGGCGATCCAATGGAGCCTGCCGATAAAATCACTTCAGCTTTGGCGTAAATATCGAAGCTGTGACCTGCTGAGGTGTAGCGAACGCCTGTAGCCTTGTTGCCCTCAAAAAGCACTTGATCGACCAAACTGTGAGGAATGATGGATAAATTTTTACGGTGCTTAGCCGACTTTAAATAAGAGTATGCAGTGGATTGGCGAACGCCTTTGGCAATGTTCATGTGTTTTTGCCCAAAGCCTTCCTGCTGGTAGCCGTTGTAGTCTTTGGTGTGCGGGTAACCCGCTTCAACACCTGCATCGATAAACGCTTGATACAAGGGGTTGAGTTTCATGTCGTTACCGGCGTTTACATGAATGGGCCCCTTACCCCCTCGATAATCATCGGCACCGTGCATCCACGATTCCATTTTTTGGTAGTACGGCAAACACGCAGCGTAGTTCCAACCCGCAGCGCCTTCTTCTTCCCATTGATCGATGTCTTTGGCATTGCCTCGCACGAACGCCATACCATTGATGGACGATGAGCCGCCCAACACTTTTCCACGTGGACAATCTAAGCGCCGATTATTAACACAAGGTTCAGGCTCAGATTCAAAACCCCAGTTGTACTTATCCATGTTCATCGGAATGGAAAGCGCTGTGGGCATTCGAATAAAAATACTGTTATCCGAACCGCCAAATTCTAACAACGCCACGCGAACTTTCGGGTCTTCACTTAATCGGGTGGCTACGATAGCTCCAGCAGAACCTGAACCCACTACGATGTAATCAAATTCACGTTTAGTCATTTTCATTTAGTTCCAAATATCCGATCACCCGCATCACCTAATCCTGGAACGATGTAACCGTGTTCGTTCAAATGAGTATCAACAGCGGCGGTAACTACGTTTACGTCAGGATGCGCTTCATTAAACGCCTTGATCCCTTCAGGCGATGAGATTAAACACACAAACCGCATGTTTTTGGCACCGCCTTGCTTTAATCGTTCCACAGCCGCAATCGCCGAATTTGCGGTGGCCAGCATGGGGTCCACCACAATAATCAAACGGTCATGCATGTTGCTGGGCACTTTGTAGTAATACTCAACCGCTTGTAAGGTTTTTGGATCGCGAAATAAACCTACATGCCCCACTCTTGCGGAAGGAATAACATCTAGCATGCCGTCTAACAGTCCATTGCCTGCACGAAGAATGGAGATGAAGGCAAGCTTCTTTCCTTTCAATACCGGGCCTTCCATGGGAGCAACCGGCGTTTCCACGGCCCGCATCTCAAGTGGTAAATCTTTAGTAACTTCAAAACACAATAACCACGATATCTCACGCAGCAGCATTCTAAACGCGGCAGAAGATAACGTTTTATCGCGCATTAACGTTAGCTTGTGCACCACTAACGGATGCGTTAGTAGCGTAGCACTTAGGCCTTTCGCCTCTAGATCTTGTTGAGTGAGCATTCGGTACCCTTATATTGGTTATGAATTTACGCGGTTAATTTTTTGTACTTAACCCTTTTCGGTTGTGCCGCCGCCTCTCCCAATCGTTCGCGACGATCGGCTTCGTATTCTGTGTAGTTACCGGCAAAGAAATTGATTTCACTTGGGTCTTCGTACGCCAAAATATGAGTGGCTACACGATCTAAAAACCACCGATCGTGCGAAATTACCACGGCACTGCCTGCAAAATCTAACAATGCCTCTTCCAAGGCTCTTAGTGTTTCCACATCCAAATCATTTGAAGGTTCATCAAGCAGCAATACATTGGCACCTTGCTTTAACGTCATGGCTAAGTGCAAGCGTCCTCGTTCACCGCCCGATAAATCTTTTACAAATTTTTGTTGATCGGCGCCTTTAAAATTAAACCGGCCTACGTAATTTCTTGATGGCATCTCGTAAGTACCGATGGTGATGTTATCTGCCCCATCAGACAAAATTTCAAATACGGTTTTATCACCGTCTAAATCATCTCGGCTTTGATCCACAAACGCCATGTCTACGGTTTCACCGATTTCGATGGTGCCTGAATCGGGTGTTTCTTGGCCCATCATCATCCGAAACAGCGTGGATTTACCCGCCCCGTTTCCACCAATGACCCCAACGATAGCCCCTGGGGGAATGGAGAACGAGAGATCATCAATCAACATCCGGTCGCCAAACGATTTAGAGACGTTATTAAATTCCACCACTTTGCCGCCTAAGCGTTGGCCGGGGGGAATATAAATTTCATTAGTTTCAGCGCGTTTTTGAAAATCCGTACTTTGCATTTCGGCAAATCGCTGTAAGCGTGCCTTAGATTTCGATTGACGCCCCTTCGCACCTTGTCTGACCCATTCCAATTCAGCCTTCATGGCTTTGGAATGAGCTGTTTCGCGTTTTTGTTCCATCTCTAGGCGTGAGGATTTTTGATCAAGCCAGCCTGAATAGTTACCTTCAAATGGAATGCCGTGGCCTCGATCTAATTCTAAAATCCAACCCGCCACGTTATCTAAAAAGTAACGATCGTGGGTGATGGCCACAACAGTGCCGGGGAATTGATGCAAAAACTGCTCAAGCCAACCGACAGAATCTGCATCTAAATGGTTAGTGGGTTCATCTAATAGCAACATGTCGGGGCCTGAGAGTAATAATCTGCACAAAGCAACACGACGCTTTTCACCACCAGATAACACACCGACCTTGGCATCCCAAGGCGGCAAACGCAGCGCATCGGCTGCTCGCTCCAGCTGGTTATCTAAATTGTGAGCATCCGAGGCTTGTAATACGGCCTCTAACTGGCCTTGCTCAGCCGCCAACGCATCAAAATCTGCGTCTGGTTCGGCATAGGCTGCGTAAACCTCTTCTAGCCGTGCCTGAGCCGACTTGATTTCATCCACCGCCTCTTCCACGATGTCTCGCACCGTTTTCTCAGGATCAAGCTCAGGTTCCTGAGGCAAATAGCCCACCTTAATGTTTGGCATAGGCCGTGCCTCACCATCAATCTCGGTATCAAGGCCTGCCATGATCTTTAATAAGGTGGATTTTCCGGCACCGTTTAGCCCAAGCACCCCAATTTTGGCGCCTGGAAAAAACGACAACGATATGTTTTTAAGAATTTCGCGCTTGGGTGGTACCACCTTACTCACGCGATTCATTGTGTAAACGTATTGGGCCATGGCCGGTGGAGAACTCCTGCGGAACTGTGGAATAGACGAACAGTCTCCATTGTATCGGAGCAGAAGCGTTTGAGCCAAGACCAAACCGACTCCGAGGCTGGACTATAGTTATTAAAATAACCTGCGTAAGGCCATTTCAGCGGCAATTTTGCCAAGCCTTACGCTCACTGACTGAGTGGGTACAACATGTTTGCTTCTTTTTTTCCTCGGCCAAAGCTGTTTTTCCTATCGGCTGTAGGTTGGTTCTTTGTGGCCTTAGCCGTATGGCATTTGGGCGGATCCACGCTCCATAGCACCTTGAATTTGGCTGACTCCATTAGCTTATTCAAAGCGCCAGTGCTCGAAGACGGAGAATCAGCCCCGTTTATGACGCCAGAGAAGCTTTGGAACTACTCCTACATCGTGCTGGCGACCATTCTCTTTTGTGTGATTTGGTTTTTCATTGATCGCAACAAATGGTACCGATGGTCGGTAGTGGGTTCGGCGGTCATTCTGGTGGCCACCTACTTCAGCGTGCAAATCAGCGTGTGGTTAAACGATTGGTATGGAGAATTTTATAATTTAATACAACAAGGTCTTGGGGAACCTGGAGCCATCACCGTAGGTGAGTTCTACAGCAAAATGGCCTCCGCGGCTTACGTGATTTTTCCCTACGTGCTGTTTCTAGTCATTTTTGCGTTCTATAACGCGCACTACGTATTCAGATGGCGCACGGCCATGAACGAATACTACATGGAGCACTGGGAAAAATTACGTCATGTGGAAGGGGCTGCACAACGTGTGCAAGAGGACACCATGCGCTTTGCCGACATTGTGGAAAACTTAGGCTCTGCTTTCGTTCGCTCCATCATGACGTTAATTGCCTTCCTACCCTTACTGTGGACGTTATCAGATGAAATCACTGAGTTACCGATTTTTGGGCAAGTCGATGGTTCGTTCGTTTTTATAGCGCTAATTTCTGCAGCGTTTGGCACCGTGTTGTTAGCACTGGTTGGTATTCGCTTACCGGGCTTACAATTTAAAAACCAAAAAGTGGAAGCTGCCTATCGAAAAGAATTGGTATACGGTGAGGACCATGCCGATAGAGCGCAACCTAAAACCGTGGTGGATTTATACAGCGATGTGCGTAAAAATTACTACCGCATATACGCCGAATACACCTACTTTAATTTCTTTCGCTACCTGTACAACAACGTGGCAAGCTTCGTCCCATTGATAGCGTTAGGCCCCACCATCGCAGCCGGCGCAATAACGTTAGGGTTATTCACACAAATTACCAACGCTTTTGGCCAGGTGGAAAATTCATTTCAGTTTTTAGTAAATTCATGGACAACCATCATCGAATTAATATCGATTCGTAAACGACTGGTTATTTTTGAACAAGCCATCGATGGCGATGAAGATTTAGATCAATCTCAAATTGAGGGAATGTTAGATAACCCCAGTCCAAGTTAACATTCAGTTGCTAAAACTGTAGTTACTAGACCTGCCCCGATGCGCTGTCACTTTGCATCGGGGCTTTTTTTGTACTGTTTTTACAATAAAAAATCTGCTGTCATTCAATCTAACGCCACAAGTCCATCGTTATAAGCGAAAATCTTCTCCTGATAATGCTTTGCACCCGCTGCCATCATCTCAATGGCGGGTTTCTCCAATGGCTTTATGACTTTTGCAGGTGATCCCAACACCAATGATCCATCGGGTATCTCCATGCCTTCAGTGACCAACGCATTGGCCCCCACTAAGCAGCCTTTGCCAATTTTTGCCCCGTTTAATACCACCGCGTTCATGCCAATCAAACTGCCATCGCCAATACGGCAACCGTGCAACATGACCTTATGGCCTATGGTGCAATCGGTTCCAACGTGAATTGGGTAGCCTTCATCTACGTGCAACACACAGCCATCTTGCACGTTACTTCCATCTCCAATCTCGATATCGTCATTGTCGCCTCGCAAAACCGCGTTGAACCACACACTGACCCGCTCACCTAATGCAACGCGACCTATGACAGATGCGTTCGGGGCAATAAAAGCGGTGCCCGACACGGTAGGTTCGTGTTGATGGTAGGCATATCTCATTTTCAATTCCTGAGTCAGTTCGTGATAGATGTCGCACATCCTAACCGTCATTGCACGCTTAAACCACTGTGACGTGAACTGTGTTCTAAGGATACCGGTGTGATCGCCCGCTACCCATCATGTACTCAACCAATCGGCGATCAAAATGAGCGCAGAAGCAGTAAACGACACTATGGGCATTTCTGACAAGCAGGCAAACGCCAGTAAGCAGAACAGGCAGCTAAAGAACGCTTTCTGGGAACCCTTCCAACAATTTAAATTGTTGACTTGGATGCTGGGCGCCACAGCACTGGTTGCTGTACTTTTGGGCTCTTTCCTGTACTTCGCCTTTAGCGAACTCATAGGCGCTGTTACCGTTGATGATGGGTCACGCAGTTACTACGCTGAGATGGTCGAACTTCAGTTGGTAAACTTATTTAAATACTGCGCTGCGTTATTTTTCTTGTATATCGTGCTGCTGGCATCGGTGTGCGTTGCTTACACTCATCGAATGATTGGGCCGATGCAGCCGTTCAATCGCCACGTTGATGCGCTATTAGAAGGTGATTTTAATAGCCGAGTGCTGCTGCGTAAAAATGATCTGCAAACTTTCGATGCATTCTCAGACAAATTGAACCAGCTTGCAGTGAACATGGATTTAGCCAAGAACGAATCTAAGAAATAAACACAACTCAATCCATCATTGAAATAGCGGTGATGGGTTAATCGATTCGATGATCACACGCCGGATATTCTGGCGTGTTTTCGTTGGAGCTTAGAAATCTTCCGTGCGTTAAGTATTCAATCACGTTATCAATAGCTAGATCATCTTTCATCAAAAACGGGTGCGAGACGTCAATCGTTAACATAGCGCACATCCCCTCTAACCGAGCGCTTTGAACCGACACCTTGCCATCATCAGGGTTAGGCAAAAAATTCGATAGAATTAAGTTAATCGACGCTGTTCCTGCAATTACCGCAGTATCGTAAACCGCAGCACCCAAAGAATTGGGCACGCTGTTGGCATCGGTACCCAGTTCTAATCCTGCAGGGCCATTCAAGGCTGCAAAACCTGGAACATCGGCTAAATTGTCCACCACTTCACTGCCATGATTCGGCGTACCGAGCATCACAAAACGACCAAAGCCTTCAATGGTTTCATTTTCAGTGTACTGCCGGAACAAGATGCCACCCAATGAATGCCCGACACCGTCAATGCGTGTAGCACCTACGCTACGACAAGCATCAATGCCTTTTTGCAATGCCGCAGGCGCTAATGCCGAAACCGAGTAATAGCGAGAAGGGTAATCTACATTCGCCGTGTACCACCCTGCTTGGTTAAGCGCCCTAGCCAGCTTATTCATAGACGCCGATGATCGGGCAAGCCCGTGCATCAGCACCGCGCACCGATCGCTTTTACTGGCAGCTTTTCCCATAAACACTTGCACTTTTTCAGATGCTGGTGGGGTAAGTTCACTCGATTGTGAAAAAAGAGGCGAACTGGATACGGCCCATAAACACATACCGACTAGGACACGAATCGAACTGTTTGTTTTATTCATCGATGGACCGTTGTTGTGGGTTAAATATTTTGATTCGGCCGACTTTCTGGTGCGCTAACCAGTACCTGTTTTCGCCTTGCTTCCCGATGAACTGTATATAAAGAGGCTAAAACGATGATTAGCGCACCGGCTAACGTCTCTTTTGAAGGCCACTGGGAAAACAGCAGGGCACCAAAGATTGTGGCGTACAACAGTCGAACATAATCTAGCGATGCCAGCACCGAGGCTTCACCAAATCGATAGGCCACTATGTTTAATTTTTGCGAAAAAAACGATACCACACCTATCGCAATTAACAAAAACCATTCCCTTGGCGAAGGTGGTACCCACCAAATAATACTCGGAACGATCATAACGATCCCTACGCCAAGGGCTTGGTATACCAAAATGGTGTTCGTAGATTCTGTGCGATTTAATATTCGTATGACCACCATGACACAGCCCGCAGCGGCAGACCCAATAATGGCCAAAACACCGTAAATAGAAAAGCTAGCCGTACCTGGCTGAGCCATAAACAAAACCCCTGCAAACCCAACAAACACCGCGGCCCATCGATGCACGCCAACGCTCTCTTTCAGCACGATAACCGCAAAAATGGTGACGAAAAAACTTTTCACAAAACCTAAAGCGGTGGCATCGGCCAAGGGCAAATTGATGATGGCGGTGAATCCACACGACATAGCAACAAGCGCTAATACGATTCGAAGTGCTTGCAGTTCGGGCCGAGTGGTAACCAGTAAACCCGGTGCGCTTTTTATAAATGCAGGAATTAACATTGCAACCATTACCCACTGCCGCACCACAAGAACTTGGGCCACGTGTAAGTTCGAACCAACCAATTTTATTAAGGCAACCATTACGCTAAATCCGAAGGCTGCCAGCATTAAAAACAATGCACCTTTAACGTTTGGCGTTAATGCATCAAACTTTTCGCTAAGCTCGCTCACTCTTGAACGATGATGCGCATCGTCACCGTTTGACGCCTTTGGGCATCGTTGGTATCAATGGCGGTAAAATTAAAAACATGCTCACCGCTGTCAGCCGTGCCTGGCCTCCATTGAAACTGACGCGCCCCATCACTACCGGTATCAAACGATGCACCATTAGGCAACGCATCGACCTGCACGGCCACATAGTCACTCACCGCTGAAGATTCACTAATGAGTTCAACAGGAAACCTAACCCATTGATGAGGCGTAACCACACGGCTGGCGATTTTTGCTAACGACCAATCAGGTTTTTCGATTGCATCAGTTGGTGAAATTTCTTCAGCTTCTGGAGAAGGTTCAAGTTCAGATGTAGATTCGAGTTCGAGTTCAGATGTAGTTTCGAGTTTGGATGCAGGCACAATCAGAATGGTGTCTGCGCTGGGTGAATCTAGATCTACCGACACCAAAGGCGATGCCGGAACAGCAGGAGATGTTGGATTAGTAGTTGAATCGAGGGTTGATGTAAGGGCTGGTTTAGGAGCTGGCTCCACAATCGTTACCGGCTCTTGGTTTCGAACGGGTGTCACTACAAAGATCAGTTCTTGCGTTTCAATGACCTCGGTGGGGCGCCCGCGTTCGGTAACCAAAATTCGAATGCTATGCATTCCGCCATCGAGAGGAGAGGGAAACCAAGTGAGTTCCCAAATTTCATCACCTACCATGCGAAACGATGCCCCATTGGACAGCCCTTCCGCATACAGATCAATTTTACTGGTTAAGGTACGCCGAGCAACGGCGCGGGATGGGCGAATGCCCAAGGTGTAGCGCTCACCCACGGTCAAGTTTTGGACGGGAAGTGGCGCAAGGAATTCAGCCGAGAACGCAGGCTTCGCGCTGAACACGGCCGAGGCAAACACAGCCATGTGAAAAGCACTTTTCAGTCGGCTTTGCCAAATTTTAGTAGGCATCTTCAGCAGCACAGGCGTTTGACTAAATCCTAAAATTAGCATTTAAATAAGGAGAAGCTTTCTTTAAAGGGTAGCTGGAATCGTTGTTACTTTTTTTTCCAAACCGACTTTCAGCTCTACCCCAACAGTTTGTGTTAACTCATACTGCCCGTATGAGCACACGATTTAAGTTTTCCACAGATTACCATTGCCCCACCGGGATTTTGGAAACCGTTGCGCCGGGGTTACGTCGCATAACGGCGAATAATCCTGGACCCTTGACGTTTCGCGGTACAGGTACCTATGTCATTGGGGAACAACAGGTTGCCGTCATTGACCCAGGGCCGAATGAGCCTGCCCACATCGATGCGCTGATGGCAGCTTTAGGCAGTGAAGCAATCAGTCATATTCTCGTTACCCACACTCACCGTGATCACTCTGGTGCGGCGGCAGAGCTTAAACGTCGTTGCGGTGCGCAGATTTACAGTATGGGAACCCACACGGCATTGCAACGCCCCAGCAAACTTCCGATAGAACTGGACAGTGCTGGTGACACCGAGTTTGTGCCAGACGTAATAATTGAAGATAACCAACTGATCGAAAATAGTCACTGGTCGTTGCAATGCATTCACACCCCTGGCCACGCCTCTAATCATGCCGCTTTTTATGAACGTGCTCATGATCGGTTGTTTGTGGGGGATTTAGTGATGGGTTGGTCCACTCCTGTTTTATTGCCCCCGGATGGCCACCTTGGTGATTATCTAAACAGTTTAAAGCGGCTTCTATCACGCAAAGAATCCACCTATTGGCCCACACACGGCGACAAAATCACTCAAACGCACGCACTACTCAATCATTTAATCGAACACAGGTCCGGCCGGATTCAAGAGGTATTGGATGCCGTCCAAAAAGGCCATAAAAAGCTCGATGCCATTGTGAATAGCACCTATCCAGACCTAGACCCAAGCCTTCACCCAGCAGCGGTTCGCAGTGCGCTGGCAAGTGTTGTTTATTTATTAGATGAAGGCCTTATTGATGGCGACCTAGCCGATGGGCTAGACGTTCTATTAACACCTCGTTAATGGTGAAAGTCTTCATTCAATAAAACGGCCCGAAAAAAAACGATACCCTATGCTCATGGATAACAAAACACCTCTAGCAGACCGCTTCCCCGATGATTTTATTTTTGGCGTGGCAACCTCTTCATATCAAATTGAAGGCGCTACCCGCGAAGACGGGCGAGGACCGAGCATTTGGGATGCATTCTCCAATATGCCAGGGCGTGTTTACCAAGGTCATAACGGTGACGTTGCTTGCGATCACTACCATTTGTGGGAAAAAGATTTAGATCTTATCCAAGCTTTAGGGGTAGACGCTTACCGCTTTTCGATTGCGTGGCCTCGAATTTTACCCAATGGCGTTGGGGCCGTTAACGATAAAGGTTTAGACTTTTATGATCGCTTAGTGGATGGCATGCTAGAGCGAGACTTACAAGTATTCCCCACCCTCTACCACTGGGATTTACCGCAAGCCTTAGCAGGTTACGGCGGTTGGACCGATCGCAACACAGCTGATGCCTTTGCCAACTACGCAAGCGTTGTCATGAAACGATTAGGGGATCGATTCGACACCGTTACCACATTCAATGAACCTTGGTGCGCTTGCCATTTAAGCCACTTACTTGGCATACATGCGCCTGGTGAAAAAAACAGAGAAGCTACAGTACGCGCCATTCACACTATGAACCTTGCTCATGGGCTAGGCGTGCAAGCCATTCGAGCCGAACGATCAGACATCCCCTGCGGCATAGTTATCAACGCCATGTCGATAACCCCCGCCACTGATAACCAAGCGGATATAGACGCCGCTGAACGACAATTCCAATTCGATAATGGCGTATTTTTTAGCCCTATTTTCGATGGAAAATACGACGATGAATTTAACGAAGCCTTAGGTGAGCTACTTCCCATTCAGGAAGGAGATCTTGCCACCATCAATCAACCGTTAGACTTTTGGGGGTTTAACTATTACACCCCTGTGAAAGTGGCCGACGCAACTCATTCAAGTTCGGTATTTCCGCATACCAAAAACGTCACCGCCACCAACCGCAAGGATAGAACCGATATCGGATGGGAAATTGGTGCTCATGGGCTATCTGATCTGCTAACTCAAGTGTATAAGCGTTACGAATTACCACCGGTGTACATCACTGAAAACGGCGCCTGCTACAACACAGATATTGGCGAGGACGGAAAAATTCACGACGAACAGCGCACCGCCTACTTCGAAGAACACATTACCGAATGCGCAAAGATCATTGAAGCTGGTATTGATATGCGCGGATACTTTGCCTGGAGCTTAATGGATAACTTCGAATGGGCTGAAGGTTATAAAATGCGCTTCGGCATCGTGCACGTAGATTTTGAAAGCCAAGTGCGCACCATAAAAGACAGCGGCTATTGGTTCAGCGAATTATCTCAAACGCATCGGGCTAATGCTGATGCTAAAGAGGGTTCTGATAATGATGTTGTCGCAGATGACGATTTTGAAGTGTAAAGCGGATATGTTAGGCGGTGCTCCCATCGTAAAAAGGCACTCGAATACTAGCTTCCGCAAAATCGGATGAAACATTTACCCAACTAAAGCGAATCACAATCAATTCTGAGCTAGAGCTTAGCGTCTGGCTTAAAAAAAACCCTAACCACAGTGAATCGATAATTTTAGTAACTCACACGGATGAGTCTCATAAGAAATACGTAAGCCGTGAACAGGTAATTGAGGTGCTTACGCAGCACGGATGGAAAACAGACTCACGCTTTACTCTTGGATCGAATCTATTGGGTCATGTGATCTCAAAAGACGAAATGTAACGAGCCTCTTACCAAGATGTTAACCACTGGCATTAGCGCCCTAGAAGGTTTATGCTACTAGTGTGAATAGATGCCACAAATTCTTAAGTTTTACCCTCATGGCCGTGCTGTGCTACAGCCAGCTAGTAACGAGTGCGCATTTTGTAGAGCACCTACCCCAGCATAGCCATGCTGAACACCGAGATAGTTTTAGCGGCACTTTCACTCTTGAGCACGCCCGCAAGCATTCATCTGAACACGTAAGTCACAACCGTGAATCTTTTCATCACGCAGGTAAGCGTATTTCGGCCACCGATCACGGTGAAGGCTCAAACCCTGATTGCTCCATTTATCACGTCTTTTCCCAGTTAAACGGGGTTATACAAGCAAGAACATCATCATCAGGCACCGTGTTTAACCTGGTGAAATCAGCCACACGCCAAGAAGCATATTTCAAGAGAATAGCTTCGCATCATCAAGCCATTCGTGCCCCCCCTCTTTTTTCCTGAACTGACATTAACTAACCACCCGCAGCCCCATAGCTGCACCTAATTTTTCAGGATAAAAAAGATGAAAAAATTATCAACGCTCGTTGCCGTTGCTGCGTGCTTACCCTTAACTATTTCTGCTCAAACCCAACGTGAGCTCGACAGCCACGAACACGGAGCGGCTCTTTTGAATGTTGCTTTAGAGGGCAATGAACTGTTTATCGAGCTTGAATCACCGTGGGATAACCTTGTGGGCTTCGAGCACGAACCCGAAACCGATGAACAGCGCGAGTTGGTGCATGATGCCAGTGAACTACTAGAGAACCCCAGTAAGCTGTTCACTCTTGCCAATGGTGAATGTG
>CALHNS010000062.1 GCA_938035125.1 uncultured Granulosicoccaceae bacterium | reverse complement strand
GGAATGCCGTCGTTATCAGAATCATCGTCTAGAAAATCGGCAACACCATCATTATCTGTGTCGATGTTTCCTTCATCACTATCAGGAATGCCATCAGCATCTGAATCGGTATCTTGATAATCAGCCACTCCATCGTTATCGGTGTCAACGGTTTGCTCGACTGCATCATCGATACCGTCGTCATCTGAATCCGTATCCAGCATATCGGGCACACCGTCGTTGTCAGTATCCACTGGTGTGGCAGGAGCCGCACCTGCTTCAACCGCATCATCGATGCCGTCACCGTCTGAATCGGTATCTAAGTAATCGGGCACACCATCACTATCGGTATCCACAGCGCCTGCGGTGTTTTGTGATTCAACACTGTCAGGCACACCATCATCATCAGAATCTGAATCTAAGTAATCAGGGGTTCCATCACCATCACTGTCAACATTGCCTTCAACACTATCAGGAATGCCATCGTTATCAGAATCATCATCTAGAAAATCAGCAACGCCGTCGTTATCTGTGTCAACGTTTCCTTCATCACTATCAGGAATACCGTCGCCATCGGAATCGGTATCTTGATAATCAGCAATACCATCGCTATCGGTGTCAACATCTAACTCGATCGCATCATCGATGCCGTCGTCATCTGAATCCGTATCCAGCATGTCAGGCACACCGTCGTTGTCAGTATCCACTGGTGTGGCAGGAGCCGCACCTGCTTCAATCGCATCATCAATACCGTCACCGTCTGAATCGGTATCTAAGTAATCAGGTATACCATCACTGTCGGTATCCACAGCACCTGCGGTATTTTGTGACTCAACACTGTCGGGCACACCGTCATTATCAGAATCTAAATCTAAGTAGTCAGGAGTTCCATCGCCATCACTGTCAACGTTGCCTTCAACACTATCAGGAATGCCGTCGTTATCAGAATCATCATCTAGAAAATCTGTAATGCCGTCGTTATCGGTATCTGTATTCAGCTCGTCAGCATCGTCAATGCCATCACCATCTGAATCGGTATCTTGATAATCAGCAATACCATCGTTATCCGTATCAACGTTTAATTCATCAGCATCGTCAATACCATCACCGTCCGAATCAGTATCCAGCAAATCGGGTATACCATCGTTGTCGGTATCTACTGGCGTGTTAGGAGATGCACCCGCCTCAATCGAATCATCAATGCCATCACCATCGGAATCCGTATCTTGATAATCGGCCAAACCGTCGCCATCTGTGTCAACGGCTAACTCAACGGCATCATCAATACCATCGCCATCGGAATCCGTATCCAACATGTCAGGCACACCGTCGTTGTCGGTATCCAAAGGCGTGGCAGGAGCAGCACCTGCTTCAACGGCATCATCGATGCCATCACCATCTGAATCGGTATCCAGGTAATCAGGTACCCCATCATTATCGGTATCTAACGCACCAGAAGTGCCTTGAGATTCAACGCTATCGGGAACACCATCATTGTCAGAATCTGAGTCTAAGTAATCTGGAGTTCCGTCGCCATCACTGTCAACGTTGCCTTCAACACTATCAGGAATGCCATCACCATCTGAATCATTATCTAGATAATCAGGTACCCCGTCATTATCTGTGTCGACGTCTCCTTCAACACTATCAGGAATGCCATCACCATCAGAATCGGTATCTTGATAATCAGCAACTCCATCGGCATCGGTGTCAACGGCTTGCTCGACTGCATCTTCAATACCGTCACCGTCTGAGTCCGTATCCAGCATGTCAGGTACACCGTCATTGTCGGTATCAACAGGCGTGGCAGGAGCCGCGCCCGCTTCAACCGCATCATCAATGCCGTCACCATCAGAATCGGTATCTAAATAATCAGGCACACCGTCATTGTCAGTATCCACAGCTCCAGCGGTGTTTTGAGATTCAACGCTATCGGGCACACCATCATTATCAGAATCTGAATCTAAATAATCTGGGGTTCCATCACCATCACTGTCAGCAACGCCTTCAACACTATCAGGAATGCCATCACCATCGGAATCATCATCTAGGTAATCGGCAACGCCGTCATTGTCAGTGTCAACATTTCCTTCATCACTATCAGGAATGCCGTCACCATCGGAATCGGTATCTTGATAGTCGGGTGTGCCATCGTTATCCGTATCGACAGTTAATTCATCTGAATCATCGATACCGTCGCCGTCTGAATCGGTATCCACCATGTCTGGCACACCGTCGTTGTCGGTATCTACTGGTGTGGCAGGAGCCGCACCTGCTTCAACTGCATCATCAATACCGTCACCATCTGAATCGGTATCTAAGTAATCGGGTATCCCGTCATTGTCAGTATCCGCAGCTCCAGCGGTGTTTTGAGATTCAACGCTATCGGGCACACCATCATTATCAGAATCTGAATCTAAATAATCTGGGATTCCGTCGCCATCACTGTCAGCATTGCCTTCAACACTGTCGGGGATGCCATCGTTGTCTGAATCATCATCTAAGAAATCAGCGATGCCATCGTTATCGCTATCACCGGTAAGCTCATCGGCATCGTTAATGCCATCACCATCTGAATCGGTATCTTGAAAATCGGCAACACCGTCGTTGTCCGTGTCACTCGCAAGTTCTACAGCATCATCAATTCCATCACCGTCTGAGTCATCGTCGAGGTAATCAGGTATTCCATCATTGTCCGTATCTACAGGAGTAGCAGGAGCGGCACCCGCCTCTACAGCATCATCGATACCGTCACCATCCGAATCGGTATCAAGCCAATCTGGAATGCCATCATTATCTGAATCACCCGTACCTTCAACATCATCAGGAATGCCGTCGCCGTCACTATCTGAATCATAGGCGTCTGGAATACCATCGTTGTCCGTATCAGCAGAACCTTCAACACTGTCAGCTATGCCATCCCCATCACTGTCTAAATCAAGAAAATCAAGCACCCCATCACCGTCTGCATCGGACACGGTAAGTGGAGAATTCGCTAAATTATCGTCATACCCATCGTTGTTATTATCAACGAACCCATCGACCATACCGTCACCGTCAACATCATCGCCTCCAGCCTCGACGTAATCAAAAATTCCGTCGTTATCTGAATCCAAATCGTAGATGTTTAAAATTCCGTCGCCATCGGTATCAGTCAATGTTGATCCAAACCGGCCATAGGCTGCAAACCCTACAGCTCCAATAACCCCTGAATCTGCGAGTACAAAGCGCACGGTATTGGTGCCAGTTTGAAGAACACTTAAATCTAATTCTGTTCTTACAAATTCATTGGGATCTAAGTACCAAACAATATTAGTCGTCGTTCCAGGTTGGGTTAAATCTGTCACTAAAACATCATTAACGTATATTTCGATAAACCCAGCGTCGGCGTATTCGCGATGTTCGAGAAAGAAATCCCCGTAGTTAGCCACATCATCGACTTCAAAACTTGTCGTAAATTCTAGATGCAGTAAATCTGCTTCAAAAGAGAGAATTTCAGGGCTATCGATATTAGCCGCATAAGCAATTCCATCATCTGGGTCTGTTCGTGTTGGCGAAAAATCACCCACAACATTCGACGATGTAAAAAGTACTTGATTACCTGCAAAATCAGGATAGAAATCGTCTATCGTAAATGCCGCCGTACTGTATCCAGGAGGATTAAACGCCGCCGCTGCACCTTCTAAGTAGTGCAGTGCGTTTGGATAAGAGGTTAAGGTAAGCGGTTGCTTTTTAGTTAAATTCCCATTCAGTTCCATGAAACTACTGGTCGAATCTAAGGCAAATTCACCTACACCTGTGGCGGAAGTTGAATAGGAATTTACAGTTGTGCTAGGTGTTGTTTCGGTGTTTGTGAAATACACTGGTGTGCCGCCAAGAACCTCTATGCTGTCTGGGATCCCGTCGTTATCACTATCCAGATCAGTACCATTCGGAATGCCATCTTGATCTTGCCCTGCGAACGCACTGGGTGAGTGAGCCAACAACATGGCAATCGCAATACACAGTAAATTCGGTTTAAAATGTTTTGGTAGAAATACCTTTTTACCTTCACCGTTAGCTTGGTTCAGCGCTACTCCATCCAGGTTAGCCACTACAAAATTATTTTTCAATTTTCAACTCCGACAAAGACTCATATAGTTTCGAATACCATTTCTGCAATTATGTTGTTAACTACATGAATCAGATTTTTTAACCAAGAAACTGAGGCTGGCAAAGAATTCTTTAGTCAATCGCGGTATTCGTTTGCTAATGCGAATTAAATCGAACGTATGCTCTAGCTTTGAGAACTGAATAATTCGCGCGCATTCTTGGGTTAGAACGGCAGTTATTGGTTAAATCTGAATGTTTTTTCAAGATTTTTACGCTGTGCTAGAAAAAATCAGATAGTGGGGTATATTCTGCATGTATAACCACTATGCGTTCCAATGAGATCACTAAATTAATAAGATTCTTAAGGCATTCCTTCATCAGAATTAAAGACTTAGAACATTTCGAAGTAACACCAATCAAGTCTCATATTTTTGCTACCTTGTTCACAAAATCGCTAACTTACTTCGGTATCCAGCTAAGCGGCCGTTACTTTTTTTATGAATTTTTTTGGTCTTCAAGATCTAGCCCGAAGGGACTCTCTCATTTTGATGATAGCGTTCACTGCTGCGATGCTGGTTTTCGCATGGGTTGTTAATATCTCAGTAGCGGCCTTTGCTCTCATAATAAATAGTTTAGGCGTTGGAATGAATCCTAAGGGGATTCAAATACTGTGTATTGGAATTGTGTGGACTTATATTCTCTATAAATGTTATGAAAGATATCGAGAGATAAACCAAGGAGGCGGTAAGCTAGCACAAATATTTGGTGCGGAACGTTCTACAGATAACGACATTACCGGACGGGAAAAAATTCTGCACAACATCAATGCAGAAATGTCAGTAGCATCTACTCAAACCTTGATGCCTTGCTATATTTTACGAAACGAACCCGGCATAAATGCTTTTGTATTGGGTGATCAAAAACAACCTGCGCTTGTTGTTACACGGGGCGCAGTCGAAACACTTGACCGAGATGAACTATCCGCGCTTGTTGCTCACGAATACGCACACGTGGCCTGCGACGATCTAAAATTAAACATGCGCATGTTGATTGCTTTAGGTGGGCTCAATGCCATAACTGAATTTGGAAAGTTATGTTTCTCAGATACACACAGAACTAATCACAGCATTTGGAGCCCCTCAATAAATTCAGAGAAAAACAACTCTATTATTCTCTTATTACTAGGTACTTTCTGTTTTCTCTTAGGTTGGGTATTAACCCTATTTGGCGAATTTATAAAATCTGGTTTTTCTCGAAAACGTGAAATTTTGGCCGACGCAAAAGCAGTTCAATTCACACGCGATCCTTGGGGTATGGCAAGCGTTATCGATAAGGGAACAAACCACTCGAAAACTCCTTCCTTAAAATCTCTGCACAATGGCGATTTAGATCATTTGTGCTTACTAGGCCCTTGGGGGAGCGGATTTTTTTCTGGCTGGTTAACGAACCACCCACCACCTCAGTCTCGCATCGCTTTATTAGAACCTTATTTCGACATAAAGAAACGCAGTCGAGAATTTCGTCGTGAAAACCAAGACACCCATTCCACTTCTGCAGCACAAGACAATCACTCAATGAGTATTGGAGAAAGCGCCATGACCGTACAAGAGGTAGAAAACGAAATCGCTACTGTCTTGTCGGTCATGATAAGCACTGCTGGTTACAATGCTGATACGTCACAAGCTAACTTCAGCTCTGCGATGCGTTCATATTCTGAGCGTGAGCTACCGCTGCGTTTCGATACGGATCCAAAACTTAAGCAGGATTTTGAAAACGCACTGACCACACTCATGAAGCAATCGCCCGCACAGCGAGTTGCTCTTGTGAGTCATTTGCAGGAATTAATGGAGCACGACGGCATTAGTACGCCCGAGGAAAAAAGTGTTCTAGCCTATGTAACTGAAAAATTACATCCATCCAGCAATGCCGCGTAAACGCATTTCACGATAACATTCCAGCAACAACTCTTACCTCAACAGGTTGCGGATGTTCGTATATAAACGAAGATTAAGCATAAGCACTTTAATACTGATTATATTACCCCTAATAATCAGTGCAACCGGATCGGCTCAAGACGCCTCATCGGCATCTCAAAACCGAGCTACCGATGGCGCCAGTGCACGCCTACTTTCTCAATCTACGTTCGGTGCAACCCGAAAAGATATTGAACGGGTTAAATCCATAGGCATCCCCGCTTGGATTGAACACCAATTCACCTTAAACGGCAAATCTCACTTACAGCAATTACAAGAAAAAGACGCAAGTGGAAGTAACTCAGCTGATCGAGTACATCTTTGGTGGCTAGAGGCTGTAGACGGTGCGGATCAGTTGCGCGGCCGAGTGGCTTACGCACTTTCTGAAATTTTCGTTGTATCGGATACTCAGCAAACACTAAGACATGCTCAGCTGGGATTAGCTAACTACTATGATATTTTGCGTAAACACGCTTTCGGTAATTTTCGAGACTTACTTACCGATGTCACACTGAGCCCAGTCATGGGTGTTTACTTGAGTATGATGCAAAATGCCAAAGCAAATCCTGCTACCAATACTCGAGCAGATGAAAATTTTGCCCGCGAACTTATGCAACTATTCACCATTGGCTTACACGAATTAAATTTGAACGGCACGCTAAAGTTACAAAATGGGAAACCAATAAACACCTATACACAAGACGATATTAAAGAGTATGCCCGAGCACTAACTGGATGGGGTTACGCGAACACGGAGCGCTGGGATGCACACCCTGCGAGTCGTTACGCAAATTTTCTTTTGCCCATGGCCCCATTTCCTCAGTACCACGACACAGGATCAAAGCAGCTACTTAACAACAAGGTCATTCCCGCCAATCAATCCGCTGAAGAGGATCTAAAAGAGGTACTCGATAGCTTATTTAATCACCCAAATGTAGGGCCTTTCATATCGAAGCAGTTAATTCAACGTCTCGTTACAAGCAACCCCACACCAGAATACGTTGCTAGGGTCGCATCCATTTTCAATGATAATGGCCTAGGTATTCGTGGCGACTTACAATCGGTAATAAGGGCTATTTTGATCGATGATGAAGCTCGATCTGGCCATTCTATTTATCCAAACTACGGTAAAACACGCGAGCCTGCATTACGCCTTTCACATCTTTGGCGCGCGTTTAACGCACAGTTTGCAGCTGGCAGCGATACCTACACAACGAATCCGCAGCTAAACGGCCTTGATATTGAATTGGGGCAATCGGTTCTGAGCTCACCTTCTGTATTTAATTTTTTTCTTCCCAATTACTCACCAAGCGGCGAAATTAAACAATCGGGTCTTGTCGCACCAGAGGCGGAACTGTATACCGAAAATTACGTTCTTAGTGGCAATACATTTTTAAATACTTATATACAAAAATTTTATACATCAGAACAAATAGATGCTGGCGCAAAATTCGAAACTCACATTGATATTACATACCATGTCGAACTTGCAAAAGACCCTTCTGATCTTTTACAAGAATTAAACCTAATACTTCTTTCTAATCAAATGACTGTTGAGTTACACACCCTGCTTTATGATCATTTAAACGCCCTTCCAAACACACCCGAAGGCAGAGTGCAACGTGTGCTGGATGCCATTACATTGATTATGGCATCCCCTGCTTATTTGGTACAAAAATGAATCGAAAATTTCAACAACGACGAACATTTTTCAAAAACTGCGCACACCTTGCACTCTTAGGCAGCGGTGCATCAGCGGTCAATGGAAAGATGAACCTGATTGGTTCAGCACTAGCTACGCAAAGCCAATACGCTAACTTGAAAGACTACAAAGCCCTGGTATGTATTTTCTTATACGGCGGCAGCGATTCGTTTAACCTTTTCATACCTTCCAACAGCGCTCATTTCCAAGACTATCAAAGCTCACGAGGTCGATTAGCATTAAAAGAGGAATCTTTACTCGAAGATAAGTGGAACAACATCAAATTTCATGAGAATTTGGTAGATATAAATCATCTGTATAACTCGGGTGATTTGGCTGTTGTGCGTAACGTTGGAAATTTGATTCAACCCGTATCTCGACAGCAGTATCAACAAAATCCTGAACTTATTCCAGCCGAACTATTCGCTCACAATCATCAACAGGAACAGGTACAAAAGAGTTGGTCTAGCCAACCCACGGGCTTAGTAGGATCAGGCTGGGGAGGCCGTATGGCAGATCTTCTGATGGATGCAAATTCTGAAGCCACATTACCCCCTTGTTTTTCTGTAAACAACGCAAACTTTTTTCAATCGGGTAACCGCAGTACTCCCCTATCCATCAATGCAACGCGTGGCCCACAACTAATGAGTTATCTGGATGTTCAAGCCAGCACATCAAACGCTGCCCGTGATGCCACCATGAGTAAAATTATACAACTGCGTTCTTCTCACGCTATGGAGCAGTTTCACGCAAAGGCATTTACCAGCGCTCGTGACAGTTCACGCGCATTATCTAGCGTAATCGAATCCAGCCCCGATTTAGGACCGACACAGGCAGATAACAAATTGGCCGATCAGCTGCGAATGATCGCAAAGCTCATCTCTGGTAGAGAACAACTTGGCATGAAACGTCAAATATTTTTTGCTGGCATGGGCGGTTGGGATACTCATGACAACCAAACACCAAGATTTAACACCCTTACACAACAGCTGAACGCCGCATTAGCTCAGTTCGATCGCGATATAAAGCAATTGGGGGTAAAAAATGAAGTCACCACATTCACCACATCAGACTTTGGCCGAACGCTTACGATAAATGGCGACGGGTCTGATCACGGTTGGGGCGGTCATTATTTGGTGATGGGCGGTGCTGTGAATGGTGGAAAACTCTATGGCGATTGGCCTAATTATTCAGTAGGCAGTGAAGATGACATTGGTCATGAAGGCCGTGTTATCCCTACCCTTTCACTTAACGAATATGGCGCTGCTTTAGGGGGGTGGATGGGTTTGTCTAATTCAGATTTACTAGACATTTTCCCAGACCTGAATAACTTTAACAATGAATGGCGCTCAGGATTCGGTTTATTTTCATCATGATATAACTACCATCAGGTCAAGAAATTTTTCATGCGCTCTTTGAAGCTGTGATTTACACTGCGCACTATGAACGAGCACGAAAACCAAGCGCTAAAGAACGTAAAATATTTTCCTTATTGGCTAGATTCTGACAAAGCGCCAATGCCTGAGCCTCAATTACAAGGTTCCATTCAAGCGGATTTATTAATTGTGGGTGGCGGCTTTACTGGTCTCTGGGCGGCGATCATTGCAAAAGAAAAAACGCCAGATAAGAATGTAGTGTTAATCGAAGCCAATACCATCGCCTTCGGTGCATCAGGGCGCCCAGGAGCTATCGTGTCTACATCGGTAATGCACGGATTACACATCGCTTCTGAAATTTTCCCAGAAGACCTTGAAACACTGGAACGATTAGGCCAAGAAAATTTAAATGAATTTAAAAACGCTCTAGATCGTTACAACATTGATTGCGATATGGAATGGAGTGGTGAACTCACTGTCGCCGTTGGGCCATCTGGAATGCCTATGGTGAATGACGAATACGAGCTACACAAACAGTTCGGACACGAGGTAGAAATTTTTGATGAAGTGGGCGTTCAATCACAGCTAAATTCTCCGCTGTTCAGTGGAGGATTTTGGTCGAAAAAAGACAGTGGCACTTTGCACCCAGCAAAACTTGCTTGGGGTTTGAAGAAGGCAGCCATTTCATTAGGTGTGCGTATATACGAACACTCTGCTCTTAAAACAATGAATGATAATGGAACCACATTAACAGTCAGTACCGAACATGGAGAAGTTCAAGCCAACCGGGTTCTGTTATGTACTAATGCGTTTGCTGCAGGGCATAAGAATATACGTCGTCGCGTAGCCTTAATTCGAGATCGAATTGTGATGAGCGAACCCTTGAGTGATGAACAAATGAATCGCATCGGTTGGCAAAACCGACAAGGCGTATACGATACTCGCACACAGCTAAATTACATGCGTTTAACGAAAGACAATCGCATTTTATTTGGTGGTCGCTTAGATTATTTTTACGCAGGCAATCCCGACCCTTCCATTGATCGTACACCTAAGCCTTACCTTAGATTGGTAGAAGCGTTTTTCAAAACATTTCCGCAATTGCACGATGTTAAATTCACGCACGCGTGGAGTGGCCCTATCGGACTAACAACCCGAATGGCCGTGCACTTTCAAAGTTATTATCAAGGCAAGGCCCTATACGTAGGTGGCTACTCAGGGTTTGGCGTATCCAGCAGCCGTTTTGGCGCCGATTTTGGTTTAGCAAAACTAATGGACGAGGAGCGACCCGAGTTAAAATTAGCATTCGCCGACACACAGCCTAATTGGATACCTCCAGAACCGTTTCGTTATATCGGTTCGAAAATCACGATGTACGCTTTAGATACAGCGGATGAGAAAGGCGGCTGGCGTGTATGGTGGCTGAAGCTTGTGGACAAGATGGGTTTTCCCCTATCTTGGACGCCAGAGGATGATTAATTCTTATCATATGAAAAAACAGCGCAAACAGTCGCTTGCGCTGCTTTCTCTTAAATTTTATTTTTTTCTTAGCTAAGGGGCTAACACTAAAATTAAGCAGTTAAATTAACGTAATACTGTTAACGCAAAAATATCCGCTTAAGGATTTAATGAAGAGAAATAAGTCGCTAAGTTATCTATGTCTTCATCGCTTAACCCGGAAACCATGCCGTACATTACGGCAGCTTGACCACCCGTGCGTGACTTATTCCGAAAGTTAATCAGTTGATTTTTTAGATAAAGAAAATCTTGGCCTGCAAGGTTAGGGAACCCTGGAGCAGTTGACTTACCGTCAATGCCATGACAACCAGCACACACCGTTGCGCCAGCCTTACCCACATCAATATCACCAGCGAATGCTGGCCCAGACAGCAGTAACACACCTAAAAGCATGAAATATTTCATGACAATCCGAATTCTAATGAGTTGAATTAAATGATTTGCAAGATTTATGCGTATTCTACAACGCTCAAGCCAAATATATACCAAATTAAACTCTCGCATCTTCGCTTATTTCCACCTTTGCGGGTTGAAATAAGCAGTTACTCACCAGTTAAACCCCTATCTAGAAGGTTTTCTGTATAAGTTATAGGTTGGTGACTTACGTTACTCAGCACATGAACGAAAACCAAAATGCACAAGGCGAGGATGAGATCAATATCGTCCACCTTACGCATTTTCTAAAACAATTACCGATGATCCTGTTCGGGCAAACCATTGCTGCGGTAACGGTTGCTGTGCTTACAACAGAGAGAATCAGCACTGGTATTGTTCAAATTTGGCTGGGCGTTTTTTGCGCCATAGTGGCCATCCGTGCCTTAATGTACAAGCACCAAACCACCCACCCCACAACAATCAGTAATCGTAAAAATCGTGTTTTTTGGCATGTAATAACGGTAGCAGGTACCGCACTGCTTTGGGGTGGCTTAGCGTTCGCCATGTTAGATAGGAACCAGCTTGAGTCACTGGTTATTGTGATGGTACTTTTGGGCTTGGTGGCAAGCTCAGTGGGTTCAACCTCCAACCTCCGCCCAGTGTTTAGAGTATTTTCAACACTAACGATCATTCCGGCAGCAGTGAAATTTTTCTCTCTTGGAGAAGAGCAATTCGTTTTCTTAGGATTTTTATTATTATTTTTTCTCTTAATTGTTAGTGAATTCGAAAAACGTGTGCATGCATCTCTCACCGAATCAATACAACTTCGTTTTAAGAATTTCAAATTAATAGATAACTTAACTCAAGAAAAACTCAGAGCGCAAGATTCACAAAGAAACGCAGAACAATCTCTTCGAGATGCAGAATCTGCCAATGTAGCTAAAAGCCGATTTTTAGCCGCCGCTAGCCACGATTTACGCCAGCCACTTCATGCAATGAGATTACTCAGTTCTACTTTAGGAAATACTGATCTCAATACTCGACAAGCCCCTTTGGTGGATAATATTTCATCATCAGTTAAATCACTTGAAGAGCTCTTAAATTCTTTACTGGATATTTCTAAACTCGATGCGGGTACACAACCTGTTGATATAAAAACCGTTTACTTATCTGATATTTTTAGCAATTTAAATCGAAACTATGCATCCGTATCGGCCGAAAGAGGCATCCAATTAAAGATTGAAGAAACCGATGTGGTAGTGAACACCGATGTCATACTGCTGGAACGATTGTTATCGAATTTAGTGAGCAACGCGGTTCGATATACCGTTACAGGGGAAGTAGAAATTTCAACCGAACGACAGGCTGACCATTGCTCCATAAAAGTTAGAGACACCGGAGTAGGAATTTCTATAAAAGACCAGAAACGCGTATTTGATGAATTTGTTCAACTGGACAACCCCGAAAGAGATCGCAGCAAAGGTATTGGCTTAGGCCTTTCCATTGTCAAGCGTACCGCAGAGCTTCTGAGCTTACCTCTTTCACTTGAATCCTCTGAAGGTAGAGGGACGACGTTTACATTAGACGTGCCGCTTGGTGACAGTGTAGAGCTTGAATTTGTGGAATTGCCTCGTGCGCCAAACGTAAACGATTTAGAGGGGATGCTCGTTTTAGTCATTGATGATGAAATATCCATTCGAAACGCGATTGAAGGGCTTCTGGACTCTTGGGGATGCGTAGGTTTAACGGCAAGCAGTGGCGACGAAGCAGAATGCATAATGACAGAAGTTGACACTCAACCAGACGCCATCATCGCAGATCTTCGCCTACGCGAAAATGAGACAGGGGTGGATGTCATTCAACGTGTAAACGCTCTGTATGATTCGCCAAGCCCAGCACTAATAATTACGGGGGATATTGACCCTGCTTCGCTAAGAGCATTGAAGATCACGCAATACCCTATTCTCCATAAACCATGTGACCCAGAAGTGCTTTTCAAGTTTATGGCTGATATACATACGGAAAAAAAAAGCAACATAAAAACAACCCAATATTGAACGGATAGATAACCGGACTTAAAACTTTAAAAAGATAAGTATGTGTTAAATTCTAAGAATCTAAATCATGCCAAAATCAATGAATAAACCTAAAATTTCTGACGGTTATCATAGCGATGCGTCTAAATCATACTCACTTAAATCTGATGCTTACACCAAACAATCGTGGTTTGATTTAGACACTGCAAATATTATTAAACGCACCTGGCAATGGGTTTGCCATGTTGAGAAAGTTGCCAACCCTGGTGACTACGTTACCGCTGAAATCGCTGGCCAACCACTGGCAATCGTTCGGGATAAAAGTGGTGAATTGCGTGCATTTTATAATGTATGTCAGCACAGAGCTCATCATTTATTGGAAGGCCATGGAAACGCTGCACTCATCGTGTGCCCCTATCACGCTTGGAGTTATAAGCTTGATGGACGACTGCATGGTGCGCCTCACACTCAGCACTTAAAGGAATTTCGTAAAGAAGATATTTGTCTTAATCAAGTGCAAGTTGAGGAATTTTGTGGCTTTATTTTTGTCAATCTTGATCCTAACGCTAGTTCATTATTATCTCAATCTGGAGATTTGCGTTCTGAAATTTTGCATTGGGCACCAGACGTTGCCGATCTCACCTTCGGACACCGATTGTCTTATGACATTAAGTCGAACTGGAAGAATGTGGTAGATAACTTTCTCGAATGCTACCACTGTCCGGTGGCCCACAAAGACTTCTGTGATTTAGTCGATATGAATACCTATAAAGTCACCACACACGGCATTTATTCAAGCCATATGGCCGATGCAGGGAATACTCCGAATTCAGCGTATGACGTATCAGATGCGTCGGTTAAAACTCACGCCGTTTGGTGGCTTTGGCCCACTACGTGTTTGATGCGTTACCCGGGTCGATCTAGCATGATTGTTCTAAACATCATCCCTGTCGGCCCTGATAGAACATTAGAAACCTACGATTTTTATCTAGAAACATCAACACCCAACGAGATGGAGCTTGATGCTATTCGTTACCTTGATGAAACACTTCAAGTTGAAGATATTGGGCTGGTGGAAAGTGTGCAAAAAGGCATGAGCACACCTGCTTTCGACCAAGGCCGTATTGTCTACGACCCCAACGGGTCAGGTAAAACCGAACACGCGTTGCATCATTTTCATGGCCTAGTGTTAGACGCCTATAAATCGTTAGACGATGCCGTTGTATGAATACGTTGTCTGGAAAGAGCTGTTTTATCACTGGCGGGCGAGCTGGTATCGGTCGTGCCATTGTTGAATGCTTTATAAATGAAGATGCTCACGTTATTACTTGTGGGCGCGGGCCCCGCCCGATCGACCTGCCGAATCAATGTGAATATGTCACATTGGATGTAGCCAACTCGCAAGCGGTAAGTGCGTGTGCTACATCCCTACCGGCATTGGACGTACTTGTAAATAACGCTGGCGTACAGGTTGAGAAAACTGTTGTTGACAGTACTGATGAAGACTGGGAAAACGTGATGGGTGTGAATGCACGTGGTGTGTTTTTAATGTGCCGCGCCATGATCCCTAAATTAAACGATGGTGGTTCGATAATAAACATAGGCTCAATATCGGGCAACATTGCCGACCCATCCATGGCACTTTACAATGCATCGAAAGCCTTTGTTCACGGACTAACACGATCTATTGCCGTTGATCACGGGCCAACAATACGTTGTAACGCTATTTGTCCAGGCTGGATTGAAACGGGCATGCTGGAAGCAGGATTTAACTTGGCCAGCGAACCAGATCGAGCAAAACAAGACGCTCTTAATCGACATCCAGTACATCGATTTGGACAACCTGAAGATATTGCTGCGATGGCATTGTGGTTGGCCTCAGACAATTCGGCTTTTGCCAGTGGGCAAACCTTTACCATCGATGGTGGTATGAGTGCAGCCTCTCCCTTAAACCCAAGCTTGTTCTAAGTTAGTTGTTTTAGGAAATACTTAACTATGTCATTTCGCCCAGTTACCTCATGCACCCATGCCGTTCCTACAATGGAAGGTGCTGGCGTCAAATTACATCGCGCGTTCGGATTTAACGAACCCGATCGTTTTGATCCCTTTTTATTATTTGATGATTTCAGAAACGATAGGCCCGAAGATTATCAAAAAGGATTCCCATGGCATCCTCATCGTGGTATCGAAACCATTACCTATGTGCTTAGTGGGTCTGTCGACCACGGCGATAGCTTGGGCAATACTGGCACCTTGTCAGACGGCGATTTGCAATGGATGACAGCAGGGTCTGGCATTCTTCATCAAGAAATGCCGCAGGGAAACGCTGCTGGACAAATGCACGGTTTTCAGCTTTGGGCAAACTTGCCCAGTGCACTCAAAATGACAACACCGCGTTATCAAGACATTCAAGGAAAAGATCTTCCTTTACTGCTTGATGATGATGGCACACGAATTAAGGTCATTATCGGAAACTACAAAGGCTGCATAAGCCCAGTGGATGGCATTGCTGCAGAACCTCAATACTTAGATGTGTATGTACCAGCAAATGTAACCAAGCGACTCAGCGTAGACACCTATCGCCGAGCGTTCGCGTATATATTTGAAGGTGCGGGAAATTTCCAAGCCGCTTCAAACCCCACAGGGGTTCTCGTTGAAAAAAGTGTCGATGGTGAAGAGCTGCATATGGCCGATTTGAGTGGCAATAGAACCTTGGTGCAGTTTGGCACAGGCGATGAAGTTGTAGTAACAGCCGGTGAACAAGGGGTTCGATTTTTATTAATCTCTGGGGCCCCAATTCAAGAACCTATTGCTTGGCATGGTCCCATTGTTATGAACACTCAACAAGAAATTCAACAAGCTATGCATGATTTACAGAACAATCAGTTTATCAAGGCTCATTGATGTTTAATGCCTAGATGAGCCAATAACCCTTCACAGTAGGGGTTGAACTGACATTGGTTATGAATGTAATGAGTGCGAGCTTGTTTTTTAGCTTCACTTTCCTGTTGCAGAAGCTGTTCAATTTCGTGAACCGCACTCTTAACATCAAAGCTTGGCAATACAGCGCCATATTGCCTTGCCAATTCAGTCAATCCAGTGCAGTTGTCAAAAACCATTATGGGCAAACCGGCTTCAAGTGCTTCTAAAATTACTGTGGGATAAGGGTCTTCCCTAGAAGTTAATAGAAACGCATCAGCGGCAGAAAAATGATCGGTGTTGCCACTTATAAAACCTGGTAAATGCAATCGCTGCTTAACCGCATCATTCTCAAAGGCTTTGTTTGCTAATAGTTGCATATCACTGTGCATCTTGCCCACCCAAGCAAAATGCCACGTGGGGTGTTGAATTAACGACTTTTCCGCTATTTTTATGAATAAATCAAACCCCTTTCGAGTATCGGCAAAACCAACGTTTATGATCAATGGGTTTTCGTCTTTTAAACCCAGCGCATCTCTAAATCGCTTCCGAATCGATTCATTAAATTCAACTGACAAATAGCTACCCTGAGGCTGCACGCAGCTTATTCCTTGAATGGATGTACCGAACGATTCAAAGCCTTCTTTCACTATTTCAGCGGGAAAAACCACATAGTCAGCATATTCAGCAATATTTTTTACCTGTGACTGCAAGTTATAGTCACGTATTATCGTGGGTAACTCATGTATCAAGCACAATGAATGAAGCGAAGCTTGTTTAAGCTCTGGCATCAGGTTACCTGATACTGTGGTGTTGGCTATCGCTGCTCGATAGTCAGTCAGTGGTCTTCCCAATGCGTGTAAATGTTCAGCAAGCGATTCGTTATTCAATATCGTGGTGCGTGCGTAGCGTTGATAGTCTCTCACCAGGGCCCCACCCTGCTGCAATACGATATCTACATTAATATTAAATTCTTCTTTAAACGCCTTCACTAAATGCAATAAAAGCATTTGAGAGCCGTGGCGATGTGCATCATGCCCCAGTAATAACAACGGGGCTGTATTGCTGTCGCTGTTCATTCCAAACACGGCCCGCTTAGTTGCGTTTAACATCGCATGGCCATAATGCACATCAGGCTCAAGATAAGCTCCCTCAGCCCATTCGTTCCATGCATTAACGAAAACTATTGGCACCCCTGCAAATGGATGGGCCTTAGCGTGTTCAATTGCGCCGTTCGCCCAGCGTTCATAATTTTTTGGTGTCGCTCCATAAAAACTGGTACTACCGGATTGGCGACGAGCGTCATTGTCCCACGATGGACTGATGGTTTTGATTTCTGGAAATTCAGGTACCGGTTGCTGAAGAGAATTATTCACCACAGCTTCGTAATCACGAATCAAGCCCGTAAAGTTTTCATCCAATAGATTCACTCGTTTACGAAGATTACCAAGGCCTTTACAAATTTTATGAGGAGGAAACTCCACCGCTCCATCTAACCCATAGGGACGCGGATCCACTTCATCAAAGCTTTGAGCCATCAGCAGCCAAGGCTCTATTCCCAACTCTTTAGTCCATAGGCTTCGCCAACGGGCTAACGTCTTACGCGGTTCTGGTAAAAGACTTGCGCGATAAATGATGAATACTGGCCTATCGGCTATTGTTAAGTAATTCGTGTTTGCCATGTAGCGAGCAGTATCACTAATAAACTCAAGTTCATCCTCTTCTCGATAATCTTGCTGAATGAGAATTTCATTATTCAAACCATCCCAAGTTCGAGTCCAGTTCTCATTTGCCCACATCAAACAAAAATCAATGGGCATATCCGATTCAGCGAAAAGATCTAACGGTTTTTCCAGCAGCCTATGCCCATTGAACCAGTAATAGTAAAAGCAAAAGGCGGATAGCCCATTCTCTTTGGCAAGCACCGCTTGGCTTTTCAAAACATCGATATCGCTTAAATCATAAAAACCTAAATCAGCAGGAATTCGTGGCTGGTAATGGTTTTCATAACGGGGCAGCCCACGAGCCACGTTGTGCCACTCTGTGAAACCATTTCCCCACCAAGCATCATTCTCAGAAAATCGATGGAATTGGGGAAGATAAAAAGCCACCATCAGCGCCTGTGAGGCAGGTGAATTTACGTCATGGGTGACCAGCGGTGGCTCAAAGGCAGGCCCACGATTGGCGAAAAACTCATAGGTGCGAGCCATTGATGTGGACTTTTTCGAACGCGCGCGAAAAAGTTTACTGTGAATCACAGCCTTAAATCGATCTAACAGACTTCGAAGCGACATGGCACACTGCATGAATCTAATGGAAAGTAAGTGAGCAATATCACGGCCAGAGAAAACCACTTTAGATATAGAGTGGCTTGATTTTCTGAATTGTCAATGATTTGTCGCACCTAAAGGCTTCGCTTCGGAAAAATCGCTGTGTCTGTCACTCTTATCATCCCAACTCGAAATCAGCACCACGTGCTCGATCAAGCGATTCGCAGCATCGCGAACAGCCACCTAGATAATGTGGGCGATGTTGATATTGTCATAGTCGATAACCAAAGCGATGAACCACAGAGCCTGCACTATTTGCATACTCTTCCAGAGAATCCGATAACACATCGTTTCAAAAAAATATCGGTGATTCCATTTAACAAGCCATTCAATTACTCTGCGATGAATAATGCTGCTGTTCATCACGCACAAGGTGATGTGCTGTGTTTTTTGAACAACGACATAGAGGTAATCAGCGAGGATTGGTTAACACAATTATCAAAAAGCGCTTTGGAACCTCAACACGGATGCACTGGGTTACTAATGTTTTACCCTAATGACACCGTACAGCATGCAGGTGTTGTATTAGGTATGGGTTCTATTGCAGGCCATGCATACGTTGGGTTAACCAGAGAAGAGACCCGTACACACCCCTACTTTGAAAAACCTCGATATTGCACAGCTGTTACCGGAGCATGTCTTGCGGTTAGGCGTAACGTGTTCGAACAAGTGGGGGGATTTGAAGAGCAGCTTGCCGTTGCATTTAACGATATAGATTTTTGCTTAAAAGTAAAAAAGCTTGGATTATCTAATCGATTTTTACCCGGTGTTCATTTATACCACCACGAATCACTCTCACGTGGAAAAGGAATAAAAACTCAAGCCGATAAACAACGGCATAAAAGCGATATTGCTTATTTAACTAAACGCTGGGGTGCGCAAGTGTTAGAAGATTCATTTTGGTCAACCGGACACAAAGAGGATGGGCTGGCTTCAATGGCACAAAACCAACCCAAAAACCATCTTTTTTGGCGCCGTAAAACTAAGCGCTATCTTCACATTGATCTTCTATAGCCAATGCAATTGATGTTCAAAATTACCCAGCCAAAGATTGTGTCAATTCCCAAACGCTAGCATCAATCGTAACCTCACTCACTTCTTGCACTCTCGAGCCAGGCAATCGAGCACCAGGTTGCTCATCAACAGCATCAGATAACCGAGCCAACCGCTCCCAAAATGCATCACCACTAACCGCTGTAGGATCAACCATAAAATAAAACTGACCTAAATCATGAGGCTTGCCTTCAGGTACTTTTAAGCCAGCTACATCTAAAGAATTAACACTACCGGTTACAGCAGCTGCAAGCACTTCAGCCATCAAACCAAACCCATAACCTTTATAACCACCCGTTGATACAAGCGATCCTTTTAAAGCGGCTTCTGCATCAGTGGTTGGCTTGCCTTCAGCATCAATAGCCCATCCCAATGGAATAGACTCACCAGAAGCTTTGGCCATAGTGATCTTTCCCAAAGCTACTGCACTGGTACTTTGGTCAAATTGAAAAGCAATTCCACCGTTTCTTGCAGGAATTGACATAGCGATGGGGTTGGTCCCAATAATGGCTTTGTTGCCGCCCGGTGGCGCGACCACGGCTGATGCGTTAGTGAATCCAATCCCTATGTAGCCGCTTTGAGCAATTTGCTCTGTGAAATAACCTAGGGATGTGCATGTGTGAGCATGACATATGGATAGCGAACACGTGCCGGCCTCTTTCACTGTTTCAATAGCCACTGGCAACCCTCGAGCGAATGCAGCTTGGGCGAATCCGAACCCAGCATTAACCTGAACGCTAGCGGATCTAGGTTTGGTAACCACAGGTTCTATGGCGCCATCCACTCGCCCTGTTTGCAGCTGCTTGCAATAGCTTTCTAGGTAGTACAGCCCGCAAATTAAATTACCTACACTTTCGGCCTTACGGATAGCTTTAGCCATTTCAGCAGCGATCCATTCTTGCGCTCCGTGCTTTACCAGTGCTTTCTTACTGGTGGATTCAATGTCTACTAACG
>CALHNS010000061.1 GCA_938035125.1 uncultured Granulosicoccaceae bacterium | reverse complement strand
GTCAGTGAGCTTGTCGTATTCGGTGTGTGTAACTATGTGCTTTACATACAGCCGGTTGTGTTTGAACTCAATAAACGCCATGAGTCGCAAATGGTTACCACCAATATCGATAACCCACCATCGATCTCGATACTTAAAGTTGTCGAGCGATGGGAACACCTGGCGCAACTCATCGGGTGTATTGAATACACCGTTCATCAGTACCCGATAACAGTCTTCGATCGCCGTTCTGCAATTCGGATACAGCTTGGCCGCATCCAAAAAGGGCTTGCGTGAGATGACGTGCATAAGGTCTTTATCGGTTGACTATATGTCAACTTTACAGAAAAGTTGACATATAGTCAACCGGTCTCAGTGTGCCTTAGTGTAATCCCCCCATTTTCCACAGGGCGTTACGGTAGAAGTAGCAAACATTCGTCGTAATATTGAAATCAAAATAACACCCAAAAAACCTAACCTCACATCAACCCCCGCTCAGCCAAAGAAGTCTGCACCCCCTGCCCTATAACCAAATGATCCAACACACGAACATCAATCAAAGCCAAAGCATCTGTCAGCTTCCGCGTTAAACGAACATCGGTATCTGAAGGCTCTGCCACTCCGGATGGATGGTTATGAGCAAAAATAACCGCAGCAGCATTACTACGCAAACAACTCTTAACCACTTCCCTTGGATAAACGGCTGCAGAATCTATAGTGCCTTTAAATAGCTCGGTATACTCAATTACCCTGTGGCGATTATCTAAAAACAAACCACAAAAAACTTCCTGCTGCCGCCCCGCTAGTTGAGACGATAAATATCGCCGCACCGAATCTGGTGAACTTAATGCATCGCCTCGTTCCAATTCTGCATACAATTCTCGCCGTGATAATTCACGCATGGCTTGGAATGTGGTGTAACGCGCATCGCCTAAACCTTCGCAAGATTTAAACGAGGTTAAATCAGCATCGAATAGCCCGCCTAAAGAACCAAAGTGATGTAAACATCGTCGTGAAAATTCCAATACAGATTCACCGGGTCGACCGGTTTGCAGCAGTAGCGCAAGAAGTTCTGCATCGGATAAATTAGCGGCGCCGAATTTTAATAATTTTTCTCTTGGGCGCTCATTCACAGGTATTTCAGAAAACATCATTCAAGCAACCTCCGTGTTGCTATCAGCGAAAACGTTCAGGGCTGCACCTTAGCAAGTCACTCCTTTACTTACTATCGGAAAACGGCTGAATTTATCTCAGAATGTTCCTAGTAAAAATTGGGCTAATTTACGGTTTGTCACATCGAACCGGGATAATCATGGGCGAAATCAAGACTCAGCCGACAGAATTTAGTAACTCGGCGTAACCATTGCTTTATTATCTTGTTAGTGTACGGAACATACCGCTTTGGTATGAGTCTTTACCTACGATTCCACCGCTCTAGACTGAACCGCCAACCCCATGACAGCGTTAGCCTCTAAGAAAATCCTACTGGGCATTACCGGTGGCATTGCAAGCTACAAATCGGCCATCCTTGCGCGCAGGCTGCAAGATGCAGGTGCTGAGGTGCGTGTGGTGATGACCCATGGCGCTCAGGCCTTCATCACCCCGCTAACCCTACAGGCGCTTACCGGCAATCCTGTTCACACCGACCTTCTAGATGAATCAGCAGAAGCTGCGATGGGCCATATTGAGTTGGCTCGCTGGGCAGATTTAATCGTCATTGCCCCTGCCAGCGCAAATACCTTGGCGCGCTTAGCTGGTGGCTTGGCTGATGATTTATTAGGCACACTGTGTTTAGCCACAACTTCCCAAATCATGTTGGCACCCGCCATGAATCACCAAATGTGGAAAAACGTGGCCACTCAAGCCAATGTGCAGCTACTTAAAAGCCGCGGCTTGGTGTTACTTGAGCCTGCCTCTGGTCACCAAGCGTGCGGGGAAACGGGCTCAGGCCGAATGCCAGAACCTGAAGACTTACGCGATCAAATCATTCAGTGGTTTCAAACACCAGCTGCTAATACCCCAAATTTAGCCGTTCAAGCTAACGAGCCTTTTACGGCAAACACAGGCGTTGCTAGCGGCAACAACACCAACGAAGCTAATGCTGATGTTTTAAGTGCCAACCATTTAAGCGGCGATGCGTTAAGCGGCAAACACATCCTGATAACGGCAGGCCCTACAGTAGAACCCATTGACCCGGTTCGCTATATCAGTAACCGAAGCTCGGGGAAAATGGGTTATGCCTTGGCAGCAGCAGCGGTTGCCGCAGGCGCAAAAGTTACTTTAGTTAGTGGGCCTACACAACTTGATACCCCAGCAGGTGTAAATCGTATTGATGTGCTGCAAGCCAACGACATGTTAGCGGCTGTGGAATCTTACGTTCCCACAACCGATGTGTTTATCTCAGTGGCTGCCGTGGCAGACTACCGAATGGCGGATATTGCCGATGAGAAAATCAAAAAGAATTCTGAAGAAATGACGTTAACTCTGGTGAAAAACCCAGACATTTTAAAAACTGTATCACTACGTCAAGACCGCCCTTTCTGTGTAGGTTTTGCAGCGGAAACTCAAAACGTGGCCGAATATGCTCGCAGTAAGCTCAATAAAAAGAACTTAGATCTGATCGCTGCGAACCACGTTGGCCAATCCAGCACGCCGGTGTTCGGTGCCGATAACAACGCACTGGATGTGTACTGGGGTGCTGACGGGCATAAGCACATTGAACGGGCACCAAAAACACACGTTGCGGCCGCGTTATTAGCTATCATCGCAGATCGATTAAACAATCCTTAAATGATGTGACTTTTGCTGCATCACAGGAGCCCTGCGATGCACACTGTTCAATACAAAATCATTGACCCGCGAGTTGGCGCTGACATACCGCTGCCTGAATACGCCAGTGAAGGCTCCGCTGGGCTCGATTTGCGTGCCTGCATAGACACAACACTAACCCTTAAACCGGGCGACACCACACTCATACCCACAGGGCTTGCGATCTACATTGAAGACCCAGGCTATGCAGGCATGATATTGCCACGCTCAGGGCTGGGTCATAAACACGGAATCGTACTGGGCAATCTGGTTGGCTTAATCGATTCAGATTATCAGGGTCAATTATTTGTCTCGTGCTGGAACCGCGGCACAGAAGCCTTTGACATTGAAGTGGGCACTCGCATTGCGCAATTGGTTATCGTACCGGTGCTGCAAGTGGGTTTTCAAGCGGTGGATGAATTCAAAACATCCGATCGCGGCACAGGTGGTTTTGGCTCAACCGGCCAAACTTAGGCACAACTAATGAATAGCTAGGGCAACGAAGCCCTAAATTATCGAACACATTGCAAGAGCAAACTATGAGCATAACTCCGGAAATTTTTCGAGCCTATGACATTCGAGGCGTGGTGGCTGATGCCCTAACGCCCGATGCGGTAAGACAAATTGGCCAAGCATTCGGTAGCGAATGCGTTGATCGCGGCATAAAAACCGCGGTGCTTGCACGCGATGGTCGAGTATCAGGCCCAGAGTTAATTAAGGTGTTAGCTGAAGGCATTCAAGCCGCTGGCGTAGATGTTATCGACATCGGCATGGTGCCCACTCCGGTTTTGTATTACGCCACGTTCAAATTAGAAACAGGCACAGGCGTTATGGTTACAGGTAGCCACAACCCACCACAATACAATGGTTTAAAAATGGTGATGGACGGTGCTGCGCTATTTGGTGATGGCATACAAGAGCTGCACAAGCGCATTGTTGATGGCAACTTAAAAACCGGTTCAGGTAGCCACAGCACAGCGGACATCATGGACGACTACTTACAACGCATTTTGGGCGACATCAAACTAAAACGCCCAATGAAAATTGCTTACGACTGTGGCAACGGCGTTACAGGGGTTTGCGCGCCGCAATTGTTTGAAGGTTTGAACTGCGAAGCCCACAGTTTGTTCACTGAAGTGGATGGCAACTTCCCAAATCATCACCCAGACCCTGCAAAACTTGAAAACTTAGAAGACTTAGTGAAAGTTGTTAAAGACAACAACTTAGAACTGGGCTTAGCATTTGATGGCGATGGCGACCGTGTGGGCGTTGTTGATAACGAAGGCAACGTGATTTGGCCTGATCGGCAAATGATTATGTACGCACGCGATGTGTTGTCACGTAACCCAGGCGCACGCATCATTTACGATGTTAAGTGCTCAAAAGTATTGCCTGAAGCCATCACCTCCGCAGGTGGTGAACCTGAAATGTGGAAAACAGGTCACTCGTTCATTAAAGCGCGCATGAAAGAAACCGGCGCCCTACTAGGCGGTGAAATGAGCGGGCATGTATTTTTTAAGGAACGTTGGTACGGCTTTGACGATGCACTGTACGCAGCCGGTCGATTACTAGAAATTTTATCGGCGGACGATCGAAGTGCCAGTGAGATCTTTGGCGAAATCCCAGACAGCATCAATACACCAGAACTGGGTGTGACCTTAGATGTGGATGGCGCTCAACATACGTTCGTTGAACAGTTCATCGCTAAATCTACGTTTGAAGGCGCAACGCTTACCACTATCGATGGTGTGCGAGCAGATTACCCCGATGGCTGGGGCTTGGTTCGCGCCTCTAACACCACACCCTCTTTGGTTATTCGATTTGAAGCCGATAGCGATGAAGCTATGAAGCGCATTCAAGGCGAATTCCGTAAAGCAATGCAAAACACCGATAGCAGTGTCACAATACCGTTCTAGATTAAGAACTTAAGGCAGGACGGGGCCCAACCCCGTCCTGATATCAATTGGACACCAGCACCGCTGCCGATACCGCCCGAATACTGAACGAGGCGCTGCCCTACCTACAACGCTATAACGGCGAAACCATCGTAATTAAATACGGTGGCAATGCCATGACCGATGAGCGCCTGCAACGCCTGTTCGCCCAAAACATCGTCATGATGAAACAAGTGGGCATTCACCCCATCGTGGTTCATGGCGGTGGGCCGCAAATTGGCGCCATGCTCGATCGCCTAAGCATTCAAAGTGAATTCATCGATGGCATGCGCGTTACCGATGCAGCCACCATGGAAGTGGTTGAGATGGTACTGGGCGGTTTAGTGAATAAACAAATCGTATCGCTGTTATCACAAGCTGGTGGCAAAGCGGTGGGTTTAACCGGGCGCGATTCAGGCCTAATAGAAGCTAAGCCATTAACCCTTCCCAATAAGCCCGAGGCAAACTTAGGCCATGTGGGGGAGGTGGTACGAATCAACACCGATGTGCTCAGCACCCTGCGTGACAGCAACACCATTCCTGTTATTGCGCCTGTGGGGGCGGACAAAAACGGCTCACCTTATAATATAAACGCAGACCTTGTAGCCAGCAGTGTAGCGATTGCACTTCGCGCCAGACGACTGCTTCTATTAACTAATACGCGCGGAATTTTGGATAAAAACGATGCACTACTCACAGGCCTTACACCAGATGACGTTAATGGCTATATTAACGATGGCACAATCGCAGGCGGCATGCTGCCCAAAGTGCAGTGTGCGTTAGATGCTGTGCACGCCGGTGTGGGTAGTGCACAAATTATCGATGGTCGCGTGGAACACGCCGTTTTATTAGAGCTGTTCACCGATCAAGGTGTGGGAACACTGATTCGAAAATAAAATTACTCTGATCGAGCAGCTTTTAATTCGCGATAACGCATTAAGTCAGATTCAAATTTATCCGATACTTCTGAACGCTCCATCGCTTTTGCATCAATTAAAGACCAAGCGTTTTCAACATTGCGTTGAATGCGTAGTTGCTCTTCGTACAACGATTCAGGTGCATTGCCTACACCCAATGTCTTCTCTTGAATCAGTACTCGCTTATCCACCACGTCTAAACGCTCAGATAAAATACGAATACGATCATCCAGCCGGCCAATCAAGCCATCAATCATGCCCACACGATCATCTCGGGTGCGAATTAGATCTTCTTCGGCGGTAAAAGTGGCCAACAAGGCTCGATCACGAATCTTTGCCAGTTCACGCTCACGCTCGAACTGCTGAAACTCACGACGCTCTTCAAGGCTCTTGATCTCTTTTAAAACAACCCCTTGGTTGTTTAAAACTTCGTGACCATTGTCCTTGTTCGAATCAGGCTGTCGGTCTTGATATGTAATCAAACCTTCATCGGTGAGTTTGTACACCTTCTCAGCGTTAGCAACACTAATCACAGCAGATAACGTCCACACGGCTGTGCACGTACTCGCTAGCTTTAGAAGTTTAAGTCCTTTCATCGTTATCTTGAACTAAGTGCCTATATACAATTGTTAACGGCGACCAAAACCCAGCCTTTATGGCAGGTGGCAGCTTCCTAGGCAAATTCATCGAAATTCTGGGAGGCGACTTCACATTTTCAGGCCCAATGTGATTCAATTCACATACCTCATCTACACACTGCGAATCATGCGAATCGTTACGTTAAACGCCAATGGCATCCGCTCAGCGGCTAACAAGGGTTTTTTTACTTGGTTGTCACGCCAACGCGCCGATGTGGTGTGCATTCAAGAAACCAAAGCGCAAGAACACCAGCTCAGTGACCCGATGTTTCACCCCAAAGGGTTTCATTGTCATTATCACGATGCGATAAAAAAAGGTTATAGCGGCACAGCGATTTACAGCCGCGTAAAGCCTAAAAAAATCATAAAAGGCCTTGGCATTGATTGGATTGATCAAGAGGGCCGGTATTTAGAAGCGCAATACAATAACCTATCGGTTGTGTCGCTGTATTTGCCATCAGGCACCATGGGAGAGGTTCGACAAGACTATAAATACCGCATGATGGATGAGCTTATGCGGCATTTAAAAAAACGTCGCAAGCGGGGCGACTCTTTAGTAATAACGGGTGATTGGAATATTGCTCATCAGAATGAAGACATACGAAACTGGCGCGGCAATAAAAAGAATTCTGGTTTCCTACCCGAAGAAAGACAATGGCTAACTCAGCTGTTTGACAAAGAAGGCTACGCCGATTCATTCCGATTACTGCCTCAGAAAGAGCACGAATATTCATGGTGGTCACAGCGCGGTGCAGCTAGAGACAACAACGTCGGTTGGCGCATTGATTATCAAGTGGTTTCTGAAGATTTAGCACCGACGCTTACCAAAACCAGAATATATCGAGATAAGAAATTCTCTGATCACGCACCGTGCATTCACGACTATCAATTTACGATTGAATAATCACGTATCAGTCGCTGGAATCTGATTTGTCAGCATCTTTTAAGGCTGCATCTTTTAAAACAGCATCGTCTATGCGCACCACATCCGCTTTTGAACCTGCAATTGCGGTGAGCTGTGTCGGCTCAACCGATGCCAATACGACAGTGGGCTTTGCAGCATCGGTGTCGTGGTAATCCAAGTAATCTAATGCACTTAAAATAGCGTTTTGAAATTGATGAGCGGTTGAACTTTGCTTGGTTTGAAAAACTATTTGCTCCCCGTTTTTAAAACGCACATGAACCTGATGAGAATTCGGCTTCATAAAGGCGGCATAACCTGCCATCAGAATAACCACAGCGCAGGCCACCAACGCAAGCCAACCTAAACCCAATGACAGCTCGTTTGCCACTATGCGATAAAAAATCCAAAACGCTAATAACACGCAAACGAATAGAACGCCCAATTCAGATTTTCTACTGGGCTCATACGATTTAATGGTGGTTTGATCAACGTACTTCACCGCGTACTGCACGCCACCTAAATGAATCCATGAACGCGTGACCGCATTGTAGCCATCACTAAAAAGATCGGTGCGAGCGTCAGGATTCAAATGCGTATCTGATGTTTAGTGAAGAACAGGAGGGACTTCGTACTCATCGTCAAAATCATCGAAGTCGATGTCTTCAAAGTATTCATCAACGTGCATATCGGGTTCGTGTGATGAATGATGCAGCACCATACTCCACTCGCCAGCATCGTTACGCTGAAAAATATTGGTGGCCACCATGGAGCTAATGACTTGACCGTCTAATTTTACTTCTTCACGAACGGTATGAATGGCCACGGCACCATAGCCACTGTGCACTTCATCACTGATAACAAAATGAATGGTCGGCGCATCAACGAAGAGATCGGCGAAGCTTTCTAAAACGGCACGCCTGCCTTCAAGTCGGCCACAACCTGGGTGAATGCACACCACACCATCATCAAGCGACCAGACATCCCCCAATAGGCGAATATCGGCGTTTTCGATGGCTTGATAGAACGCTCGCTCTGCAGCCTCTGGTGATGAAAATTTAGTTGACACTGTGTCCTGCCAATCTGGTGAGCGACCATCATACCCCAGCCATTAGTGATGGGCAGGGATCAGGCGGGTCGATCACATGTCAAATAAGATGCCCAATCTACCGAAGCGTCGCCAAACACCATGAAATGGGGGTTCATCAGCGATTCTCGACGGTTATAACGCAATCCTTGCATATCGGTGTCGGTTAGATGCCCGCCAGCCTGCTCCACAATAACTTGGGCCGCCGCTGTGTCCCATTCACACGTTGGGCCCAACCTTACGTATACGTCGGCCGCCCCTTCTGCCACCAAACACGATTTTAGGGAGGCGCCACGGGAAATCTCTCGATGGGCGCCAAGGCTGTTCAAGAAGGCTTGCAGCTGAGCGTTGTTGCGATTGCCACGGCCACAGGCCACGGTTAAATCTTCACAATCGGCATTTCGCACGGCTATGGGTTCAATGGGCTTGTGAGAATGATGCCGAAAGGCCCCACCGTCGCGCCATGCAAAATAGGCCAAGTCAAATACGGGTGCGACCACAACACCCAACACCGGCCGACCCTCTTCGATCAGCGCAATGTTAACGGTGAATTCTCCATTACCTTTCAGAAATTCACGGGTGCCATCTAGCGGATCAACCAACCAAAACGCATCCCATTGGCTTCGCTCTTTGCGAGGAGGCACACATTCTTCTGATAGTACGGGGAGTTTTGGATCGAGTTGGCTGAGCGCCTTAACGATGATTTCGCTGGCCTCGATATCAGCATTGGTAACCGGGCTTTGGTCGGCTTTGCGTTGTATATCCAGTACCGAGCCGTGCAGTTCTAATAACCGATCTCCCGCAACGCCTGCGATGCATAGCGCTTCTTTGGTGAGGTGACTGAGAACGTCGGCCGATAGCACGCGATTGCGCCTGTATCCAATATGAGTTACTTAAGTCTAGCGGGCACATACCTTGTGTTCTTTACCCAAGCTTTACCAATTATTGACCCAGTGCTACAACAGACGGTTGATATTGCCCTGTTCTTGCCAACGATATCGCCCACCCGACTCTGGTCTTGTGGTGCGTTTCAAATGTTCGATTAGTTCCGGTGGCGTGTTTGAGCTGGGGGTGAGTACAACATTAAGCAAAAAATCACCATTGGCTTGCACGTTCACCACACCATCGGCTGTGATATCACCGCCACTGGCGGAGATGGTTGCTTTGTGTGCACCGTTATCTTCAGGATCCACATCGATATTCAAGGTGCCCAAGGCAATATCCAACTGAGGGCCAAGCACATTGGTGTTAATGGCAGCGTTTGACCAATTAAGGCTTCCCAGCATTCGACTGAGCTGCTGGTTTACCAGCCGCACCTCATCAAATTCACCGCGAATTTTGCCCTTGAACTGGGCGATGGGAACGGGCAAATACGCTTCAAGCTCTGATGCTGTGATGTCAACTTGAATGTTATCAAGGGCAATATCACCGCCCCAAGTTCTGAGAACATCCCCGGTTCCGCCGCCACCTAATCCAGTAAATTCAACCGCAGCACCAGCGCCTGTGATTAATTTTAACGGCGCAAAACGCCATTTAACATCTTGCAATTGCAAGGGCAGTAAATCATCTGTCGATACCACCGATGCAACGTTACCTTTAAGCAATGGCCCCGTTACCCCTTGTAAAACTAACGGACGTAAGTTGGGTTTAATTTTTTCAAGCACGGGCGCTGCGGGGAAAAATATCACCACCGTAACAACGAAAGCAATTAAGCACAGCAGCACTAAACGAACTACGCGCATTAAATTGGCTCCACATTAAAGCGAGCGCTAACGGTTCCCGGTACCTTGGGTTTACGGGTAATGGTCATGCTGGAAATGGTGAACCCGTACAGTTCAATTTCAGCCAACACTTTTACTAATTCATCAAACGGCACCGTTGAAAATTGCACCCGCGCACCTTTTCTATCACTGCCAGCTGGTTCGATTCGATCAGGCGGTGGTTGCAGTTGCTGCCGATTAACCAAGGCATTGACCAGCTGGTAAGTTTCTAATTTTTGCAATTCAGCATCTAGTGTTACCCCGCTGTTTCCACCGGAAGGGCCACTTAAAGCAGGCACTGCGCGTTCGATAAAGGCAAGGTTTTCTTTTTTAGTGGCAATAGCTCGTTCAGCGGTTGCTGTGCGCGTAACTAACGGGTGCCAAACCAATACGTACAGCAAACTGATTAACGCTAATACACTGACCGCAATCACAATGATTCGATCACGCGGGGTTTGTCGTAAATACCACTCTTTCATCATTCAATCCGTAATCGACTGCGAAGCCCTTCTTTATCTCGATTCGCCGACTGAACGGTTAGTTCTAAGTCGCGACGCTTTAGCTCTTCTTTCAAAGCATCGAGGGTGGGAAGTGCATCGGTGGTAACGTCTAAATCAAATCGCCCATCGCGCACAGCGATAGAACGAATGACGGTGTCGGGTTTGGTCGCAAAGCTTTCGCTTATGGCGTGCAAACTGGTGGTAAAGCCAGAGGTGTTAGTGGTGCCCGTTGCATTTAATGCAGCCTTAACTTGTGATACCGGGCGAACCATACGTTTTCCAGGCAACGCTTTTTTAAAGGCTGTAGCAATTTGATCATCTAACGCGTTTTCTTGAGTTTTAAGCGCGTTGTAATCAAACCATTTTCCGCCGAACACAATGGCGGCTAACAACGCAGCAAGCGCTGCTGTCCATCGCCACGGTTTCCATGCCTTATCCATTTGGGATTTTGGGCTGTACTCACCTTGCAATAAGTTGATGGTGGGTGAGTGGGCTAAGCCTGAAGCATAAAGCCCAAGTACATCAGCGCATGGCCGAGTTTCTACATCAATATTCGATGGCATTGATATCTGCGCCGATGGGGCATCGGTTTTGTACATCACCATCGAGGCTTCAACATCATCAGGTAATGCGCTTTTTACATCGGTAATTGCCATTGGCAATAAATCAGTATCGATAGCAAAGCCGCTGTGCCCGTTCATTCGAACAACGGTTTGTGGGCCATTCACTAACGCTGACCAACTGGCACTGCCTGCCTCTTTAGCATTGGGCTGAGGAATTGCCAGCGTTTCAGATACGATTTGTGTGGGCCGTAGCCCTACATCTGCACACATGGCTTTTAAATCATCCATGGTGTCGCAGCCCACCACAGCCACCGGAAAGACATCGTCTTTACCTTTAGGCCCTAGGGCAAAATGCAATGTATCCACATCATCAGCGAGTCGCTCTTCAAGTTCGTAGGGCACAGCCAGTGCGGCTGCTCGCGCAGAACCGCCCGGCACTTTCGCTTCAGAAATAACCACATCATTGCCAGGCAACACCAATACCGAACGCTTACCTTCCACCGCTTCTGCAGCATTGGCAAGAGTTCCGCTTTGAACGTCACCAGACAACTTACCGTTGTCGTCCGCGGTTGCCCAGCGAACGGCATCGACATCGATGTTTGGCATATGGATGATGACTTGTTTCGCCACCGGCATACCTTCCTATTCTTTAGAGAGTGTCACGAGATCGGTAGACCACGCGAGTTTTTCCCTCATTATTTCGTTCTAACAACGTGTACTGCGAGATCGATGCCGCTTCTGAAAGCACATCAATCCGAATCTGAAAATAATTTGACGTTACCCCATAAGACCCTGCAGGTGCTACTTCATCTCCGGCTCCCGGTGCAGCTTCTGCGTCAAAATCTAATGTGCTCAAGTAGGGCTCAAAAGTTTTCGCATCACCACCTAATGAATCCGGTGCCTCTTCGGCGTCTAAATCAAATATATTCTCGCACTCAGGGTAATCCTCATAAGCGCTGGAATCCCAACGCGATAAATCAGAACCCAATGGCTGCAAAAAATCAGACAAGGCTGATAATACCTGCGGTGTTGCCGTATTCACATTCACAGGCGTCTTCCCTTGAGTAACGGGCAACGCAGAAATGTGGGGTAACAGTAACTTATAGTCTTCATATTCCTCTGGCACTTGAGAACTGAACCCTTTAACCAGTTGCAATTCACTGACGCTTACCATCGGGGCATTAGCCGCTCGGTACGAAGGCGTTAACCCGCTGTAATAGTCATCCTCTGCCCCATCGGGCAAAGTGGCATCCAAATTCGTATCAATCCAATCAACAATGGCGTCCGCCTTGGTTACATCAACCCCAAGTTCCCCTAATAAACGCCTTAATTGATCTACATAAGGTTCGTCGGCATTACCTTCTGCATCCACTACATTGTTCAAATTAAAATGACCTTGCATATCCACCACACAGCCTTGCAAGGTTGCGTTATCCACCGGAATGGGCGGAATGGTGGTGGCCCAGTCATCTTCTAACGAATCGGTGCCTTCGCGATCCCCTTGTTCAATATCTCGAAACAAAATGGCGGCACCAAATCGTTCGCCACTCACCGCAAGCGATCTGCTGGCTTGAATTAAACCCTCGTTTTGCTCGCGCACCAACGAGTATTGTTGCCGCGAGATGATCGATACTATAGTTATAGTCCCCAACGCAACAACTAACAGCGCTGTTATTACCGCCACACCGTATTGCCGGTGTTTTGAGTTTCTTTGTGTCAATTTTATGCTGCGCACTGTGCTTATCCTGGCAACGCAAACAAGCGATTAACCGCGCCAATATCTTCTAGCGTAAATCGGACTTCCACAGCAGCGGGTAACCCTGGTGTTTCTAATTCAAGCGGGGGCCAGCTTTCGTGCCATTCGCCAGTTCTGTCTAAGAAACGTAAAGACAAATCTTCAACTTGTGTTAACAGCTGGCGACGTTTTGTTGGCGAATCTTCTAATGAATCGAGGTGGTACCAATAATTTCGAATCAGTTTGTCCTCATCTAATGAATAGGACACACGTTGTAAGTCTGAACGCACAGGCGATACGGTGCGTGCAGGGTTCGT
>CALHNS010000060.1 GCA_938035125.1 uncultured Granulosicoccaceae bacterium | reverse complement strand
CCCAAAGCACCCAAAGCACCGAAGGTGAAGTACCGCCGCGCAGTGCAAAACAGCACTCAACAAACTCATTCTCGTCCTGCAAGTCATTTGGCTAGCGCGAGTGATATGGTTTCCTCACCCGATTCAACAGTAGATATTGATTTGTTTGCAATTGATGAAGCCCCAGTTGCAAACGGTGCCTCAGTGAAACAAAAGCTGGATTCAACCTTGGACATGTCAAGTGGTTCACTGGATATTGTTTTAGCTGAAATATGGCAAGAAGCCTTTGGTTCTGAACACTCTGGCGAAGAGGATGCGGTCTCGCATAGTAGCGAAACTCGTTCTCGAATTGATGATAATGAAAGTTCGTTGTTTGAAAAAGCAAAGGCCGAAATGGAGGAAACGGCGAGACGCCGCTTGCATGAGGCCAACGGTGTAAAAGATTTCCAGAACGCAAAAGAAATTACCAGTGCGGTTGACGCTAACAGCAAGCAACCAGTTCAGTCTGTTCATCAAGATATGACGAGATCCTCTTCTATGATGGTTGATAAAGTTCGAGCCAAGAAATCCCGCGCTGATTTAAAGCGTGCAGAAGCCGCCCGAAATGAAATGCTACGTGCTGAATCCGTTCGTGCTGATGCTGCAAAAGCGAAAGCTGCTCGAATTGAGGCCAATCGAACAAGAGTAACTGTTGCTAGAAAGAATGCAATTAAGGCAGAAGCCGCTCGAGTTGCGGCTGCTCGCAGCGACGCTATAGCATCAGCGTCAAGTTCTTACCATGATGGTGTAAATCACGAAGCTTATACTGCAAACCGTATAGAAACGGTGCGAGCAGAGAGTATTCAGCGAGTTGAAGAAGCGAAGATCATCGAACAGGCCAAACGTTTAGAGGAAGCTAAGCGAGCTGAAAAGGCTACGCGTTTGGAAGAAGCTAAGCGGGCTGAAGAGGCTACGCGTTTAGAAGAAGCTAAACAGGTCGAAGAGGCGATGCGTTTAGAAGAAGCTAAACAAGCTGAAGAAGCCAAACGTTTGGAAGAAGCTGCACGGGCTGAAGAAGCCATTCGTTTGGAGGAGGCTGAACGGGCTGAAGAAACTAAACGCATAGAGGAAGCTAAGCGAGTTGAAGAGGCTAAGAGGATTCAACTAGCCCAGCGAGCTGAAGAAGCCAGAAGAGCTGAAGCTGTTAGGCAGGCAGAACAGGCGATGAGTTTGGAAATAAGCCCTGTTGATGAAGCGTTGCCCGATGTGGAATCGGTTAGAAAGCATGCGAAGAATGCCACTCACTCAGAAATAGCGAAACTGAACGAATCGCAAGTGGTTGAAAAAACCGGAAGCGTGCATGAATTGAACGCGACGTCTTCGCAAGTTATCAGTGCACCATTGAATGCCAGTGAGGCTTCTGAAGTTGATGTGGTATGGCTAGACGATACGTCTAACATTACCGCCGTCGATATTGTTCTTCCGCCCAGTGCGGGTCAGTCGTTAGATAATGACGATACATGGGCCAGTGATACATCCGTTTACGATGAGACGCTGAGTGATCCTTTAGTGCTAGATGAAACTAACTACATGGATCAATCCATGGAAATAATGGCTGGCATCCAAGAAGAAGATTTTGATGATACAGCGGGTTTTAATGTTCCTGCCGCCTCATACAACACAAACGATAAAAAACGTCGAAATTGGATTGCGAGAACTATTGGCTTACTTGAAGGTGTGGTTAGAAAGTCTTGGCGTTGGATTAAGTCAAAGCGTTTAGGTAAGTTTTCGAAGTAGCACATAAACTGCGCCTGTTCCACCATCACAGCTTCGCGCAGAGCAAAAAGCGATAACCGCTTTATTGCGCTGTAACCATTGATTAACCGCAGGCTTTAATCTGGGTGCTTGCAGAGATTGCTTGCGACCTTTACCGTGGATTATTCTTACGCATAAGTGCCGCCTTTCTCTTGATGATTTGAGAAATTCGGACAACGCTAAGCGAGCTTGCTCGACGGTGTGGCCGTGTAGGTCGATTTCAGCTTGTAAGCTGTAACGACCGCTTCGAAGTTTACGCAGTACTGATCTTTGCACCCCATCGGCCGTATAAGCTAAGTGATCGCCAGTTTCTAGTAAATCATTCTCGCTCAAATCGTCGAGAAGGGCTTCCATGACTGAACGATCATCGGCTGTTTTTGACGGTGTGGCAGGGATTTTCGGCTTGGGTTTTTGATGATGTAAGTCGATGCGATCGTTTTGCACAGATTTAACGTCCCCAACCGCGTCGCGAAATAGGGCACTGTCATCATCACTGACTGTTTTTTTGGCACTCACGCCCCATTATACGGTCATACACCAGTAACGATTAAAAAAGCGATGGGTGGTAGAACCATGTCACGAAAAATAAACAAAACTGAAGAACAATGGGCTGCAGAACTTCCTCAGGACGTATTCAACATAGCCCGAGGAAAAGGCACAGAGCGCGCGTTTACTGGTCAATACAACGACCACAAGGGCGATGGCGAGTATGTCTGCGCATGCTGTGAAGATAAGCTCTTCGATTCAGCCCATAAGTACGATTCCGGATCGGGCTGGCCAAGCTTTTATCAGCCTGCAGAAGGGGTAGACATCGAGGAAGAACGCGATGAATCTCATGGGATGACCCGAGTGGAAGTATTGTGTCGTTCTTGCGGGGCGCACTTAGGTCATGTGTTTCCTGATGGGCCAAAACCTACCGGTAATCGTTATTGCATTAATTCAGCATCCTTAACGTTTAAAGAACGAGGATAGGTCATGAAAAGATCACTTAAATTTGCATGCCTTAGTGCAGCCTTAACTTTCAACGTGGTGTTTGCCGCCAAAATGGCTAATGCACTTGATATACCTCTAACACCTACCGATCGCGAGCTGCCAGCGTTTGAATTACCCGACTTAAACGATGAGGCATGGACGGCTGAATCCATCACTGGCCAGCCGTATATCGTGAATTTTTGGGCAACTTGGTGTGCGCCTTGTGTGCATGAATTGCCTGCCATGAATCGAGCAGCGGAACAACTTATCGATAAAGGCGTGGGTATGGTGGCCATTAACTTAGGCGAAGGATCACGAGCTGTAGGGGCATTTATGCAACAAGTGCCAATCGATTTTCCCGTGTTGTTGGGTAATTCAAAAACGTTTCCGAACTGGAACGTAAAAGGTTTACCAACAACCTACATTGTGTCGGCAGAAGGAAAAATCATTGCATCGGCGGTGGGCCCAAGAGAATGGGATGATCCTGAATTCATTGACTATATGCTCAGTTTAAGAGCTGAATGAATAGATCTGCGTGAACAGAGGCTAAGTGAATAGGGCAGAGTCAATTGGGCCGAGTAAATTTGGCTAAATGAATAGCGCCCTATTAACGGTTGAACATAAGATGACTATACGCAAAGAGCCCGTGAAAAAGTGCATTTTCACGGGCTCTTTGAAAATCAGTAACGGTTTATTCTGTAAATAAACCGTTACTGACCGATTTCAAGGGATAACTGATTTAAGCCCTTTAGCTGTTGGCCCGGTTTTCAACTAGGCCATCAACTACGCCAGGATCGGCCAAGGTGGAAGTATCACCGAGGTTACTCACATCATTTTCGGCAATCTTTCGAAGTATGCGTCGCATGATTTTGCCCGAGCGAGTTTTGGGTAAGCCAGGTGCCCACTGAATTAAATCGGGTGTGGCAATTGGACCAATCTCTGAACGAACGTGCTTTATCAATTCAGCACGAAGCTCTTCGGTATCATCTACGCCAATGTTAAGCGTAACGTAGGCGTAAATGCCTTGGCCTTTAATATCATGCGGGTAACCGACGACGGCGGCTTCTGCCACACTGTCGTGCAGTACGAGTGCACTTTCAATTTCTGCAGTTCCTAAGCGGTGCCCAGAAACATTTAGCACATCGTCTACGCGTCCTGTGATCCAGTAATAGCCATCTTCATCACGTCGTGCTCCATCGCCTGTGAAGTAGTAGCCAGGGTACATAGCAAAGTAGGTTTCATGAAAACGCTTGTGATCACCGTAAACCGTGCGCATTTGCCCAGGCCATGGACGAGTAATTACTAAATTTCCTTCGGTGGCTCCTTCTAAAATGTTGCCTTGCTCATCGACAAGGGCAGGGAGCACACCGAAAAATGGCTTAGTAGCTGAGCCTGGTTTTAAATCAGTTGCACCTGGTAGAGGTGTTATCAGCACGCCACCGGTTTCAGTTTGCCACCACGTATCAACGATAGGGCAGCGCTCATTACCCACCACTTTGTGATACCACTCCCACGCTTCTGGATTGATGGGTTCACCCACAGTGCCCAGTAACTTCAGCGATTCTCTTGAGGTGGATTTTACGGGTTCGTCGCCATGTGCCATCAAAGCTCGGATGGCGGTTGGGGCGGTGTAGAAAATATTAACTTTGTGCTTATCGATAACTTCCCAGAAGCGATTCACACTTGGGTAGGTTGGAATGCCTTCAAACATCATAGTGGTAGCGCCATTGGCTAATGGCCCGTACACGATGTATGAGTGACCGGTTACCCAGCCCACATCGGCTGTGCACCAATACACATCACCGTCTTTGTAATCGAAAATGTATTTGTGCGTCATAGCAGCGTGCAGTAGGTAACCACCGCTGGTGTGCAGCACCCCCTTTGGCTTACCGGTTGAACCAGACGTATAAAGAATGAACAGAGGATCTTCTGCGTCCATCTCTTCAACTGGGCAATCAGCTGATGCTGCTTCTACGAGTTCGTGATACCAAAGGTCGCGACCGTCGGTCCATTCAACGTCTTCACCGCCGCGTTTAACCACCACCATACGTTTTACGTTGCTGGTTTTTTCACACGCAAGGTCGGCGTTGGATTTAAGTGGCACCTTACGCCCACCACGTAAACCTTGATCGGCTGTTATGACCACTGAGCAATCGGCGTTTTCAATTCGATCGGCAAGTGCATCGGGTGAGAAGCCACCAAAAACAATCGAATGCATCGCACCGATTCGTGTGCATGCAAGCATGGCAACAGCGGCCTCTGGAATCATAGGCATGTAAATACAAACACGATCGCCTTTTTTTACACCAATGCCTTTTAACGCGTTAGAGAATCGACACACTTCTTCGTGTAATTCGCGATAGGTAATGGTTTTATCTTCATTGGGGTCATCACCTTCCCAAATGATGGCCGCCTGATCACCGCGCTTTTCTAGGTGTCGATCAAGGCAGTTGTAAGAGACGTTAAGTTTTGCGCCTTTGAACCAAGCAATTTCTGCTTTATGGTAATCCCACTCTTGAACGGTATCCCATGGCTTAAACCAATCTAAGGTTTTTTCTGCCTGTTCCGCCCAGAACTCATCCGGGTTTTCAATGGAGTGTTTGTACATCGCTTCGTAGGTTTCTTTATCGGCGTGGGCCGATGCTGCGAAGGACTCTTGGACCGGGTAGATCTTGCTATCGCTCATACAATGATTATTCTGAACCTTAGATAACCCGAATTTTACCTGTCGTACCGAAGGAGTCAAACTTACGGGGCGACAAATTGAGCAGTGTTTGAATGAATCCGCGTTGTATCAGCAGGATCAGACCTGTTCTTCAAGGGAATAACTTAATTCATTGATTTAATAGGCGGTTTGTCGGCCGCCATTCTTCTAGTTTGGCACCCCGATCTGCCTAAACTGAGCGTGAAAGTCCCATTTTCTGACGTCGTTCCCACAAGGCTTTTCGGCTAATGCCTAAACGGCTGGCTAATTCGGTTTCCGATAAGTGGGATTGATGGCGTAAAACGAAGAAGCGAAAATATTCATCTAAGGATAAATCTCGGTTTGCTGTGGCCGTGCTATCGGTGTTGACAATGCCTAAGCCTAAATCGGTAGCCTCAATCGGGCGGCCGTGAGCTGCTAACACAGCGCGTTCAATCGAGCGGTCAAGTTCTTGTGCGTTGCCATCCCATCGATAGGCTTGCACCGCGGCAATAGCACTGGGGTCAGGTGTTTTTATAGGAACGTTGTGCCTTCGACTGTGATGATCAATTAAAGAATTCACCAATTCATCTAAGCGCTCATGTTGCTCACGTAGTGGCTTAATGATGAAATGATGGGTGCTGAAAAGTTCGGCAAACGATGGGGTTAATTTCTTCGACTCAACTAATGCATCAAACGGTGTGTCGCTAACTAAAATAAGTTGAATATTGAACACACGTTCAGAGCGGTTTTTATTTAAACCTCGCCGATTAAAAATATCGGCTAACTGGTTTTGTAATTCGTGACCGAGTAGGGCGGGCTGCCTTATCACTAATGTGCCGCCGTGTGCTGCATGCAACATACCGTGGCGATCAATGCCTTCATCGCTGCCGATCAGTTTTTCGGCTATGGGCTCATGACGAAGCAGCGGAAGGTCTGCAATGACAAAGGGTCCGTTTCGACGTTCTCCATGCCAATGCATAAGCCTTGCTAACCATTCTCGACCCACGCCACGCTCTCCGGCAATGAAATAGTTTTTTTCACTACTGGTATCGTCTTTAATCCGTTGGTGATGAACGCCCAATTCAGTGCATTGCAGTAAGGCTGGTGAGGGCAGTAAGCGTTCCATGTCGGTGAGTAGGGCGGTGTTTTGTGCTTTCATTCGGTTCTGCGAAAGCGAACGTTGAATGACGATGAGTAGCTCATCATGATCAAAAGGTTTTGCAATGTAATCGATAGCACCAGCTCGCATGGCATCTACAGCTGAACGAACGCTTGCATGGCTGGTCATGATGACTACGGGCACAGGATCACTGTGGGCAATGATTTCTGTGCCAGGAACCCCTGGAAGGCGTAAGTCGGCCAGCACTAAGTCAAAGCCACGAGGTTCAAAATCTAATGCCTCTTCTACAGATGTTGTGGCGGTTACCTCATAGTGATTACGTTCTAAGAGCCGTGTTAGTGCTTTTAGAATGATGGCTTCATCTTCAATAATGAGTAGGCGATTCACGTTATCACCTCCCTATCTGTTTATGCGAATGTGGCTGTTCATACGGCAGAGTCTGCTTCTTCAACACCATGTAAGGCGGGCAATTTAACGATCATACGGGTGCCTGTTTTGTACTCATCGTCTATACGAACTGAGCCGCCGTGTTCTGTTACTAAACTATAAACCAGTGATAACCCTAAACCGGTTCCTCGACCCACATCCTTTGTGGTGAAAAACGGTTCAAAAACTTGATCACGAACGTTGGCATCGATACCTTCGCCAGAATCGGTAACGCTTATGATGTGCCACTTCTCATCTGATTCAACATGAACAACCACAGGGGTGTTACTGGGTGAGGCATCACAGGCGTTGTTAATTAGGTTTAGAAAAATTTGCGCTAAATGATTCGCTTCGCCTTTAACATACGTATTGTTCGGCAAATTAAGTTCAATGTTATGCCCGTGATCGGGGGATAACTTAACCAATCGCACAGCCTCTTTAATAGCGGTTGAAATTAACACCGCTTCATGGGGTGAGCCGCTGATGGATTCAGCGTGCGAAAAGGTTAATAACGATCTTACTATCCGGTTGATTCTATCGACTTGATCAAGAATATCGGTAGTGTGTTCCTGCACAAGCTCGCTATTGCTTTCTGGCGGCTCGTCGGTTATTTCGTACTGTAGATTTTGTGCAATGCTTGCGATCCCTGTTAGTGGGTTACCTATTTCATGAGCCACACCAGCGGCTAAGCGCCCTATTGAGGCTAAGCGTTCACTGTGGGCAAGTTCAGACTCTAAGGTGTCAAGGTGGGTTCTGTCTTCCATTAACACCACTTGCCCTGCACTGTGTGGCAAGTCGGATTGATTAGGAATACTGGCCTTGTGTAAATTAATCGATAATGCGTTGTCGTTAACGGTTAGCTTGCAACGTAAACGATGTTCTTCGTCTGAGGCTAAAAAATCACCTAGAACGTGGCTCCAAGGTGCGGGTAAATCATTAATGTTTTGATCCTGAACGTGCCGTTCTGGAACGCCTGTTAACGACACCATGGCAGAATTCCAAATATACACTTTGCCATCATTATGTAATGAGCATACGCCAAGTGGAAGGTGATAGAGAACTTCACGAAGATAGCGGCGAAGATCATCAAGCTGTCGTGTCATACCTTCCATTTGTTCGCGTGATGTTTCTAAGCGCAATTCAATCAATCGATTGCTGGTGCTGTCGTTCGCTGCGGTATTGTCTACTGAGCTGGGTTGTTGTCGAAGCGTTTCACGCGCAAGTGTTGGACCCATAAGGCCCGACAAGTTTCTCTCTAATTGCTCGTGCAGTAAACGAAGTTCGGCAGGGCGCTTTTCATCTTCAGATAAACCTGCTTGCAACAAGGCCCGTTGCATTTCATCATCGGCAACTTTGTAACCTAGCACCGCCTGCATGGCATAACGATAACTGTTCGTGGAGCGGGCAACAAGTTGGGAACCGGTTCGAAGTGGGTTGCCTGCTAAGGCAAGCTGTGCAGCATTTTCTTCTTCAGGTGTAAGCCGGGTAAGAAGAGACCCAAGTATGAAGAAAACAGAATTTACCGATAAAGTGCAAAAGGTAGACAGTGTCCAAATATCTGAATGTTCAGGTAAACGTTGTATAAGTGCGGTGTTGGGGTTAAGTAAGGGCCAAATGAGAATGGCAAACCAAACGATTGCGCCGCCTAGAAGGCCTGCGATAAAACCCACTCGATTGGCTCTTGACCAAAACAGTAAACCGATAACGCCAGGTAGTAATTGTGCTGCGGCCACAAAAGATACCAATCCCAAGCTGGCAAGTCCCTCATTCAGTTCAATGATAATGTAAAACCCATAGCCTGCAGCAATGATCAAACTAACCACTAGGCGTTTGTTCCAAATGAGTTTTTGGTAAAAATCGGTGGGGGCATTGCCTGACATAGAAGCTGGCAATAGAACATAATTTAATACCATGTAACTCAATGCCAACGTGGTGACAATCATCATGGCGCTGGCAGCCGACACCCCGCCTAAAAAGACGAGAATAGCCAAGGCTTCACTGTTAATCGATTGCATAATGCCCAATACATAAAAGTCGGGCTGGATGCTTAGAGATAAGTATTGGCCTGCAAATAAAATGGGTATGATCGGTAAGTTTAGTAACAATAAAAACAAAGGAAACATCCAGAACGCTTTACTTAAATGCGCTGGATTTTCGTTTTCGGTGAATGTCATGTGGTATTGACGAGGCAGTAAAAATGCTGCTGTAAACGCTAGAAATAATAAGGTTGGCCACATGCCGCCTGTTCTAAGTGGCTCATACAAAGCATCTACTGAATCTGCGTTGTTGGTTGTCCATTCACTGAAACCACTGGGGCCGTCAAATACTGTGGTTAGCACTACGATTCCAGCAATCAGTAAGGCGAACAGTTTGAAGGCTGATTCAAAGGCAATAGCCACCACCAAGCCGTGGTGTTTTTCGCGTTGAGATAAATGGTGAGAGCCAAATAAAACCGCAAACACCGTGATTAGCACGCTAAAACTTAGCGCTAGAAAATTTGGTGGTGGTTCGCGCGTAAGCACAGATACCGATTCTGTTACTGCTCTTATTTGCAGTGAAATGTACGGCAGTATGCCCACCAACATGAACAGCGTAACAAGTAATCCGGTGCCTCGACCGCCGTAACGAAACGCCATTAAGTCGGCGATGGATGCCAGTTGGTGTTCTCTTGATAAGCGCAGTAAGGGGCGAAGTAGGTAAGGGCCAAGTAAAAATGCCCCTGTAACCCCTAAGTAAATGGTTAAAAACGCAAAGCCTGATTGCTGAGCTAATCCCACGCTGCCGTAGTAGGTCCACGAGGTTGCGTACACACCAAGCGATAAGGTGTACACAATGGGGTTCGATATGATGCGTTGCGGTAACTTACCGCTTTCGGCCGACCATGCGATAACAAACAATAACGCTAAGTAACCAACAGTGACAGCGAATAACCACCACAGCTCAATCGTCATGACGATGCTGCCTGTATTGGTTCAAAGCGATGAGCGCAACCACCAATGCCCAAGGAAAAAATATGGCATACCAAGGCCAATTGAACGATGACCACCAAGAGGTAAGTGGCGACACAAACAAAAACACAGCGGCGATGAGAATTAATAACGTGTGGTCGTAGCGCTGTGATTGCATGCTATGTGATCTTAAGGGTCTGTTCCTTAGGCACGTTGGATATTGCCCAAGAGTCTGCCGCCTCATTCCAGAATTCTGTAAGGGTGACACAGGCTATTGGGGTTTGTCCGAGAAACTGCCAAGCCTTTTGCAATAAAGGCAGCGGTGGCGCATCGTGAATGGAGGCTGCAGAGGTTTGTTTGCCAAGCTTTTGCTGGTGTTCGTCTACGGCGCAAGGAAAGTGCGCCCAGCTGGGCACCGGGCGCATCAGTAGCTCCATGATCAGCTGTTGTGCGCTGCTGCCAGCCAATAAATCCGCGCCTCTGACGACATCGGTGACCCCATTGCTGTCATCGATAGAGGTTGCCAGAAGGTAGCTCACTAATCCGTCTTTTCGCCACAATACCGGTGTGCCTAACACGGCCAGATCGGGAAAATTTTGAACTGGCTGAATTCTATCGGTTACCGATAATGGTGCGCATTGTTTAACACGCGGATGCGTGGTGTCCAATCGAATGGCTGCATGATTTTTGAGTTGCTCCAATTGCTGGCGCAGAGGAACATTAGGGGGTATGCGATTTTTCTTGCACCCGGCTTGGCAGCTGTGGCCTTGGAAAAGCGACTGTCTGCTGCACGCGCAAGCGAACAGCACATCGAGTTCAGCTAACTGTTGAAGTGCATCTTGGTAAGCGTTCTGCCGAGTGCTTTGAAAAACGATATCCCCTGAGATGGTTACGCCAAAACGTTCAAGGGCGTGCACGATGCGTTCGGCTGAGCCTTGCACGATACGAGGTGGATCAATGTCGTCTATGCGAACCCAATGTTCGCCGCCCCGGTTAAGGGCGTCCGCACAGCTTGCTGTGGCAGCAACCAATGAACCGAAGTGCATGTCACCACTGGGTGTTGGAGCGAAGCGGCCTAAAGAGGCTTTAGAGCCGCTGCTTGATCCTTTGGAGCTCAGCTCGCTCAGGCTGTTTGGCGCTCGCGCACTTCTTCTAGAGTTTTGCAATCAATGCAAAGTTCTGCTGTGGGTCTGGCTTCTAATCGACCAACACCAATTTCAACGCCACATGTTTCACAGTAACCGTATTCCAAATCTTCAATGCGCTTTTGCGCTTCGTTGATTTTCTTGATTAGCTTGCGTTCACGATCTCGAGTGCGTAGTTCGAGGCTGAATTCTTCTTCTTGCGTTGCACGATCATTTGGGTCGGGAAAGTTTGTTGCATCGTCTTTCATGTGACCAACGGTTCGATCGACTTCTTCCATCAACGCTTGTTTCCAGTCGGCCAGCTTGGCAGAGAAGTGCTTCAATTCATCTTCTGACATGTAATGCCCGCTGGAATCGCGCTGAGCTTTAGTGTGATCAGGAACTTCCAATTCCCCAACAGTGATTTTTGGACCTGCTGGTGTACTCACTTTAGGTTCCGCATCAGCCTTTTTAGAGGTTGCTTTTTTCTTAGAAGCGGCTTTTTTTGTTGCTGCTTTGGGTTTGGTTTCCGTATCTTCGCTTTTCGCTGACACTTTTTTCTTGGATGCTGCAGGCTTTGCAGCCGCCTTACTGGCTGCCTTTTTCGCAGCGGGTTTATCATCGGTCGTTTTTGCGGCAGTTTTCTTCGCCACTACTTTTTTCTCAGCCACTTTCTTTGTGGCGGTTTTCTTTGCCGCCGTTTTCTTCGCAGCAGGCGCTTTACTTTCAGCCTCTACCTGCTCGGCTACCGGGGCTTTTTTGGCTGCTGCTTTCTTAGCCGCTGTTTTCTTGGCGGCAGGTGCCTTTTTGGCCGCTGGCGCTTTCTTCTTCACTGCAGTTTTTTTAGCCGCCGCTTTCTTCGCGGTAGCTTTTTTTGCAACTTTTTTCGTAGACGACTGGGCCATGTTCAACCTGAGCGAGCGGCTTAAAATTCGAGCGCAGGTTATACCAGTTAAATTGGCAAGTTGCAATTGAAAAATGTTGGCTCACCTGTCAGTTATGAATCAGATTTACTCGTTTCCAATGGTTTAAAAATAATATTAGTTATGTAAATCAGCGGATTACAACGGTTCGCTGCATTTAAGAGCCGGCTGAGCGGTTTGGTTAATTATTTAACACAGACCATTGGGTTTGGTTATTTTTTGCCGTGCGTCAGCTGGCTTACTTTAGCCTCCAGTGTGCCCTTACCAAGCCGTGCAGATATCGTATCCCCGATGCTCAGCTCGCTGCTGTCTCGGATGACTTGAGATTCCTTTTGAACAATAGCGAAACCTCGATCCAAGGTGGCCAGGGGGCTTACCGCATTCAGTGCTCGGCTGGCCATCGCTAATCGATTTGCCGTTTCTTGTTGTTGTTCTTTCCAGCCGCTGTTCAATCGCCAGCTCAGCTGTCGTAGTTGTTGCTGGCGGATTTGTAAAGACCGTTGAGGAGAAATAGCGGAAAGTCTAAGCGCTAATTGTTGGTGCCTAGATTGGCTTTGGTGAATGGATTGCGTCATCACTGCTCGAATTCTGCGCTCCAATTCATCAATATGTTGCGCTCTTTGTTGAATCAATCGCTCTGGGTGTTGGTTGTTCAGTCGTGCATGCCAAAGGGACAATCGCTGACTGGCGCTGGTTTGTTGTTGTTGCCAATAGCCAAGTAAGCGTCTCTGCACTTGATTCAGGGCAGCCACTAATTGATCGATTTCCGGTGTTACTAATTCTGCGGCCGCAGAAGGGGTTGCGGCTCGATAATCTGCCACCAAATCAGCGATAGTGACATCGACCTCGTGACCAACCCCGCTAACGATGGGAATCTTGCTGTTGTAAATCGCTGTGGCCACAGGCATTTCATTAAATGCCCATAAATCTTCCAGCGAGCCCCCACCACGCACCAGCAGAAGCACATCGGTTTCGGCGCGTTCATTGGCTTTGTCAATGGCGGTTGCAATGGATAAAGCCGCGGTTTTGCCTTGAACCGGGGTGGGGTAGATGATGACGTTTGCCACTGGATAACGGCGTTGCAGCACCGTTAGTACATCTTGAATGGCGGCCCCAGTTGCCGAAGTCACAACACCGATAGAGGTTGGGCGATGCGGTAGCTCTTGTTTATGTTCGTCGCTGAACCAGCCTTCAGCATTCAGTTGTTTACGCAATCGTTCAAATTCTGCCTGCAAGCGACCTTCGCCAGCAGGTTCCATGTGTTCAACGATTAATTGGAAGTCGCCTCGTGCGGCGTATAAGCCCAGTTTGCCTCGGACTAACACTTCATCCCCAGCGTCGGGTTTAAAGGTTAAGTATCGATTACGCCCTGCGAACATGGCGCAGCGAATTTGCGCTTGGGAATCTTTGAGCGAAAAGTACCAATGACCGCTGGCAGGGCGGCTGAAATTGGATAACTCTGCCTGCAACCAAACGGTGCCAAACCCCTTTTGAAGTATCGATTGCACCTCTTGATTGAGGCGAGCGACAGTGAATATTTTGCGTTTTTCGGAAGAAGTCATCCGCCCAGATAGTAGCAAACTATGCGTATCGTTCCGTGGGATCTTGCTCGCCTTGCTGTACAATATGGGCGCATCCCCGATCAGCGAAAAGTTGGCTGCCGATGTCAAAAATACGAGAAGCACTCACCTTTGATGATGTGTTGCTCACGCCGCGCCACTCAACCGTTCTGCCGCGCGAAATCAATTTACAAACGCAATTAACCCGCAAACTTCGTTTGAATATTCCGCTGGTGTCGGCGGCTATGGATACGGTTACCGAATCTCGGTTAGCGGTTGCCTTGGCGCAGGAAGGCGGCATAGGCATTGTGCATAAAAACCTATCGGTTGCCGCTCAAGCTGAAGAAGTCCAGCGCGTTAAAAAACATGAAAGTGGGGTGGTTACCGAACCTATCACCATCTCATCTGACATGACGATTCAACAAGTTCATGACTTAACTGCGCAGCACGGCATTTCAGGTTTGCCGGTTGTGGATGGTGCGCAGTTGGTGGGCATAGTTACTCAACGCGACATTCGGTTTGAAAAACAGTTAAACCGATCCGTTGCCGACATCATGACACCACGCGAACGTTTAGTGACGGTGCAAGAGCACGCTCCCAGAGAAGCAGCGATTGAAAAACTGCACCAGCACCGCATTGAAAAAGTGTTGGTAGTTAACGATGCATTTGAACTTCGCGGCATGATTACCGTTAAAGATATTCAAAAAGCGCGTGATTTTCCTAATGCTTGTAAAGATCTTGCTGGTCAATTGCTAGTTGGCGCAGCGGTTGGGACTGGCGGTGATACTGAAGAACGTGTGGCCGCATTAGTAGAGGCTGGTGTGGATGTGTTGGTTGTGGATACCGCACATGGGCATTCTCAAGGCGTTCTAGATCGAGTTGCTTGGGTGGCCAGCACCTACCCCGATGTTGAAGTGATTGGTGGCAACATCGCAACGGCTGCTGCGGCTAAAGATTTGGTGGCTGCAGGTGCTGATGGTGTGAAGGTGGGTATCGGTCCTGGCTCGATATGCACAACCCGAATCGTTGCTGGCGTTGGTGTGCCGCAAATAACGGCCATTACCGATGTGGCAGAAGCCTTGGCTGGCACCGATGTGCCATTCATCGCCGATGGTGGGGTTCGATTTTCTGGCGATATGGCAAAAGCGATTGCAGCCGGAGCCTATTCTGTGATGGTGGGCGGTATGTTAGCCGGTACAGAAGAGGCGCCAGGTCAGGTTGAGCTATATCAAGGGCGCTCGTACAAGTCGTATCGGGGGATGGGGTCGGTGGGCGCTATGCGCGCAGGTTCCAGTGATCGATATTTCCAAGACGATGAAGACGTTGAAGATAAATTAGTACCAGAGGGCATTGAAGGGCGTGTGCCGTATAAAGGGCCTGTAAGTGCCATCATTCATCAAATGGTGGGTGGCGTGCGTTCTAGTATGGGTTACTGCGGTGCGCCAACGATTGATGTGATGCGCACCGAAGCAGAATTTGTCCGCATCACCGGTGCAGGTATAAAAGAGAGCCATGTGCACGATGTGCAAATGACGAAAGAAGCTCCGAACTATCGCTTAAGTTAATGACTAACCAAGACATACACCACCACCGCATTCTCATCATTGATTTTGGCGGGCAAACCACTCAGTTAATCGCGCGGCGCGTGCGCGAATGCGGTGTGTATTGTGAAATCCATCCTTGGGATTTAACCGCGCAATCCATTATCGACTTTGCCCCTAGTGGCGTTATTTTATCGGGCGGCCCGGAATCGACAACCGCGCAAGGTTCGCCCTTTATTGCCGATGAAATTTTAAATTTATCGGTTCCTATTTTAGGTATTTGCTACGGCATGCAAGCGATGGTAGGCCAGCTTGGAGGCACCGTTGAAGCGCATCGCGGCGAAAGTGAATTTGGCTATACCGCCATGGATGTGGTGGGAGAATGTGCGTTGTTTGATGGCTTAAACGATAACGAAGGTGGCCGCGATGGGAAAACTTGCTTAGATGTTTGGATGAGTCACGGTGATCGTGTTAGCGCATTGCCACAAGGCTTTGTTCAAGTGGGTGCAAGCGATAACGCACCCTATGCAGCCGTTGCTAACGAATCGGCTAAACGCTTTGGCATTCAATTTCACCCAGAAGTAACGCACACAAAGCAAGGGGCTGAAATGCTGCGCCGCTTTGTAATAGAAGTGTGCGCGTGCGCAGGCAATTGGACGCCTGGGAATATTATTGAAAACGCAATACGTTCAGCGCGAGAGCAGGTGGGTAGCGAACGCGTGCTATTAGGGTTGTCTGGTGGTGTGGATTCTTCTGTGGTTGCTGCGTTATTGCATGAAGCCATTGGCGAAAATCTAACGTGTGTGTTTGTTGATCATGGGTTACTTCGATTGAACGAAGGCGATCAAGTGATGGAGCTCTTTGCCAATAACATGGGTGTTAACGTTATTCGTGTTAATGCTGAAGAGCGTTTTATGCATGCCTTAGATGGGGTGGCAGATCCTGAAGCTAAGCGCAAAATTATTGGCAATCTATTTATCGAAGTGTTCGAAGAAGAGGCGAAGAAACTTCACGGAACCGCCTGGCTTGCACAAGGCACTATTTATCCCGATGTTATTGAATCTGCGGCTTCATCGACTGGCAGTGCGCATTTAATAAAATCGCATCACAATGTGGGCGGGTTACCTGAACACATGAAATTGAAATTAATCGAACCGCTGCGTGAATTATTTAAAGATGAAGTGCGGCGTATTGGGGTTGATTTAGGGCTGCCTGCCAACATGCTATATCGCCACCCATTTCCAGGGCCTGGGCTGGGCGTGCGAATTCTGGGTGAGGTAAAAGCGCATTACGCCAACATTCTTCGAGAAGCGGATAACATCTTTATAGAAGCCCTTCGACGTCACGATTTGTACGACAAAGTGTCGCAAGCCTTTGCGGTGTTCTTGCCCGTAAAGTCGGTTGGGGTGACAGGCGATGGTCGCCGCTATGATTATGTAATTGCACTGAGAGCGGTTGAAACGATTGATTTTATGACCGCACGCGCAGCGCATTTACCGCACGAATTTTTAGATGAAGTGTCTCGAACCATTTGCAATTCAATTCCTAACGTATCCCGCGTTACCTACGATATTTCCAGTAAGCCTCCGGCGACTATTGAATGGGAGTAGGACTGCACATAGGCATTCTGTTGGTCACTGTGTTGACGTTGAGTGCGTGTTCAGCACCGGCCAAAGCGCCCACCGTAATCGCTGTGGCAGATCTAGATAATGACGGGGTCTCAGATGAACACGACCTGTGCACGGATACTCGCGTGCCGCAGCCTGTGGATGAAACGGGTTGCCCGATTTTTAAAGGGGCGCTACCTAACGTAGATTTTGCCGCTAATTCAGCTGACCTTAATCGCGCCGCCCGGGCCAGTCTTGATGAGTTAGTTAGACAATTAAAGAGCCACCCTGCCGTGGTTGTCAGTGTGGATGGACACACCGATAACCGAGGTTCTGGCATTCGTAATTTAGCCCTGTCTAAACAGCGTGTGTTGGCCGTGGTGCGCTATTTGGTGGCTCGTGGGGTGAACCCTAAGCGGCTAAGGCCCTTCGGGTATGGAGAATCTCGCCCGGCGGTGAGTAATGCATCGGCTGAAGGGCGGGAGCAAAATCGACGCATAGAGGTGTCGGTAATATTGCCTGAGGAGAACCCATTGGTTTTGCCAGTAGAGGCTGAGCGGGCCGAGCCAGCAGAGCAAACCGTGGCCAGCTCGGTTGACGAAACTTAAGTAAGATTCGGCCTTTAGATTAATGTGTAGCAACGAAACATCGCAACATTGAGCTGTTCATACTATATACAGTAGTCAATATATAAGCTTTTCATGATTCAGCGAGTGACCTCCTGCGAATGACCTCCTTGTTTTCCAATAAATTTCTGCCGTTTGCCGTGCTTTTCGCTGCGCTGCAAGGCTGTGCTACTGCCGATCCCAAGCCGGAAGTTAGAGATCCTACCGCTAATGTTCGTGCGCAGCTGGATGGTTCAATCCGGTATGATACTGATGATCAGCAGCTAGCTGAGTTATGGTCTGCGGCTGAACAAGCGCGGCGGGTTGATAACGATGATCAAGCGATTGATCTTCTGTATCAAGCCATCGATATCAGCCCCAATAACAGTTTGTTATGGAGCCGAGCGGCCGAAATTCAGCTTGAAAACGATCAGGCCCTGACGGCTGAGAATCTGGCTTTGAAATCGAATGCATTTGCGGGTGAAAACCCAACCTTGCTGCACAGGAATTGGTTGATCATCGAACATGCACGAAGTCTTCGCGGCGACTTACTTGGTGTGCGCAGCGCCAGAAAACAGGTGGAGCTTTACCAGGACAGGTAATCTCTTAAAAATAACCTCAACAGTACAAGGAGCGTACTGTGCTTGATGAATACGATTCGATTTCGGCCATTTTTGGTAACGATGGCCCCATTGCAAAACACCTAACCGGGTTTGCACCGCGGCAAGAGCAGCAGCATCTTGCCGAAGCCATCCATGAAAGTTTAGAGTCTGGCCATCCCCTGGTGGGCGAAGCTGGCACGGGCACGGGCAAAACGTTTGCTTATTTGGTGCCTGCCATATTGTCAGGTAAGCGAATCATCATATCTACTGGCACCCGTCACTTACAAGATCAGCTTTACGCAAACGATTTGCCGTTGGTTAAAAAAAGTTTGGGTGTGTCAGTTCAAACCAGCTTATTGAAAGGGCGTGCTAACTATTTATGTAAGCAGCGTTTAGCGCGTGCACTTCGAAGCCCCTCTCTTGCCGATGAGCGGCATCAGCAACATTTACGCATTCTGCAATCTTGGTCTATGCGCACCGAAACCGGTGATATCGCAGAAGTATTAGATGTGCCAGAAGATTCCATGGTTTGGGGCTTCATCACATCCAACGATGAATTTTGCTCGCAGCACGAATTTGAAGACTTAGACGATTGCTTTGTGCACGCTGCTCGCCGAAAAGCACAAGAGGCCGATATCGTGGTGGTTAACCATCATTTATTGTGCGCCGATTTATCGTTAAAAGAAGAAGGGTTTGGGGATTTATTGCCCAGCGCCAATGGGTTCATCATTGATGAAGCCCATCAGTTACCAGATGTAGCCGCACAATTTTTTGGTAAACGCTTAAGCAGTCGCATGTTGATTGATTTATCGCGCGATACCATCAATGAACAAGTAACCGAAGCACCTGAGAGTAAAGAGCTTAGAGAATTTGCCTCCGACTTAGAAAATGGTGTGCGTTATTTTCGATTGGCCTTTTCACTAGAACCTACGCGCGATGCGTGGGTGGAGGTGAAAGATACACCTGCGATTGATCGAGAACTGGAACGCTTAACAGGTTTGTTGGATGTGTTAGTCAAAGCGCTTGAACCTTTGAAAGATCGCGGTAAGGGTTTGGAAAGTTGTTACCGGCGGGCTGAACAGCAAAAGAATTTACTGAGCCGCTTTGTAAATTCCGATGGGGAAAGCCCTTATGTGCATTGGTTTGAAACCTATCGAACTGGCTTTGCTTTAAACATGACCCCGATGAACGTGGCTGAACCGTTTCAACGAGCGATGAACGCAATGGCATCCAGTTGGGTATTTACGTCTGCTACCTTAGCGGTGGGCGGAGATTTTAGTCACTTCCGAACGCAGCTTGGGTTGGAAGAGAGTGCTGAGCTGCAAGTGGACAGCCCGTTTAATTATCCGCGCAATGCGTTGTTGTATTTGCCTGAAGGGTTACCCGAGCCGCAACATAAAGGGTACACGGCGGCGTGTATGGATGCTATTTTGCCTGTGTTAAATGCAAGCCAAGGTCGAGCGTTTTTACTGTTTACCAGTTACCGCGCTTTGAATGAAGCGTTGGAATGGTTAGAGCCCAGAATTGATTTCCCCATCTTCTGCCAAGGCAAAATGCCTAAACAGGATTTACTGCAAGCGTTTCAAGAGGCGGGTAATGGTGTGTTACTAGGCACCAGTAGTTTCTGGGAAGGAGTGGATGTTCGTGGTGAGGCGTTGTCGTTGGTGGTTATCGATAAACTGCCCTTTGGTTCGCCGGGCGACCCGGTAATGCGTGCCCGAATCGATCAGTTGCAGCGCGATGGGGGTAACCCATTTTATGAATTTCAAGTGCCGCAGGCGGCTATCGCGTTAAAGCAGGGTGTGGGCCGATTGATACGCGATGTAACCGATAAAGGCGGGTTGGTGTTATGTGATCCGCGCATTCGCACACGTCATTACGGTGAAGTGTTTATAAACAGCCTTCCACCTATGCCCATCACGCGTGATTTAGATGAGGTTGAGCTGTTTTTTGAACGCATAAATTCAACCGAGAAAGCGGATGCCGTTGCGGGTTAGTGCATTGTTATGAAACTGATTGCATTTGATACATCAACTGAGGCGTGTTCGGTGGCTGTGCATGTGGATGGCGAAGTGTTAAGCGATCATCGAATTGTTCAGCGAGAACATGCGGCTTTGTTGTTGCCCATGTTGTCGGAATTGCTGAGCCAGATGGGTATCACCGCAAAGCAAATTGAAGGCGTGGTGTTTGGGCAAGGCCCAGGTAGTTTTACTGGTCTTCGAATCGCTGCCGCCGCTGCACAAGGCCTAGCCTTAGCGGCCGATTGTGGAGTGCATGGCGTATCAACGTTGCAAGCAATGGCTAAGGGTTGTGTGCGAGAGAACATGGGGACCGAAACCACCGATTATGTGATGTGCGCTCTTGATGCGCGCATGGATCAAATTTATGCAAATACCTTTTGTTATGAGGGGGCTGTAACGGCTCTATCTAATGAAGTGGTGATTAATCCGGATGAATTCCCATGGCCTGCTCAATGGGCCGAAGAACGCGATCACCAGCAAGACAGTACAGAGGTGGTATTGTGCGGGTCGGGGGCTGTGCGATATGAGACTGAATTGTTAGCGTCTTTACAAAAAACTGTTCAGATAAATTTGCCTAAGCATCATGCGTTAAAGGTTCAAAAAGTTGTCAACCTTTACCCCAATGCAATCGATCTACTGAGCTTAACCGATGGGGCGAACTTAAGTTGTTGGAAACCTGCGGCCGATGCGCAACCGGTGTATTTACGAAACAAGGTGGCGCTCACCGAAGCCGAGCGTTCAAGTACTTGATAATTAAGCATTTGGCCCCATATTTATGGGGTTAGGTAAAAATTAGGGGAGAGAATATGTTGGATTTATTAATAGGTTCTGGGGCGGTGTTTTGGATTGGTCTTGCCGTCGTTATTCTACTGATACTGAATTCTTCAGTAAAATTTGTTCCGCAGAATATGGCCTTTGTGGTTGAGCGATTCGGTAAGTTTCATAAAACCATGACGGCTGGTTTGAATTTTGTATTGCCCTTCGTCGATCGGGTGGCCTATCGTGTATCACTTAAAGAGATGGCGTTAGATGTACCGGGGCAATCCGCCATCACTAAAGACAACATTACGTTAAACGTTGATGGTGTGCTTTACATGAAAGTGCTAGACCCTGAAAAAGCAAGCTACGGCATTGATAACTACGTGTTCGGTGTAACTCAGCTGGCACAAACTACTATGCGTTCAGAAATCGGTAAGATCACTTTAGATCGAACCTTTGAAGAAAGAGATTCGTTGAACAGCGCGATTGTAAACGCTATTAACGAAGCTGGAGCGGCTTGGGGTGCAACCTGTTTACGTTATGAGATCAAAGACATCACGCCTCCTAAAAGTGTGTTGGAAGCAATGGAACGTCAGATGAAAGCAGAACGTGACAAGCGTGCGCTTATTTTGGAATCTGAGGGTTTACGTCAATCTCAAATAAATAAATCGGAAGGTGAAAAGCGTGCGCAAGTGTTAGCGGCTGAAGGAGAACGTGAACAACGCATTTTAGAAGCTCAAGGTGAGGCGCAAGCGATCACCACCGTAGCAAGTGCGCAAGCCGAAGCGTTAGATTTAGTGGGCCGGGCGGCTGCTACTCCTGAAGGGCAGAAAGCGGTGCAGCTAGACCTTGCATCAAAAGCCATTAGCGCGAAAGAGAAAATTGCCAAAGACTCCACCATCGTATTGATGGATGGCAGTAATAACGATGCGGGGAAAGTCGTAGCAGAGAGCATGGCCGTTGTTGCGGCAATGAATTCCAGCGGTTCGTTTAATTCTCAATAATAGCCAAAGGGGATAACAGTGAACGAAATAATGAGTGGTTTATTCGCTAATCCTGCCAATGTGTGGTTTGCTATTGGCTTTGCATTGCTTGCCATTGAAATTCTGATCTTTGGTTTTGCCAGCGGTGTGTTGCTGTTTGGCGGCATTGGTGCGCTCATAACGGGCGCTGTGTTGTGGTTCAACGTGATAGATGCCAATTGGGTATTCAGTATTGGTATCTTTGCCATCGCTTCAGCGCTTGCCACTTTGGTGCTTTGGTTTCCGTTAAAAAAGCTTCAAAGTGGGGCTGAACTAGGTAACGATCAAAGCAGTGATTTAATCGGTCATCAGTTCCGTGTTAACAGCGAGGTTACCCATACATCGCCAGGCACCCATCAGTATTCAGGTGTGAAGTGGCGGGTTGAAATCAGTAATCAATCCAGTAGCAGTCGTATTGCTGCTGGTAGCCTTGTCACCGTAGCAGGCGTTGACCCAGGTGTGTTTCACGTCGTGGCTGATTGAACTCCTTGATGTCATTGCTTGTACCCCACCACAAGGTTGTGGTGGGGTATTTGTTGTTCACAATGATTGCATCAATCATTGTTCGAGAATTTATCCCCACCTTTGAAAGCCCTTTATTGTATCTAGCTATTTTTTCTGGCTGGACCGCTGCCTTGTTGGTAATAGGATCTACTCGTGTTTTGCAGCGCTGGTTAATTGGTGCCATGGTTTTCATTGGCATTGGATTATTAATACTGGTTCAATTTCGCCAAGGTTCTGCCGCTTGGTTAAATGCTGCCTCTCAAAGCATACCGCTGGTTACCATGATTCTGTCGGTAGGTTTTATGAAACGCATTGCGCTGCGTTCTGTATCCGCACAGGCAATACTTCCTAAAGGGTTCAAAGCCTATCGAGATACGTTATTCACCGTGGCGGTATTCGGTGCGTTTATCAATATTTCAGCGCTTATTATTGTGGCTGATCGTTTATCGCATCATGCTCAAATTAATCGTCATCAAGTGGCTGCCTTAACACGCGCTTTTTCAAGTTGTGTTAATTGGTCACCGTTTTTTGCAGGCCTTGCTGTGGTGATTAGTTTTAGTTCGGATTTTTCCATTGCTACCGTTATTCTGCAAGGCGCACCCTTGGCCTGTATGGAAATTGGGGTGGCGCTTTTATTGGGTTGGTATAAACGTGATGAGCTTGCCAATGTGCCGGGTTTTCCCGCTAATTGGTCAAGCTTATGGATTCCAACAGTGCTGGGTATCGTTGTTGTTGTGCTGCGTTACTCTTTCGAATCGATAGCGTTACTTCCATTAATTGCTATGGCAACATTAGCGCTGGTTTTTACCGTGTTACTGATAACTGATGGTTTTACAGGCTTTGTTCAACAGATTCATTCGCATATAACCGAGGATTTACCGCGCAGTGCCAATGAGCTAACGTTGTTATTGGCTGTGGGTGTGCTGGCGGTAGGCATGGTGTCGTGGGTAAATTTAGGCGATCTTAACTGGTCACCGCCTGAATTCACTGGAAAAGCTGCGGTACTATTGTTGGCCTGTATGATTGGCATCGCGATGCTGGGAATTCACCCGGTGGTGTCCATTGCCATGGCAACCGCTCTGTTATTACCGGTGAATCCCCAACCTGAGCTTCTGGCCACAACCATGTTGTTGGGCTGGAGTTTGGGTACTTTGGCTTGTCCTTTATCGGGCACCCATCTAACGATGCAAGGGCGATACGGTACGTCCAGTTGGATAAGCGCCACAAGCCAATGGGGGTATGTGGCTACTGTATTTCTTCTAGGCTCAGGTTGGTTATTGATTCTGGCTAAGTGGCATAACGTTTAACGAAAGCATGTAAGTGAGGAGTGGGTAGCTGTGTATAGCGATGAGCGTGGTCATACGATTACCACCGATAGTGAACACTGTGCAATGGCGTTATCGAAAACCATTGAAGCTTATGCACAGCGACAAGCCGATACCAGTATTCATTTGCAAGCTGCGTTAGAGGCAGACTCTCACTGTGTTTTAGCGCAGGCAACGCTTGGAATCATGTTGCACGGCGCCCGTACCGTTGCTTTTACACAGCAGGCCAATGATGCTCTGAGTGCTGCGAAGAAAAACCTAGATTCGGTTAGCGCGCGAGAACAAGAGTATGTGAGTGCACTGGCCCATTTATTATCAGGACAACTTGAAAAAGCCGTCCAATGTTTTGAAGCTATCCTCGATCAGCATCCCACCGATTTATTGGCCTTAGTGTTTTTACAAAGCGAATTGTTTTGGCTGGGCGATATGGTTTGGAGCGAGCGAGTCTCGGCAAAGCTTGTAAAACACTGGGGAAAAGATACGCCCAATTACTCAGCATTTCTTGCCATTCGAGCGTTCGATTTAGAGGAGAACCTTGATTTTTCTGAAGCCGAACGGGTTAGTTGTGATGCTTTAACGTTAAACCCAGGTGATGTGTGGGGCGCTCATGCGTTTGCTCACGTTATGTTAATGCAAAATCGCATTGATGAAGGCATACGCTGGATGAGTGAGCGAGAATCCTTATGGAACAGCGCCTCACAAATGCAGTATCACCTAGCTTGGCATCAGTGCTTGTTTCTTGCAGAACGCCATGAGCATGAACAGATGTTATCGATTTACGATACCCGCATTAGAAATCGAGAGCATCCTTTATGCGCTGCCATGCCCGATCTTTACATCGATCTTCAAAATGCATCCAGCTTATTATGGCGCTTAGAAAGAGTGGGCGTCAATGTGGGTGATCGTTGGAAAGAATTGGCTGAAGTGTGCACACCTCGCATAGACGATATGACGAACCCTTTTACCAGTGCACATTTTGCGTTAGTGTTGGCAGCCAATGAGCAGTTTGATGATTGTGAAAAATTAGTGAATGCGATGGAAGCGTTTAGTAAGAATTCTCAACACGATCTATCGATGCGTTATCAAAATGCAGCGCTCCCTGCAGCCAAAGCGGTTATTGCACATAAGAAAGGGCAACATAAAGAGGTGGTAAATTTACTTAAACCAGCCCAGTCGCAATTGTGGCAAATGGGTGGCAGTCATGCGCAACAAGATGTGTACTTTCAAGTGTTGGCCCATTCAACTGCACAGCTTGGCGATACTGTAGGTTATGAAACCCTGATGAACACCATCGAGCAAATTGGGTTTGTAGAGCCTGCTCGTCGTGTTGGTTATGCGTTGTAATTTAAAAATGATTGGGTAGGGTTGTTGCGTTCGCACCCATCAGAAGGACAATGCTTTTCTAAGATTGCCTGATACCGATGCTAAGCGTTCGTTGGCAGCAACAACAGAGGTGCCAGTTAGCTGCATAAAAATCGCTGTTTTAAGTTGGTTTTGGCTTTTTTCAAGTAAATGAGCTGCTTCGTCATCGGTGCATCCGGTGGCTTGCATGAGAATGCGCACTGCGCGCACGCGTAACTTCTCGTTTGATGTTTGTACATCCACCATCAGGTTTTCATAGCTTTTACCGATCTTTACCATGCTTGCGGTACTGAGCATGTTGAGTATTAATTTTTGCGCTGTGCCTGATTTTAATCGGGTAGAGCCAGTTAAAGCTTCTGGGCCTACTACGGGGGAGATGGCCACATCGGCTAATTGTGCAATGGTGGAATTTGGGTTGCAAGACAGGGCCACTGTGCGGGCATTGATGGAATTCGCATAGCGCAATGCACCCACAACATAAGGCGTGCGCCCACTTGCGGCAATGCCCACCACAACATCGCTTGCATTGAGTTGCTCGTTTATTAAATCCGTTTCACCTAAGTCCATAGAATCTTCAGCCCCCTCTTGTGAACGGTAAATAGCTTCTGAACCACCAGCGATCAAGCCAATTACCATGGATTCGTCGACACCAAAAGTGGGCGGACATTCAGATGCATCCAGCACCCCTAATCGCCCGCTGGTGCCAGCACCCACATACAGCAGCCTACCGCCAGATCCGAACGCATCACTTATAAGATCAACGGCCTTAGCAATTTGTGGAAGTTCTTTTTCAACCGCTAACGGCACCAATTGATCTTGTTGATTGAGTTTGGTAACTAATTCCATTGTGCTAAGCGTATCCAAATCCATAGTGTCAGGATTTCGTTGTTCAGATACCAGCGTGGATAGCGTATTGTTCAGTTGGCTGTCGTTCATGTTGTCTCGAATTTTAAATCGGTCGATTTTTTAATTGTTACGTGCCGTTTTTTGTGCGTTTATAGAATCTACCGACACCAGCACACCCAAAGAGGCCGATTTTCTAGCACCGGTAACCGTAGGTAAATTACTGGGTAAGTTATGAATTCTTTGGCGAGCCAACCATGCAAATGCCATGGCCTCCATACAATCAACGGGAATGCCTCTATCCGTTGTGGGTTTTACTTGCCAATTGGGTAACAGTGCGCTGAGTCGTTCAACTAACAATGGGTTTTTCGCCCCACCTCCGCAAATAAGAAGTTCTTGGATTGTGCGCTTATGAACAGGTTCAAGATGGTGTGTAATAGCGCAGGCAGTAAATTCACATAAGGTTCTTTGCACATCGTGTGGGGATATTGTATTAGAAGAAGTTAGGTTTTGAATTTGTGTTTCTAACCAATGCACATGATAGTGTTCCCGGCCCGTGCTTTTGGGAGCTTGCTGTTTAATAAAAGGGTCAGCCATTAACTGATTCAATAGCGCATTGTTCAGTTTGCCCGTACGTGCCCATTGGGCATCTTTATCGAATCGTTTGCCAGTATGTTTTTCACACCAGGCATCCATGAGTAGATTTCCTGGTCCTGTGTCAAAACCGGTAACTGGATCGTTAGCGTGCATCAGTGTTACGTTTGAAATGCCGCCGATGTTAACCACGGCGATTGTAGAGTCTGGTAGATTTTGAGATTGGTTATTAGCGAACACAAACTGGTGAAACGCAGGTGTTAGCGGTGCACCTTGCCCACCTAACGCCATGTCTAAACGCCGAAAATCAGCAACTGTGTTTATACCTGTTAATGCTGCAATGATATGAGAATCGCCCAGCTGTATAGTGAATGGGGATTCACCGGTAGGTTGATGAAAAACAGTTTGCCCATGATTCCCAATGGCCGTTATCTGTGCTGGCGTTAATTCGGATTGTTTGAGCAATTTATTAACGGTGTGTGCGTACAATTTACCTAGTTCGTGATCTAAAGAGCCTATAGCCGATAGTGTGGTGCCTTGGTTATTGCACATGCTCAGAATGTGCTTGCGTAGATTTTCAGGAAATGGCTGTTCGTGCTTCGCTACAAGATCGATGTTGTTGTGGTTTATGGATGCCACTACGGCATCAACCGCATCTAAGCTTGTGCCAGACATTAACCCTATATAAAGCTCACTCAACGTAATAGCCTTTTTGCCAATAAAGGTGGTTGAGTTTTAACAATTCGTTCTCGCGTTAGTGTGTTGTCTAGTAGGGCAAGGTCGTGCTTTAGGCCAAAAATAAACGGATACCATTCCCTAGCCAAAGGAGTTTTCCATTTCCATAAACAGTGTTCAATTGCGGCTGTGGTTTCTTCAAGGGTAGCGGGTTTATGTGGCCAAACACACTCGGTATCTTTATCGTCACCGCTTAACGTTTGGTCACCGAAAAAGGGGTGAGAAAAGTAGGGCGCAATGGTAAGAAACTGTTCTGGCACTCCGTGTTTTTTTAGCGTTTGTTTCCATAGCGTGTACGGGGTGGTATTGGTTTGAGTTGATACAGCCAATTCTAGTATTAACTGGTCAGTGTAAGGTAAACCGGTTGGGTTCAATAGGTAGTGATCAATATGTTCTCTGCCGGTCCAAGGCCCTACAAAGAGCCGCCGTGGGCAGTAGTCGTTGGCGTAGAAATTGTCCCACACCACTGTGCGGTGTTTTAAGGTTTTGTTGGTGTTGGTGTTGGTGTTGGTGTTGGTGTTGGTGTTACTTAATTGCTGCAAATGTTCTTTTTTTACAGACTTTGCCACTATGGCGTTGCCACACAGTAGTACGGTGTGTTGGGGTTGCAGTGTTGAGAAAAAGTTTTCTAGGTAGTGATTTTTATTGTCTATATCGCCTGCGTACACCCGTGGTACAGTCCATAACGCTTGCCCGATAGCCTGTGATAGCTGGTTAACGATGTGCGCATGAGCCGCACCTTCACTTAAGCCATTGCTGCTCACATAGCCGTCTTCTTCAATGTCGTCCCAAAGTATGAGAATTTCGTTGGCACCTTGGAATAATAGCGCTTTTGCTTTGGTTAGTAATTGATCAAAATCATTGTCTTGCGTTTTTGTTTTAAAGCTGAAATCTAAGCCCGGTGCAATGCCTGCGACAATGCAAATTTGGTGTTGATTTGCGTTTTCGCAAAATGTTGAGAACTGTTGTTGCCAGTGAGACGAATACGGCGTACGCCAGTGCAATCGGTGTTGCGGGTCTTCTTTGGGTGCGTAGCAATAGGTGTTCAAATTTTTAGATGATAAAAATTTGAGCATGTCATTGCGTTCGTTCCAGGAGAGCAGTTTCCCGTAATATCCTTCAAGGTAGCCTCGAATCGGTGGGTTCGAGTGTTGTTCTGCCATTACAATCGGTGCTCAGTGAGAATTCAAATCATCAGTTGCTTGAGTATATACTGAGCGTAAAACAGGACTTTAGCAATGAACCAAAGTAATCCGTCCTTAGCGGTATACGCCGATCGGCGCATGTTAAGAATATTATTGCTGGGTGCAATCAGTGGTTTTCCATGGATTATTATCGGCACCGCTCTTACTCTGTGGTTAAAAGAAGACGGTTTAAGTCGAAGCACCATCGGATACGCCAGTTTGATATTTGGCGTGTACGCCATCAATTTCTGGTGGGCACCGCTGGTTGATAGAATTCGAATTCCCTATTTAACTGAAGAATTAGGGCATCGAAAATCTTGGATTTTTCTAGCTCAAGCCATCATTCTTCTGAGCCTTATTGTTTGGACTCAATTAGATCCCACTGCCAGCTTAGGTCTTGTGGTGGCTGTTGGGTTGATTATTGCGGTGTGTTCCGCCACCCAAGACATCACCATCGATGCGCTACGCATTGAGCAAATACCGGTTGAAGATAAAGCATCGGTTGCTGCTGGAGCGGCTATCGCTGTAGTGGGTTGGTGGACAGGCTATAAGTTGGGCGGCGCTGTCATGCTATTCGTAGCGGATAAATTTGAAACCTTGGGTTATGCCAACTACTGGCAAATGACATTCATCGTGATAATGATCTTAATCGTTGCAATGAATTGGTTTTTATTGTTGGTGCCTGAAGTATCTGATATTGATCGACGACAAGCGCAGTTTGCTGCTCAGCAAAAGGTGGCTAGTGCTTTGGGTTCTTCAGCACAGCAATCACAAGAATCGGTGAAGTGGAGCATTCCACAAATTTTGGCATGGGTAGGAAGTACCTACATTGGCCCGCTCACCAGTTTTTTCAAAAAGAACGGATGGCAAATAGGCGCCGCTATTTTAGCGTTTGTGTTTTTGTTTAAAATTGGCGAAGCCTTTATGGGCAAGATGTCATTGGTGTTTTACAAAGAGCTGGGGTTTTCCAAATCAGACATCGCCATTTACTCCAAATCGTTAGGCTGGATTACCACCGTAGTGTTTACTTTGCTTGGGGGCTGGTTTGCTTTTCGAGCCGGTGTGATTAAGGCCTTGTTTATTGCCGGTATTGCAATGGCTGTTACCAATTTAATGTTTTCGTTGCTTGCTTGGGTAGGGCCATCAAAAGGTTTGTTTGCGTTGGCAGTCGTGGTGGATGACATAGCAGCCGCCTTCGCAACGGTGGCTTTTGTTACCTTCATTTCGTTACTAGTGGATAGAACGTACACCGCAACGCAATATGCCTTACTGGCCTCTATTGCTACCTTTGGAAGAACCACCATGGCGGCATTTTCCGGTGAAATGGTGGATACTTTAGATGGAGATTGGGGCTTGTTTTTTATTATCACCACTTTGATGGTTATTCCGTCATTGATCGTTCTGTGGTTCATTCGTAACAAAATGGATCTATCAAACGAAACAGTGGTTATAGGAAAAGCCGATTCTTAGCTGGGTGGTGTTTGTGATTCTGTTTGAGATAACCACCATTTCTTGGCATCGAAGTTAGGGCAGGTTTTTTCTGTGTAGTCAAAATCACAATGCCCCACAACTTGTGCGTTAGGGTGTGTTTTTTTCCATTCGGAAAGTACCGATGCTAATGATTGAAATTGTGCATCGGTGAACTCATTTCGGCCAATGAGGCAAACGCCTAAAGAGATTTCGTTATGACCGTAAACGTGAGCACCAATCCAGTAATCGGGGCGGCCTTGTTCAACGCGGCCGTCTCGATTAATCACTCGGTGATAGCCCACGCCGTGCCAACCGAAACCAAGGTGCATGGCGTGGATATCACGTGCGGTTAACGGTTCATCGTCGGGAGTGTCGGAACAGTGCACCACTAAATACTGAATATTGTTGGCGTTAAGCATGATGATAGAGTTTGATTAGGTTTTTTACTTATTTTTAACGATAGTGCGTGACTTATGGTAACCGATTTAAACGCTATTCGAATATGCATCCCTTTGTGCACAGTGAAAGAGTCTCCCGATCACAATGCTAAAGCATCCAGCGAGCTGCTGTTTGGCGAACGAATTGAGATTTTACAGCTATTGGGGTCATGGGCAAAAATCCGCACGATTGAGGATGGATACACAGGTTTTGTAGAAAACACATCCTATGAGTCAACCCTTATCAATGCAACACATTGGGTCAGTAATCGGGCTACCTTTATTTTCGAATCTGCTGATATAAAATCTCCTGTTGTGAATCGATTGTTATTTGGCAGCCAAGTTTCACTTAGCATGTGCAATATCGATTCAAACTTTATGTGCGTTGAAAACATTGGCTTTATTTGGGCTGGGCATTGTCAAAGTGCGAATGCAAAATCAAGTTTGAGCCTAATCGAATTAGCGCAGAATAATTATTTAGATGCCCCTTATCTTTGGGGCGGGCGAAGTAGTGACGGGTGTGACTGTTCAGGTTTAGTTCAGATGCTTGCGAAGGCGAAAGGAATATCTATTCCTCGCGACAGTGGTGATCAGGAAAACGCGTTGCCATTAAATGTAAGCTATGAAAACCGACAGAGCGGCAATTTAGTGTTCTGGCCTGGGCATGTGGGAATTTTAAAAACTGAAAATTTAATACTGCATTCTACAGCTCATACATTACGGTGCTGTGTAGAGCCTCTTGCAAGCGTAATTGAAAGAGCTGGGCTACCGAGTTCAATTAAGCAGATTACATGACTTGATAGTGAATTCATTAAGATGTATTCGCATCTATTGGTTTAACATTTTCAATGTTTTCAATCTCATTAATTTAATTTGGTGAGTAAGTCTAAAGGTGACTGCACCGCCATCGCACCGCGTTTAATAACGTGGGTATAAATTTCGGTGGTTTTTACGTCGTTGTGGCCTAATTGATCTTGCACAGTTCTGATATCGGCACCACTTTGAAGTAAATGAGTTGCAAAACTGTGCCTAAATACATGAGTGGTTACACGCTTTGGTATCTTGGCGCGTTGTGCAGCTCTCTTTATGGATTTTCTTACATTGTCAGCGTGCCTATGAAACCTAACGATATCACCCGTATCGGGAATCGCGCATAGGCTTGCAGAAGGAAAAATGAATTGCCATTCAGGAGACTTAAGCGCTACCCCCAGTTTCCTCCTTAGCGCATAAGGTGCCGGTGTGAACCCATTGCCTTCAAGTAAATCTTGTGTATGAATGTATCTTGCGCGTTGAATTTGATTAACCAGTGAAGATTCGATAGAGGCAGCGAGAGTGACGGTTCTGTCTTTAGCGCCTTTTGACATTCGAATGGTTAAGCAGTGATTGTGTAAATCAACGTCTTTAATTCTAAGAGAAATCGCTTCGCTAACTCGTAAGCCAGAGCCGTACATTAATTCAGTGATGAGCCGATCAACGCCGTTTAGATGTCGCAAAATTTCATGGACTTCATTTGGGGCTAACACAACAGGCAAACGTTGTTGTCTTTTCGCATGCTTGATACCGTTTAAATCCCCCAAGGGTTTTAGTAAAATATACCGGTGCATGAAAACGAGAGCACATAGTGCCTGTGATTGCGTGCTTGGGCTGCATCGCTTTTTCAAGGCCAAAAAATTAAGAAAATCTATGACCTCAGTTTCTGCCATTTCGACTGGGTGCTTTTTATTATGAAAAAGAATGTACCGTCGAATCCAATGTAAGTAACTTTTTTCCGTTTTAAAAGCTAGGTGCCGAGCACGCATAGCCATTTTGCAATCTTCCATGAATGCAGACATGATTTATCTCCTATACTGATAATCAATACAGTGCCATATTGCCATGAGGTTTGTCAATCAGGCCTTCCGTTTATTTTTTTCGATTAATAGGAAAGTTACTGTTTAGTTGTTGATTTTGTTGGTGTATATTGATTTGAAAATAATGCGGAAACGCGGACATAAACGGAAAACTAACCAAAAAGACATAACCGGGGTGTTTTC
>CALHNS010000059.1 GCA_938035125.1 uncultured Granulosicoccaceae bacterium | reverse complement strand
GTCTACATATTACTTCTTTACTTCTAGGTACTTCCACTCGTCATTGCGAGACGCAACCGATCGACTGTAAGTACCCATTTAAGCTACTTGATTCTGTTGTAAAAGAGCGCGCTGATTTCTCTCCAGCGAAGAACGAGAAGTTTAGCACTCTTCGTTCAAAGTGTGTAAAAGGTTGTCAATATTTTTTGAATTAATTTCCGGTGGAAATTGGTACAAAAAACCTTCTAAAACACCCCTCACCACGCGGCAACAATTGGCCATCTGCGTAAGCGAGGGAACGAATTATAGGGCCTAAATTTTTCCCGTCATTACTTTTTTTGATAAAAATAGCGGATACACGGAAGCTATTCCAATCAGTCACCAAACCGCCCTATTACCTCGTTTCTTTTGACGGCATGGAAAAGCTAACTAGGTTGTTGTTTTAATTAACTAATCCGTTAATTCGGCGCGTGCAATACGACGTTTTCCTACCTGAAGGATGAGGATTTGACCTGACTTCATGACCACACGAGAGTCCTCCGCTTTCTCTCCATCGATGCGCACAGCGCCTTGCTTCACCATACGATGAGCCTCTGATGTGGATGCCGTTAGCGACAATTCAGCCAGTACATTTGCCAACGCCATCCCTTCTGAACCCACTGAGACCGGCACGGTTTCCAAATCATCGGGAATTTGGTTCTTTTGGAATCGCTGAATAAAGGCCTCATGCGCCGCTTTTGCAGCAGCCACACCATGAAAACGCTCAACAATCTCAAGCCCTAATTCAAATTTTACATCGCGTGGGTTCTTACCTTGGGTAACGGCACTCTTATATATATCAATTTCTTGATTACTTTTAAGACTGACTAAATCAAAGTAGCGCCACATGATGTCGTCCGGTATGGACATGACCTTACCAAACATATCGGCTGGCTCATCGTGCACACCGATGTAGTTGTTTAAGGACTTCGACATTTTCTGCACGCCATCTAAGCCTTCAAGCAATGGCAGCGTCATGACAATCTGCTGCGGCTGGCCTTGACCCTTTTGAAGCTCTCGTCCCATCAGCAAATTGAACTTCTGATCGGTGCCACCGAGTTCAACATCACAGCCCAGAGCCACCGAATCGTAACCTTGAACTAGCGGATACAACAATTCATGTAACGCAATAGGCTGATTACCTTTGTAGCGCTTATCAAAATCATCACGCTCCAGAATGCGAGCTAACGTTTGCTTAGAAGCCAAACGAATCATTCCAACCGCATCCATTTCACCAAACCACTCGGAGTTAAATCGAATCTTGGTGGTATCAGGGTCTAGAACCTTGAACACTTGATCCTTGTAGGTTTGCGCGTTTTTGGCGATCGCCTCATCATCTAACGGGGGGCGCGTGACATTTCGGCCACTGGGGTCTCCAATTCGGCCAGTGAAATCGCCAATTAGGAAGGTCACCTCGTGCCCTAGCTCTTGGAATTGGCGCATTTTATTAAGAAGCACGGTATGCCCCAAATGCAAATCAGGGGCGGTGGGGTCGAAACCCGCTTTTATCTTTAACGGCCGACCTAACTTCAAACGCTCGATGAGCTCATCGCGCAAAAGCAATTCGTCTACGCCACGTTCCAGCAGCGCTAATTGTTCGTCCAGAGAGGCTTGATTCATGGGGCTAAAACGATGTTTCCTTGGAAATGTTCAAAATGTATTCAATAGACTCATAAAACAATAAGGATAGGCCACAAAACATGAAGTCTTGTTCTACACTTCTGTTGGCTGTGCTATTGGGATTTGGTCGCAACGGTGACTATAACCAAAAAACTCAGCCTAAACCGCTCCGCTGACAATCAATCGGGCCTTCGCGTTGACTCTCGATCTTGCCAAAAATAATGCTTTAAATATTGACTTCAGCCAGGATACTGGAGGTGCGTCTGCACCGTTAAAGTCGAACAAACAAACGGTTGGGGCGGTTCGTCGCTCAGCTAGTGCAGCTCCAGCCAAAAAGCACAAACTTCCGTTTCAAAAATTATCGGTTAGTGGGTTATGTGTTGTGGCACTGGGCCTGATGGCTACCACCACATCTACAGAATCTAATGTTCGGGTGAATATTGCAGAACCCGCACTGAAAGCAGCCTCACTGATTAGCCCTACCTTTTTCTTCGACGATGCCCAAAATGCGCTCGGCGACGGAAAACGCCTTTTTTCACAACAAGAACTGCTGGCCAACGATACCGCTGAGCGCTTGTTGCCGATTGATAGTTTCAGTACGGAACCATCATTACTGCAAGACCTGCAAGCACTGACGCCGAACAAGTTAGCAGGCAAAGAGCCAACACGCACCGTAACGGTTTCACCTTTGGTCAATCACCCGACGATCGCTGCCTTACAGCAACGGGCTGAAGCCCCCGCCAATGCAATCGAGAAAGTGGTTACGGTGAAATCTGGCGATACGCTATCGGGCATCCTGAATGATCACGGTGTTAGCGTTGAACATATGCCCAAGCTGTTGGGCGATAAAATGGTTATGGAACACTTGTCGAACCTACGAATTGGTCAGAAACTGAACCTAATTCAGCAAGCCGACGGTGATTTCCACAGCATGACAGCGAAAATTGGCAATGACAAACGAGTCACCATACGTCAGGCCGATAACAATTTTGCGGTAGCGTCGATTGATCTTCCAATTGAGAAAGAACGCGTTGTAACCTCAGGCACCATTGAACAATCGCTGTTTTTAGCCGCAGAACAAGCGAATCTGAAGCAGTCGACCATTATGGAACTGGCGGATATATTCGAATGGGAACTGGATTTCTCACGCGATATTCGCAAAGGCGATCAATTCAGCATCGTGTTCGACCGCTTATACCGAGAAGGGAAATACATCGGTGACGGTGACATTTTGGCCGCTGAATTCATTCGCGGTGGCAAGGCTTACCGCGCTATACGCTTTACTACCGAGGACGGTCACACCAACTACTACTCTCCAGATGGCCGCTCTAAGCGCCGCACTTTCTTACGACACCCCGTAGATGTTGTTCGCATTACATCGCGATTCGACCCTAAACGCATGCATCCGGTATTGAATCAAGTTCGCGCACACCGCGGCGTTGACTATGGCTCGCCTTACGGATCTCCAATTTATGCCACGGCAGACGGTGTTATCAAAAGCTCAGGTTTTCAAAGCGCTTATGGCAATCGAGTCACCATCCAACACGGACAAAGCATCAGTACACTGTATGCCCATATGTCGAAAATCGGCAAAGGGATTAAGAAAGGCAAGCGCGTAAACCGTGGTGATGTAATTGGCTATGTAGGCAACACGGGCCGTGTAACCGGCACACATCTGCACTACGAATTCCGTAAAAATGGTGAGCACAAAGACCCACTGAAAGTGAGCTTGCCGGAAGCTGCCCCTATTGATCCGAAATACCGCGATGCACTAAGAGCGGTATCCGATGAGATGGTGGCGCAAATGCGCAGTGTGATAGTTGAAGAAACCACGGTAGCCAGCTCACAGTAAGCTGGCTTTACCTCAAGTGAGGCCCGCTTTACAGGCCTGAAAATAGCATCTAGCCGATGCTTTTATCTACACCGAAAATGACGATCCACACCCACAAGTGGTCACCGCGTTAGGGTTACGGATTACGAACTGCGAACCCTCCAACCCTTCGGTGTAATCAATTTCGGCACCAGTCAGGTATTGGAAGCTCATCGGATCGATGAGTAGCTTCACACCCTCTTTATGAACGGCGGTATCGCCTTCATTCATGACTTCGTCGAAGGTGAATCCGTATTGGAAGCCTGAGCAGCCGCCGCCAGATACGAATACCCGCAGCATCAGATCAGGATTACCTTCTTCTTCAATCAGTTCTTTAACTTTCAACGCGGCCGCTTCAGTAAAGACCAAAGGGTCGGGCATTTGGAAGTCATCGAACTCAAGCTCGGCAGACATGAAGGTTCCTTTTAAAAAACGACTGTGAGGATATTTTGCACAACTTCAACTGTGAAGTGTACTAAACCCAGTAAATTAGTCAACTATTCCGCAGGACCAACTATCATGCGATCCGCAGGAATCGTGACACGCTTCGGCCTTCTTCGATCGTCGCGTGGAATGATGTCCAGCTCAACCATATCTAGGCCGCCTAGCCAATCAAATGGCGCCTCAGAATCACTGCTGGCTGTGAAGCTGTCAGGCAGGGCTACGGTGATACGGCTCATAAAACGAAAATCGAATTCCAAGGTTGAATCGTTAACCTCACTGGCTAATACGACCCTATCATTTTCCGCGCCAGGCAGCGTCGGCCCAATAAGGGCGACACCCAACCCACCTTGAACATCACTGCGCGAACCAAGCTGCAGCAACGTTACCCGTAAGACAGGCCCACTACTGGTATCTAGAAGCTCTACTTCATTAACGTGAATACCTTTGTCTTGCCCGCCAGACTCAATCCGACGATAAAGCGCTAACTCACGAGTGTCGTATTCATGAGCGCGTTGTTGTTCGTCGATGGTATGCGTTAAACGATTGATCGACGCTTCAGCGGTTTGCAAGGACGCTTGCTGTTGTTGTTTTATGGTTTGCAACGCCGAAACTTCAGACGCTAATATTTCCCGCGCACTGATATCAGCCGCCAAGCCTTCTTGAACACCCATCCGATAACCAATAAAAGACCCGGCACCTGCTCCTAGTAGGATGCCGCCCAATAGAAAAAAAATCACCGTTGAATGTAAGGCGTTCACTCAAGGAACCAGAGGGGGAGCCAGTAAGCCTGTTGATTCTTCCATGCCCAACATGATATTCATGTTTTGTACGGCTTGCCCGGCAGCACCTTTCACTAAATTATCTTCCACTGCCAGCACCACAACGGTATTTCGATCTTGTGGTTTGACCACCGATAAGCGCACTGTGTTACTGCCTTTAACTGATCGAGTTTCAGGAAAAATTCCGCTAGGAAGCACATCAACAAATGGCTCATTAGCAAAGCGTTCTTCAAACAACGCCTGTAAATCGTTTTGCCCAAGCGATGAACCCGGTAATAATTTCGCATACAAAGTGGCGTGTATACCGCGAATGATCGGTAGCAAATGAGGGGTAAAGGTTAGCTCTATGGGCTGATCGCTCATTCGCGCAAGGCCTTGCTCAATTTCAGGCAGATGCCGATGACCGGATACGCCATAGGCTTTGAAATTGTCTGAAGCTTCAGCCAATAAATTTGGCACGCTGGCTGCGCGTCCTGCGCCACTGATGCCTGATTTTGCGTCTGCGATTAATCCATCGGTTGCCACAAGACCTTGCTCAAGTAATGGGAGAAACCCCAATTGCACAGTGGTGGGGTAACAACCTGGGTTTGCCACCAGTGAAGCGCTTTGAATAGCTTCTCTGTTCATTTCAGGCAAACCGTACACAGCCTTTTCCACCCAATCTGGGCTTGCATGGGTTAACCCGTACCATGTCTCCCATACAGCAATATCTTTTATGCGGTAATCGGCCGATAAATCCACCACTTTGACACCTGCAGCCAGTAATTCGGGTGCTTGCTGCATTGCGGTGCCATTAGGCGTTGCAAAAAATACTAAATCGCAATCGGCTTGATTGATGGAAGCGGGATCTGAAAATTGCAATTCACACAAGCCACGTAAGCTTGTGAATTGCGCATCCACCCGCGTACCTGCATGAGCTCGCGAGCTAACAAACTGCACAGAGACATCATCTCTGGGCAACAACAAACGAAGTAGTTCTACGCCGGTATAGCCTGAGCCACCGATTATGCCAACCTTAATCATGGGCAATTTTTAACACACTGCAGTTATGAGTGGGTTTCTATGTAGTGCAAAGCCTTTGTCACAAGGCTATCCGAATAGGCCGTAAGCTTTGCATGCTCTGGGCTCCACCCACTGAGAAACCGATGAAAGTCGGCGCCAGCTACCGCATAAAGTGGCCGCCATTCCTTTTCAAGCGCAGCTCGCATTGCGGGAAACCGGTTACCTAACGCATTGAAATACATATCTAATAACGCTTCCTCATTGGCTTGAAGCGTTGCTTCATCCAAACAGCTGCCGAGAAAGTAGGCCACATCACGCATCCCGCAGCCATGACCGGTGTATTGAAAATCCACTGCCGATACCGCATCCCCTTGGTCACTAAAACAAAAATTAGCCACCTTCGCATCACCGTGCAGCAAGGTTTTAAATTCTGTGCTGTTTAACGTCTTGTCTAGCTTTGCGGCGGCATCTTTTAATTCGCCTGCCTCCATAGCGGCCAATTCATCAGCTCGTGTATCCAAGTGCCAATAGGTGCCAGTGGGCCAAACGGCTTCATCACGTGAACCCATAAACAACGCATGAAAAGCGGCCAACCAGTTCAGGCATACTTCAGCTTGCTCTATGCTCAAGCTGGTTCGTCGTGCTGGGAAGTTTTCATCTAGATCTTCTAACAGCAATGTAACGCCGTCTTCGTTTGATTCCGTTGCGTAACAACGAGCTACTGCACAGTCTTCTTTACATTGCACGGCGTAGTGTTCATAAAATCGCGTTTCAACCTGAAAGCTTTTTAATTTTCGTTCGCGCGATGCGTCGGTATCCCAGCCTCGCGGATGAGACGACTCATTCGGAGGTATTACCACTTTAGCCACAGCACTTTTTGGTACTTCATCTGATCCTGATAACTGAACCCGAACAATAGCCCCGTATCCACTCCATAGCCCTTGCACCTCATTTAAGGAACTGATGGTGGCATCGGGCCAAGTTGCCTGAACTAAGGCTTCTATTCGGCTTTTGAGGTTATCGGCAATCAACATGTACAACCTTTTGTTCTGTTGCTGAGGTTAAGCACGCTTCAGCCAATATCAACGACTGCAAGCCATCATCGCCTGAAGGGCTGGGTTGGCTGCCGTTTTTAACGTACTGCACAAATGCAGCAATTTCGTTAGCGTAGGCGCGCTCATAACGTGACATGAAAAAATCTTGTAGCGGTGGCTGGGTATAACCTTCAGCGGTGGCAACCACTGTACGCGAGGCATGAGTGTTCAATGCCGATACCATTCCTTTAGAGCCGAAAACCTCTATGCGTTGGTCATATCCATACCCAGCTCGTCGAGAATTGTTGATGGTAGCTTGCCGACCAGAACCGGTAGTTAGGATAACGTTGGCGGTGTCGAAATCCCCTGCCTCACCGATCGCGCTATCTACCATAACGGAGGCAGCCGCTTGTACGGTTATTACCGGCTCGTCCAATAACCAACGAGCTACGTCTAAATCATGAATGGCCATGTCTTTAAAGATGCCGCCGGAGCGCTTTATGTAATCGATAGGAGGAGGAGAAGGATCGCGACTGGTGAGTACAACCATTTCAACATTACCGATGGCACCTTCAACAATGCGCTCTTTCAGAGCCATGAAGTCTGGGTCGAATCGACGTTGAAAAGCAACCATTAACGTAGCGTTTGATGCTTGCACTGTGGCCAAGCATTGACGTACTCGAGCCACGTCTAAATCAACCGGTTTTTCACAGAATATGGCCTTACCGCATTGAGCAAATTGCTCGATAAGATCTGCGTGCATATCGGTTGGTGTGCAGATAACCACAGCGTCAATATCAGCACTACCAGCAATGGTATCAATGTCTCTTACCGATGCCCCATATTCATCGGCCACCGCTTGTGCAGCGGGTACATGAGCATCGGCAATGGCAACAAGTGTTGCCTCTTTATCTGAATGAATTGCGCGTGCGTGAACTTGTCCAATGCGACCTGCGCCGAGAATGGCAAAACGAACCGACATGGTGAGTGCTTACCTTTTTTTGATGAATTGATTGGCACATCATCTCACACACTTAGGTCTAATTTACGTCGTCCGCTGCTTCTAGCACCCCAACCTCTTCTAATGCCTCGCGCAGACGAGTTTCAGTATAGGGCTTATGGATGAGATGCTGAATGCCTAAGGATCGTGCTCGCTCCCGTTCGGCAGGCCCACGCCGGGTGCTGATCATAATAACGGGAACTTCTGCGGCCACAAGCTTGGCACGACTTCTACGCACCACATCAAACCCATCGGCACCAGGCATTTCAATGTCGAGTAATAAAACGCTGGGCAACCCACGTTTTAGAAAATCTAAGGCTTCCAGTCCATCTCGTGCTGTGTGCACTTGGAATCCTAATCGTTGCAATAATCGCTCGCCCGCTACCCGCATGGTTACCGAATCATCGGCGATTAATGCCGTGCGCAGCTTCACAGGCGTTTGTTGATCCGATAGAGCATTTACTGGCGATTGATTCATTAACCGTTGTTGAAACAATCGATGCACATTAACGATTAACGCGTTACGCCCATCAGACAATACCGCCCCACCCACATATCGCTCTAGCGATTGCATTTGACTGCCCAATGGCTGAACAATCAATTCCTGATACCCGCTAAGTGAGGGAACTGGAATGGCTAAATTCTCACCACGCACTTTTATCAACGCACAGCGATCAGCCGATGACTGTGTGGGCGCTGAGCCTCCCATCAACTGCTCAATGGTGCAAACAGGCCAAGCTTGATTGTCGTGTTGAATAACATCAACCGAGTCACCCATTGGCAAAACGTGCGCGATATAACCCACCGGTATCGCGTGCAGAAGCGCACCTTCTCCAAAAACTAATGATTTAGCGACGACCATGGGCTGAGGTATACGCATTCGCACCGTCAAACCTTCGCCAGGGTCGTTTAATACTTCCAATTCGCCCGACAGCGCTTCGATTCCATCAAGCACCATGGCCAGACCTTGGCCGCGACCTGCCACAGGGGTTGCATCGTCTAGGGTGGAGTACCCCGGTGAACACAGAATTTCACGCAAATGTTTTGCGCCACGAATAGGTTGCAAACCCTCATCTAAGCGTTGCTGATTCAATTCGTCTTCATCAACGCCTTCACCATCATCACTTACATCAATTAAGAGATCGGTGCCATCCAATCGTGCAGCGATGGCAATTTCACCATCGGCGGGTTTATGGGCCGCCTCACGCACCGCTTGAGAATCCAGCCCATGAGCAACGGCGTTACGGATTAATTGTTCTAATAGAGGTGCAACGGCATTCAACACGTTAACAGAGACCGCTACATCTCCACCGGTTAGCAATAAGTTGGCGTCACGCTCGCAAATGGTTGTGGCATCACTTAAGGCCGCTTCCAATCGGGGCCGTATGGACTCAACGTTTCTCAATCGAGCTTGCACTAATGCACGGTGTAAGGCGGTGCCTGCGTGTGAAGCCAAGCCATGAACATGCTGCAACTGTCCTAGTGACTGGTCTAATTGCCGCTGAGCCACTTGAATATCTGCCACCAACTCACGCGAGGCAACCGAATCAAACGCGGGGTTATCGGTGGCGAGTCGTTGCAAGCGAACGGCACTGGCTTGAATATCTCTAATGTGATCACTTAAGAACGCAATCCGACCATCGACTTCAGCTTGGCGCGATACCAGCGTGCTACCGGTTTTTAACAATGACTCTAAGGATTCATCGTAATTTGAGGTCGATCTTATGGGTTCGGCACGGCGAGCTTTTGTGTCATTGCCCGCAATCGCAACTGTGTCATCAATGAGAGTATCTTCAACATTCAATGATTCTGATGCATTAAGTTTGGCAAGATCATCTGAACTATCTGAGTTCGCTTGCCCACTCACATGATTTTCAGGGGTTAAACACGCCTGCAACTCAGGTAAACGTTGACGAAGTATTTCCCCAAACGCCTTGCCATCGGCAACATCGGCTACATCAGTTTCCAATTCATGAGCTGCATCGGCCATAGCATGATTGCCTGACATGCGGGCACTGCCTTTAATGGTGTGCAATACCCGAAGCGCACCCTCTTTCTCAGACTTATCACCTGCATCTAACAAACGCGCCGTATGTGAGCGTAACCGAAGCATCAAATCATCGGCTTCTGCTCTAAAAATGGAAGAAAGACCTGCTTCATTGGTTTCAACTGAATTAGATTTTGCCAGTACAGCTGGCGCTATGGCTGGTGCTGAACGTTCTTCGACTAACGTAACATCATGAGAGTCAATTTCGTTGTGGCTCGATCGAGTGCGGGCAAGCACAGTTGATACAAAATCGGGCAATCTTGCTTCCACATCGAGAACGGCTGCATCCACATCTTCTTGGTGCTGGAAATGATGTAAGCGGGCTTCCATCGCATCGGCCAGTTGATCAATGTAGTCAGTTTCTTCATCGCTAAAATCTTGCCCGCTGCGCTGCAAACTGAGCGCAGATTTCTGCAAAGGCTGAACAATGGCGACAATATCGGTGGCATCCACCGTTTGCGTGCAGCCAGATAAGGTGTGCAACGCGCGCAGCATATCGTCACTGGGCAGCTTTGATAACGGCAGATCGGCGCGGGCAACGCGAATGGCATGGCGTAAAGTTTCTATATGAGCGGTGCATTCTCGGGCAAACACATTTTGCAAGGTGTTGTCCATAAGCGCATTGGTTTCAGCATGAGAAGCGCTGATACTCAGCCGCGCTTTTAGCGTATCTAACCCGCGAACTGATTCATTCACACCAGGTTCTGCGTGTAACATTTGCGGTACAACAAGCAGAGTCTCACTCACCAACTCTTTGGCATCGTCTGGCATTGGCACTTGTTGAATGTACTCAGCACAATTAGTCACCAACCCATGCAACTCGCTAAGGCTTGCATTCTCTGCAGCCAATCCCAACTGTGATAAAGCGGGCAATACGTCAGTTAACGCATCGGTACGATCATGTGCCCAAGGATTAATTTGTTGATTCGCTGTTAAAAAAACATCCAGCAAACGCTCATTAGCATTTTCAGAATTTGAAATTGAATTTGGATCCAGGCTTTGGCTTGAATTTGAATCTGAATCTGGCTTTGGTATTGGATTTGAAGCAATGGCCTGTGTTAAGGCATTCTGCATATCAGCGTTATCAGAAACTGTGACTGAAAGTGAACGCATCGCTGCGACCGCTTTTTGCAGCAAGGGTGTCAAGCTTTTTGATTCAGTCACTAAACTACCTATGTATAAATCTAATGCCACTAGCAGCTGGGCGATATTATTACGATAGTGCTCATCACTGTCAGCACTCGCCTCGTTTCGGATAGCCGATGCTAGCCCTTCTATCAATGGAGCTACTTCAGGCAAAGGTAATAACTTTAATGCTCTGGCTGATGCATCAAACCGATCTGCAATATCTGCAGCGCTTGCGTTAATTTCAGGATTCCCTGCAAACACCGCCAGTAATTCTGGCTCGGCCTGATGCAATTCACCCTGTACCGCTTGTAAGCACGACTTCACTGATTCACTGTGAAATTGATTTTTATCGTTGGGCCGTGACAAATGCTTTAATTTAGCAGCCACCGCATCAATCGAATTTTCACTCGCTGGTTTTGTGGGGGCACTTTGGTGAGAATTTTGTGGCAGCGCTTGAATTAAATCCTGAACCTGAAGAATATTTGAGGCCATCTGTAGGCGCGATTCTGAGTCACCTTGAGACTGCTTCAAATTACGAACACTTTCGCGCAAATTTGCCAACGAACATTCCAATTCATCAAGCCCAAGAATGCCTGCAGCCAAGTGCTGCTCACCCAGTCGCTTAAATAATAATTTGGCACGCTTATGCTTAGGGTCGGATGCGGCTTGATTCATCCACGATTGCAATTCTTTAAGCTCAATCAATATTTGTTGTAAGACTTGAGCCCGAAGTTTTCTGTAACTTGAATCTTTAGCAATGGGGCCAACGGCTTCTGTAGCAAGCACATGCAAACCAAAATCACTGTTCAGTTTCTTTGCATCAGCCGAATGATGAGAAAAGCGCGCAACGTAAAACAACAGCTGGCGCAAAATATCATCAGGCACAAGATTAGCTGTGCGAGCCAATACATCCGGCTGCATTTTTGATAACTGCGCCAAAAAACGTTCTAAGCGCGCGTACAATCTTTGCAAAGCCATACTGTATAAATCAGGTGCATCTACCACACTTGCCAGCACCACACCTGCCGCACGAAACAACGGCTCCAATGCAGACAATCGATTTTCACTTTTGCAAGCATCAGCCAATCGTAAAAATGTATTTGAACTGCTTGCCAGTTGTTCAACCGATTGCTTGTCGCGAAGACTTACCATCAGTTGCCGCGCAAATGTTTTATGCACCGCCTGAATTGCTGTTAAGAAATCCTCACAATCTTGTTTGGCAGGCATCGGCCTATTTGCCGATGACGGCAAAGCAATACCTGCTGCTGCAACCACATCTTTCGATAACGCCGGTACTTGGCGACAAGCCCTGCAGTTATCAACTATGGGCAACCAACGTACAGCGGAAGCTCGTTTTGCCTGAGAAACTGATAACGATGTTATTGCTTGCAATTCATCGCTGGCTTGCAATAACACCAAAGCGTAGTCGTCAGTGTCTTTTTCATTGATGGGATTTTTCAACCAGTAATGCAATACTTCGGCAACCTCTGCCATGCCAAAACGCATCGATGAATAGCCCAATACACTGGCTGCATTTTTCAGTTGTAACGTTTGCTGTAATAACGCTTTAACCAGCGCTTCATCATCAAGGTTATCAATAACCCGTTGCACACACACAGACCAACGAGACGCCTCAAGCTTGAGCTCTGCTGCAGCTTGGCTTGAGTAATCAGGAATGGTCGATACGTTTACCATATTTAGTTCACAGGCTCTTCAGGTAATCGAAAACCATGAACGCTGGCTTCAAGAGAATTCGACATATTTTCTAAATGCTGTAAATCGTTAACGGCTTGTGTTAAGGCGGTGGCTGTATCGTGTGTAATGTTGTTAATAATATTTGTTGTGTTAGCAAGCTCGGTAACGCCTTTGGCTTGCACCGCGGTTCGATTAGAAACTTCGGTTACTGCCACGCCAAGCGCATAAGCCGCCTTCGCGATATGATCAAGATGAGCTTTGGCATCTTCACTTAAGACTTCACATTTTTTCACTTGCGATACGGTTTCACGCACAGCACGTAAGCTGTCGCCTGCTTCGTCTCGAATAACATCGGACAGCTGATCGATATCACCGGTGGCAGTTTTTAACTGCCCCGCCAACGATGAGACATCGGTTGCCAGCTCAGAAAATGTTTCGGTATTGCCCGATGCAAAACCGTTAGTACCATCAAACGATAATTCAGGCACCGCCTCTTGCCGCGAGGCTGCATGAATGGTGCTGTTTAAGGCCAATAAATCGGTGCGCTTTGCCGCCGACTTAATATCAGACAAACGAGCCTCTATGCCTTTAGTGCTTTGTACTAGCCGCTCTATAGAACGTTCTGCTGAATCGGCTTGCGAGCGCATAATCGCCAGCGCATCGCGGGTTTGAGTTACAGCCTTTGCCGCATGTTGCGTTCGAGCAGCCACTTTATGAGCATATTCAGCAACTTGCTGACTGTTAGCGGACAGAGACACCACATCGGTACGCATGCTGACAAGACGTTCATTAGTGCGGCTCACTTCACGCGCTTGAACAGCACCTTGGCGTGCCATTAAAAGAGTGCGTTCTCTGGATTCAGTTACCGCCTTCTTCACTAAGTCACTTGAACGATTGATTTGTTTTACCAACCGACGAAGTTCATGCACAGAATGATTAAACGAATCGGCCAATGCACCGGTAAGGTCTTCTGTCACACTGGCTTCATGAGTTAGATCGCCTTCTGCTAAAGGCTCCATCTCGTCAAGCAATTGCAATATGGCGGCTTGTGTTTTTCGCTCCGCCGCATGACGGTTAGCAGGGGCCGCCGCCGCTGTCATTTGCTGTGCGCTTTGCGTACTGGCAACACCCACATACCCTTTTTTAGGATATGCCTCATGGCGCTTTCGCATACGACTTAATAAACTATTGATGCCGTACCACAAACACCCTAAAGGTAACAACGCACTTAGCCAAGGCAGCAATCGAAGTGACAAAGGCAACGCTGTTGATTCGCTTGAACCTAAAACCTCTAGCGGCTGTTTGTCTGTCACTTGCTCAAGTTCGATGGGTTTAATGGGCTCGACCGGGGCTTCTGCGTTACTGCTAAGCGCGCTTTGCTCAAATGAATTTTTACCCAAACGCAAGTCAACATAACGCTTGCGCAATTCAGTTACTAACGCAACAACTTGCCCGCCGTCGATTTCACCTAAGCGCACACCTTGTTCCAATGCTGCGATCGATTCAGAAATGGGCCGCCAAAACGATGCCTCACTGTTGGGCAATTGGCTTTGCCTCATCGCAACCGCCACCCCTGCCACCCGCCCGGCACGTGATGCGTATGAGGCTTCTGATTCAGAGCCACTTTGTAGGCTTGAATGCAGCGTAAGTGCTGTTTCACTTAACCGCTTTAAACTCTCTTGCGACGGCGAATCTTGCGTGTCGAGAATGACCAGCTCTTGGGGCTCTTGAGCTATTTGCAATTGCTGCTCACTGGAATTCGCAGCTTTCTCAACAGAATTCGCCCCTGTTGTGTTACCCAACGCTGAATTAGCCGAAGCACTGTTGAATACTTGCTGTGCTAATGCCTGTTGTGTGTTGTTTTTTGCTGCAATGCTTAGAAAGAAAAACAGTAACGAACCGACTAAGCATGCGCTCCATATCAGCAATGAACTACGCGACCAATCCTTCAGTTCCGTTTTTACATCAGCTAACCATAAGCGCCATTGAGTTAGATTCATGCTGAACGGGTCCTGCGAATAGCGATAAAGGCAGGCGACTGCACTAATAATTTGAACGCAACAACACGAAAACGAATTCCATTGTGTTCGACAGTTTGGGTTAAGGCCCCAGGCATCATCACCTCATTGGCATCGAGTGATGTGTTTTCGGGTATGAGTTTCTGGGCGCTGATCACTTCATCTATTCGTAAGCCAATAGCGCCTAAAGAATCATGCAATTGCAACACTGGCCCCTGACAAGCTGGCTTATTTAACCAAGCACCCAAATCACTCACCGATAAAAGCTGCCCATCTATTTGCGCTAAACCAGAAAACCAAGCTTGTGTGCCAGGTACTTTGTGCACCGCCACTTGTTCATGCACGCGCTGCACGGAAGCAACGTCCGTTGCCCAATACGCATTTGCCATGCGAAACAATAAAAAGATGGCTTGACTCACGCGGCCACCAAAACGGTTTGCACCGCATCAATCAACACAGGGCGCGGCACAGGCTTCACCAAGTAATCACTAGCACCTTGACGCATGGCCCATATTCGATCGGTCTGTTGCGACTTCGTGGAGAGCATGATGACAGGGATGTGCCGTGTTGATTCGTTACGGCTTAATTCCCGGGTGGCTTGAAAACCATTAACCCCCGGCATAACGATGTCCATCAAGATCACATCCGGGCGCGCGCTTTTCGCCATCGGCACACCCACCTCGGCATTTTCAGCGTGTAGTACTTGATAGCCCGCCGCCTCTAATGCGCGCTGATAAACATGCGCATCGGTGGGCGAATCTTCAATGATTAATACAACACTCATATCGGGGACACAGCGAAAGTATCGTCCGCACTCACGGCATCTACATCAACATTGGATTGAATGCGACGCTCAGCTTCAGGCAACGCATCCAGCTGAGACTCTGCGCCAGCGCCCTCAACTGCCCCAGAAGAACTCAAACACTGGCGAATGGTATTAACCAATTCATCTTCGGACACAGGCTTTGCTAAATGGGCATTGGCGCCAACCAATCGTCCTCTGGCCCTATCGAACAAACCGTCACGACTGGACACCAGCACAACGGGTG